>NZ_JBIVGA010000002.1:517476-559020 GCF_044748405.1 Pseudomonas sp. NPDC089996 | reverse complement strand
TCTCCCACGGTCTGTACTGCTGCGAACAGTCAGAAGCGAGCTATGTCCCTCCTCCTCCCTTCAAGTCCTACCATACAAGCGGGTTTACCCGCGAAGAGGCCAGTACAGCCACTAACCCATTGGGATCAATGCGCCCCAGCCGACTTGCTCAGGTCACTCTCAGCCCACTCGGTATAGATGCAGGCATCCGCCACCGCCCAGCGCACTTTCACCGTATCCCCAGGCTGCATCGGCATTCCGGCGGCAGACAATGCCTTCACCGTCAGCTCGGTACCGCCCGCAGTCACCACATGGCAGGTCTGGCTCTCACCCAGGAACAGCACCTCACCAACCTTGGCACTGACCTCGTTCCAGCCCGCCGGCAATGGCTCGCGCGCGGCCTGTTCGGCGGTCAGGGCCAAGGCCTTCTCCGGGCGCACCATGATCAGTGCATCCTGCTCGGCGCTCAGGCCCGGGGTCAGGCGGATCGCCACCGCCTGGCCTTCGAAGCTGCCAGCACCATTGCTGCTGGCCTTGATCCGCAGGAAGTTCGAGTTGCCCAGGAACGACGCGACAAAGGCATTCGGTGGGTTCTGATAAAGGTCATAGCCGGTACCCAGGCCAACGATCTTGCCATGGCTGAAGATGGCGATGCGCTGGGACAGGCGCATGGCCTCTTCCTGGTCATGGGTCACGTAGACGATGGTAATGCCCAGCCGACGGTGCAGCTGGCGCAGTTCATCCTGCAGGTCTTCACGCAGCTTCTTGTCCAGAGCGCCGAGCGGTTCGTCCATCAGCAGGATGCGCGGCTCGTACACCAGCGCCCGTGCAATTGCCACGCGCTGCTGTTGGCCACCGGACATCTGCGATGGCTTGCGGTGGGCGAATTTTTCCAGCTGCACCAGCTTGAGCATGGCATCGACGCGCTTGGTCGTTTCGGTGGCGCTGAGCTTGCGGATCGCCAGCGGGAAGCCGATGTTGTCACGCACGTTCAGGTGCGGGAACAGCGAGTAACGCTGGAACACCATGCCGATGTCACGTTTGTGCGGGGGCACGTTGACCAGCGACTGGCCTTCGACCAGGATCTCGCCGCTGCTCGGCGTCTCGAACCCGGCCAGCATCGACAGCGTGGTGGATTTGCCCGAGCCGCTGGAGCCGAGGAAGGTCAGGAATTCGCCGTCCTGGATTTCCAGGTCGAGGTTGTCCACGGCGGTGAAGTCGCCGTAGTGCTTGTTCAGGCCGCGCAGGCTGACCAGGGTCTTGCCGGGCGCGTTTTCTTTGATCACTGCACTCATTTTTATTCTCTCCGCGCGCTCAGGCGTTTTCGGTGCGCCGGCGCAAGGCGGCGGCAATGAACATGACGAGAAGCGACAGGCCGATCAGCAGGGTCGAGGCCACGGCGATCACCGGGCTCAGGTCCTGGCGCAGGGTGGTCCACATCTTCACCGGCAGTGTCTGCAGGTCGGGGCTGGCCATCATCACGCTCAGCACCACTTCATCCCACGACACCAGGAAGGCGAACAGGCCGCCGGCGATCATGCCCGGGCGGATCGCCGGGAACGTCACCTTGAAGATCGCCTGCAGGCGCGAGGCACCGCAAATCACCGCGGCATCCTCGATCGACTGGTCGAACAGTTTCAACGAGTTGATGATCGAGATGATGGTAAAGGGCAGGGCGACGATCACATGGCTGACCACGAAGGCGAACAGCGTGCCGGTGTAGCCAAGCTTGAGAAACAGCGCGTACACCGCCACGGCGATGATCACCAGCGGCACGATCATCGGCATGGTGAACAGCCCGTAGAGCATTTCACGGCCGGGGAAGCGGCCTCGCACCAGAGCGAACGCGGTGGGCAGGCCGAGCAGCACGGCGGCAATGGTGGTGAGCACGGCGACCTTGAGGCTGGCCAGGGCGGCGTCCATCCACTCCGGATTGGAGAAGAACTGGCCATACCATTTGAAGGTCCAGCCCGGTGGCGGGAACACCAGCCACTGGGACGAGCCGAACGACAGCAGCACGATGAACACCACCGGCAGCAGCAGGAAGGCCGCGATGACCCCGGTGGTCAGGTACAGGCCGGTACGCAGCGGGCGGCCCATGGCATTGGGAGACAGGAGCATGGCGGTTTACCTCGCGTTGCCGACCGGGGATTCCGGCTGCAGCTTCAGGTACAGGTAGAAGAGCACCAGGGTGATCACCACCAGCAGTGCGGCGGCGGCGCTGGCCAGGCCCCAGTTGAGGAACGACTGCACCTGCTGGATGATGAACTCGGGCAGCATCATGTTCTGCGCACCGCCGAGCAGGGCCGGGGTGACGTAGTAACCGAGCGACATCACGAACACCATCAGCGCCCCGGAGAACAGCCCCGAGCGGCACAGTGGCAGGAACACCTTCCAGAAGTTGGTCCACGGGCTTGCGCCGCAGATCGAGCCTGCCTGCAGCACCATCGGGTCGATGGCGTGCATGGTCGCCTGCAGTGGCAGCACGATGAACGGGATCATGATGTAGCTCATGCCGATCACCACGCCAGTGAGGTTGTGCACCATCTCCAGCGGGGCATCGATGATGCCCATGGCCATCAACGCCTTGTTGATTACCCCCGAGCCCTGCAGCAGCACCAGCCACGAGTAGGTGCGTGCCAGCAGGCTGGTCCACATCGACAGCAGCACGATGTTCAGCAGCCAGCGGCCCCAGCCCTTGGGCACCAGGGTGATCGCCCAGGCCAGCGGGAAGCCCAGCAGCACGCTGATCAGGGTAACCACGCCGGCCACCGAGAAGGTGTTGAACAGCACCCGGGCATAGGCCGAGTTGGCGAACAGCTGCTCGTAGTTGCCCAGCCCTGGCGTTGGCTCCAGCACCCCGCGCAGCAACAGGCCGACCAGCGGGGCGAAGAAGAACAGGCCGAGGAACAGCAGCGCCGGCAGCAGGTTGCGGCTGCCTTTCCAGCGCTGGCTCAGGCTGACGCGGCGTGGGGCCGTTCCCGGGGCGCCGGTGCCCGTGGGGGCACCTTGCGCGTTATGCAGGGCGTTGATGGCAACTTTCATTTGACCAACCACTCATTCCAGCGCGCTGCGATGGCCTGGCCGTTTTTCGCCCAGTAGGCAAAGTCCAGGGTGACCTGGTCCTGGGCATAGGCGGTCGGCAGGTTCGGCGCAAGGTCTTTGTCGAGCTTGCTGACGCTATCGAGGTTCACCGGGGCGTAGGCGGTCTTGTTGGCGAATTCGGCCTGGCCTTCGGCGCTGCTGGCATTGGCCAGGAACTTCATGGCCGCGTCCTTGTTCTTGGCACCCTTGGGGATGACCAGGAAGTCGGCCATGACCAGGTTCTGCTTCCAGCTCACGCCCACCGGTGCACCGTCTTGCTGCAGGGCATAGACGCGGCCGTTCCAGAACTGGCCCAGCGAGGCTTCACCGGAAGCCAGCAACTGCTGCGACTGGGCGCCACCGCCCCACCAGACGATGTCTTTCTTGATGGTGTCGAGTTTCTTGAAGGCGCGGTCCAGGTCCAGCGGGTAGAGGTCTTTGGGGGCTACGCCGTCGGCCAGCAGGGCCAGTTCCAGCACGCCGGGGCTTGGCCATTTGTACAGGGCGCGTTTGCCAGGGTAGGTCTTGGTGTCGAACAGCGCGGTCCAGTCGGCCGGCTTGTTGGCACCGAGCTTGCCTTCGTTGTAGCCGAGCACGAAGGAGAAGAAGAACGAGCCGACGCCGTGATCGGAAACGAAACGGGGGTCGATCTTGTCGCGCTTGATCTGGCTGAAATCGAGGGGTTCGAGCAGGCCTTCGCTGGCGGCACGCAGGGCGAAGTCGGCTTCGACGTCGACCACGTCCCACTGCACGTTGCCGCTCTCGACCATGGCCTTGAGCTTGCCGTAGTCGGTGGGGCCGTCCTGGACGACTTTGATGTCGGTGCTTTTGGTGAAGGGTACGGCCCATGCTTCTTTCTGGGCGTCCTGGGTGGTACCGCCCCAGCTGACGAAATTCAGGCTGTCAGCGGCCTGGGCGGCCTGACATGCCAGGGTCAGCAGGCTGGCGGACAGCACTGCGGTTACACGTTTGCTCAACAGCATGGTTACGCCCTCGTTGCTTTTGTTATTCGAGGCGGGGCTTCTGGTGCGCCCGCCAACAGTATTCGGGGAGCAGCTAAAACAAAGTGTCTTGTGGCCGTTGGTAATTGTAGGTGCCGGCCTGCAGATTCAAGGTCTACGGGATATCATATTATGGTATTCCAAGCTTTTGGCAAGAGGAATGAGGCTACCGGCCATCACTCCGTACTCATCAGACTGCCGCAGCCTTTGTAGGAGCGGCCTTGTGTCGCGAAAGGGCCGCGAAGCGGCCCCGGCAATTTATGTGTTGACGCTGAAATCCTGGGGCCGCTTTGCGGCCCTTTCGCGACACAAGGCCGCTCCTACTGGGGAAGGTGTCAGCCCAACATGGCGGGCTCGAACGGAATGCTCTGCACCACTTCCAGTTCGTACCCGGCCAGCCCCGCATATTTCAGCGGTGGCCCCAAATGACGCAGCTTGCCCACACCCAAATCCTGCAGAATCTGCGCCCCGGTCCCGACCTCCGAATACACCTTCGACTGCCCACGCTGGTAAGGCCGCACCGGTTGGGTCAGTTGCGGCACGCGCTCGAGCAATGCCTGGGAAGACTCGTGGTTGGCCAGGATCACCACTACCCCGCAACCTTCCTCCGCCACCTTCTGCAGCGCCGCCCACAACGTCCAGTTGGCGGGGCCTGCGTATTCGGCACCGACCAGGTCACGCAGCGGGTCGATCACATGCACCCGCACCAGGGTCGGCTGCTCACGGCGGATATCGCCCATGACCATGGCCATGTGCACGCCGCCTTCGATGCGATCCTCGTAGGTCACCAGGCGGAACGTGCCGTGCACGGTCGGCAGTTCGCGTTCGCCGATGCGCTTGATGGTCTGCTCGGTGCTCAGGCGATAGTGGATCAGGTCGGCGATGGTGCCGATCTTGATGCCATGCTGGGCGGCAAACACTTCCAGGTCGGGACGACGGGCCATGGTGCCGTCATCGTTGAGCACCTCGACGATCACCGAAGCCGGGGTGAAACCGGCCAGGCGGGCCAGGTCGCAACCGGCTTCGGTATGCCCGGCGCGGGTCAGCACGCCGCCTTCGCGGGCGCGCAGAGGGAAGATATGGCCCGGCTGCACCAGGTCTTCGGGGCGCGCATCGGCCGCCATGGCGGCAGCAACGGTACGTGCCCGGTCAGCGGCGGAGATGCCGGTGGTGACGCCAGTGGCAGCTTCGATCGACACGGTGAACGCGGTGCTGAACACGCTGCCGTTGGCCGGTACCATCTGCTCGAGCCCCAGGCGCTGGCAGTGGTCGTCGGTCAGCGTCAGGCAGATCAGGCCGCGCGCCTGGCGGGCCATGAAGTTGATGGCCTGGGCGTCACAGCGCTCGGCGGCGATCAGCAGGTCGCCTTCGTTTTCCCGGTCCTCGTCGTCCACCAGCAGCACCATCTTGCCTTGCCGGTAGTCTTCGAGGAGTTCCTCGATGGTGTTGAAAGCCATGTTGCACACTCACTGTGGTGGGGTGATTTTATGGTATACCATCATACACAAATATCGTTGCTACAGGAGAACCCGCGGATGAAGGCCTACTGGATCGCCCACGTCGACGTGACCGACCCCGAGCAGTACCAGCAATACACCCAGCGCGCTCCCGCTGCCTTCAAGGCATTCGGTGGTCGCTTCCTGGCTCGCGGCGGGCGCAGCGAGGCGATGGAGGGGCGGCCCACTCCACAGCGTAGCGTGGTGATCGAGTTCGATTCCTATGAGCAGGCGGTGGCGTGCTACCGGTCGGAGTTGTATCAGGAGGCGTACAGCCATCGCCAAGGGGTGGCAAAGGCCGAAGTGATCATCGTTGAAGGCTTCGAGCCCTGAGTCTTTGCTGATGGGCCTTTCGCGGGCACGCCCGCTCCCACAGGTACTGCACAGTTTTCAGAACCTGTGCGGTACCTGTGGGAGCGGGCGTGCCCGCGAAGAGGCCGGTCCTGCTTATGGCATGCCAGGCAACTCATGGGGCCGCAGGTCGAACACCAGCACCTCTGCATCCACGCCATTGCCCAGCTCCAGCACCTGTTCCTGCCTTACCCGCACCCCATCCCCCTCATTCAGCATCTGGCCATTGAGCTCGATGCTGCCGCGAGCCACATGCACATAAGCATGGCGGTTCTTCGGCAAGGTCAGCGTCGCACGCTCCGCGCCATCGAACAGGCCCGCATACACCCGCGCGTTCTGCCGCACCTGCAATGATCCTTCGGCACCATCCGGCGAGATGATCAGGCGCAACTTGCCGCGTTTCTCCTCGGCACTGAAGTGCTGTTGCTGATACCGCGGCGTCGCTCCTTTCACATTGGGCACGATCCAGATCTGCAGGAAGTGCACCGGCTGCGCCTGGCTGTGGTTGAACTCGCTGTGCGCCACGCCATGGCCGGCGCTCATCAGCTGCACGTCACCCGGGCGGATCACCGAGCCGGTGCCCAGGGTGTCCTTGTGCTCCAGCGCGCCTTCGAGCACGTAGGAGAAGATTTCCATATCGCGGTGCGGGTGCTCGCCAAAGCCTTTGCCAGGGATGACACGGTCGTCGTTGATCACCAGCAGGTCGGAAAAACCCTGTTCGTCCGGGTTGCGGTAGTGGCCGAACGAGAAGGTGTGGAAGGATTTCAGCCAGCCATGAAAGGCCAGGCCGCGGTCTTGGGCGTTACGGACGGTGAGCATGACGAGTCTCCAGTGAGGGCAGGGCTTCTGGACCCTGCCATGGGGTTGGCTGGCGTTATTGCAAATGCACGTTCAGTTCGTTTGCGGCCTGGCGCATGGCCGCCTTCACAGCCGGCACCTGGCTCAACGGGTTGAGCAGCCCGTAGTCATGGATCATGCCGTTGTAGCGCACCGAGGTAACGGTCACGCCCGCCGCATTCAGCTTGCGTGCATACGCTTCACCCTCGTCGCGCAGCACATCGAACTCGGCCGTCTGCACCAGCGCCGGTGGCAGGCCTTTCAACTGTTCACTGCTAGCCCGCAGCGGCGAGGCGTAGATCTCTGCCCGTGCCTTGGCATCAAGGGTGTAGTTGTCCCAGAACCATTTCATCATCCCGGTGGTGAGGAAGTGCCCCTCGGCGAACTGCTTGTACGATGCCGTCTCGAAGCTGGCATCGGTCACCGGCCACAGCAGCAGCTGGAAGCGCAGCGCCGGGGTGCCGGCCTCTTTGGCCTTGAGCGCGACCACCGCCGCCATATTGCCGCCTACGCTGTTGCCGGCCACGGCCAGGCGCTTGCCGTCGACGCCGATTTCCTTGCCATGCGCGGCCACCCATTGGGTTGCGGCGTAGGCCTGGTTGATCGCCGTCGGGTAGTGCGATTCCGGCGACGGGGTGTAGTCCACATAGACCGCCACCGCGCCCGAGCCGACCACCAGGTCGCGGATCAGCCGCTGGTGGGTCGGGAAGTCGCCCAGCACCCAGCCGCCACCGTGGAAGAACATGAACACCGGCAACTCACCTTTGACATTGGCCGGGCGCACCACTTGCAGCGTGATCGACTGGCCGTTGGCCTGGATGGTGTGTTGCTTGACCTCGATACCGGACAGGTCGACCTTCACCGAAGCCTGGGCACCGGTCAGCACGGCGCGGGCGTCTTTCGGGCTGAGCTGTTCGAGCGGCTTGCCGCCACCTTGCTCGAGTGCTTCGAGGAAGGCTTGGGTGTGCTGTTCGACGCCTGGGCTACCGGCAGCGAATGCGCTGGATACGGACAGGGCGAGGAGAGAGGCGGTAAGGGTCTTGTGGACAATGTTCATGAGCGAATCCTTTTCTGTGCAAGTGTTGGTAGTGGGCGTCTTGCCTGGCCTTCAGGGGCCATCGCTGCGACCTGTGTGTAGATTAAGCAGATGCACTCTTGGGAAAAAGCCGCTATAAAGCGTTTGACTGTCACCAAGAGCGAGACAATGAACCCGTACGAAGACATGCGCATCTTTGCCCAAGTGATGGAGGCCGGCAGCTTCACCGCCGCAGCCGACCGCCTGGGCATGTCCAAGCAATCGGTCAGCCGCCGCCTGATGCAGCTCGAAGAGCGCCTCGGCGTGCGCCTGCTCAACCGCTCCACCCGGCGCCTGGACGCCACGCCGCTGGGCCAGCATTACTACCAGTCGGCGCTGCGCCTGCTGGGTGAAGTGCAACAGGTGGAGCACGACATCAGTGGTCAGACCCAGGCCCTGCGCGGCACCCTGCGCCTGAGTGCGCCGCTGTCGTTCGCCATGGCCCACCTGGGCTGCCTGCTGACCGAGTTTCTGCAGTTGCATCCGCAGGTGGATGTGGAGGTGGACCTCAGCGACCGCCCGGTGGACCTGATTGGCGAGGGCTATGATTTGGCGCTGCGTATTGGCGCGCTGGAAGACTCCAGCCTGATCGCCCGGCGCATTGCCGATGTCGAGCGGGTGTATTGCGCGAGCCCGGCGTACCTTGAAGCCCATGGTGTTCCGACCAGGCCTGAACAACTGGCCGAGCATGATTGCCTGCCTTACGGGCACTCGCGGCAAGTGCAGTGGCAGTTCAGGCAGGCTGGCAAGACCCAGTCGATCCAGGTGAGCGGGCGGATGCGCGCCAACAATGGCGAGTTGCTCAGGGATGCGGCGATTGCCGGGATGGGGGTGACCTATTTGCCGACCTTCATCGTCGGCCAGGCGCTGGCGGACGGGCGCCTGGTGACGGTGCTGGATGAGTGGGTGCCGCCGGCATTACAGCTGTCGGCTGTGTATCCGCAGCACCGCCAGGTGGCGCGGCCGGTGCAGGGGTTTGTGACCTTCCTGCGCGAGCGGTTGGTGCAGTTGTAATGCCGGGGCTGCTTTGCAGCCCTTTCGCGACACAAGGCCGCTCCTACAAGGGAATGCGATCTCCTGTAGGAGCGGCCTTGTGTCGCGAAAGGGCCGCACAGCGGCCCCAGGGATTTCAGACGATCAATTCATCTACCCCAACCCACCCGCCATCGAACTCATCCATGGCATCCAGCATCGCCTCCTGGAAATACGCCAGCGACGCCCGGTCGAACAGCAGCTGCAACGCCGGCATTTCATCACTCCCGACATTCACCACGATCACATTGATCCGCGCCGCCGAAGTCTGCGCCACGGCGCCGATTGGAAACGCCTGCTGACGCAGATCAACCCCGCACAACTTGGCCATCACTGCACTGCAGTGCGCCCCCGACAGCTGCAACCAGGCATGGCTGTCCTGACGCGGCAGCAGGTAGTTGCGCCGGGCATCTTGTACCCAGGCATTTTCTTCGGCGGCTACCCGCGCGCCCTGGTCGGCAAAGCTGCCGAGCAACAGGTACTCACTGGCTGACAGGCGCGCCACCCAGCTCCCGTCGTCCTGGCACAAAGCCTGGTTAGGCAGCGAGGGCAGGCGGTAACCGCGTGCCTCCAGGTAAGCCGCACTGTCCCCGCCGCGAAACCCGACTCGCGCCAGTTCGGTCAGGTCGGTCAACGCACAGGTGTTCAACAGCTCGGCCCGCGGGCTGCGTGGGATGAAGGCTTCAGCTTTCAGGCTGGTCATGGTTCACAGCTCCTGGCGCAAGTTGTCGGGATCATGGAAGGGCAGCTGCACCACCTGGGCATTGACCATCACGCCGCCTTCCACGCGGATCGGGATGTGCATGCCAGGCGTTGCCTGTTGGGCACCGGCGTAGGCCAGGCCGATGATCTGCCCCAGGGTCTGCGAGTATTCGCAGGAGGTGACGTTGCCGCTGATGTCCGCACCGTCCAGCACCAGGTGGCCCTCCAGCGGCTGCGGGCTGCCCTTGGGCAGGGTGAAGCCGACCAGCTTGCGCTTGAGCGGCTGCGCTTCGAGGATCTCGATCGAGCGCTTGCCGACGAAGAAAGGCTTCTTGCGGCCGATCGCCCACTGCATGTCGATTTCGGCCGGGTGGGTCATGCCGTCGGTGTCCTGGCTGATGATCACGTGGCCTTTTTCCAGGCGCAGCAGGCGCTGGGTCTCGACGCCGAACGGGCGGATGCCCAGCCCGGCGCCGGCCTGCATCAGCGCGTCCCACAGGCGTTCGGCGTGACGCGCTGGCACGTGCACTTCATAACCCAGCTCGCCAACGAAACCGACCCGCATGATGCGCGCCGGGATGCCGGCCACCGTGCCCAGGCGCACACCCAGATAAGGGAAGGCTTGGGCCGACAGGTCTAGGTCGGCACAGACCTTGGCCAGCACCTGGCGCGACAGCGGCCCGGCCAGGTTGACCGCGGCCAGGGCGGCGGTGACGTTGGTGATGTCCACGTCCAGGCGCCACTGCGCGTTCCACTTGAGCATCTGCTGGTAGATGCGGTCGACGCCGCCGGTGGTGGCAGTGACGTAGAAGTGCTGCTCGGCCAGGCGCGCGCAGACGCCGTCGTCGATCACCACGCCATGCTCGTTGGTCATCAGCGCATAGCGGGTGCGGCCGATGGCCAGCTTGGCGAAGCCGAAGGTGTAGAGGCGCTCCAGCAGTTCGGCGGCATCGGGGCCGCGTACATCAAGGCCGCCAAGGGTGGAGACGTCGATCAGGCCGACTTTCTCGCGCACATGGCGGGCTTCCTCCTGCATGCAGCGTTCGCGTTCTTCCGGCTTGCCATAAAAGGCCGGGCGCTGCCAGATGCCGGCGGGCATCATCTTCGCGCCCGCTTGCAGGTGGCGGCGGTGCATCGGCGTCTGACGGTACGGGTCGAACGCACGGCCGGCAACATGCGCCAGCTTCTCTGCCTGGAACGGCGGGCGGGCGGTGGTCACCCCGGTTTCGCTGATGCTGCGGCCGGTGGCCTGGGCCACCAGCCGTGCGGTGGGCAGCGCCGAGTGGCGGCCCTGGGACGGGCCCATGCCGACCGTAGAGAAGCGCTTGACCAGTTGCACGTCGCGATAGCCGCTGCGGGTGGCATTGACGATATCGCGCACCTGCAGGTCTTCGTCGAAGTCGACGAAATCCTTGCCCTTGGGGTGCGGGAAGATGGGCCAGGGAAAGTTGACCTTGGCCTCGGCAACGTAGGCCGACGGCGCCTGAGCTTGCAGGCCCAGTGCAGCGAGGGCTTCGGCGGCACTGCGGCTGGCGTCGGTGAGTACGTTGTCCAGGCGATGCCGGCCGTTCACCGAGCCTGCGATATCCAGCCCGGTGGGCAGGTCGCTGAGGGTGAACTCGTCACGGTTGACGTCATAGGCCAGCTTGCCACCGGCCTGGCACAGCAACTGATACACCGGCATGTAACCGGCGGACATGCACAGCAGGTCGCAGGCCACGCGCAGGCCGTGGTCGCCAACCTTGCCCTGGCCCGTGATCGGGCGGATGTCTGCGCCCGTGACATGGCGCATGCCCGCTTCGTGCAGGGCTTCAAAGACGGTGCTGCCCAGGTGCAGGGGAATGTCGCGACGCTTCAGCTCGCTGGCCAGCGCGGCGTCGGCAGGCGCGGCGCGCATGTCGACCAGGGCGGCGACAGCGACACCTTGCTCCTGCAGGTCGAGTGCGGCCAGGTAGCCATCATCATGCCCGGTGAGAATCACCGCACGTTGCCCCGGCTTGACCGCGTAAAGCTTCATCAGCCGTTGCGCGGCGCTGGTCAGCATCACCCCGGGCAGGTCGTTGTTGCGGAACACCACCGGCTGGTCGAACGAACCGGCGGCCACCAGGCAGCGCGTGGCGCGTACCTTGTACAGGCGTTTGTGCTGGATCACCGGCAGGTAGTTGTCGGTGAACCAGCCGTTGCAGGTGGCCTCGCACAGCATCTGGATGTTCGGGTGGCCTTCGACGGCGCCCAGCAGTTCCGCGCGCAGGCTGGCGGCACGGGTGCCGGCGATATCGAAGCGGGCGTAGGTCAACGAGCCGCCGAGTACCGGCTGTTGTTCGACCAGCAACACCTTGGCCCCGGCATTGGCGGCGTCCAGCGCAGCGCGCAGGCCGGCCGGGCCGGCACCGATGACGGCCAGGTCGACAAACAGATAGGCCTTGTCGTAGTACTGCGGCCTGAAGCCGAGGTCGAGCACGCCGAGGCCGGCCTTCTTGCGGATCAGCGGCTCCCAGACCTTCCACATGCCCTTGGGCTTGTAGAACGAGCGGTAGTAGAAACCCACTGGCATGAAGCGCGAGAACTTGCCCAGGTAGGCGTCACGGTCGTGCTCCAGGCTGCCGTTGAAGTTCTGCCCGGCGACCACCAGACCGTCACGGGCAGCCTCCATGTCAGCCAGCACGTTAGGCTCTTCGGGGAGCTGCACCAGGGTGTTGGCGTCCTGCCCGGCCATGCTCAGCGGGCCGCGTGGGCGGTGGTACTTGAACGAGCGTGACAGCAGCCAGCGGCCGTTGCCGAGCAGAGCGCTGGCGATGCTGTCACCGGCAAAGCCCAGGCAAGGCTGGCCGTCGAATTCGAACCGCAGCGGCCGCTCGCGGTCGATCAGCAGGCCCATGGGCGCGGGGAGGCGGGGGAGGCTGTTCATCCGGCGATCTCCGGGGTGGCGGCGGGGGTGAAGTCGACGCGGCGGTCGAACAGGTCTTTCGGGTCGAAGGTGCTCAGTACCAGGTCGCTGACCGTGTGGCGCTCGGCCAGGAACCAGTAGCTCGAAGCATTGTGCAGCCACCACTCGATGACCACGCCGGCCAGGTTGTCGCTGTTGAACACGTAGTCGGCCCACTCGGCGTCACTGCAGCGAGCAGGGTCGGGCATGTGCTTGAACTCGCCACCGTAGGTGAACTCGCTGATGTTGCGCGGGCCGTTCAAGGGGCAGGTCAGGATCTTCATCGTCGTGTGCTCCTAATGGCTGGCCGCAGTGGCGCCCATTTCGTTGACTTGCTGGAAGCGGCTGAAGCGCTCCAGGGCGAAGGGCGCAATCATTTCCGGCACCTTGCCGCCACTGGCCACCAGCTCGGCCATGGTCTTGCCGCAGATGGGCGTCGCCTTGAAGCCCCAGGTGCCCCAACCGGCGTCCAGGTAGTAGTTGTCCACCGGCGACAGGCCCATGATCGGGCTGTAGTCCGGGGTCATGTCGGTCATCCCGGCCCACTGGCGCATCAGCTTGGCGTTGGCCATGAAGGGGAACATCTCGATGGCGTGGGCCAGCAGGCTTTCCTTGAGGTCGAGGGTGGAACGGGTGTTGTACAGCGGGTACGGGTCCGAACCACCGCCGAAGACGATCTCGCCACGGCTGGTCTGCTGCACGTAACAGTGCAGCGCCGAAGAGCTCACCAGCGGGTCGAGGAACGGCTTGAACGGCTGAGTGACCATGGCCTGCAGCGGGTAGGTGTGGATCGGTGCGCGGATGCCGGCCTTGGCCATCAACAGCGAACTGGCGCCGGCCACCGCCTGTACCACGCAACCGCACTGCACGGTGCCGCGGTTGGTCTTGACCGCTTCGATGCGGCCATTGCGGATCAGCAGGTCCTGCACTTCGGTCAGTTGGTGAATTTCCACGCCGCGCTTGGCGGCCTGTTTGGCGTAGCCCCAGGCCACCGCGTCATGGCGCGCGGTGGCGCCGTCGATGTGCCAGAGGCCGGCCAGTACCGGCAGGTGGCCGGGGTCGAGGTTCAGGCTCGGTACCAGCTCGCGGATCTGCTGGCGGTCGATCATTTCGGTGCGCCCGCCGAAGTGCTTGTTGACCTCGGCGCGCTGGCGGAAAGCACGTACCGTGGCGTCGGTGTGCGCCAGGGTCAGCTGGCCACGTTCGGAATACATGATGTTGAAGTCGAACTCGTTGGACAGGTGCTGGAACATCCGCACCGATTCTGCGTAGAAGCGCACGCCTTCGGAGGTCAGGTAGTTGGAGCGGATCACCGCGGTGTTGCGCGCAGTGTTGCCGCCGCCCAGGTAGGCCTTTTCCAGCACGGCAACATTGGTTATGCCGTGGTACTTGGCCAGGTAATAGGCAATGGCCAGGCCGTGGCCGCCACCGCCTATGATCACCACGTCATAGCGCGGCTTGAGTTCGCTCGGTGGCGGCAGGTCGACCTCCACCGGGTAGTCGGCGCTCAGGCCGTATTTCAGCAGGGCGAAAGGCATGCGGTGCGCTCCTGGTGGGCGGCCTGCTGTTGCAGGTCGAGGGCGAGCAGGGTGTTCTTCATCAGGTAGGCGATGGTCATTGGGCCGACGCCGCCGGGTACCGGGGTGATGGCGGCAACCTGAGGCAGCGCGGCGGCGAAGTCGACGTCGCCGACCAGGCGGCTGTGGCCGCCTTGCTCGATGCGGTTGATGCCGACGTCGATCACCACGGCGCCGGGCTTGAGCCAGTCAGCGCCGATCAACTGCGGCTTGCCGACGGCAGCGACGACGATGTCGGCCTGGCGGCACAGCGCCGGCAGGTCGCGGCTGCGTGAGTGGACCACGGTCACCGTGCAGTCGGCCTGCAGCAGCAGCGCCGCCATCGGTTTGCCGACGATGTTCGAGCGGCCGACCACCACCGCATGCTTGCCGCGCAGCTCGCCGCAGGCATCGCGCAGCAGGCGCATGCAGCCGCTGGGGGTGCAGGGCGTAAGCACGTCGCGCCCCTGTGCCAGGCCGCCGACGTTTTCGCTGTGGAAGCCGTCCACGTCCTTCAGCGGGCTGATCGCCTGGAGAATGCGGTGTTCATCCACATGCGTGGGCAATGGCAGCTGTACGAGGATACCGTTGACCTCGGTGTCACGGTTGAGCCGGTCAATCAAGGTCAGCAGCTGAGCCTGGGTGGTATCGGCAGGCAGGCGATGCTCCAGCGAGCGGATGCCCACTTCCCCGGCGCGCAGCACCTTGTTGCGCACATACACCTGGCTGGCGGCATCGTCCCCGACCAGGACCACCGCCAGGCCCGGCTGCACGCCAGCCTGGTGCAAGGCCTGCACCTGCTCGCGGACCTCGGCCAGCACACGCGCAGCGGTGGCCTTGCCGTCGATCAGCTTGATGCTGGGGATGGCGTTCATTTGAAGATCACCGTGCGGTCATGGTTGAGGAACACCCGGTGTTCGAGGTGGTACTTCACCGCGCGGGACAGGGCGATGGTTTCGGTGTCGCGGCCGATCGCCACCAGGTCGTCGGGGGCATAGGCGTGATCCACGCGCTGCACTTCCTGCTCGATGATCGGGCCTTCATCGAGGTCGCTGGTGACGTAATGGGCGGTGGCGCCGATCAGCTTGACCCCGCGCTGGTAGGCCTGGTGATAGGGCTTGGCACCCTTGAAACCGGGCAGGAAGGAGTGATGGATGTTGATCGCCCGGCCCGACAGCTGGCGGCACAAGTCGTCGGAGAGAATCTGCATGTAGCGCGCCAGCACCACCAGTTCGGTGCCGGTGTCCTCGACGATGCGCATCAGCGCGGCTTCCTGCTCGGCCTTGGTCTCCTTGGTCACCGGCAGGTAGACGAAGCGGATGCCCTGACGCTCGGCCATCGGCCGCAGGTCGAGGTGGTTGGAAACCACGGCGGTGATCTGCATGTCCAGTTCGCCCTTGGCGTGGCGATAGAGCAGGTCCGCCAGGCAGTGGTCGAACTTGCTGACCATCAGCAGCACGCGCAGTGGCCGGGCGCTGCTGTGCAGGCTCCAGTCCATGTCGAAACGCTGGGCCACATCGGCGAATCCTGCTTCCAGCTGCGGCGTGTCACCGCTGACACCGGTGTTGTAGCGAAACACCGCACGCATGAAGAAGCGGCCATTGTCCTCGTCGTCGAACTGCGCCATCTCGCTGATGTAGCAACCGTGCTCGGCCAGGTAGGTGGTCACCGCCGCGACGATGCCGGACACGGCCGGGCAACTGACGCGCAGGATAAAGTGATCGGGAGCGGGGTGCATGTCGGATAGGCCTCGTGATGGAGTGGGGCAGGTCTGGCACAAGGGCAAAAGAAGCTTCGCGGCGGGCGAAGTGATGTTTCTTGATGGGAATATAAATTTCCCTTGGGGGATTTATAGGCGAAGCAAGGGGGCGTGGTCCAGTGGTTTGTGAAATTTTTTATCCTGTCAGGAAAGTTTTGTTCATGCCTTCACTGCGAACAGGCGGGTAAGGCTATGCTTGCTCCATGAGCACCCCACCCCCTCTTCGCCAACCTTGCCCCCCTGGCGCCTGTGACTGCGGCCGCGAACACCTGGGCGAACATCCGCCAGCGGCCCGGCGCATCCTCCTGCTCACCCGCCAGGAAGAAAAGCGCCTGCTCGAACGCCTGGAAAACCTCAAGGACCTCGAAGACCTGCAGCGCCTTCAGCAACGGCTGTACGAAAACCTCGGCATCCGCGTGCATATCAGCCCCGGCTTCAACGAAGTGCGCACCATGCGCGGCATCGTCATCGAACTCGACGACCAACCCGGCCTGTGCCGCAAGACCCGCCAGTCGATCCCGGCGGCGATCCGCCGGGGGCTGGAGCGCAATCCGGAGGTGGCGTTCCGCTTGCTCGACGCGCATGACCTGCTGAGAGACGCGTGAGGCTAATTTTTCCTGCGCGCCCTACGTCTACCTGAGAACATCCCTGCGCCAGGCGCGCAGCGGCATCCATCACCCAAGGAGACAGGCAATGACTTCCGTATTCGACCGCGACGATATCCAGTTCCAGGTAGTGGTCAACCACGAAGAGCAATATTCCATCTGGCCCGACTACAAGGCCATCCCCGAAGGCTGGCGCGCGGTGGGCAAAAGTGGGCTGAAGAAGGACTGCCTGGCCTATATCGATGAAGTCTGGACCGACATGCGCCCCTTGAGCCTGCGCCAGCAGATGGCTGAAGCTGCCGCCCAGTGACCACGCTCAACCTGCTGTGCCTGCCGTACTCCGGGGCCAGCGCCATGGTCTACAGCCGCTGGCGGCGCAAGCTGCCGGCCTGGCTGCAGGTGCGCCCGGTCGAGCTGCCCGGGCGTGGCGCCCGCATGGGTGAGCCACTGCAGACCGATATGCAGGCGCTGGCCCGGCAGTTGGCCAACGAGCAACGGCTGGTTGCCAGTGCGCCTTATGCGCTGCTCGGCCATAGCCTGGGCGCACTGCTGGCCTTCGAACTGGCCCACGAGCTGCAAGCGCTGGGCTGCCCGCCGCCCACTGCGCTGTTCGCCTGCGGCACCGCAGCGCCGACCCGGCGCGAGGACTATGACGGCAACAACTGGCGCGCACCCAAGAGCGACGCCGAACTCAAGCACGAACTGCGCGAGCTGAACGGCACCCCGCCCGAGGTGCTGGACAACGCCGAGCTGATGAGCCTGACCTTGCCGGTGCTGCGCGCCGACTTCCTGCTCTGCGGCCGTTACCAGTACCGTCAGCGGCCGGCCTTGCAGTGCCCGCTGCATGTGCTGGGTGGCGAGGCGGACCGGGCCAGTGCGGAACAACTGCAGGCCTGGCGCAAGGAAACCCACGGCACCTTCTCGCTGCAGATGTTCCCCGGCGGCCATTTCTTCATCCACGAGCACGAGGACCGCGTGCTCGGCGCGTTGACGCAGGCCCTTGAAGCGCATCGGCTTTCTGCCTGATTGACGTTGTCGCCCGCCTGGGAGAGGCTAGGCCTTTTCCCAGGCGAGGGGCAGACAATGCTGATCGAATATCACAAGGCCACGCTGCTGGCCGTCGACATCCAGGAAAAGCTCATCGGTGCCATGAGCGACCCACAGGGCACCCGTGCCCGGGCTCGCTGGTTGCTGGCCGCCTGCAGCGACCTGGAGCTGCCAGTGGTGATCTCCGAGCAGTACCCCAAGGGCCTGGGCCATACCTTGGCGGAACTGATCGCGGTGGCCCCGGCGGCCGAGGTGGTTGAAAAGTCCCATTTCTCCTGCGTGGCCGCCGAGTGCCTGCCCCCAAGCCTGATGGCCCGTGAGCAAGTGATCGTCTGCGGCATGGAAACCCACGTCTGCGTGCTGCAGACCGTGCTCGGCCTGCTGGGCCTGGGCAAGCAAGTGTTCGTGGTCGAGGATGCCTGCGACAGCCGTACCCCGGCCAACAAGGCTGCCGGCCTTGCGCGCATGCGCCAGGCCGGGGCGCAGGTGGTGACCCGGGAGATGGTGCTGTTCGAGCTCATGGGCAGCGCCAGCCACCCGCAGTTCCGTCATGTCAGCAAGACCTACCTGGTCGGTGAACAGCCCTGAACGGGCGGTTATTGGCGGCAGGGCTGATGGCCCTGGCGCTGCTGCAGGGCTGCGCCGGGCGCCGCGAGGAAGAGCCCGAGGCCGACCCGGCCAAGGTGCGCGCCCAGCTGATGCGCCTGCTGCCGGCGCAGGCCAGGGACCGCGAAGGCTGGGCCAAGGATATCCAGGTGGCATTCGAGGCCCAGCGCATCACGCCGAGCAAGCGCAACCTGTGCGCGGTGCTGGCGGTGACCGAGCAGGAGTCCACCTTCAACGCCGACCCGCAGGTGCCCAACCTCGGGCGCATCGCCCGTGAGGAAATCGACCGCCGCGCGGCGCGCCTGCACGTGCCCAGGCTCTTGGTCGACGGTGCGCTGAACACACCCTCGGGCAACGGCCAGAGCTATCAGCGGCGCCTGCTGGAAGTGCGCAGCGAGAAGCAGCTGAGCGCGCTGTATGACGAGTTCATCGCGCGCCTGCCACTGGGCAAGACGCTACTCGGCGGCCTGAACCCGGTGCACACCGGCGGGCCAATGCAGGTCAGCATCGAGTTTGCGCAAAAGCACGCCCAGGATTATCCCTATACCTATGACGGCACCGTCCGCCAGGAAGTTTTCAGCCGCCGAGGGGGCATGTACTTCGGTATCGCTCATCTGCTCGGCTACCCCGCGCATTACGAGCGCCAACTGTACCGTTTTGCCGACTTCAACGCGGGCTGGTACGCCAGCCGCAATGCTGCGTTCCAGGCGGCCTTGAGCAACGTGACAGGGACGGAGCTGGAGCTGGATGGCGACTTGATCGCCCCCGGCTCGATCATGCCCGGCAGCACTGAACTGGCAGCGCGCAAGCTGGGGGTCAAGCTGGGGCTGCGTAATCCGCAGATTCGCAGCCAGCTTGAGCTGGGTGACAGCCTGGCGTTCGAGGACAGCAAGCTTTACAGCGGAGTGTTCGCTCTGGCCGATGCGAAGGGCAAACCCGCGCCGCGAGCGGTGCTGCCGGGGATCGAGCTGAAGAGTCCGAAGATTACCCGCAAGCTGACCACTGCGTGGTTTGCCGGGCGGGTGGATGAACGTTATGAGCGGTGCATGAACCGTTAGACCTCACTGGCCTCTTCGCGGGCAAGCCCGCTCCCACAGGAATATCACTGACCTCAAGAACAGTGATATCCCTGTGGGAGCGGGCTTGCCCGCGAAGAGGCCGGTACAGGCGATATCACCCTTCGCCCAGTGCTCCGACCACCTGCTCGACACTCGCCTTGAGCCCAGCCACCGCATCCTCGGGATCACTCTCCACCACCAGCAACTTCGCCCCGGCCGCCGCGATCACCTTGGCCAGCGCCGCATCCGGCTGCCGATGGTCCAGCACCAGCGCCACATCCTGCTGCTTGAGGTTCTCACCCAGTGCCTTGAGCGCCGTCTCATCCCACTTGCCATCCGCCGGCAACGGCTGCTCCACTACATCCAGGTTCAACCCGCTGGCCAGATATCCCAGGCGCTCGGACAGGCTGACCACGCTCAGGTTGTCGACCTTGGCCAGTTGCGTCTGGCTGCTGGCGGTCATCTCCAGCAGCTGGCGCTTGAGCGCCGCCAGGTTGCCCTGGATCCTGACCTTGTCGGCAGGCGCCAGGCGCTCCAGGTCGTTGGCCAGCACATCGGCCATGCGCCCCAGGTTGGTCGGGTTCAGCCAGGGATAGGCGCCATAAGCGTCGTCGCCGCTCACGGCGATGCCCGGCAGCGCGCCATCCACCGGCCGCGCGGCATCGATCTCGACGATGCGGATGTTGCTGCGCCGGGCCATCGGGTACAGCGGGTCGTCACGCCAGATCGAGCGCACGCCGATCACCGCGTCAGCCTGCTCTGCGGCCTTGGCCAGTGCAGCGCCGCCACGGCTACTGAAGTACGACGGTTGGCGGCTGGCCGGCAGGTTGGCTGGCGCGGCACGCTTGAGCTGCACGGCGGTGCCGTCGAGGAGGGCGCTGGCCAGGCTGTGGGTCACGGGCAGGGTGGTCAGTACTTGCGTGGCCGATGCCAGTGCCGGCAGTCCGGCGAGGGCGATGGCAAGGGAGAGGTGTTTCAGGTTCATGCCGGGTTTCCTTGCAGGCGAGGGACGAGGGCGCGGGCCAGCGCGGCGAGGGCGAAGCAGATGCCGGCGACCAGGATGATCGCAGCGCCCGAGGGCACCGGCAGGTCGAGGACGATCGGCAGGAGGATGCCGAGCAGGGTGCTCAAGGTGGCAATCAGCACCGAAACGAAGAAAAAGCCCTTCAGCGACTGGCTGACCAGGCGCGCCGCCGCTGCTGGGATCACCAGCAAGGCACCGACCAGAATTGCCCCGATCACCTTTACCGAGGCCACTGTGACCAGCGTCACCAGCACCACGAACAGGTAGTCCAGGGTCTTCACCGCCACCCCGCGCACCGCCGCCAGCTGCGGGTTGAAGCTGGCCAGCATGATGCGGTTGTACAGCGGCAGGGCCAGTGCCAGCACCAGCACGGCGACAATGCCCAGCACCACCAGGTCCTGGCCGCTGACGGTCAGCACCGAGCCGAACAGCACGTTCTCCAGGATATGTACGTTGATCTTGCCGGCCAGCATCAGCAGCAGGCTGGCGCCGAGGGCCAACGACACCGACAGAAACACGCCGATCAGCGTGTCAGGCGACAGCCCGGTGCGGTTGCGCAGGAAGTTGAGCAAAATGCCGAACAGCAGGCAGTAGCCGAACAGGCTGCCATAAGGGCCGGTATACGGCTCGCCGAGCAAGATGCCGATGGCGACCCCGGTCAGCGCGGCATGGCCGACGGCTTCGGAGAAGAAGGCAAAGCGCTTGACCACTACCAAGGTGCCCAGGCCACCCAGGACCGGGCCGATCATCAAGCCGGCCAGCAAGGCATTGATCACGAAACCGTAGGCCAGCGCCTCCGGCAGGTAGCCAGCGCCAGCCCATTCCTGGACCAGCTGGCGGAATGCTTCAAAACTCATCAGGCAAGGCTCTCGCTGCGAGGGTGAACGGAGAACAGGCTGAGCAAGCGCTCCGGGGTCAGGGCCTGGGCGGGTGGGGCATCGAACAGCACCTGTCGGCTCAGGCCGGTGACCCGGTCGGCCAGGCGCAGCACAGCTTGCAGGTCGTGCTCGATCCACAGCACGGTGGTGCCGGCCTGGCGCCAGCCCTGCAACAGTTGCTCGAACACCTGGATGCCGGCTTCGTCGAGCGCCGACATCGGCTCGTCGAGCACCAGCAGTTGCGGCTCGGGAATCAGGCCCTGGGCCAGCAGCACGCGCTGGCGCTCACCGCCGGACAACGCACCCATGCGCCGCTTGCGTTTGTCGAGCATGCCGACCCGCGCCAGCGCCGCGTCGATCGCCGGCTGCACTCGGCGTGACAGGCCGAGGAACGCCGGGCGCCGCTGGCACATGGCGGCCATGAAGTCGTCCACAGTCATCGGCAGCCCGCGGTCGAATTCCAGTGCCTGCGGCACATAGCCAATCACTTGCTGCGCGCCTGGCCAATGCAGGGTCAGTTGGCCCTGATGCGGCATTTGCCCGAGCAAGGTCTTGATCAGCGAACTCTTGCCGCCGCCGTTGGGGCCGACGATGGCATGCACGCTGCCTGCGGCAACGCTGAACTGCACCTGTTCGAGGATGCGCGTGCGGCCCAGGGTCAGGTCGATGCCGGCGAACTCGATGCGCGGCCCGCCGGGCGCCGTCAGGTTGGCGGCGGCGGTCATGCGCGGTTCTCCTGGATGGCGCGGACCACGGTATCGAGGTTGCGCTTCATCTCCACTTCGTACTTTTCCTTGGTGTACTCACCGTAGGAAATGTGCGTCAGGGGATACAGGCGCACGCCGGATTCACGCTGGATGGTTTCCACGTAGGCCGAAGGGAAGTCCATCTCCGAGAAGATCACTTTCACGTCCAGCGCCTTGAGCTGGTCGATGGTCTTTTTCAACTGCGCAGGGCTCGGTTCGATGCCGTGGGCGGGCTCGACGACGGCGGTCACTTCCAGGCCGAAATCGCGCACCAGGTAGTCATAGGCGGCATGGATGGTGGCGACGCGGAAAGTGGCGGAGGGCGCTTCGGTGACTTTGGCCAGGGCCTCGGCACGCAATGCGCGCAGGCGCTTGGCATAGGCGCGAGCGTTTTGCGTGTAGAGCTTGGCGTTGTCCGGGTCGAGCTTGCCCAGCTCGCGGGCGATGTTGTTGACCTGGGCGATGGTGGTGCTGATCGACAGGAAGGTGTGCGGGTTGACCACCTTGCCGGCGCCGCGGGCGGCGATACCGGTGGCTGCGAGCAACGGCACGTTCTGGTTGGCTTCGATGGTTTTGATATCAGGCTTTTCGCTGGCGGCGATCATGCGGTCGGCGAAGTCGTCATGACCAACGCCATTGAGTACCACCACGTCCAACGAGCCGATGCGCTTGATGTCCTCGGCGCGGGGTTCGTAGGCGTGCGGGTTGAAACCCGCCGGAATCAGCGGCACCACTTCGGCCTTGTCACCAACGATATTGCTCACGTAGCTGTAGTAAGGGTGCAGGGTGATGCCGATGCGCAGGGGCTTGCCGGCGTCGGCCAGGGCCAGCGCCGGCAGGGCGCAGGCCAGGAACAGGGCGAGGGCTTTGCGGAACATGGAAGAGTCCTTGGGTTCAGTGACGGTGTTCGCGGGTGACCCCGGCGTCGTAATGGCTGACCACCTGCTGCCAGCCGGCAGCGATCAGCGCGGCTTGGCCCAGGTCGTCCGGAAGCACGGCGGCGCTGTCGCGGCGCAGCCAGACGTCGACTTCGCTGCTGCCAGCGTCGGGCAGAATCATCAGGAAGCTGCCCGCCACCTGTGGCGCCTGGCTGCGGCCCAGATAGGCACCGCTCGGCAGCCACTGCCAATGGTGGCTGCCACGGCTCTGGCTGCCGGCGTCGACCACGAACGGTGGCAGGCCCTCCTCGGCCAGGGCCTCGACGCCAGGCGTGGCATCGCTTTCCTCGCGCAGCATCTGGATTTCGTCGAATGCCACGCGCAGGTCGGTATAAATGCCTTGTTCGGCAGCTGTAAGGTCGCGGCGGGCGTCGATCTGGTGGCTGGCGATGGCCTGCTCGTCCTCGCGCTCGCCGCGCAGCAGGACCACGCTGGCCGCCAGGGCGATGATCAACAGGCTGATCAGCAGCACGTACAGCGTTTCGTGCCCGGCTCCGGCCGGGCGCACTACCTGGGTATGGCTCATGCCTGGGCCACTCATGGTTGCGCGATGTCGGCGTAATCGACTTCCACCACGTGGCCCGGGCCTGCATCGAACAGCACGTAGAACTCGCCGTCGGGGCGTTTGAAGGTCAGGGTCGAGTCGTCACCGAGCTTGCCGCCAACCAGTACTTGCTCGTCGTAGCCGATCACATCGAGGGTCACCCCAGCGGCGCCACTGCCATCGGAAAAACCGCCGGTGCATTTGACCTGGCCGCCTGCGACCTCCTCGCACTCGCACATCGGGTTGTGGGCCAGGGCCGGGCCTGTGGCCAGTACCAGCAAGGGCAGGGCGAGCCTGCGCATCAGGTGTTTCATGGTTTGCCTCCTTGTTTTGCGAGCCAGGCGACAGTGGCCGGCGAAGCCTTGGCCAGGGGGACGGAGGCCTGGTGCATGCTGCCGTCCCAGCCTTCGAGGGTGATCCAGATCTGCGCATCGGCCCGGGTGCGCGGCGGTATCGGCAGGTTGGTAACCATGCGGTATGGCGCACCGAAGAAGATGGTGCCGGCTGCACGGAGGCTGCGTGGCTTGCCGATGCGCAGGTAGACCGCTTTGACATCGTCGATGCAGGCCTTGCACAGCGCCGCGTTGAACAGCTTGAAGTGGCCGGCAGGGCCATCGGTGCGCGGTGCTTCGTCACGCAGTTCGGCAAGGTCGAGGCTGTACGGGCCGACCTGGATGCCGCTGATCGGGTTGGCGCCTAGCCCGGCATCGCCGCGAAACAGCTTGGCATCGGCAAAATACTTGGGCATGAAGCCCAAGGGGATGAGGATCAGCAGGATGTTCAAGTGAAAGCGCCACTTCAGCCACCACTGCTTGAGTGGGCGTGCGGGCAGGGCTTGGGCCTGGCTCATGGGCGGACCTCCAGGGTGGTTTCGCGGCTTGTGTCACGGGGGGCACGTTCACTGCGCTTGAGCGCTGCGGCAGTGGCCTGGGCGGTGCGCTTGGTCCAGATCAGCAGCCCACTGAACACCATCAGGGTCAGGACCAGGCCAAAGAAGAACCAGATCAGCTTGATCGGCAGGCCACCGAAGTCGCCGGTATGCAGCGGGCGCATGGACTCGGTGAAGAACTCCAGGGCGGAGCGGTCGCTGAGCAGGAACTGGCTGTCGACCTGGCGGGTATAGGGGTTGACCGACGCACTCTGGAACATCAGTGGATACCAGCCACGCCCGCCCATTTCGATGTGGCTGTAGGCGGTGGCTGGCAGCGAGATGGAGGTGATGTCCAGGCTCGGGATGGCCAGGTTGGCGATACGCGCGGCCTCGTCCACGTCGATGCGCGGCGCCGGGCTGCCATCCGCGGTTTGCGGCACTTGCTCACGGGCGATCACCGGAACGATGGGTTCGCTGGAAATGGTGATCTGGTTGTCGAACAGGATCGCCCGGGTCAGGAACCAGATGCTGGTGATGGATATGACCGCGATGAACCAGATCGACCAGACCCCGGCCAGACGATGCACGTCGCCCCAGAAGATGCGCGGGCCATGGCCGGTGCGTACGGGTTTGAAGAAGCCTTTCCAGAACTTCTTGTACACCACCAGGCCAGTGACCAGCGACGCCAGCATCGGCAGGCCGAGCAGCGAAACCATGTACCAGCCCCAACTGAAGCCATTGGTGAAGGGCACCAGCCACCAGCCATGCAGGGCCCGGGTGAAGGCCTCGAAGTTGAAGTCGGGCATCTTGCCCTGGATGGCACCGGTATAGGGGTTGACGTAGAGCATCGGGCTGGAGCCGTCTGGCAGGGTGACTCGCGCCGTCAGCGCGAAGTGCGAGCCGTCCGGCTGGCTGAGCGAATTGACGGCCATGTCCGGCTCAGCCTTGTGCAGAGCATCGAGCACTTGCTGGAAGCTCAGGCGTTCGGTGTTGTCGTCGGGCTTGCTGGCACGCACATCGGGGTTGGCCAGCCAGACGATCTCCTGGCTGACCACGGCCAGCATGCCGGTGAAGCAAACGATCAGCACGAAGAACCAGATCGGCAGGGCGAGCCAGCTGTGGACCAGGAACCACAGCTTGGACTTGGATTTTTTGGGTGATTTGGCCATCGGTCCGTCTTCTGAAAAGGGGGCGAGCATAAGCCCAACCAAAAGGGGCTGCTCTTATAAGGACGAATGAGAATGGAAATCCTGCCAGATTAAATGCAAGCAAATGTTTCAGAGGGTCGCAAACGCCGACAGGGCGCACATGGCGCCCTGTCGGTGGGGGCTGGATGATTCAGGCGCTGGTCAGCGCCACAGCAGGTTTGGCGTTACCGTGCTGGCGTGCCAGGTCCTGGTACAGCGACTGGCCGATTTCCGCGGCACGCGATGGCAGCACCGAGAGCAGGGTGTCACTCAGGCCATGGCTGTTTTCGCAGAACCCTTGCAGATACACCGAAGCCTGCATGTCCGGGTTGGCCAGAACCCGGTAGTTGCGGTCGACGCTGAAGTCTTCCACATAGTTGGCCAACGGCGCCAGCAGATCGCGGTGCGAACGGCGCTCGTAGCCAGTGGCGAGAATCACGGCGTCGTAGCGGTGGGTCTGCTGCTGGCCGGTGGCCAGGTCGCGCAGGGTCAGTTCGATGCCGTCGCGGGTAGCCACCACGGCTTCGATCTGGCGGCGGCACAGCACGTTGTGGCGGAACTGGTGGGCGACCTTCTGGCGATAGAGGATGCCGTAGATGCGCTCGATCAGGTCGAGATCCACGACCGAATAGTTGGTGTTGTGGTACTCGCCGACCAGTTTGGCGCGTTGGTCGGCCGGTTCGTTGTAGACCAGGTCGGTATAGTCCGGCGAAAAGATTTCGTTGACGAACGGGCTGTCATCGGCCGGCTTGAGGGCGGAGCCGCGCAGCACCATGTCGACCTTGACCGACGGGTAGCTGTCGTTGAGGTCGATGAACGCCTCGGCGGCGCTCTGGCCCGAGCCGATCACGGCGATGCGCATCGGTTTGCCGGCCGTGCACGGCAGCTTGTTCAGGCTGCTCAGGTACTGGGAGTGGTGGAAGACCCGCGGATCGTCCCTGAACGCGCCGAACTTTTCGGGAATCTTCGGTGTGCCGCCGCTGCCGACCACCACCGAGCGCGTGCGCCGGCTGACTTCGCGGCCTTGCGTATCACGGGATATCAAGCGCAGGTGCTCGACGCGCCCGGCCTTCACTTCAGGCTCGATACGCAGCACTTCTTCGCCATACACCGCCTGGGTGGCGAAATGCTCGGCGGCCCAGCGCAGGTAATCGTTGTACTCCAGGCGGCAGGGGTAGAAGGTGCCGAGGTTAATGAAGTCGGCCAGGCGCTGCTTCTGGTGCAAGTAATTGACGAAGCTGTACGGGCTGGTCGGGTTGCGCAGCGAAACCAGGTCCTTGAGAAACGAGATCTGCAGTTCGCTCTGGGTGGCCAGGGTTTCGCCGTGCCAGCGGTATTCCTTCTGCTTGTCGATGAACAGCGCATCGAGGGCGTGACCCTGGCTCTGGGCGAGTTCTTCCAGGGCGATGGCCAGGGCCAGGTTGGACGGGCCGAAGCCCACGCCGATCAGGTCCTTGATAGTTTCCGGGTGTGCAGACTGGCTCATGGCTGCGATTCCATAATGGGTCGAATGTGGGCGCATGCCGGGCAAAGGCGTCTGCGCTTGTACATGGGTTGGAACGAGCCAGCGCAAGCGTAATTTACTGCCCGGGAGGGTGCCTGCGCTCAGGCGGGCCTAAAGGTTTGCACCTGCCGGCCGATACGCATGCCAACTCAAGGACCCATTGCAAGGCAGGGAGAATGACATGGTAGGTATCGCAGCAGTCAGCATCAGCAGCGCTTCGGCCCAGGCGGCCAGCACCCTTCAAGCCAGCGACGGTGAAAAGACCGAGGCGGGCAGCTTGACGCTGCAGGTCGACACGTCGAAAGTCCGCGGTGGCGGGCAGGCCCAAGCGGCAGGTGGGGCTCAGGAGAGCAGCGAGAGTTCGGAGCCTGCGCACATCAGACAGCTGCGCGAGATGATCAAGAAGCTGCAGCAGCAGATGGCGGAGGAGCAGAAGCAACTGGCCAGCCTGATGGCGCAGAAGGGCGACGACACCGCCAAGATGACAGCGATCACTGCCAAGCAGGCCAGCATCGCCACCCTCAGCGGCCAGATCATGACGGCGAACGCGCAGTTGCTCAAAGCGCTGCAGGAAGCCGGTGGCAGCAGTGCCGGCAACGTGGTCGACACCCAGGCCTGAGAAGGCCTGGCGCTGTACTTGTGGCCTTCTCAAAATTTGAAAAGCGTACGCGCTCCCACAGGGGTGGCGGCGCGTCAGCGAAGGTTACTCCGACGCCAGGCGCGCCTTGTTGTGCTTGTCCGACTTGTACTGCATGGCCACTGCCGGTGCCGGCTTGGCCGCGCCGGTCTCCAGCCACTGGCGCATGCGGGTGGCGTCGGCGAAGTGGGTGTACTTGCCGAAGGCATCGAGGATGACCATGGCCACCGGGCGGTTATCCATCTTGGTCAGCAGCACCAGGCAGTGGCCGGCCTCGTTGGTGAAACCGGTCTTGGTCAGCGTGATGTCCCAGTTGCTCTTGTTCACCAGATGGTCGGTGTTGCGAAAGCCCAGGGTGTAGTTGGGCTTGCGGAAGGCCACGGTCTTTTCGCGGGTGGTCGACAGCTCGCTCAGCATCGGGTACCTGCGCGATGCCATCAGCAATTTGGCGAGGTCCTGGGCGGTAGAAACGTTGTGCGTCGACAGGCCGGTCGGTTCCACATAGCGGGTGTGGGCCATGCCCAGGCTGCGAGCCTTGACGTTCATCGCCTTGATGAAGGCCGGGTAGCCGCCCGGATAATGGTTGGCCAAGGTAGTGGCGGCGCGGTTTTCCGACGACATCAGGGTGATCAGCAGGGTTTCCCGGCGGTTCAGCTCGCTCCCCAGTCGCACGCGCGAATACACGCCTTTCATGTCCGGGTTGTTGGCGATGGTCATGGTGAGCATTTCATCCATCGGCAGCTTGGCATCCAGTACCACCATTGCCGTCATCAGCTTGGTCACCGAGGCAATGGGTACCACGCGGTCGGCATGGCTCGAATACAGTTCCTGGTTGGTATTCAGGTCGATCAGCAGGGCGCTGCCAGACGCCAGGTGCAGCTTGGAAGGGTCGCGCTGGACCTGGGCCGGGGGTTGTGCAGCAGCGGTCGACGGAAGGGTCGCAGTACCTGTGAGCAACAGCAGCAGGCTGAGGATGGACAGGGATGTTTTCACGTTGAGGCTCACTAAAAGTTGGTATGTCGTTGGCTGTGCAAGGGTTTTCCCCCAAAAAACCGATGCATTGTGGAGTATGGCTGAAGTGCTGTCGATTGCTCGTTGAGCCACCTTCCAGAAATGAAAAAACCTTCATGCTGTATCGGTTTTCCTGGCTCCGTTCGTCGGTTCGCTTAGGCAAAAAAAGACCCGCCATTCGGCGGGCCAGAAGGGGGAGGGAGCAACGCACAACACATTGGGTCAAGCGATCAGGCAATCGGCCTGTAGCTGTTCAGCCAGCGCCTGGGCCGAGGCGCGAGTTGCCAGCGGGCCGCTGACGGCTTCGCCATTGCTGACCAGGTACCAGCAGGCCAGCAGGCCTTGCTCGCGCAGGGTGACAGGGACGGCAGTGCCGACGACGGACATGATCTGGATAGTGGCCATGGGGACCTCCTGTGAAACATGGCCCTACCTTACGCAGCAGCCGACGGGGTTTGAAATCAACTTGCTCAATAGTGCTCATCAGTTTTATCAACGATCACCAGCGCGGCGGCCCGTAATACACCGGAGGCGGGCCGTAGTACGGGCGATACGCCGGCGGTGGCGGGGCGGGCACGTAGTACGGCTGGTAGTACACCGGCTGTGGCGGGGCCTGCACATACACAGGCGGTGGCCCATAGTAGGTGGGCTGGCGTTCGACATAGACCGTGCGGTCGCGGCCGCCATATACCGTCGCCCCGACCACGGCCCCGACCACGGCAGCGCCGAGCAGGGGGCCTGGGCCATACCAGCCATGGCCGCCGCCGCCATGGGCAGAAGCTTGCCCGCTGATGGCCATGGCACCGACCAGCAGGGCGATTCCGGGGAGATGACGGTTCATGAGACTTCCTCGCAAGGTAACCCCACGCTTGGGGCCTTATTACTATGACTCCGGTCTCTGTCAGCCAAGCGCAGGGAAGGGTAAAGGTTGTGTAAGGGACGACAAGTGGTCGCATCTGGTAGGCTGAAAAAACGATTCAGTTATGAAAAAGGAGCAGGTTATGGCGACAACTCCCAGCAGAGACACCGTGCTGTGCATATCCCTTGCCGGACGGCCTGGCACCTTCGGCGTGCGTTTTCATAATCACCTCTACCAACAGCTCGGGCTGGACTACTACTACAAGGCCATGAGCACTGACGACCTGCCGGCTGCGGTGGCCGGCATCCGCGCACTGGGCATTCGCGGCTGTGGCGTGTCGATGCCTTACAAGGAAGCCTGCTTGGCACTGGTCGATGAAATCGATCCGTCGGCGGCGGGGATCGAGTCGGTCAATACCCTGGTGAACGACGCGGGTCATCTGAAGGCCTACAACACCGATTACCTCGCCGTGCGGCAACTGCTCGAGGCGCACCAGGTCGACCCTGCCACCGCAGTCGCCTTGCGCGGCAGTGGCGGCATGGCCAAGGCCGTGGCCAGTGCGTTTCGCGATGCGGGCTTCGGCGAGGGCATCATCGTCGCTCGCAACGAGCAGGCCGGGCGGCAGTTGGCGGATGTCTGTGGTTATCGCTGGGTGGCGGAGCTGGGCGACCTGTGCCCGCCGATGCTGGTGAACGTGACACCGATCGGCATGGCGGGCGGCCCGGAGGCCGAGGAACTGGCATTCAGCGAGAACGCCATTGCGGCGGCCGAGCGGGTGTTCGACGTGGTGGCGATGCCGGCGCGCACGCCATTGATCCGGCGGGCCGAGGCGCTGGGCAAGCCGGTGATCACCGGGCTGGAAGTGATCGCGCTGCAGGCGCTGGAGCAGTTCGTGCTGTACACCGGGGTGCGGCCGACCCGCGAGCAGGTTGATGCTGCAGTCGCCTATGCACGGGATGCCTGATCTGCACCGATCTTTTGTGGGAGCGGCCTTGCGTCGCGAAAGGGCTGCGCTGCAGCCCCAGCGATATATGCATCAAGGCTGATATCCTGGGGCCGCTCTGCGGCCCCTTCGCGACGCAAGGCCGCTCCCACAAAGTCCGTGCAAGTCTTCAGAAGGCCTTGTGCCCCTTGTCCAGCTGCTCGTCGACCAATGCCCGGCCATGGGCCAGCGACACGTGTTGAGCGTTCTCAAGGTCCGAGAAGAACTTCATCGGCATGGCCATTCGCTTGCTGGTGTGCCCTTGTGGATCGGTGATCAGGCAGCCGGCGGCATAGGGCAGGGGGGAGTCGGGGTGGGGCATCACGCTGGCGGTGATGGTGTGGTCGCGGTATTCACAGTGAAGAGATTGCATCGTCCTTTACCTCGCTGTGGCATGTGAAGCTGTTACCTTCATATACCACAGCAAGGGGCCAGGAGTTCCCGGCCCGACGAGCGCGAGCCGACGGCTGTCAGCCCTTCAGTTCAGCCGGCTGGATCACTTCCACCCAGTAACCGTCCGGGTCCTTGACGAAGGCCAGGTGGTTCATGCGACCGTCCTGCAGGCGCTTCTGGAACGGCACCTCGAGTGCCTCGAAGCGCGCACAGGCCTCGCGCACGTCCGGCACCGAAATGCAGATGTGGCCGAAGCCGCGTGGGTCGGTGTTGCCGTTGTGGTAGGCGAACTCGGGGTCGTTCTCGGTGCCGTGGTTGTGGGTCAGTTCCAGCACGCCCGGAATCGACTTCATCCACTGGTGGCGCGCGGCGTCGTCGGCAGGGATCTGCGCCGGGTCGACCAGGGCCAGGAAGTACAGGCTGAAGGCTGCTTCAGGGAAGTCGCGCTTGTCGACCAGGCGGAAGCCCAGCACACGGGTGTAGAAGTCCAGCGATTTCTCGATGTCCTTGACCCGCAGCATGGTGTGGTTGAAGACGAACTGGGCGGTGGCGGCGTCTGGCTGTGCGGTGACGCCAGGCAGGGTTTGCAGATCGTGCAGGCTCATGGGTACTCCAGAGACGGGGCTGGCACCCAGGTGCCAGCGAAAAGACAGGCAGCCATGATACGGCAGTGAAGCGTTTGCGCAAATGAAAGCGCCCTGCTCGGGGGAGCAGGGCGCCGGAATTAGAGGCCCGCATGTGCGGGCGCGTGATGGGGTCGCTAGTCCTTTAGCTGTCTCGATACTGCTGCAGCCGTTGTGAAAAAAGTGTGAAGTGGGTGTTGATGTTTCATTGCCGTACCCAGCTTTCCACGGTAGCGGCCCCGTACTGTTCTTTCCACGCCTTGAGGCCACGGTGGTTGCCACCTTTGGTCTCGATCAATTCGCCACTGTGCGGGTTTTCGTAGACTTTCACCACGCGCGGGCGGCGCTGCTGTTTTGTTGCAGTGGCAGTGCCGCGGGCTACCGCCTTCGGGTCGAGGATGGCGATGATATCGCGCAGACTTTTGTCATAGCTTTTCATCAGGCCGACTAGTTTCTGCTCGAATTCGATTTCGCGTTTGAGGCCGGCATCCTTTTTCAGCGCCTCCAGTTGTGCCATCTGTTCCTGGAGCGCTTTTTCGGCAGCACGAAACTCTGCAAGTCTGGACACTGTAATCACTCCTGTACGTATTCCGTGGCAGGGCGCGACGAACATTGACAAGGACTAAACGCCCGCCACGCGGGTGGGTAAACCTGTTCGCTGACATCGAGTGTAGACACTTGCAGGAATTCGGTAAACCGCAAACTTTTTATAAGTAAGGCGGGAACTTTCCAAGTTTTCCGGACGGTAATTCAGGCGCTGTTCAGCGCCGCCTGCCCGGGCTTCTAGACCATGGTCCAATGGCCCGGAACAGAGCGTCTGGGTGATCATTTCAGATGATGATCGGCTGATGTTCTGCCGCGACGCATTCGCGTAACGCAGGTGCGTCACGATTTGTTTTTTTGCCTTTCTTGTGGATGTTCCCTCGCATGTTTTCCCCCCTTCCTCTCGCCCCCGGGCGCCGTGTTGTCGGCGTGTTCCTGTTGTGTGCCGGTGCCCATGCCCAGGCCGCCGGTTTTCTTGAAGACACTCGTGCCAGGGTCGAAGCACGCAATGTCTATTTCAACCGAGACTTTCGTGACGGCCACAGCAGTTCCAGCCAGGGTGCGTCAAAGCGTGAAGAGTGGGCGCAAGGCTTCATTCTCAATGTGCAGTCGGGTTATACCCAAGGGCCGGTCGGCTTTGGTGTGGATGCACTGGGCATGATCGGTTTCAAACTCGACTCCAGCCCGGGCGACAGTAACAGCGGTTTGCTGCCGTCCTCTGGCCGTGACCCGCGGCACGCCGCCGACCAATACGCGAAGATGGGCCTGGCGGGCAAGGTCAGGGTTTCCAATACGGTGTTGAAGTACGGCTCGATGATGCCGGATGTGCCGCTGTTGAAATACAACGATGGTCGCTTGCTGCCGACCATGTTCCATGGCGCGATGCTGACTTCTGAAGAATTGCGCGACCTGAAGTTCACCCTGGCTCGCCTGAACAAGTACACCGCGCGTGATTCCACCGATCGCCAGGATATTCGCGTGCATTGCAAGAACAAGCGCTATGCCTGTGATATCGAGGCCGACCACTTCGACCTGGCCGGGCTGGATTACCGTTTCAATGACCAGCTCAGTGCCCAGTATCAAGTCGCCAAGCTGGAGAACATTTACCGCCAGCACTTCCTGGGCCTGGTCGCCAGCCAGCCGCTCGCGGTCGGCAGCCTGTCGGCAGACCTGCGTTTGATCAAGAGCGATGATATGGGCAATGCCCGCGCCGGCGAGATCGACCACCGCGCCTTCAGTGGCATGCTCGGCTACAGCCTGGGTGGGCACAAGCTCAGCGCCGGCTGGCAACGCATGTATGGCGAAAGCGCCATGCCGTACCTCGATGGCAGCAATCCGTACCTGGTCAACTATGCCCAGGTAAACGATTTCGCCGCTGCCCAGGAGCGTTCCTGGCAACTGCGCTACGACTACGATTTCAAAGCCCTTGGCGTGCCCGGCCTGAGCTTCTTCACCCGTTACATCAACGGCGACCACATCAAGGTCCCGGGCAGCAACGCCGAAGGCAAGGAATGGGAGCGCGACACCGAACTCAAGTACCAGGTGCAGAATGGTACCTTCAAGGATGTCAGCGTGCGCCTGCGTAACTCTACCTACCGCAGCAACTACGAGCAGTGGGCGCGTGACATGGACGAGACCCGGGTCATCGTCAGCTATAACTTCTCTATTCTCTAGCTCACAGGCCGGGCACCGCCATGAAAGACTTGTTGCTGATCGGCATAGGCCCGGGCGATCCACGCCAGATTACCGTCGAAGCAATCGATGCATTGCGCAGTGCCACGGTGTTCTTCGTGCTCGACAAGGGTGGCGGCAAGGATGAGCTGGTGCGCTTGCGCAAGGCCATGCTTGAACGCTACCGGCCAGAGGGCGGCTACCGCCTGGTGCAGGTGGCGGACCCACAGCGCGACGCCCGGGCTGCGGATTATGCAGGCGCGGTTCACGACTGGCACCGCCAGCGTGCCGCGCTGTATGCGCGGTTGATCAGCGAAGAGATGGGCGCCGAGGATATCGGCGCCTTCTTGCTGTGGGGCGAGCCGGGCCTCTACGACAGCACCTTGCGCATTCTCGAGCGGGTCCGCGACCGCGGCGTGGCGCTGCGTTTGCGGGTGATCCCGGGTATAAGCAGCGTGCAGGCCCTGGCGGCGCGGCACCAGGTCCCCCTCAATCGCATCGGCGAGCCGCTGACCGTACTGCCAGGGCGGCGCCTGGCCGAGCACGGGCAGGTGGACAACGTGGTGGTGATGCTCGACGGCCAGTGCGCGTTTGCCACCTTGGAGGATCCGGCGCTGATGATTTACTGGGGCGCTTACCTGGGCACCGAGGATGAGGTGCTGATCGCCGGGCCTTTGCAGGCAGTCAAGGCCCATATTCTTGAGGTGCGCGAGCGCGAGCGGGCGCGCATGGGGTGGATCATGGATACCTACCTCCTGCGGCGGGAGCTCTGAGGTGGGTTGCTGTGCGGGCCTCTTCGCGGCTAAAGCCGCGAAGCAGGCGCCGCCGGCTTCAAGGTGTACGCAGTATCTCACTCACCTTGTCGCGCAGCTGGTCGATGGAGAACGGCTTGCCGATCAGGTACATGCCCTCGGGCACGTCGAAGCTCTCGGCATAACCGCTGGCAAACAGCACCGGCAGCAACGGCCGCACCTCACGTGCCTTGGCCGCCAGCGCTTCACCGCGCATGTCCGGCAGGCCCACGTCGGTTACCAGCAGGGCCAGTTTCTGGTCGGCGTCCTCGATCACCCTCAGCGCCGCCGCGGCATTTCCCGCTTCGAGGGTGCTGTAGCCCAAATCGTCGAGCACTTCGACCATCAGCATACGGACGATGTCGTCGTCTTCGACTACCAGAAGTTGCATGGTGGGTTTCCTGTTTAAAAAGTCATGTCCCTACTCTGTGCGCCAGGCAGTGACAGAAGTTCCCGAGGATACCGACTGTGGCATTTCGATGGAACGATTCTGACACCCAGCCTTCAAATACTGGCTAAATGCCCTGCCGAAGCGGCTCAAGCGGGTTAGAATCGCTTGTTGACCGGCAAGCGCAGCGGCAGCCGATAACAGGCTTCAGCCGCCACACTTTTCAATGGACTTTTTTCGCGCGGGCGTTTTCAGATGATTCAAGCAGCCTCGATGGACCAGCAAAGCTTCCGCAAGCTTTTGAGCCGCAATATCGGCCTGCCCCTGGCAGTGGGCCTGCTCGGCGCCGTGGCGTTTGTCGCGGTGATCAACTACCTGCTTTCGGCCATGCAGTGGGTCGAGCACACCGACCGGGTGATCGGCAATGCCAACGAAACGGTCAAGTTGTCGATCGACATGGAAACCGGCATGCGCGGTTTTCTGATCACCGGTGATGAACGCTTCCTCGACCCCTACGAGGTGGCCAAGCCGCGCATCCTCAGCAGCCTGCAGAGCCTGCGCGGCATGGTCGAGGACAACCCGCAGCAGGTCGAGCGCATCGACCGGCTGGTCGCCCTGCAGCAGGCCTGGAACGATTTCGCCAACGAAATGATCAAGCTGCGACGGGGCGCTGGCGACTATCAGGCTTCGATTGGCAATGGCCGCGGCAAGCGCATCACCGACGAGATCCGCAAGGAGTTCGACGGCCTGATCGCCACCGAGCAGCAATTGCGCATGGCGCGCAACGAGAAAGTCAGTTCGGTCACCGTCACTGCCATTTCCGCTTTTGTGCTGCTCATCGTCGGCCTCAGTGCCTTGCTCGCCTACTTCGGCCGACGCGATCTGCTGGCGCTGTCGGGCAGCTACACCGACAACCTGCAGGCGCAGCAGCGCGCTGCCGAGCGCCTGGAGCACCAGGCCTGGTTGCGCAACGGGCAGACACAACTGGCCCAGCAGGTGCTTGGGCAACTGACCCTGCCGATGCTGGGTGACAACATCCTGCGCTTCTTTGCTGCCTATCTGGGTAGTGTGGTCGGTGCGCTTTACGTGCGTGACGAACATGGTCGCCTGGTACGCGTGGCCACCTATGGCCTGGACGCCAACGAGCAGGCGCGCGAACAGGTACTGGGTGACCACCATGGCCTGCTGGGCCAGGCCGTGCGCGAAAACCGCCTGCTGCGCCTGGACGATTTGCCGGAAGATTACTACCACCTCAGTTCCGGCCTGGGCAGTGGCCTGCCGCGCAGTGCAATGCTGATGCCGGCCAGTGATGAGGGCCAGATCAATGGGGTGCTGGAATTGGGCTTCCTGCGCCCTATGCAGGAACGTGACGGCGAATTCATGGAGCGGGTTGCCAGCAATATCGGCACTTCCATCGAAAGTGCCCGTTATCGGCAGCGCCTGCAGGAAGTGCTGGCCGAAACCCAGCAGCTCAATGAAGAACTGCAGGTCCAGCAGGAAGAGCTCAAGACCGCCAACGAAGAACTCGAAGAGCAATCACGGGTGCTCAAGGAATCCCAGGCTCACCTGGAAACCCAGCAGGCCGAGCTTGAGCAGACCAACGAGCAGTTGTCCGAGCGCACCGACGCCCTGGACCGCAAGAACGACGAGCTCAGCCAGGCCCAGGAAGAGCTGCAGGCCCGTGCCGACGACCTGCAGCGCTCGAGCAAGTACAAGTCCGAATTCCTTGCCAACATGTCCCACGAGCTGCGCACGCCGCTCAACAGTTCGCTGATCCTCGCCAAGCTGCTGGCCGAGAACGGCGAGGGCAACCTCAGCGCCGAGCAGGTCAAGTTCGCCGAGTCCATCTACTCTGCCGGCAACGACCTGCTGAACCTGATCAACGATATTCTCGACATTGCCAAGGTCGAGGCCGGCAAGCTCGAAGTGCGGCCCGAAAGCACCCAGCTCGAGCGCCTGGTCGAAGGCCTGCGCGGCATGTTCCTGCCGCTGGCCGAACACAAGGGCCTGGGTTTCGAGGTCACGGTCGAAGCCCGGGTGCCGGCCACCGTGTTCACCGACCGCCAGCGCCTGGAGCAGATTCTCAAGAACCTGCTGTCCAATGCCATCAAGTTCACCGAGCGCGGCCAGGTCAGCCTGAACATCGGCTACCAGGCCGGCAGCGGCATCATCTTCTCGGTGCGCGACAGCGGCATCGGAATTGCCACCGACCAGCAGCAGGCGATTTTCGGCGCCTTCCACCAGGTCGACGGCACCAGCAACCGCCGCTACGGCGGCACCGGCCTGGGCCTGTCGATCTCGCGCGACCTGGCGCATTTGCTGGGCGGGCAGATCAGCGTCGACAGCAGCCCCGGGCAGGGCAGCGTGTTCAACCTGATCATGCCGGAACGCTACGAGTCGCAGGGCGAGGAGATCGAGGCGCTGAGCTTGCGCCCGGCGGTCGATAGCTTGCCGCCGGCGCCGGCAATTGCCGCGCCGGCCGTATCCAAGCGCCCGGTCCCGACATTCAGCGATGATCGCGAGCGCGCGCCGTTTGGCAACCGCTGCATCCTGGTGGTCGAGGACGAGCCCAATTTCGCCCGTATTCTCTTCGACCTGGCCCATGAACTGGGTTACAGCTGCCTGGTGGCACAGAGCGCCGACGAGGGCTTCGAACTGGCCGAGCAGTACATTCCCGATGCCATCCTGCTGGACATGCGCCTGCCCGACCATTCCGGCCTGACCGTGCTGCAGCGCCTCAAGGAGCTGACCACCACCCGGCACATCCCGGTGCACATCATCTCGGTGGAAGACCGTGTCGAGGCCGCCATGCACATGGGCGCGGTGGGCTATGCGGTCAAGCCGACCAGCCGTGAAGAACTCAAGGAAGTCTTTGCCCGACTGGAAGCCAAGCTGACCCAGAAGCTCAAGCACATCCTGCTGGTGGAGGACGACGACCTGCAGCGCGAGAGCATCGCCCGCCTGATCGGCGACGACGATGTCGAGATCACCGCCGTGGCCATGGCCCAGGACGCGCTGGCGCTGCTGCGCGAAAATATCTACGACTGCATGATCATCGACCTCAAGCTGCCCGACATGCTCGGTAACGAACTGCTCAAGCGCATGACCGCCGAAGACATCCGGTCCTTCCCACCGGTAATCGTCTACACCGGGCGCAACCTCACCCGCGAAGAAGAGGCCGACCTGCTCAAGTATTCGCGCTCGATCATCATCAAGGGCGCGCGCTCACCCGAGCGGCTGCTCGATGAAGTGACGCTGTTCCTGCACAAAGTGGAATCTCAGCTGTCCCATGAACGCCAGCGCATGCTCAAGACCGCGCGTAGCCGCGACAAGGTGTTCGAGGGGCGCAAGGTGCTGCTGGTGGACGACGATGTGCGCAACATCTTTGCCCTGACCAGTGCCCTGGAGCACAAGGGGGCCATCGTCGAGATCGGCCGCAACGGGCGCGAAGCCATCGAGCGTCTGGAGCAGCACGATGACATCGACCTGGTGCTGATGGACGTGATGATGCCGGAGATGGACGGCTTCGAGGCCACCCGCCTGATCCGCCAGCAACCGCGCTGGCGCAAGCTGCCGATCATCGCCGTCACCGCCAAGGCGATGAAGGATGACCAGCAGCGATGCCTGCAGGCCGGCGCCAATGATTACCTGGCCAAACCGATCGACCTGGACCGCCTGTTCTCGTTGATCCGCGTGTGGCTGCCGCAACTGGAGCGAATTTGACTAGCGAGCGCAACACCGACATCGAGATCCGGCTGCTGATCGAGGCGATCTACCTCAAGTACAGCTACGATTTTCGCAATTACTCCGGCGCTTCGATCAAGCGCCGGATCCTCCACGCGCTGCGTCAGTTCGACTGCCTCACGGTGTCAGCGCTGCAGGAGCGGGTGCTGCACGACCCGGGCATGTTCATGCAACTGCTGCAGTACCTGACGATCCCGGTCAGCGAGATGTTCCGCGACCCTGGCCACTTCCTCGCACTGCGCCATGAAGTGGTGCCGCTGCTGCGCACCTGGCCGTCGATCAAGGTGTGGATTGCCGGCTGCAGCACCGGTGAAGAGGTGTATTCGATGGCCATCCTGCTGCGCGAGGAGGGCCTGCTCGAGCGCACCATCCTCTACGCCACCGACATCAATCCGCACTCGCTGGACCGCGCCAAGCAGGGTATCTACTCGATGCAGAGCATGCGCGAGTACGAAGAAAACTACCGGCTGGCCGGTGGCCGTCGCGACTTTGCCGAGTACTACACCGCGGCTTACGGCAACGCCATCATGGACAGCAGCTTGCGCGACAACGTGACCTTCGCCGACCACAGCCTGGCCACCGACAGCGTGTTTTCCGAAACCCAGCTGGTGTCGTGCCGCAATGTGCTGATCTACTTCAACAAGGACCTGCAGGACCGTGCCCTCGGCCTGTTCCATGAGTCCTTGTGCCACCGCGGCTTCCTGGTGCTGGGCAGCAAGGAGTCGGTGGACTTCTCGGCCTACAGCGACCGGTTCGAGCCGCTGGTCAAGCCCGAACGGATCTACCGCAAATCATGAACGGCGTGCGCGCGGTGGTCATCGGCGCCTCGGCGGGTGGCGTCACGGCACTGTTCACGGTGCTGGGTGCATTGCCCGCCGGTTTCGTCATACCGGTGCTGTGTGTGCTGCACCTGCCGGATGACCGCCACAGCCAGTTGGCCGAGGTGTTGCAGCGGCGTCTGCATCGGCCGGTGCGCCAGGCCTGCGACAAGGAAGCCATTGCCCCGGGCCAGATCTACGTGGCCGGGCCGAGTTATCACCTGTCCGTCGAAGCCGATTTCAGGCTGTCGCTGAGCCAGGAGGAACCGGTGCATTTCTCGCGCCCGGCCATCGATTTTCTCTTCACCTCGGCGGCCGATGCCTACGGCCCCGGGCTGCTTGGCGTGCTGCTCACCGGGGCCAACGAAGACGGCGCCCAAGGGCTTGCCTATATCAAGAACAGCGGCGGCCGGACCGTGGTCCAGGACCCCCGCGACGCACAGGTGGCGCTGATGCCGGAGGCCGCCCTGGCCCTGCACCAGCCCGACCTTATCCTTTCTCTGAGCGGTATCGGGCAATTGCTCGCTACCCTGGAACCCAGCGCATGCTAAGCCACACCCCTGCCAAACTGCTGATCGTCGACGACCTGCCGGAAAACCTGCTGGCCCTCGCTGCCCTGATCCAGGGCGAAGACCGTGAGGTGCATCAGGCGCAGTCGGCGGAGGCGGCCTTGTCGCTGTTGCTCGAGCACGAGTTCGCCCTGGCCATTCTCGACGTGCAGATGCCGGGCATGAACGGCTTCGAACTGGCCGAGCTGATGCGCGGCACGGAAAAGACCCGCAATATCCCGATCGTCTTCGTCACCGCCGCCGGGCGTGAGATGAACTATGCCTTCAAGGGGTACGAGAGCGGCGCGGTGGACTTTCTGCACAAGCCCCTCGAAACCTTGGCGGTGAAGAGCAAGGTGTCGGTGTTCGTCGACCTGTACCGCCAGCGCAAGGTGCTCGACCGGCAGTTGCAGGCGCTCGAGCGCAGCCGCCAGGAGCAGGAACTGCTGCTGGCCCAGTTGCAGGTGGCACGTGGCGAACTGGAGCATGCCGTGCGCATGCGCGATGACTTCATGTCGATCGTTTCCCATGAGGTGCGCACGCCGCTCAACGGCCTGATTCTGGAAACCCAGTTGCGCAAGATGCACCTGTCCCGCGGCAGGCTCGACGCGTTCAGCCCCGACAAGCTGCAGGCCATGGTCGAGCGTGACGAGCGACAGATCAACAGCCTGATCCGCCTGGTCGAGGACATGCTCGACGTGTCGCGCATCCGCACCGGCAAACTGTCGCTGCGGCCCAGGGCGTTCGACTTGAGCCAGCTGGTGCGCGGCCTGGTGGAAAACTTCACGGCCCAGGCCACGGCGTTGGAGACGCACATCGAGCTGCAGCGCTGCGAACCCTTGCAGGGGCAATGGGACGAGTTTCGCATCGAGCAGGTGCTGGCCAATCTGTTGTCCAATGCCTTGCGCTATGGCGAACGCCAGCCGGTGCAGGTGCGCGTGTTCGAGCAGGATGGCATGGCCTGGGTGCAGGTGCAGGATCACGGCATCGGCATCAGCGTCGCCAACCAGCTACGGATCTTCCAGCAGTTCGAGCGCGTGGCCACCCAGCAGGCCAGCGGCGGGCTGGGGTTGGGATTGTATATCTCCGAGCAGATCGTCCAGGCCCATGGCGGACGCATCCACGTGGAAAGCGAGGAGGGCAAGGGTGCCACGTTCAGCCTGCAACTGCCGCTGGCGGGCGCAAGCGAACAAAACGACCAGCTGCGGGCAACCTCTGCGTAAGCCTGGTGTCAGATGGCCAACTGTATGAATTTCAAGGCATTGTCATGAGTGAAGATGCACAAGATGTGGTGCTGGTGGTCGAGGATGAGCCGGCCATCCGGATGATCCTGCGCGATTACCTGGCAGGTGAGGGCTACCACGTGCTGGTGGCCGAGGACGGTGAGGAGGCGTTCGCCATTCTGGCGAGCAAGCCGCACCTGGACCTGATGGTGACCGACTTCCGTTTGCCGGGTGGCATTTCCGGGGTAGAGATTGCCGAGCCTGCGGTGAAGTTGCGACCGGACTTGAAAGTGATCTTCATCAGCGGTTATCCGGCAGAGATCCTCGAGTCCGGCAGCCCGATCGCGCGCAAGGCGCCGATCCTGGCCAAGCCGTTCGACCTCGATACCCTGCACGAGCAGATCCAGGCCCTGCTGCGCTGAGCGCACAGGCAGAGCGATCGCCATGTGGGAGCGGCCTTGCGTCGCGAAAGGGCCGCGCAGCGGTCCCAGGATCCCAGCGTCACTG
>NZ_JBIVGA010000002.1:0-517380 GCF_044748405.1 Pseudomonas sp. NPDC089996 | reverse complement strand
ACTGCATCGATTTTGGGGCCGCTTTGCGGCCCTTTCGCGACACAAGGCCGCTCCCACAGAGACCGTGCTCTACTTCAGGGTGCGCTCTATCCCGCCAATCAGCAGGCTCTCCATCTGGCCAAGCCGTTCGACCTCGATACCCTCCACGAGCAGGTCCAGGCCCTGCTGCGCTGAACGCACAGGCAGAGCGATCGCCATGTGGGAGCGGCCTTGCGTCGCGAAAGGGCCGCGCAGCGGTCCCAGGATCCCAGCGTCACTGCATCGATTTTGGGGCCGCTTTGCGGCCCTTTCGCGACACAAGGCCGCTCCCACAGAGACCGTGCTCTACTTCAGGGTGCGCTCTATCCCGCCAACCAGCAGGCTCTCCATCAACCCGAGCCCCTGTTCCTCAGGCAAGCCCTTTAGCATCCCCGGCAACTGGTTCAGCAGTGTCGCCACGACATGCGCGGTCGCCACCAACGCCTCACCCTGCAACGTTGCCCGCGGCGCAATCAAGCGCAGCAGCCCGGCCTCATAACGCGAGCGCGACAAGGCCAGGCGCGCCTGCTGATCGTCGCTCAGGCAACAGAAGTCCCGCTCGGCCAGGCGAAACTGCATGGGCCGCTCGGCATGCAACTGCCAATGCGCGGCAATCAGGCAGTTCAGTGCCGAACCTCCACGCGCCATGGCCCGCCGACCCTGCTCCAGGGTGGCCTGCAGCTCCTCGTACAACTCCTCGATCAGGTCGAACAGCAGGTCCTGCTTGCTGGGGAAATGGTGATACAGGGAACCGGCGGTCAGGCCGACATGCGCTGCCAGCTCGCGCATGCTGACCTGGCCAAAGCCCTTTTCGGCGAACAGTGCCATGGCCCGGTCACGTCGTTCCTCGAAGTTGGCACAGCGCATGGCGGCATTGACCGGGGGCATGGTGTGGGCTCCTCAGTAGGTGAAGAAGCCGCGGCCGCTCTTGCGCCCCAGCCATCCGGCAGCAACCATTTCCTTGAGCAGCGGAGCAGGGCGGTACTTGCTGTCGTTGAAGCCTTCGTGGAAGGCCTCCATGATCGCCAGTAACGTGTCCAGGCCGATCAGGTCGGCCAGGGCCAGCGGGCCGATCGGCTGGTTGCAGCCCAGGCGCATGCCGGTGTCGATGTCCTCGGCACTGGCCAGGCCTTCCTGACGCACGAAGATCGCTTCGTTGATCATCGGCACCAGGATGCGGTTGACCACGAAGCCCGGGCGGTTGCCGGCGGTGATCGGCGTCTTGCCAAGCTTTTCGGTGACCACCAGGGCCTGGGCATAGGTGCTGTCGCTGGTTTGCAGGCCACGGATGATCTCGACCAGGGCCATCATCGGTACCGGGTTGAAGAAGTGCACACCAATGAAGCGCTGCGGGTGTTCGATGCTGGCGGCCAGCTGGGTCACCGACAGCGACGAGGTATTGGTGGCGATCAGGCATTCGGCCGCCACGTTGGCTGCCACCTGCTGAAGGATGCGCTGCTTGAGCTGCAGGTTCTCGGTGGCCGCCTCAATCACCAGCTGCGCGCTGCTCAGCTGCGCGTAGTCGGTGCTGGTACGAATGCGGGTTTTTGCCGCCTCGGCGCGCTCGGTGTCGAGCGTGCCCTTGCTCACCTGGCGCTCCAGGTTCTTGCTCAAGGTGGCCACGCCACGCTCCAGCGCAGCGTCGGAAACGTCCACCAGCAGTACCTGGTAACCGGCCACCGCGCACACCTGGGCGATGCCGTTGCCCATGGTGCCAGCGCCAATCACGGCAATCTGTTCAATTGTCATGTTTCAGCCCCTCAGACGCGCTCGAAGACCACGGCAATGCCCTGGCCGCCGCCGATGCACATGGTGGCCAGCGCGTAGCGGCCCTGGATGCGTTGCAGTTCGTGAATGGCCTTGGTGGCAATGATCGCCCCGGTGGCACCGACCGGGTGGCCGAGGGAAATACCCGAGCCGTTCGGGTTGACCTTCTCCGGGTCGAAGCCGAGCTCGCGGGCCACGGCGCAGGCCTGGGCGGCAAAGGCTTCGTTGGACTCGATCACGTCCAGGTCGCTGACGTTCAGGCCAGCCTTTTCCAGTACCTTGCGGGTCGCCGGGATCGGTCCCAGGCCCATCAGCTCCGGCTCGACACCGGCGTGGGCATAAGCCACCAGGCGCGCCAGCGGCTTCAGGCCCAGGCGGCGCACGGCGTCACCGGTGGCCAGCACCAGGCCGGCGGCGCCATCGTTGATGCCGCTGGCGTTACCGGCGGTGACCGTGCCGTCTTTCTTGAACACGGTCTTCATGCCGGCCAGTTGCTCAGCCGTCACATCAGCGCGTACATGTTCATCGACGGCGAATTGCACAGTGCCTTTGCGGGTTTTCAGTTCCAGCGGCACGATCTGGCTGTCGAAGCGGCCTTCGGCCTGGGCGCGGGCGGCGCGGCGCTGGCTGGTCAGGGCCAGTTCGTCCTGCATTTCGCGGCTGATGCCCTGTTTGGCTGCGACGTTTTCCGCGGTGATGCCCATGTGGAAGTGTTCGAACGGGTCCTGCAGGACGCCGACCGTGTAGTCGATGCCCTGCAGATCCCCCATGCGCGCACCCCAGCGTGCCTGCGGCAGCAGGTACGGGCCACGGCTCATGGACTCGGCACCGGCGGCCAGGGCCACGTCGGTGTCACCCAGCAGCAGGCACTGGGCGGCCGAGACGATGGCCTGCAGGCCCGAGCCGCACAGGCGGTTGACGTTGAAGGCAGGGGTTTCCTTGGGGATGCCGGCGTTCATCGCCGCCACCCGCGACAGGTAGGCGTCGCGTGGCTCGGTGGGGATGACGTTGGCCATCACCACATGGCCGATCTGCTCGGCGGGCACGCCCGAACGTTCGATGGCGGCGCGGGTCACGGCGGTGGCCAGGTCGGCCAGGGGCAGGTCCTTGAGGGCACCACCAAAACCACCGATGGCGGTACGGACGGCACTGACGACGAAGATTTCTGCGCTGCTCATAGAGGCTCCGATTGCGAAGGCATGGCGGGAGCGGGCCCGGCTCTGCGAGAATGGCCGGCGATCCCGAGGTGGGTTCGAGTCTAGGCAAAGGCTCTGTTGCAGCCTATGCCGGATCTGTTCAGTCAACCTGGCATTTTTTGCCACTCAGCATAGACAGTGAATTCCGCCATGCGCGATAGCGATTCGGTCGCGGTGTACTTTCTCAATGCCATGCTGCATGCCTTGCGCGAGCAACCTGAAGTGCTGCAGGCGCGGCTGCGTGGCGTGGGCATCGACCCGGCCATGCTCGGCCAGCCGCAGGCGCGGGTGCCGGCCAAGGCCTTTGCCCGCTTGTGGCTGGAGCTGATCGAACTGCTGGACGACGAGTTCTTTCGCCTCGACAGCCATGGCATGCCGCTGGGCAGCTTTGCCCTGATCTGCCGTGGCTTGATTCAGGAGCCGAACCTGGAAAAGGCCCTGCGCCAGTGCATGGGCAGTTTCGCCCTGTTCCTGCGCGATCTGCGCGGCAGCCTGACGCTGCGCGGCGGGCGCGCGGTGATCAGCGTGCAGTCGGCGATCGCCGACCCGTTGACCCGGGTATACGCCGAAGAAACCTACCTGGTGCTGATGATCGGCCTGCTGTGCTGGCTGGCCGGGCGGCGCATCGCCATCGACCGCACGGAATTGGCAGTGGCGCGCCCGGCCCAGGATGATGACGCGTTACTGTGGGGGCCGGACCTGCGGCTGGGCAGCGGGCGCACCGAAGTGGAGTTCGACAGTGCCTGGTTGCGCCTGCCGGTAGTGCAGGACCTGGCGGGCCTGAAGACCTTCCTGCGCAGCGCGCCGCAGGGCCTGGTGATCCGCTTTCGCAACCAGAATGGCCTGGTCGCCGAGGTCTATCGCCATCTGCGCGCACGCCGTTATGGGCAATGGCCGACACTGGCGGCCATGGCCGAACAACAGGGTATCAGTGCCAGCACCTTCCGCCGCCAGCTGGAGCGCGAAGGGCGCTCATATCAGCAGATCAAGGATGAAGTGCGCCGGGCGATGGCCTTCGAGCACTTGCGTGAAGGCACCTTGAGCATCGCCGAAATTGCCGAGCAGGCCGGCTTCCAGGAGCCCAGCGCGTTTCACCGGGCGTTCAAGAAGTGGACCGGGCAGAGCCCCGGCAGCTATCGGGCCAGGTTGGCCGGGCTTGCAAACGCCAGTGCTGGCGCTGTCGGTCAGTAACCGTCGTCGTTCAGGGCCAGGCTCTGGCGCAGTTGTTCGACCATTGACACGCGCAGTGTTTCCGGGGCCTTGACCCGGATCGAGCCGGCCTGGGACAACAGCCAGCCCATCAGCGCCCGGCTGTCTTCGACCGTGGCCGCGAGCATCGCGCCGCCGTTGTGGTGCGGCGCCAGGCGCATGTCATCGGATAGCGGCTGGTCTTCCAGGCGTCGGGCGAGGCCATCGTCGACCCAGGCGTGCAGTTCGATCTGTTGCGAAGGGCTGAGCACATCCGGCTGCAGCTGCTGGGCCGCATCCAGGCTAAGGCCCGGCTGCCAGTACCAGCCATAGGGCATGCCCTTGCTGTTGCAGTGCAGCGGGAACAGCGTTGCCAGTTCGTTGAGATCGCGCTCGACCGTGCGCTTGCTGGTCTTGTGGCCAGCCTTGGCCAATGCGCCCTGCAACTGCGTGGAGCTCATTCCCGGATGGCGGTCGGGCAGGAGTTTCAGTAGCTGCCATTGGCGGGCGATGGTGTGGCGGGTCGGGTGGCTGGGCATTGGCTTCGTCCTTGAAAACCCTGGCACATGCAAAGGCTGGGTGATGGCATTTAGCTACTGCTACAGCATACCCCTTCAGTGGATGGGATCCAAGTTCAGCGAGACTGACGGTGGAGGACCATTAGCTGTCACGACTTGTATGTGTCCTATTTATGGACCAAAATATGGTCCTTAGTTGTACAGGCACTCCTGCAGGGCCCCGATAAATACCTCTTCCGCCCGGCTCAACCGCTGTTCCCTGTTCCACAACAGGTGAATGTCCACATCGGCAATCCCTTCCTCGGGCGGCAGCTTCCACAGCAACCCCGCCGCCACATCCGGCGCCACCACATGTTCAGGCAGGCAGCCGATGCCGAAGCCGGCGATTACCAGCCGGCGCACCTCTTCAAGGCTGGGCGACGATGCCACAATCCGGCCGGAAAACCCTTGCTGGTCGCGGAAGATGGTCAGCGGCGACAACATGCCGCCAATCTGGTCGCTGGTGAAACTGACGAAATTCTCCCGCTGCAGATCGCCCTCGTTCCGGCCGAACAGGGCATGCTGCTTGCCGCAGAAAAACGCATAGCGCTGGCGCAGGAACAACCGCTGCTCCAGGCGCGGCTGTGGCCGGCGGTTGAGGCTAAGGCCCGCCGTGGTGGTCTTTTCCTGCAGGGCGGCGACGATATCCGAACTGCGCATCACGTCGATTTCCAGGTCTATTCGCGGATGCTGGCGATGGAAGTCTGCCAAAAAATCATCGAAACGCTCGCTGACGATGCGGCTGATCATCAACAAGCGGACCTTGCCCACCAGTTCATCCGCCGGCTGCTCCAGCAGGCCGCCGATCTGGGACATCTGCCCATAGACCTCGCCGGCCAGCTGGAACAGCTGCTCGCCCATGTCGGTAAGCACGAAGCGGGGGCCGCGGCGTGCGATCAGCTGGCGGCCGAGCTGTTCCTCTAGGCGTTTGAGCGCCTGGCTTACGGCCGGTTGGGTCAGGTGCAGGCGGGCGGCGGCGCGGCTGATGGACAACTCCTGGCCGATCACGCGGAAGGTGCGCAGCAGGTTCCAGTCGAGACGGTCGTTGAGCAGGCGGTCGGACATGGCAGGCTCGATAATAAGCGTGACTAATATTGCGAATAATAAATAGAAAATTGACTAATCATAGCCCCGAGACGATAAATCGCAGTCATTGAGGCCTGCTGCATCGGTGCTGGCTTCTTCGCGGGCACGCCCGCTCCCACAGGTACTGCAGCGCTTGCAGGCCTGGTGAAATTCCTGTGGGAGCGGGCGTGCCCGCGAAGAAGCCAACACCGATCAACAGGCCATGCGCCACCAGAGCGCCACCGTGACCCGTCAACTCCTGCCAGAAAAACAAGCAAAGGAGCCCACATGAAGCCTACCGCTTCCTCCCAGCCGCGCCGTGCCGCCGCCGCCGCATTCATCGGCACCATGATCGAGTGGTACGACTTCTACATCTACGCCACCGCCGCCGCCCTGGTGTTCGGTGCCTTGTTCTTCCCTTCCGACGACAGCCTGTTCAGCACCATGGCCGCGTTCGGCACCTTCGCCGTGGGCTTCTTCGCCCGGCCGCTGGGTGGCATCGTCTTTGGCCACGTGGGCGACCGCATCGGCCGCAAGAAGTCGCTGGTCATCACCCTGTTGATGATGGGCATCGTTACCGTGTGCATCGGCCTGTTGCCGACCTACGCCCAGATCGGCGCTGCTGCGCCGGTGCTGCTGATCATCCTGCGGGTGATCCAGGGCATCGCCGTGGGTGGCGAGTGGGGCGGGGCGGTGTTGATGGCCGGTGAGCATGCGCCCAAGGGCCGGCGCAACTTCTTCGCCTCGTTTGCCCAGTTGGGCAGCCCGGCAGGCCTGATCCTGTCGCTGCTGGCCTTCGGTGCGGTGACCCGCCTGCCGGAGGAAGACCTGATGAGCTGGGGCTGGCGCGTGCCGTTCCTGGCCAGCGCGCTGTTGCTGGTGGTGGGCCTGGCCATTCGCCTGGGGGTCAACGAGTCGCCAGAATTCATCGCCAGCCGTGAGCAGGCGGCCAAGGCCAAGCGCAAGGAGCAGGCGCCGGTACTGGAAGTGCTGCGTACCGCCTGGCGTCCGCTGCTGCTGTGCATCGGCGCCAACACCCTGGGTATCGCCGGCGTCTATTTCACCAACACCTTCATGATCAGCTACACCACCCAGCAACTGCACCTTGAGCGCTCGCTGATCCTCGAGTGCCTGTTCTTCGTGGCCATCATCCAGTTCTGCGTGCAGCCGTTGGCCGCGTGGCTGTCGGAAAAGCTCGGTGCCACTCGCTTCCTGGCCCTGGTCGCACTGCTGGCGATGGCCTCGCCGTACCCGATGTTCGTGCTGGTCAGCTCCGGCGAAGGCCCGCTGATCGTGCTCGGCATCGCCTTGGCGGCGGCCTGCATGGCCTCGTTCTACGCGGTGATCGCCGGTTATGTCAGCGGCATGTTCGACACCCGCGTGCGCTATACCGCGATTTCCATGGCCTACCAGGTATGCGGTGCCATCGCCGGCGGCCTTACCCCGCTGATCGGCACCTGGTTGGCCCATACCTTCAGCGGCCAATGGTGGCCGATGGCAGTGTTCTACACCCTGATCGCCACCGTTTCGCTGGTCTGCGTGCTCGCCCTGGCGCGCCAGTACGCCCGTAGCCAGCATCTGGAACTGGCTTGATCGATCCCCTGATTCTGGAGTACCCGCACATGTTGAAAAGCAATGGTGATCGCCTGTGGGCGAGCCTGATGGCCATGGCCGAGATCGGCGCCACCGCCCGTGGTGGCAGCTGCCGCCTGGCCCTGAGCGACGAGGACAAGGCCGGCCGTGAACTGTTCAGCCACTGGTGCCGCGAAGCCGGGCTGACGTTGACCGTGGATGCCATCGGCAACCTGTTCGCCCGTCGTGCCGGCAGTGATCCGACCGCCGCCCCGGTGATGATGGGCAGCCACCTCGACACCCAGCCCGAAGGCGGCCGTTTCGATGGCGTGTATGGGGTACTGGCGGGGTTGGAGGTGGTACGCCGCCTCAACGACCTGAACATCCAGACCCGCAAACCGCTGGAAATCGCGGTGTGGACAAACGAAGAGGGCGCCCGCTTCACCCCGGCCATGTTCGGCTCGGCAGTGTTCACCGGCAGCCTGGCGCTGGACCAGGCCCTGGCCATCCGTGATGCCGATGGCATCAGTGTCGCTGACGAACTGCAGCGCACCGGTTACGCCGGCCAGCGTCCGCTGGGTGGCAACGTCGATGCCTACTTCGAGGCGCATATCGAACAGGGCCCGATCCTCGAAGACAACGCCAAGGCCATCGGTGTGGTCAGCGGTGGTCAGGCGATCCGCTGGCTGGACGTAACTGTCGAAGGCATGGCTGCCCACGCCGGTACCACGCCGATGCCGCTGCGCAAGGACGCCCTGTACGGCGCCGCGCGGATGATTCAGGCGGTCGAGCAACTGGCCGCCGACTTCGCCCCGCAAGGCCTGACCACCGTCGGTGAATTGTCGATCGCCAAGTCCTCGCGCAACACCATCCCCGGCGTGCTGCGCTTCACCGTCGACCTGCGTCATCACCGCGACGAAGCCATCGAGGCCATGGAGCGCGACCTGACCCTGAAGCTGCAGGCCATCGCCAACCAGCGCGGTCTGCAGGTGCGCATCGAGCGCCACTGGGTCAGCCCGGCCACGCCGTTCGACGCCGAGTGCGTGGCCGCCGTGCAGCAAGCGGTGGACGGCCTTGGCTATGCCCAGCAAGCAATCGTCAGCGGCGCCGGCCACGACGCCATTCTGCTGGCTCGCTACTGCCCCACGGCGATGGTGTTCATCCCCTGCGTCGGTGGCCTGAGCCATAACGAAGCCGAGGACGTGCTGCCCGAGGATGCCCGCCAGGGTGTCGACGTACTGCTCAATGCCGTGCTGGCCCGCGCCGGCCGAGTCGAACAAGGAGAAGCCTGATGCGCTGCTATTTCCACCCCGAACAGCTGCGCCACCATCCGCGCAGTTATTACTCGCGCGGCGCCATGCGCACTCCGCAGGAAGTCCCCGAACGCGCCCAGCGTCTGCTGCAGGCCGCCAAGGACCTGGGCTTCGACATCCGCCAGCCCGACGACGCCGGCCTGGCACCGCTCAAGGCCGTGCATGGTGAGGCTTACCTGACGTTCCTCGAAGAGGCCCATGCGCGCTGGAAGGAAGTGCCCGAGGACTGGGGCGACGAGGTGATGTCGAACATCTTCGTGCGCGAGCCCAACGCCCTGCGCGGCATCCTCGCCCAGGCCGGGCGCTACCTGGCCGACGGCAGCTGCCCGGTAGGCGAGAACACCTGGCGATCGGCGTACTGGTCGGCGCAGAGCGCAGTGGCCGCGGCCCAGGCCATTCTCGATGGCGAGCCAGCGGCCTATGCGCTGTGCCGCCCGCCCGGGCACCATGCGCGGTTCGATGCGGCAGGTGGTTTCTGCTACATCAACAATGCGGCCGTGGCGGCCCAGGCCCTGCGCAGCCGTTACAGCCGGGTGGCGATTCTCGATACCGATATGCACCACGGGCAGGGTATTCAGGAAATCTTCTACGAGCGCAACGATGTGCTGTACGTGTCGACCCATGGTGACCCGACCAACTTCTATCCTGGGGTGGCGGGGTTCGAGGACGAGCGCGGCAGTGGTGCGGGGGAGGGCTACAACCTCAACCTGCCGATGGCCCATGGGGCCAGCGAGGCGGACTTCATGGGGCAGCTGGAGATTGCGCTGGATGCGGTGAAGGACTTTGGCGCCGAGGTGCTGGTGCTGTCGCTCGGGTTCGATATCTATGAACTGGATCCGCAGAGCAAGGTAGCGGTGACGACTGAAGGGTTTGCTGCGCTGGGTGAGCGGATTCGGGCGCTGCGGTTGCCTTGCGTGATTGTTCAGGAAGGGGGGTATCACCTGGAGAGCCTGGAGGCCAATGCGCAGGCATTTTTTGCGGACAAGGCCGACTGGCGGTAACAGTCAGTAGCTGTTGGGTGGCTGCTGGCCTCTTCGCGGGCTCGCCAGCTCCCACAGAGACCGCGCGGGCTTGAGGCCTGTGGTGATCCTGTGGGACGCCCCAGTCCCTAAATCCCACCCCGCCGCACATGTTTCACCAACACCTTCTCCAACAACTCCCACATCCCCGGATCCGTACTGAACGCCACATTGAAGCGCATCCATCCAGTGGCCTTGGCATCGACCATGAACAACTGCCCAGGCCCAAGCATGATGCCTTTCTCCAGCGCATCATCGAGCAACGCCGCACTGTCCGGAATGGCCGGGTGGCGGGTCCAGATATACATCCCTTCATCCGACTCGGTGAACAGTTCAAAGCCCAATCGATGCAGATGCCGGCCAACTTCCTGATGCGCCTCGGTCAGCCGCTGACGCAGGCGTTTGAGGTGCTTGCGCCAGCGCCCGTCGATGATCGCGGCATACACCACTCGCTCCATCACCTGCGAGGTAGTCAGCCCCGAGCGCATCTTCAGGTGCAGCAGCTTCTGCATCAGCTCCGGGTTGGCCAGCAGGTAACCGACCCGCACGTTGGGCGAGATGCTCTTGGAGTAGCTGCCCACATACACCACCTGCTGCAGGTGGTCGAGGCTGGCCAGGCACGGCTGGGGCTCGGCAACCATGTCGGCGTACAGGTTGTTTTCCACCAGCCGGAAGCCGTGCTGGCTGGCCAGCTGCAGCAGCCGATGCAGCTGCGGCAGCGGGGTGCGGGAACAGGTCGGGCTGTGCAAGTGCGGCTGGGTGAAGAAAGCGGTAGGGCGGTGATGCGCCAGCAGCTGCTCAAGATGATTGAGATCGTAACCGTTCGGCGTGCGGGGTACGCCGATCAGCGTTGCGCCCTGGGTACGCAGGATACTCATCAGGTTGGGGTAGCCAGGGTCGTCCACCAGCACCACGTCCCCGGGCCGCACCAGCGTGCGCACGGCAAGGTCCAGCGCCTGGCTGGCGCCGTGGGTCAGCATCAGCTGCGCCGGGTTGCAGACGATCGACAGCTCCTGCTGCAGGTTCTGCGCCGTCAGTGCACGCAGCTCCGGCAGACCCATCGGGTCGCCGTAGCCAGACAACTCCAGCGGGCTGCCGGCAACCTGGCGCAGGCCACGACGCAGGCCTTCCTCATACATCCAGTCGTTGGGCAACCAGCCGCACCCAGGTTTGAACGGCAGCTGGCGGGTTTCGAAGATCTGCTGCAGGTACCACTCGGAATTGAACGTCGGGCGACCGCTGTCAGTCTCGCTGTTCTGCTGCTCCAGCAGCTCGTTAGCCGCACGATTGACGAAAAAGCCCGCATTGCCCTTGCTCACCAGCAGCCCTTGGGCGACCAGGCGGTCGTACGCCTCGACCACGGTGAAGGTGCTCACCGAATAGGTCGCGGCGAAGGCGCGGATCGACGGGACCTTGGCGCCCGGCTTGAGGGTCTGGTTGTCGATCAGCTCGCGCAAGCCGTCGATGATCTGGTTGACCAACGGCGTGGAAGAGTCTGGATCTAATTCGAACATTCGGGGCCTTCAAGTGTGCGGAACGCAAGGCGCCAGCAAGGTGTATTGCATTGGCGGCCTGTACAGTGCAGTGCGAGATTCATGCCACTGTGCATGGCTCTCTACGTCGGACATTTTTACATTAGGTGTCAGATATCGCTACATAAAGCATGTTCAGTTCGCTTCAGGTGCCAACCCTGGGGCGCGTCAGCAGGCCGCCACGGAAGGCCTGCGTGTGTTTGCGCACACCATCCTGCCCGCATTAGCACTGATGTACAGGTGAAACCGAGAGCCATCGGGGTTTCACAGTTTTCCTTGGATAAAAAGAAGCACGGGGTACACAACTGATGGACGCAACATCCACAACCACCACCGCGAAAAGCGGGCACGAGAGCAAGCTCAGTGCCTCGCTCAAGTCGCGCCACCTGACGATGATGTCGATCGCCGGGGTTATCGGCGGCGCCTTGTTCGTCGGTTCCGGCAGCGTGATCCACAGCGCCGGCCCAGCCGCAGTGCTGGCCTACCTGGCCGGCGGCATCCTGGTGGTCCTGATCATGCGCATGCTCGGTGAAATGGCGACTTCCTCGCCCGACACCGGCTCGTTCTCCACCTACGCCGACCGCGCAATCGGCCGCTGGGCCGGTTTCACCATCGGCTGGCTGTACTGGTGGTACTGGGTCATCCTGATGGCCTGGGAAGCCTATGTGGCGGGCAAGATCCTGCATGGCTTCTTCCCCGACGTGAGCGTCAACGTGTTCGTGCTGGCCACGACCCTGCTGCTGATCACCGTCAACTTCTTCAACGTCAAGCACTACGGTGAGTTCGAATTCTGGTTCGCGCTGATCAAGGTGATCGCGATCGTCTGCTTCCTGATCGTGTGCGGCGCTGCGGTCATGAACATCTGGCAGTTCGGTGAAGTGCGCGGCATCACCCACCTGACCGCCGAAGGCTTCATGCCCAACGGCATCACCACGGTGATCGGCGCGTTGCTCGGCGTGATGTTCGCCTTCCTCGGCGCCGAAATCGTCACCATCGCCGCTTCCGAAGCCAAGGACCCGGCCACCCAGATCGTCAAGGCCACCAACTCGGTGGTATGGCGTGTGTGCCTGTTCTACGTCGGCTCGATCTTCCTGATCGTCTGCCTGGTACCGTGGAACGACCCGCAGCTGGGCGTTTCCGGTTATGGCGCCTACCGCCGTACCCTGGAGCTGCTGGGCGTGCCGCACGCCGAGTTGCTGATGAACTTCGTGGTGCTGACCTCGGTGAGCAGCTGCCTGATCTCGGGCCACTACACGGCCTCGCGCATGCTGTTCTCCCTGGCCCAGCGCGGCGATGCGCCATCGTTCTTCAAGATCACCCGCGCCGGCACCGGTGTACCGGTGTTCGCGATCATTGGCTCCTGCGCCGTGGCCGTGGTCTGCGCGCTGATCAACTTCAGCGAGACCCTGCGCCCGAAAGACGTGCTGGAAACCCTGATGAACACCACCGGCATGATCGCCCTGCTGGTGTACCTGGTGATCGCCTTCTCGCAGCTGCGCATGCGCCGCAAGCTGATCGCCGAAGGCAAGGAAGTGCGTCTGAAGATGTGGCTGTTCCCATGGCTGACCTACCTGGTGATCGGTTTCATCATCGCCGCGCTGGTGACCATGGCCTTCATGCCTGACTACCAGATCCTGGTGATCTCCACCGGCATCGCCGCGGCCCTCGTGGTGGCGATGGGCGTGGTCCACCAGATGCGCTCTGGCAAGCAGCAGCACTAAGCGTCACTTGCTGTTGGAAACGGCCGGCTCCCTTGGGGACCCGGCCGTTTCGCGTTGTTGGGCCGGGTGTTTTTCCGCGGGCATGTGAAACCGCTGGTTCATCCAGGGGGAACCGAGCAGGGCGGCGGCGGCGATCAGCGCCAGGATGGCCAGGGCCAGGGATACTTTCATGGGCATGCGCATAGAGTGGATGACTTCAAGCATAGGCGGACAGTTCAGGCGCAAGCGCACCGGTATGGCTTATGCTCACTGCATCGCCTGCCAAAAGGAGCCGCCCATGGCCTGGTCCGCCACCCAGTATTCCCTGTTCGAAGACGAACGCACCCGCGCCGTGCGTGACCTGCTGGCCGCCGTGCCACCGCGGCCGGTGCGCCATGCCACCGATCTGGGCTGTGGCCCCGGCAACTCTACTGAAGTGCTGCTGCAGCGCTGCCCGGATGCCCAGGTGACGGCGCTGGACAGCGACAAGGACATGATCGACAAGGCGCGCGAGCGCAAGCGCCTGCACATCCCAAGGGTGCGCTGCGAGATCGCAGACATCAGCGGCTGGTCGGCACCCGAGCCGCAGGACCTGATCCTGGCCAATGCCTCGCTGCAATGGGTGGCCGACCATGGCGCGCTGTACCCGCACCTGGTGCGTCAATTGAGCGAAGGCGGCAGTCTGGCCGTGCAGACGCCGGACAACCTTGACGAACCGGCCCATCGGCAACTGCGCGAAATCGCCAGCCAGGGACCTTGGGCTGACAAATTCGAAGATTTCAAGCTGCCACCCCGGCACAATGCGGCGTTCTACTACGACCTCCTCAGCCCGCTGTGCGCGAGGGTCGACGTGTGGCGCACGACTTATCACCACCCATTGGCCGGCGGTGCCGAGGCGGTGGTGGAATGGTTCAAGGGCTCGGCGCTGCGGCCTTATCTGGCCAGGCTGGACCCAGTGGAACAGGCGGATTTCCTGCAAATGTACCTTCAGGCCATGCAGCGCGACTACCCGCCAGCCACTGATGGCAAGGTACTGCTGCCGTTCCCGCGGCTGTTCGTCGTTGCGACCCGTTAACGGCGGCGCCAGCGCCAGATTACATAACCGTAGATGACCAGGTTGAGCACCAGCACGACGCCGCCCAGCAGCAGCTGGATCTGCGGCGTCAGGCCTTCGGGATAGAGCAACGGCCAGATGTAATGCTCGATGAAGCCGCCGTGGTAGCCGGCGTCCCCAGCGGCAGAGCGCATATGGTTTTCCCAGTCGGTGAGCGGGCATTCCAGGTGCAGGCCTTCCACTGCCAGGCCCCAGGCCAGGGCCGGGAGGTGCAGGAGCAGGGCGGGGCGCCACTTGAGCACCAGCAGGCCGCCGAACAGGACCAGCAAGATGAAGGCCAGGTGCAGCAGTACCAGGGCGTCGGCGGCCAGGCGATACAGCATGGTGGGTGAGCCTTGACTTGAGGTATTCCCAGCATAGTTGTATTCCCTGTGCTGGCCTCTTCGCGGGTACAGCCCTACAGGCCTTCCTGAACCATTTGCAGAAAGGTCGCCACCACCCGCCGCGATCGCTGCTCACTCAGGCACACCAGGGTCTCGGTCAGGTGCCGCTGGCAATCGATGATCGGCAACGCACACACCCGCGCATCCGCGCCAAACTCGGCCGCCGACACCACCCCCACGCCAATCCCCACCACCACGGCCTCGCGCGCCGCTTCCCGGCCTTCCACCTGAATCGCCGGGCGAATCCGTAGCCCTGCGCGCTGCATCTCTTCCTCAAGTGTCTGCCGCGTCACCGACCCCGGCTCGCGCAGCACCAGTGGTGTGTCGTCCAGGTCGGCCAGGTTGATCGAGCCGCGGCTGGCCCACGGGTGGTTGTGCGAGACGAACGCCACCATGGGGTCGCGACGCAGCGGCACGCAATACAGCCGCTCGTCATCGACATCGCGCCCGAGCAGGGCCAGGTCGGCCTGGTAGCTGAACAGCCGTGACAGCGACTCATCGGTGTTGCCGGTCTCGACCTTGACCTGAATGCCCGGGTAGCGCTGGCAGAAGCGGGCGATCTGCGGCAACACGTGCACGGGCGCATCCACCGCCAACACCAGGCTGCCGGTGTGCAGGGCTCGTGAATCCTGCAGCAGGTCATGGGCTTCTGCCTCGCAGGCGAACAGGCGCTGGCTGATGCCCAGCAGCCGTTCGCCCAGGTCGGTCAACTGCACCGATCGCTTGTTGCGGTGGAACAGCAGCACGCCGAAGCGCTCCTCGAGCTTGCGCACCTGGTCGGACACCGCCGGCTGGGTCAGAAACAGTTTTTGCGCGGCGCGGGTGAAGCTGCCATGCACGGCCACTGCGTGGAAGGCCTTGAGTTGAGCGTGGGAAACCGACATGGCGACTCCAGTAACAAGCTGAGCTTATGTGTGAAATACAATAAATCGATTTTATTTATCAGTCAGCAACTGTTTCCATACGTTGCAACCCTGGGCTGCCGTCACAAGCCGCGGCCGGGCCATGGCCCGCACACCGGTGCCATCTGACCAGATGACGAGCCTTCGTCATGCAGTGCGCAACACAACAACAAGACAGGCGTTTTTTAACAATCTGCCGGCACACTTGAGCAAGAGGTCAGAATCAATGAATCAGTCACTAGCCGCGTTGAAACGCTGGCGCATCCAGATTTTCGCCATCACCTGGCTGGCTTACGCCGCCTTCTACTTCACCCGCAAAGCCTTTTCGGTGGCCAAGCTCGGCATCGCTGAAGACCCGACGTTCATGCTCGACAAGGCCGCCATGGCCAACCTCGATGCCATCTACCTGGCCGCCTATGCCGTGGGCCAGTTCACCTGGGGCATGCTCGCCGACCGTTTCGGCCCGCGCGTGGTGGTGTTGGGCGGCTTGCTGATTTCGGCGGTGGCCGCCGTGGTGATGGGCAGTTACGCAACCTTCCCGATCTTCGCCACCTGCATGCTGATTCAGGGCCTGGCGCAGTCCACCGGCTGGGCCGGGCTGTGCAAGAACATCGGCAGCTTCTTCCCGGCTTCGCAGCGTGGGCGGGTGCTGGGGCTGTGGAGCTCGTGCTATGCCTTTGGTGGCTTGGTCGCTTCGCCCTTCGCCGGCTGGTGGGCCTACACCCTGGTCGGCACCTGGCACGCGGCGTTCTTCTCCAGTGCCGCAGTGGTGGCTGGCGTGGCCGTGCTGTTCTTCTTCCTGCAGCGCAACAAACCGGAAGACGTCGGCCTGGCAGCGGTCGAACCGGAGCCGCAGAGCATGGCCCCGGCCGGCAACCTGTGCAGCGTATGGGCGCCACTGCGCGAGATCCTGCGCAACCGCACGGTGCTGACCCTTGGCCTGGCCTATTTCCTGTTGAAACCGGCGCGCTACGCCATTCTGCTGTGGGGCCCGGTCATCGTCTTCGAGCAGATGCCTTCAGTGGGCAAGGTCGGCGCGGCGATCATCCCGACCGCTTTCGAACTGGCGGGGCTGCTCGGCCCGATCATCATCGGCCTGGCTTCGGACAAGCTGTTCGGTGCCCGGCGCATGCCGGCCTGCGTGATCAGCCTGGTGCTGCTGACCGTCACCCTGGCAGCGTTCATGGCAGCCATGCACAGCGGCAGTGTCGTGATGGTGGTGGGTCTGTTATTCGTCATGGGCCTGACCTTGTACGGGCCGGACTCGATGATCAGCGGCGCCGCAGCGATCGACTTCGGCACGGCCAAGGCCGGCGCCACTGCGGCAGGCTTCGTCAACGGCTGCGGCTCGGTGGGCGCCGTGCTCGGCGGCCTGCTGCCGGGCTACTTCGACAGCGTCACGGTGTTCATCGTGTTCGCCGGTTGCGCACTGTTCTCGGCCCTGGTGCTGCTGCCGCACTGGAACAGCCGCCCGGCCAGCACACCCCAGGCCAATGACGTGGCACCCAACACCAGCATGGCGATCAAGCCACTGCGTACCTGAAGGAAAGCGAGCGAATGAGACCCTTTTGGCTGCAACAGGCCCTGGAATCGGAGCAGGACGCGGTGTGCCCTCCGCTGCAAGGCGATGCCCGCTGCGATGTGTGCATCGTCGGTGGTGGCTACACCGGCTTGTGGACGGCACTGATGCTCAAGGAGGCGGTGCCGGCGCTGGACGTGGTGCTGATCGAGGCCGATATCTGCGGCGCTGGTGCCAGCGGCCGCAACGGTGGCTGCGCGCTGTCGTGGTCGGCCAAGTACTTCACCCTCGAGCGTCTGTTCGGGGCGGCCGAAGCGGTGCGTCTGGTGCGCGAGTCGGAGTACAGCATTGGTGCCATCGGCGCATTCTGCGCGGCCAATGGCATCGATTGCGACTACCGCCTGGACGGCACCTTGTACACCGCCACCAACCAAGCCCAGGTCGGTGGCACCGATGCGGTGATCGCCGCGTTGCAGCACAAGGGCATCAACTCGTTCGAGCGCTTGCCGCTGGCTGAGCTGCAGCGCCTGGCCGGTTCCACGCGGCACCTGGAAGGCTGGTTCTCGCCAGCCGCTGCCACCGTGCAGCCGGGCAAGCTGGTGCGTGGCCTGCGCCGGGTCGCACTGCAGCGCGGGGTGCGCATTCATGAAGGCACGGCCATGACCGGCCTGGAGCACGGCGCCCCGGCCCAGGTGCGTACCGCCCACGGCACCCTTCGCGCCGACCGCGTGGTGCTCGGGCTGAACGCCTGGATGGCACGGGCGTTCCCGCAGTTCGAACGCAGCGTGGCGATCGTGTCCAGCGACATGGTGATCACCGAGCCGTGCCCCGAACTGCTGCGCGAGATCGGCCTGAATACCGGCGTAAGCGTGCTCGACTCGCGGATTTTCGTGCACTACTACCACAACACGTCCGATGGCCGGCTGATGCTCGGCAAGGGCGGCAACACCTTCGCCTACGGCGGGCGCATGCTGCCGGTGTTCGACCAGCCATCGCCGTACCGGCCGCTGCTGCGCGAAAGCCTGGGCGAGTTCTTCCCGGCCTTGGCCGAGGTGCCGCTGGCGGCCAGCTGGAACGGCCCGTCGGACCGCTCGGTCACCGGGCTGCCGTTCTTCGGCAAACTGGACGGGCAGGGCAACGTGTTTTACGGCTTCGGCTATTCCGGCAGCGGGGTCGGGCCTTGCCATATGGGCGGGCAGATCCTGTCGTCGCTGGCGCTGGGCCTGGACAACCCCTGGACCCGCTCGCCGCTGGTCAAGGGGCCGCTGGGGCTGTTCCCGCCCGAACCGATCCGCTACCTCGGCTCGCTGATGGTGCGCAACGCCATCCGCCGCAAGGAGCACGCCGAAGACCGTGGCATACGGCCGCGCCGGCTGGATGTGCGCCTGGCGCGTTTTGCGGCGGCGGCGGGCAAGGCCGACAAAGCGTGAGATTACTTGTCGATCCACTGCCCGAGGGCGTATAAACTGCTCCCACTTTTGGCCGGTCGCTTCCTGAACCGGCCGCTGAAACAAAGAGAGTCGACATGGGCGCACAGTGGAAAGCCAAACATAGAGAAACAGCTGCCAACGCCAAGGGCAAGATCATGGGCAAGCTGGCCAAGGAAATTCAGATCGCCGCCAAGTCGGGCGCCGACCCGGACATGAACCCGCGCCTGCGCCTGGCCATCGTCCAGGCCAAGAAAGCGTCGATGACCCGTGAAACCCTCGAGCGTGCAATCAAGAAAGGCGCTGGCCTGGACGGCGAGGCCGTGCAGTACCATGCGGTCAGCTACGAAGGCTTCGCCCCGCACCAGGTACCCCTGATCGTCGAGTGCCTGACCGACAACGTCAACCGCACCGTGGCCCAGATCCGCGTACTGTTCCGCAAGGGCCAGCTGGGTGCCAGCGGCTCGGTGACCTGGGACTTCAACCACGTCGGCCTGATCGAAGCCACCCCGGAAGGCGATGCCGACCCGGAAATGGCCGCCATCGAAGCCGGCGCCCAGGACTTCGAGGAAGGTGAAGAAGAAGGTTCGACCTTGTTCATCACCGATACCACCGACCTGGATGCCGTGCAGAAGGCCCTGCCGGAGCATGGTTTTACTGTCACTTCGGCGAAGATCGGCTACACCCCGAAAAACCCGGTGAGCGCGGCCAGCCTGAGTGCTGAGGCGCTGGCCGAGGTCGAGGCGTTCCTCGAAGCGATCGACGAGAACGATGACGTGCAGAACGTCTACGTTGGCTTGACCGCCTAAAGAGCTGGGGCCGCTTTGCGGCCCATTCGCGACACAAGGCCGCTCCTAACAGGGATATGCGTTTTTCTGTAGGAGCGGCCTTGTGTCGCGAAACGAGGGCGAAGCCCTCGCCGGCAATCCGGAGCCGAATCCCAATGAACCCCACCTTCGCCTCCCTCAGCCTCGCCCACCTGCGCACCCTCGACTGCCTCCTGCAGCTGAAGAACCTCAGCCATGCCGCCGAGCGTCTGGGCGTCAGTCAGTCGGCCTTGAGCCGGCAGCTGGCCCACCTTCGCGAGGCCTTCGACGACCCCCTGCTGGTACGCCAAGGCCGCGGCTATGTGCTCAGCGAACACGCCGAAGCCCTGGTCGAACCCCTGCGTCAGGTGCTCGAAGAGCTCCAGGCCCTGCGCCAACCCGCCACCTTCGACCCGGCCCGCTGCGAGCGGCGCTTCTGCCTGGCCGCTTCCGACTATGTGGCCGAGCATATGCTGCCGCTGCTGGTAGCCGCGCTTGAGCAGGAAGCCCCGGGCGTGTCCATCGACTACCGCACCTGGCAGGCGGGGCAATACGCCTTGCTCGCCAGCGGTGAGATCGACCTGGCCACCACCTTGTTCGACGAATCGCCGCCGAACCTGCATGGTCGCCTGCTAGGCGAAGACCGGGCGGTGTGCCTGATGCGCCAGGATCACCCGCTGACTGCGCGGGGCGTGCTTGGCCAGGACGATTACCTGGGCTGCAAGCATGTGCGCATTTCCGGCGGCGGCGACAAGGACAGCTTCATCGATCGACACCTGCGCGCCCAAGGCTTGCAGCGGCGTATCAGCCTGGAGGTACCGTTCTTTTCGGCGACCGTGCAGGTGATCGGCAACAGCCAGGCGCTGGCCACCGTGCCCGAGCACATCGCCCGGCAACTGTGCCGCCTGCATGGCCTGGCGTGGCGGCCGTTGGGCTTTGTCGAGCATACCCAGCGCTACTGGGTGGTGTGGCATCAGCGCCTGCAGGCCTCGGCCGAGCACCGCTGGTTGCGCAACCGGGTGTTCGAGCTGTGGCGGCAGTCGCAATTCGGCGTGCAGGGCGCGATTGCGGGTTTGCCATAGCTGGTATGCGCAAAGCGGGGTTATTCGCTTGAGTGCAGGCGCCTAGACTGGGGTACTGGATAATCCTCAGGAGAGCGCGCGTGACCCCAGAACAATTCCGCCAGTACGGCCACCAGCTGATCGACCTGATCGCCGACTACCGCCAATCCGTCGGTGAGCGCCCGGTCATGGCCCAGGTCGAGCCCGGCTACCTCAAGGCCCAGCTGCCACAAGGCGCGCCGCAGCAGGGCGAACCGTTCGAAGCGATCCTCGATGACGTCAACCGGCTGGTCATGCCTGGCCTGTCGCACTGGCAACACCCTGACTTCTACGGCTACTTCCCCTCCAACGGCACCCTGTCGTCGGTGCTCGGCGACTTCCTCAGCACCGGCCTCGGGGTGCTGGGCCTGTCGTGGCAATCCAGCCCGGCATTGAGCGAGCTGGAAGAAACCACCCTCGACTGGCTGCGCCAGCTGCTTGGTCTGTCGGCCCAGTGGAGCGGGGTGATCCAGGACACCGCCTCCACCAGCACCCTGGTGGCGCTGATCAGTGCCCGTGAGCGTGCCACCGACTATGCATTGGTACGCGGCGGCCTGCAGGCCGAGGCCAAGCCATTGATCGTGTATGTCAGTGCTCACGCCCACAGCTCCGTAGACAAGGCCGCGCTGCTGGCCGGCTTCGGTCGCGCCAACATCCGCCTGATCGCTACCGATGCGCAGTTCGCCCTGCGCCCCGAAGCGCTGCAGGCTGCCATCGAACAGGACCTGGCCGCCGGCAACCAGCCCTGTGCCGTGGTCGCCACCACAGGCACCACGACCACCACCGCCCTCGACCCGCTGCGCCCGATCGGCGAAATCGCCCAGGCCAACGGGCTGTGGCTGCATGTCGACTCGGCCATGGCCGGCTCGGCGATGATCCTGCCGGAATGCCGCTGGATGTGGGATGGCATCGAGCTGGCCGACTCAGTCGTGGTCAACGCACACAAATGGCTGGGCGTGGCGTTCGATTGCTCGATCTATTACGTGCGTGATCCGCAGCACCTGATCCGTGTGATGAGCACCAACCCGAGTTACCTGCAATCGGCGGTGGATGGTGAGGTGAAGAACCTGCGTGACTGGGGCATTCCGCTGGGGCGACGGTTCCGTGCACTGAAGCTGTGGTTCATGTTGCGCAGTGAAGGTATCGAGGCCTTGCAGCAGCGCTTGCGCCGGGACCTGGAGAATGCTCGCTGGCTGGCGCAGCAGGTGAATGCGGCAGCGGAGTGGGAAGTGCTGGCACCGGTGCAGTTGCAGACCTTGTGCATTCGCCATCAGCCGGCTGGGTTGGCGGGGGAGGCGCTGGATGCGCATACCAAAGCGTGGGCTGAGCGGTTGAATGCGTCCGGGGTGGCGTATGTGACGCCGGCGACGCTGGGGGGGCGATGGATGGTGCGGGTGTCGGTGGGGGCGCTGCCGACAGAGCGGGAGCATGTGGAGAAGCTTTGGGCGAACCTGCAAGAGGTGGTTAAAGGCTGACATCGTTGGGGCCGCGTTGCGGCCCTTTCGCGACACAAGGCCGCTCCTACAAGGGAACGCGTAATCCTGTAGGAGCGGCCTTGTGTCGCGAAAGGGGCGCGAAGCGGCCCCAGCAATCTATCAGGAGTTCACTGCCTGAAAGCTACCTTTGCGGCTGGCCTCGAAGGCTTCCTTCTCCATCGGCTTGGCCTCTGGGTTACCCAGGTCTTCCATCGCCATCCGGTGTGTCTCAGGCGCAATGTAAGCCGCCAGTGCACACACGCAGGTGATGAAGAACGCCAGGCCACCGACCACCAGCGGAATGTTGTCCGAACCCGGTGGTGCCACCAGGGCGAACAGCGCCGGCAGCATGGCGGTGAGCATGGTGCCGACGTTCTGTGCGATGGCCATGGCCGACACGCGGTAGCGGGTGTGGAACAGCTCCGGGTAGAAGCTTGGGAACACCGCGTTGTAGCCCTGGTAGACCATGCCCCACATCACGATCGAGGCAGCGAAGGCCAGCGGCACGTTCTGGATGCTGATCGCATACAGGTAGACGAAGGCCAGCAGGCCCGAGCCCAGGCAGCCAGCGATCATGGTCGGGCGGCGGCCGATCTTGTCGGAGAGGTTGCCCACGAACGGGATCACCAGCACCGCGACGATGTTGCCGACCACCGGGATCCACAGGTACACGCTCTTGTCGAAGCCGATGCCGTAGGCAGGCTGCACCGCGTAGGCCGCACCGAAAATGGTCGCGACTACCGGGATAACATTCATCAGGGCCATGAACATCACCAGCACCATGTGCTTCCAGCTGTGGCGGAAGGCTTCGCTGATCGGCGACTTGGCAACCTTGTCCTGCTTCTCTTCCTTCACGAACGCAGGGGTTTCGTGCACTTCCTTGCGGATGATGAAGCCCGCGATCAGGACGACGGCGCTCATCAGGAACGGAATTCGCCAGCCCCACTCGTTGAACGCTTCGCTCGGCATGAAGTAGGCCAGTGGCAGGAACACCGCCGCCGCCAGTACCTGGCCGGCCTGCACGCCCTGCAAGGTGAAGCTGGCGTAGTAGCCACGCCGGCCGAACGGCGCGTGTTCCATGATCATCGAACTGGCACCGGAAATTTCACCGGCCACGGCAAAGCCCTGGACCAGGCGCAGCACCACCAACAAGGCCGGGGCCAGCAGGCCGATGTCGTGGTAGGTCGGCAGCAGGCCGACGGCCATGGTCGACAGGCCCATCAGGAACATGCACAGCAGCAGCACGTTCTTGCGCCCACGGGTGTCACCCCAATGGCCAAGCACGAACGCCCCGACCGGGCGCGCCAGGTAGCCCACGCCATAGGTGGCCAGCGAGGCGATGATGGCCATTTTCGGGTCGGTGTTGGGGAAGAAGATCTGTGGGAAGATCAGCGCCGCAGCCTGGGCATAGATGAAGAAATCGTAGTATTCGAGTGCCGAGCCAATCCATCCGCTGGCGGTCGCTTTCTTGGCTTGAGAGCTTGAGTGGGCCATCGTTGTCTCCGTTGTTCTTGTAGGTCGCCGCACGGCTGGCGTCGCTCGGGGGCGGCCAGGGGGTGTGCGATCGCTTGTCGGGAGTAGGGCGTGCGTTATAGCGCGGACGATCGCAGGCGGTGTCTGCAAAGGAAGAACGAACGAGCAGGTGCGGATCGCAGGGCGATGGAGGTGTGCATAGGTCGGTACCCGGTTTATTGAACTTATTATGTCGCGACGTTGGGCGTGCGCAGGTTGTGCCGAGTGTCCGTCAGGGCAGAGGAGGGCGCTCGGTGTGCCTGCGTCTGGGTTCATGTTTGCTTAGGGTTGGCAGTGAATCAATTCGCCAGAATCGGTTTTGTGCGGTAATCGAACGCAAAACTAACCATTCCGTACAAACAGATTGCCGGGCCGACTTTACCTGCGAATAATCGACAGTGCCAGGAACCCAGCGAGGTTTCGGGATCGTCGTCCGTCCAATAACAAGGAACTCCTCCATGCAGCGTTCGATAGCCACCGTGTCCTTGAGCGGCACCCTGCCGGAAAAGCTCGAAGCCATCGCCGCCGCCGGTTTCGACGGCGTCGAGATCTTCGAAAACGACCTGTTGTACTACGCCGGCAGCCCGCGTGAAGTGCGGCAGATGTGCGCCGACCTTGGCATTGCCATCACCCTGTTCCAGCCGTTCCGTGATTTCGAAGGCTGCCGCCGCGACCGCCTGCAGAAGAACCTCGACCGCGCCGAGCGCAAGTTCGACCTGATGCAAGAGCTTGGCACCGACCTGGTGCTGGTGTGCAGCAACGTCCAGGCCGACGCTTTGGGCGATGAGCAGATCCTGGTAGACGACTTGCGCCTGCTCGGCGAGCACGCAGGCAAACGCGGCCTGCGCATTGGCTACGAAGCGTTGGCCTGGGGCCGCCATGTCAATACCTATCAGCAAGTGTGGAACCTGGTGCGCCAGGCCGATCACCCGGCGCTGGGCGTTATCCTCGACAGCTTCCATACCCTGTCGCTCAAAGGCGACCCGGCAGCAATCCGCGACATCCCCGGCGACAAGATCTTCTTCGTGCAGATGGCCGATGCGCCGATCCTGAACATGGACGTGCTGGAGTGGAGCCGGCACTTTCGCAACTTCCCGGGCCAGGGTGAAATGGACCTGGCCGGCTTCCTCGCGCCGATCCTCGCCACCGGTTACCGTGGCCCGCTGTCGCTGGAAATCTTCAACGACGGCTTCCGCGCCGCACCACCGCGGCAGAACGCCGCCGACGGCCTGCGCTCGCTGCTGTACCTCGAAGAGCAGACCCGCCTGCGCCTGGAACAGGAAGGCACCATCATCGAGCCGGGCGTGCTGTTCACCCCGCCGGCGGCCAGCGCCTATGACGGCGTGGAGTTTCTCGAATTTGCCGTCGACGAAGCCGTCGGCGCGCGCCTGGGTAGCTGGCTCAAGCGCCTGGGCTTCGCCGAAGCCGGCAAACACCGCAGCAAGGATGTGCGCCTGCTGCGACAGAACGACATCAACATCGTGCTCAACGCCGAGCCGTATTCGTTCGGCCATAACTTCTTCGAAGCCCACGGCCCGTCGTTGTGCGCCACCGCTCTGCGGGTGAAGGATGAGCACGCCGCGCTGCAACGCGCCACCGACCTGCGCGGCCAACCATTTCGTGGCCTGGTCGGCCCTAACGAATGCGAAGTGCCGGCCGTGCGTGCGCCGGACGGCAGCCTGATCTACCTGGTGGAGCAGGGCAAGGAGGGGCCGTCGCTGTACGACACCGACTTCCGCCTGGACCCGGCCGCCAGTGCCACCGGTGGTCTGCAGCGCATCGACCACATGGCCCTGGCGCTGCCGGCCGAGTCGCTGGACAGCTGGGTACTGTTCTACAAGAGCCTGTTCGACTTTGCCGCCGACGACGAAGTGGTGCTGCCCGACCCATACGGCCTGGTCAAGAGCCGCGCCTTGCGCAGCCAGTGCGGCAGCTTGCGTTTGCCGCTGAACATCTCGGAGAACCGCAACACTGCCATTGCCCATGCGCTGTCCAGCTATCGCGGTTCGGGCGTGCACCACATCGCCTTCGATTGCGTGGACATCTTCGCTGAAGTGGCGAGGGCAAAGGAGTCAGGCGTGCCATTGCTGGAAATTCCGCTGAACTACTATGACGACCTGGCGGCGCGCTTCGATTTCAGCGACGAATTCCTGAGCGAGCTGGCGTACTACAACGTGCTGTACGACCGCGATGCTCAGGGCGGTGAACTGTTCCACGTTTATACCGAGCCGTTCGAGGACCGTTTCTTCTTCGAGATCATCCAGCGCAAGGGCGGTTATGCCGGGTATGGCGCGGCGAACGTGGCGGTGCGCCTGGCGGCGATGGCCAAGCGGCGTAGCGGGGCGGCGCGCAAGCCGGTGTTGTAATTACCTAAGCCGCTTCGCAGAAGCGGCCTTTTTTCTAAAAAACGGCCGCCATGCGGCCGTTATCGACTCAACGGCGCAACAAGCGGCTCACCAACAGCGTGAGCCCCGCGGCTACTGCCAGCGCCGTCAACGGCTTTTCCCGTACAAACGCCGAGACGTTGTCCAGCGCATCACCATAGCTCTTGGTGATCTGCCCAGACACCTGCCGTGCATCCCCTTGCGCTTCCAGCTCCGGGTCATCCAGCCACTGACCTGCGGCGCTTTGTGCCTTGCCTGTCACTTTCTCTGCCAAACCTTCGATCTGTTCACGCTTCATGATTGATCAAACCTTCCTGTGAGTCGCTATGGGCTTGTCGCACAGGGTTAGGGGGCGCTGACTGATGATTGGTTCCACCGGGTGCGATTCATCGGTCCTTTCTTTCAGCAGCTGTACATGAATCTATTCTTGTACAACCTGCCTTGAGGGTGCTCGCTCGTGATAATCAAGACGCTGACCCTCAGCGCACTGGCGCTGACTTTCCTGATCTCGACGGATCAACCGTCCGCTGCCGATTGGCGCTCAGCTATGCCAGCAGCGCAACTGGCGGGCAGTGGCGACTTCACCTGGTTCGGCCTGCGTCTCTACACCGCCCGACTGTGGCGCGCCGAGGGTGCCGGGATCTGGGAGGCGCCCTTCGCCCTCGAGCTGACCTACCACCGGTCGCTGTCGCGGAACACCTTGGTGCAAGCCAGCATCGATGAAATACAACGCTTGGCGAACCGCCCGTTGCCCGCCGCCACGGTCAGGCAATGGTCCGCCACTCTGGCCCAGGCCTTGGTCGACGTGCGCCCGGGCATGCGCATCACTGGCCTGTATCTGCCTGGCAAAGGTTGCCGTTTCTATGTCGATGGCCAACTTACCGAAGCAGTCCCCGACCCGGCCTTCGCCCGAGCGTTCTTCTCCATCTGGCTGGCCCCCCGAGCCCGCGATGCGGGCCTGCGCGAGCAATTGCTGGGGCGAGCCGGGAGCGATCAAGGAGGCTGAAACATGTACAAGGCATTGCTGCTGTTCACCTGCCTGCTGCTGGGCAGTTGCAAGGTCGGGGTTGAACACTACGCCCAGCAACAACCGCGTCTGGATCTGGTGGCATTCTTCTCGCAGCCGGTGCAGGCCTGGGGCATGTTCCAGAAGCGCTCGGGGGAGGTGGTCAAACGCTTCCATGTGCGCATCGACAGCCGCCGTGAGGGCGCGCGGCTGATCCTCGACGAGCACTTCGTCTACAGCGACGGTACTCGCCAGCAACGGACCTGGACCCTCACCCCCGACGGGCCGGACCGCTGGCGCGGCACGGCAGGTGACGTGATAGGCGAGGCTACCGGCGTCGTGGCGGGCAATGCCCTGCAATGGCGCTACCAGCTGGACCTGCCGGTCGATGGCCGGCACTGGACCATGGACATGGATGACTGGATGTACCTGATGGACGAGGACACCCTGATCAACCGCACCCGCATGAGCAAGTTCGGGGTGGAGGTCGGTCAGATAACCTTGTTCTTCCGCCGCATGCCGCAAGGCTCACCATGAACAACTGCGAACGGCCCAGTAAGGTCTGCGTCGCCTGTGGCCTGCCATTCACCTGGCGCAAGCGCTGGGCGCGTTGTTGGGATGATGTACGCTATTGTTCCGAGCGCTGCCGGCGCGCAGCGAAACGCCGCTCACCCGGCACTTGAGCCAAAAGCCTGCTTCCCAGCCTCTTGCCACTCACGGATAATCCCCCCAAATCCCAAAAATATCCCGTGAGCAGCCATGAGCAACCCCGTAGCCCCCCTCAGCCCGCCTGAACCCTCGGCTACGCGCCAACCGCGCAAGAACAACCCCGAGAAAACCCGCGAGGACATCCTCCAGGCCGCCATCAACGAGTTCGTCCAGCAGGGCCTGGCCGGTGCCCGGGTGGACGCCATTGCCGAGCGCACGGCCACCTCCAAGCGCATGATCTACTACTACTTCGGCAGCAAGGAGCAGCTGTACGTCGAGTGCCTGGTCAAGCTCTATGGCGATATCCGCAAGACCGAGCAGAGCCTGGACCTGGAGTCGCTTCCGGCCGAGCAGGCGATCCGCCGGCTGGCCGAGTTCACCTTCGACCACCACGACCGCAACGTCGATTTCGTGCGCATGGTCTGCACCGAGAACATTCATTACGGTGAATACGTCAAGAAATCCCCGGCCATCCGCGAGATGAGCAGCCTGGTGCTGCAGGCACTGAGCAGCACCTTGGCGCGTGGCGTGCAAGAGGGCGTGTTCCGCGAGGGCATCGAGGTCATCGACCTGCACATGCTGATGAGCTCGTTCTGCTTCTATCGGGTATCCAACCGCCACACCTTTGGCGACATCTTCCAGATCGATCTGGCCGACGAGCAGGTCAAGCAGCGCCACCGGCTGATGATCTGCGATGCGATCCTCAGCTACATCCGCGCCTGAACGGGCTTATTCGCCCAGCCGTTGCTCGCGTGATGGCGGGTAGCCGAAGTAGGCGGCGTAGCACTTGCTGAAGTGCGACACCGAGACGAAGCCACAGGCCACTGCCACCTCCATCACCGACAGGTCGGAGTACTGCAGCAGGCGGCGGCTCTTGGTGATGCGCAGCTCCATGTAGTAGCGCCGCGGCGAGGTGCCCAGCTGGGCCTGGAACAGGCGGTCGATCTGCCGGCGCGAGCGGCCGCTGTAAGCGGCCAGCTGGTCGAGGCTCAGGGTTTCTTCGAGGTTGTTTTCCATCAGTTCGACGATGGTGCGCAGGTGCAGGCTCATGGACTTCTTCGCCCCTGGGCCGACCTGGCGGTAGCGCGCACCAGAGAACGACAGGATCTCCTCCACGCCCTCTGCCAGACCGTCGCCGTACAGGCGGCGCACCAGGCCGAGCATCAGCTCCATGGCGCCGTTGGGGCTGGCGGCGCTGAGGCGGTCGCGGTCGAGGGTGAAGCTGGCCGGGGTGATGCGGGTTTGCGGGCTGCGCTCGGACAGGCTGGCGCGCTGTTCGGGGTGGATGCTGCAGCCATAGTCGTCGAGCACGCCGGCACGGCCGAGGAACCACGCGCCGTTCCAGAGCCCGCCCAGGGCCATGCCGTGTGCAGCGCAGTCGTCCAGCAGGCGGTCGAGCTCGGGGTATTTCAGTGCAGTGCGCAGGCCGCCGCAAACAATCAGCAGGTCGAGCTCCTTGAGTTCGCCGGCGGACAGTTCGCTGGCGACCAGTTCCAGGCCCAGGTCGCTCAGCACCCGGTCACCCTTGAGTGACAGCGGGGTGAAGCGGAAGCTGTCGGCGCGCAGCAGGTTGGCGGTGACCAGCACGTCCATGGCCACGGTGAAACTGGCCATCGAGAAGTGCTCGAGCAGGATGAAGTCGACGCGGTAGGGTGCCTCGGGGCTGCCGGCGCTGGCCTTGAGCCGCAGCATGTTGCTGGTGCTGGTCTTCTTGCTGAACTGACGTGGGGTGGGCACTCTGGACTCCGCTTCCTGGCTGGCCAGCAGAGTGTGGCGGGAGCGTGCGGGAAAGACAACTTCCGGTGGGCGTGTGTCGTGTAGCAGGTCGTGTTGAGGCAAGTGGGCTATTTTGAAATGAACCCTAACGGCCGGCAACAGCCCAACCCTTTACATGCCAACGGGAGAGTGCTCATGGAAATCGGAACGATCTGGATCATTGTCGCGGCCCTGGTCATCCTGCTGGAGATCTTCGCCATCTGGCACATCATCGGCAGCGAGCGGCGCGCAGAGCGCAAGATGCTGTGGATTGTGTTCGTGGTCTATGCACCGTTCCCGGGTTTGCTGTTCTGGGCCTGGCGCGGGCCGCGGGCGGTGAAGGGCAGGGCGGTGCTGCAGGAGAAGTGACGGTTGCGGTACCAGACGCGGCGCGCCTGGTACCGGTGGCTTCAGTCTGGAGTGATGCCGATCTTGATGGCCGGGTCTAGGCCGCTGACCATCAGGCTGCCGGCGAAGCCGACCGTGTCCTGCACTTCAAGCGCCTTGAATGCGTCACGGATGCGGGTAGGAATCGACTTGCTGGCTTCTTTGCGTTTTTCTTCAGCGGTGCCCGGGGACAGGTGTTGAGTTTCTTAATGGTTATAGGGAAATTTCCTACAGATGCTTGACCCATACCCGACCTGTGTGGGAGCGGGCCCGCCCGCGAAAGGGCCGGTGAAGGCAACGCAAAAGCCGTAGAATGGCCTTTTCCCCGAGCCATCCCAGCCATGCCGCCCATTGAACTGCTGCCCACCACCCCCGACCAGGCCGAACTGATCCGTAACCTCTATCAGTTCTACGCCTATGAGTCCTCCGACTGGGAGCAGGAAGATGTCGAGGTGGACGGCCGTTTCTACATTCACGAAGAGCACCTGCAGCGCTACTGGCAGTCCCCGGGCTGGAGCGCCAGCCTGGTGTTGGTGGACGGTTTCATCGCCGGCTTCGTGCTGGTCGAGCGTAGCGAGTTGCCCGGCATCGACGCACTTGAACTGGCCGACCTGTTCATTCTCAAGCGCTATCGGCGCCAAGGCATCGGCCGCGCAGTGACCAATGAGTTCCTCGTCAGCCCCGGCGACTGGTTGCTGCGCTGCCACGCCCTGGACCCGATCGCCGTAGCGTTCTGCAAGGCCGTGGTGGCCGACTTGCAGCGGCCAGTGCAGCAGATTTTCCCCGGCGATGAACCGGACCTGCTCACCTACCAGGTAACTTCCGTTTTCCACTGACTGGACAATAATCCAGCAAAATTTTGTGACCTACTTCACAAAACCAGCTCGCAAGGCATAATGCCAGCACTGTTGTTCAAGACCCGGCCGCTCTGGCGCGGGGTTTCTTTTGTGCGCGTCGCAGGTTCAGGTAAATTTCATGTCGCTAGTCGCAAGCCCCGACATCATGTACCGGCTATTGATCCAGAGCGTGGTGGACTATGCCATCTACCTGCTCACCCCCGACGGTATTGTCGCCAACTGGAACCCCGGCGCCCAGCGGGCCAAGGGTTATCGCGCCGAGGAAATCGTCGGCCAGCATTACTCACTGTTCTACAGCGCAGCCGAGCGCGCCGCCGGCTTGCCCGAACACAACCTGGAACAGGCCCGCAGCACCGGCCGCTTCGAAGAGATCGGGGCGCGCCTGCGCAAGGACGGTACAGCCTTCCACGCCCATGTGGTGATCGAAGCGGTGCGTGACGACCACGGCCAGCTGGTTGGCTTCGCCAAGGTCACCCGCGACATTTCCGAACGCCGCCAGCAGGAGCTTGAGCTTTTGCAGGCCAAGGAACTGGCCGAGCAGTACAGCCAGGAAATGGCCAACCTGTCGCAGTTCCTCGACTCGGTGATCGCCAACATCCCCGCCAGCGTCATCGTTCAGGACCTTGACACCCAGCGTATCCTGCTCGCCAACCAGCAGGCCGAGCGCCTGTTCGGTGGGCGTGGCAAGCCGATGATCGGCCACACGCCCGGTGAGTGCCTGGCACCGGCCGCGGCGGATTACCTGGAGTCCCAGCTCAGCCGGGGCGCCCGCAGCAGCAAGGGTTTTGCCGCCGAAACCCGGGTCGATACCGCCTGTGGCCCGCGCACCTTGCGTAGCCGTGCATTGCTCAGCCAGAAGTGCGAGGGCCAGGCAGATTACGTGCTGTTCGTGGCCGAAGACGCGACCGAAGAGCTGGCCGCTCACGCGCAGATCCACCACATGGCACACCACGACGCGCTCACCGGGCTGCCCAACCGCACCTTGTTCCACGAGCGTCTCAAGCAGGCCCTGGTGCGCGGCCAGGACAGCGAAAAGCTCACCGCCGCGCTGTGCCTAGACCTGGACAACTTCAAGAACATCAACGACTCCCTCGGCCATGCCATTGGCGACAAGCTGCTGCGTGCGCTCGGCAAGCGCCTGCGCCGCGAACTGCGCGAGCACGACACCCTGGCCCGGCTGGGCGGTGACGAATTCGCCGTGGTGCTGACTGGCCTGGACAGCCGTGAAGCTGCATGCAACACCGCCAAACGCCTGATCGAGGCCACCTGCCCGCCGTTTCTGATCGAGGGCCATCAGTTCGCGGTGGGCGTGAGCATCGGCATCGCCATTGCACCCGAAGACAACGACCAGGCCGAACAACTGCTCGGCTACGCCGACATGGCCCTGTACGAGGCCAAGCGCAACGGCCGCAACCGCTATGAGTGCTTCCACCTCGAACTGGATGTCGCCGCCCGCCAGCGCCGCCTGGTGGAAACCGACCTGCGCACCGCCCTGCACCTGGGGCAGTTGCAGCTGCACTACCAACCGGTGGTGGATCAGCAGACCAGCAGCGTTACCGGCTACGAGGCGTTGCTGCGCTGGGAGCACCCGACCCGGGGCATGGTCATGCCCATGGACTTCATCCCCATTGCCGAGGAAACCGGGCTGATCCATGAACTCGGCACCCGGGCGCTGAACCTGGCATGCCAGGAGGCGGCCACCTGGGGTACCGAGCAGACCGTGTCGGTGAACCTGTCGGCGGTGCAGTTCAAGAACGCCAACCTAGTTCACACCGTGACCCTCGCGTTGGCCGACTCGGGGCTGGCGCCGCAGCGCCTGGAGCTGGAAATCACCGAGTCGGTGCTGCTGGGCAACAGCGAAGAGAACGTGCGCACCCTGCGGGCGCTGAAGGACCTGGGCGTGTCGATATCGCTGGACGACTTTGGCACCGGCTACTCGTCGCTGGGGTATCTGCGCTCCTTCCCGTTCGACCGCATCAAGATCGACAAGTCGTTCGTGCATGACATGTGCGAAAGCCGCGAGGCGATGTCGATCATCCGTGCGATTACCGAGCTGTCCAACAGCCTGATGATCAAGACCACGGCCGAAGGGGTGGAGTCGGAGGAGCAGATGCAGCGGCTGCGGGCGGAAGGGTGCTCGCACTTCCAGGGCTACCTGTATGGGCGGCCGGCCCCGGCGAGCGAGCGTTTGAAGCAGGTCTGCGTTTAGGCGCCGGGCTTCTCAGGCTGCTTCGCAGCCCCTGTGGGAGCGGGCGTGCCCGCGAACACCGGCGTAGCCGGTGCCAGCTACCGTGCTGGATGCTTCGCGGGCGCGCCCGCTCCCACAGAGGCCCTGTCAGGACTCAGCTATTCCAGTCCGGGGCAAAGTCTGGGCTGACCACCCGCTGATCCTTCGGCAACCCGGCAATCAGCGCGCGGTCCGCATCATCCAGACGCACCTCCAGCGCTGCCAGGTTGGCCAGCTGGTTTTCCCGGCTGCTGGCCTTGGGGATCACCGCCACGCCATCCTGGTCCAGCAACCACTTCAACGCCACCTGGCTCGGCAGCACGCCATGCTTGCGCGCGATCTCGCGGATCACCGCCTGTTCAGCCGCACGGCCACGGGCCAGCGGGGTATAGGCGGTCAGCAGCAGGTCATGTTGACGGGCATACTCGAGCAGCGGCTGCTGGCCGAGCAGCACATGGTATTCGACCTGGATCGCCGACAGCGGCGCACCCAGCTCTTCGATCACCCGGCGCAGCAGGCCCAGCGGGAAGTTGGCCATACCGATGCTGCGTGCCTTGCCCTCGTCGCGCAGGGCGGTCAGGGTTTCGATGCTGCGGGCCAGGTCCCAGTCTTTGCCGGGCCAATGGATGTGGAACAGGTCGACCTGCTCGGTGCCCAGCGCGCGCAGGCTGTCTTCCAGCGACTGGCGCATGGCCTTGGGGTCCAGTCGGTCCCACCAGACCTTGGTGGTCAGGTGGATCTGCTCGCGGGGCACGTTGCTTTCGCGCAGGGCCTGGCCGACGGCAGCCTCGTTGTCATAGGCGGTGGCGGTGTCGATGTGCCGGTAGCCCAGTTCCAGCGCCTGGTGCACGGCGCGGGTGCAGGCGTCGCCGGTCATTGGCCAGGTGCCCAGGCCGATGCAGGGTAGATCGAGGCCGTTGCGGGTGGTGAGCCGGTGCATGAAAACTCCTTGTTCGAGGTAGAAGGTCCGCAGCCGATGGTGCGCGCTTTGCCGAGCACGGACCATGCAGCCGGGGCACAAAGTGGTCGATCAGCGAACGCAATGGCAAACATGCCATGCAAAGCCTGGAAATGAACTTCCTCAAGTCGTCGTATCTCTTCTAGAATCCGTGCTGTCGCACCTTTCCCTGGCGCAGCATTCAGCGCGCGCCGCCGTCGAGAACGCCATGAGTTCCAGCACACCGCTGTCCGGAGTCAACCAACCCCTGCGCGGCATCGCCCTGGTGGTGGTGGCGACGCTGCTGTTCGCCAGCCACGATGCCTTGTCCAAGTTCCTCGGTGGGCTGTACCCGATCGTCATGGTGGTATGGGCACGTTATGTGGTGCACACGTTGCTGATGGCCGGGATCTTCCTGCCCAAGTCGGGCCTCAATGTACTGCGCACCCGTCGCCCGGTGCTGCAGACCTTGCGGGCGCTGAGCCTGCTGAGTACCAGCCTGCTGTTCACCACCGGCCTGCAATACCTGCCCCTGGCCGAGGCGACCTCGGTCAACTTCCTTGCCCCGGTACTGGTCACCGCCCTGTCGGCGCCCTTGCTCAAGGAGCGGGTGACGCCAGGGCAGTGGGTGGCGGTGGTGCTGGGCTTCATCGGTGTGCTGGTGGTGGTGCACCCCGGTGGCGCGATGTTTACCCCGGCGATCCTCTATCCTTTCGGTTCGGCACTGGGCTTCTGCTTTTATCAGCTGCTCACGCGCATCCTGGCAGCTTACGACAGCCCGACCACCAGCAACTTCTACGCCGGGCTGTGCAACACCCTGGTGATGAGTGCGCTGGTGCCGTTCTTCTGGGAGGTGCCGCGCTGGGAGCATGCATTGCTGATGCTGGCCCTGGGCGGTTTCGGCATGAGTGCGCACTTGCTGCTGACCCAAGCCTTCCGCCATGCCGCGCCGGCGCTGCTGGCGCCGTTCAGCTACTGCCAGATCGTGTTTGCCGGGATGCTGGGGCTGCTGATCTACGGTCAGGTGCCCGACACCGCGAGCTTGTTGGGTATCGCCATCATCTGCCTGAGCGGCCTGGGGGCGGCGTGGATGCAGCGCAAGAAGTGAAAGGCATTTGCTGGGTTCGAGATTGCTGGGGGCGCTTTGCGCCCCTTTCGCGACGCAAGGCCGCTCCCACAGAGGACTGCATTCTCCGCTGAGACTGCATGCTCTTGTGGGCGCGGCCCCCGAGGCCCTGTCAGGCCAACTGGTAAGTGGTCTTCACCCGGGTAAAGAACTGCCGCGCATGGGTCCCTTGCTCCCGCGACCCCAGGCTCGAAGCGCCATTGCCACCAAACGGCACGTGGTAATCCACCCCCGCCGTCGGCAGGTTGACCATCACCATGCCTGCCGAGCTGTTGCGCTTGAAGTGCTCGGCATGTTTCAGCGACGTAGTGACGATCCCCGCTGACAAGCCAAACGCCGTATCCTCGGCGGCGGCAAAGGCTTCGTCGTAGTCGCGCACCTTGAGCACGCTCAGCACCGGTCCGAAGATCTCTTCGCGGTAGATGCGCATGTCTGGTGTCACCTCTGTGAACAGCGCAGGGGTGAACAGATACGCCCCCGCGTCGTTCTCTACCACTTCACCACCGCACACCAGTTTCGCCCCTTGTTCACGGCCGCTGGCCACGTACGCCAGGTTCTGTTCCAGCTGCCGGCCATCGACCACCGGGCCGATATCGGTACTGGCCTGCAAGGCATCGCCCACCTTCAGCGCACGGGTGCGCTCGGCCAGGCGTGCGACGAAGGCATCGTGGACCCCCTCGGTAACGATCACCCGCGAGCTCGCCGTGCAACGCTGCCCGGTGCTGAAGAACGAACCGTTCAGCGCCACGTCCACCGCCTGCTCCAGGTCGGCATCGTCGAGCACGATCAGCGGGTTCTTGCCGCCCATTTCCAGTTGCACTTTCTTCATGCCTTCGGCCGCCAACCGGGCGATCTGCCGGCCAGTATTTTCCGAGCCGGTGAAGCTGATCCCGTCGACCAGCGGCGAGCGGATGATCGTGTCGCCGACGCTGCGCCCTGGCCCGATCAGCAGGTTGAACACACCCGGCGGCAGGCCAGCGCGGGAGATGATCTCGGCCAGCGCCCAGGCCGAGGAGGGCACCAGTTCGGCAGGTTTGAACACCACGCAATTGCCGAAGCACAGCGCCGGGGCGATCTTCCACGCCGGGATCGCGATCGGGAAGTTCCACGGCGCAATGATGCCGATCACGCCCAACGGCTGGGTGAACACGTCGATGCCCACGTCCTGGCGCACCGACTGGTATTTCTCGCCCTCGGCGCGCAGCGCCTCCTGGGCGTAGAACTTGAACGAGCGCCCGGCGCGGTCCACTTCACCCAAGGCCTCGCGGACGATCTTGCCTTCCTCGCGGGCCAGCAAGGTGGCCAGTTCCTGGCGGCGGGCGAGGATCTCGCTGCCGATGAAGTCCAGCGCATCGGCGCGTTGCTGGGGGTTGCTGCGTGCCCAGCCGGGTGCGGCACGGCGGGCGGCGACGAGGGCCTGTTCGGTCAGCGCCTGGTCGGCGCGCACGAAGCGCTCGATGACGTCTGCAGGGTTGGACGGGTTGCGGTTTTCCAGTATGTCGGTGCCGCTGTCCAGGGCGACGAAGGCGCCGTCGACGTAACTGCTCTTGCTTGCCAGGGTCATGCGCTACGGATCCTTTTGCTGTTGGCTTGGCGGGCGACGAAGTCGCTGATGTTGTCCACGGCGCAGTCCATCAACTGCTGCATGGCGTCCTCGCTGCTCCAGGCGATGTGCGGGTTGAGCAGGAAGTCGTCGCGGTCGATCAGCTGGAACAACGGGTTGCTCGGGTGTAGCGGCTCGACTTCCACCACGTCCAGGGCCACGCCGCCCAGGCGTCCGTTTTGCAGGGCGTCGATCAACGCCGCCTCGTTGACCACCCCGCCACGGCCGGTGTTGACGACCACGGCATCCGGCTTCATCAGGGCCAGCCGGTCAGCGTCGATCAGGTTGTGGGTTTCGGGCGTCAACGGGCAGTTGATCGACAGCACGTCGCAGCTGCGCAGCAACTCGGCCAGAGGCCGGCAGTCGGCACCACGGCGCTTGCCGCCACGGTCCTCGAACAGCACCTGCATGCCGAAGGCCCGGGCCAGCTCGGCCAGGCGCACGGCGATCGGGCCGCTGCCGATGATCGCCAGTTGCTTGCCACGCACATCGCGAATGCGGTGGTCGAAGTAGATGTTCTTGTATTCGGCCTTGCCGGCATGCACCTGGCGCATCAGCCGGGTGAATGCGGCCGGGCGGCGGAACAGTTCGAGAATCATCGCCAGGCTGTGCTCGGCCACGGTATTGGCCGCGTAGCCCGGTACGCTGGCCACTTCGATGCCGTGGGCGTCGCAGTAGTCGACATCGACGATGTCGCGGCCGGTCAGGGCCAGCGAAATCATTTTCAGCCTGGGCAGCTGGCGCAGATGCTCTTCACGCAGCGGCACGCTGCAGGTGAAGGCGATGGTGGCATCCTTGAGGTGCTCGAGTATCTGCTCTGGATGGGTGTAGGCAAACTGTTGCCAGGTGTGCTCGCAGTCCGGGCGCTTGAGCCGGGTGGAGGGCGCCAGGCCCTCGTCGTCGAGCAGGACGATATGTTCGCTCACGGTGTCTTCCTTATTTTTTCTGCGCCGGCACATAGCCGGCTGGGGCCATGCTGACCAGCTGGCGGGTGACGAAACCGGCGTCCTGGTCGTGGTCTTCCAGCGACTCCTTGCGCACCAGGGCATCACGCACCATGTGCGCGCCGAAGAAGCGGAACGGCTCTGGCGGCAGCAGCTTCATCTTCTGATTGACCAGTCCGCAGTTGGCCCACTCGTCACTGGCATGGGTGGCCAGCGACTTGATGATGCGGCTGGCGAACACCGTGGTGGCCACGCCGTTGCCCGAAAAGCCGATGCCGTAGCTCACCGTCTGGTGGTGGTCGAGGTAGCCGAAGTTGGGCAGGCCCTTCATGGCTCGGTCGATCGGCCCGGTCCAGCTGCTGACCACCGGCACGTCCTCCAGTTGCGGGTACAGGCGGCGCAGTTCGGCGGCGACCTTGTCGGCCGCCGGCGAGGGTTTTTCATAGAGGTTGCCGATGCGCCCGGCGTAGGCAAACTGGCCCAGCGGCTTGCCGAACACGACACGGCCGTCAGGGGTGTTGCGCCAGTAGTTGAGCACGGTGCGCGAATCGGTCATGCACTCGCCACGGCTGAAACCGATGGCATCGAGCTTGGCTTTTACCGGTGCGGTGGCGACCATGTCGCTGGACATGATCGCGATCATCCGGCGCAGCTCGGGGAACTGCGCGCCCCAGGCGTTGAGCGCGAGCACCACATGGTTGGCCTTCACGTGGCCCATGGCAGTGTGCACCACCGGGTGCTTGCCGCGTACCAGGTGGGTGAAGGGCGATTTCTCGAAGATCTTCACCCCCAGCTTCAACGCTACCCGGCGCAAGCCACGTGCCAGCATTGCAGGCTGGACAGTCGCGGCATTGGGGTCGTAGATACCGCCCAGCACCAGCGGCGAGCCAACGCGGCCGCGAATGGTCTCGCGGTCCAGTTCCTGGAACGGGTTCACATCGAGCTTCTGCAACCCGTCGGTCAGCACCTTCCAGGAGTTCATCTGCCGCTGGTTGGTGGCGGTCCACAGCCAGCCATCCTTGCGGTACTGGGCATCGATGCCGTGCTCCTGGCAGAACGTGCCGATCTCGTCGATCGCCGATTCCGCCGCCTCGCAGATGCGCCGTGCCTCGACGTCGCCGCAGATGGTACGCACCGACAGGTACTTGCCCCACCAGTTGGTGGCGATGCCGCCATTGCGGCCGCTGGCACCGGAGCCACAGCGGTCGCGTTCGACGATGACGATGGTCTTTTCGGGATGTGCCTGTTTCAGGCGGATGGCCGACCACAGGCCAAGAAAGCCACCGCCGACGATACAGACGTCAGCTTGAATCGAGTCCTGCAGGGCAGGGGCCAGGTCGCTGTCCAGGTCGAGTGCCTGGGCATACCAGAATCCGCGGTACATGTGGGGTGCCTCTGAGCATGTTGTTGTGACTACATGATGCTCAGCGTGGCCAGCGGCCCGATATTACAGGCATGACAATTGATAGAACGGCAGCGCGTTTTGTCATGGACTTACTATTTGTTGTGCGGCATATGATATGCCGGACGCCAGGTGCGTCCTACAATGGCGCTATTCAGCAAGGTCATGAGGCCGATATTCATGGTTGCGCAACTACAAGAACAACTACAAACCCCTGAATCACCGGCGCAGGTCAAGCCCGAACTGCGTGTGGGCTTCGTGCTGCTCAACCAGTTCACCCTGGTGCCCGTTGCCGGCTTGGTGGATTCGTTGCGCTTCGCCGCCGACAAGTCGTTCCGCAGCCAGCAGGTGTACTGCCAGTGGGACTGGATGACCCTCGACGATCAGCCGATCACCGCCAGTTGTGGCATGCCGATCTCGCCGACCAAACCGCTGAACCTGTTCGCCCAGTACGATTACGTGGTGCTCGCCGGCGGCCTGCTGGGCGAAACGCGCAATCCGCCCGACTGGCTGCTGGATGCCTTGCGCGACGTGCATGCCGCCAACATCCCGATCATCGCCCTGTGTTCCGGCTCGTTCGTGCTGGGCAAGGCCGGCCTGCTCGATGGCCGCCGCTGCGCGGTGCATTTCACCCTGCGCGACGAGTTCCGCGAACGCTTCCCGCTGTCGACCATGGTCATCGACAAGAGCTACGTCGACGACCGCGGCATCATCACCTGCCCGGGTGGCACCGCCATCGACCTGGCCGCCAACCTGATCCGCCGCCACTGTGGCGCTGTGCGGGCGCAGAAGGGCCTGGAGTACCTGTTGGTGGACGAGCGCGCGGAGGAGGAGAGCGACAAGGCCGCCAGCGAGTGCGTGTACCAGAACGACCGGGTGCAGCGGGCAATCGCCTTCATGCGCGCCAACCTGGATGCGTCGATGACGCTCAAGGCCGTGGCCGAGGCGGTGGGCACCCACCCACGGCAGTTGCACCGCGAGTTCGTCGCCAACACCCAGGAGCCGCCGGCCAACTACTGGCGCAAGCTGCGCCTGGACCATGCGCGGCGCCTGCTGGTGAACACCAGCCAGAACATCACCACCATCGCCTTGGCCTGCGGGTTTTCCGATGCGTCGCACTTCATTTTGTGGTTCCGCAAGCAATATGGCGAGACGCCGTACAGCTTCCGCAAGCGCCGGCATGAAGTGGAGCGCTTCGACTGGCATGGCGACAAGGTAGGCCTGGACCCGGATCTTTGACGGCTTGCACAGCTTTGTAGGAGCGGCCTTGCGTCGCGAAAGGGCCGCAAAGCGGCCCCGGCGATATCGGCGGCGAAGCTGATATCTGGGGGGCGCTACGCGCCCCTTTCGCGACACAAGGCCGCTCCTACAGGAGATGTGCCGGTCAGCTGGGCGATTGCGATTTCAAAGCTGGCCGAAGGCCTGAATTTCGATACGGTACTCAGGCGCCGCCAGAGCTGCCCCCACACAAGCCCGCACCGGCGGCTGGTTCCCCACCCAGGCGTCATAGACTTCATTCATCGCCGCAAACTCGCCCATGTCGGCCAGCCAGATCTGCACCCGCGTCAGGTGCTGCTTGCCAGCCCCGATCTGCCCCAGCCATTGCTCCAGCTGTGCCAGCACACAGCGCGTCTGCGCGGCGATGTCACCCGCTTCCAGCGCTACGATGCCGGAGGTCTCGATGCGGCCATCCACCAGCACCATCTGGCTGGCCCGCGGGCCAGGGTTGATACGTTCGATCATCTGCCCGACTCCTCAGAACAGCACGTACGTCTTGCGTAGGGTTTCGTGGATATGCCACACGCCCTCGCAGTTTTCCGGGAACAGCACCGCATCGCCGGCCCGCAGCGCCACCGGTTCGCCACCGTCTGGGGTGAACGTGCAGCTGCCACTGACGATATGGCTGAACTCGCGGTTCTTGAGGAACCGGCGGAACACACCCGGGCTGCTTTCCCACACGCCGATGCTGGCGCCGACCGCTTCATCGGTCTGGTCCTGGGCGCTGGCGGCGTGGGCGATCGGTTCGCCGATCGGCAGGCGGGCAGGGGCCGGCTCGCCCAGCAGCGAGGCAGGGGCATTGCGGACAACGGTTAGAACTTGGCTCATGACGGGTTCCTTCAGGCTTTACGAGCGACAGATTTATAGGTTGGCGAAGCCGTTGTGGCTTGCCCGCCCAGGGCAGCAGCTTGCTGCAGGTCGAGCTTGCTGGTCTCGGGGGCCAGCCACCAGGAGATCAGCGCACCGAACAACGAGATCAGCGCAGCGGCGAACATGGTGTTGGCCACGCCATAACTGGCCAGGGAGATTGGTACCAGGTAGGTACCTACGGCAGCCCCGATACGCGACAGCGAGGTCGCCAGGCCCACAGCAGAGGCGCGGATCTCGGTAGGGAACAGTTCGTTGGGGTACACGTATTCCAGCACCTGGGCACCACCGATCAGCACTGCATAGGCGCCGAACAGGACCAGCACGGTGGTTGGCGAAGCGTCGGGGAACACACCCAGCAGCACCAGCGACAGGCCCGACCAGAGGAAGCTGTGGATCAGCATCTTGCGCCGGCCCAGGCGGTTGATCAGCAGGGTTGCCAGCAGGCAGCCGAGGGTGAACAGGAAGGTGATGGCGATCGAGCCGTAAGCGGCCCAGTCGCCGGTCAGTTTCAGCGCCTGCAGCACCTTCGGCGCGAAGGCGTAGATGGCGAACAGCGGCACGATGGCGCAGGTCCAGAACAACGTGACGAACGCCATGCGCTTGCCGTAGCCGGAATGGAACAGCGACCACAACGACACCGGCTTGCCGCTGCTCTGCTCGGGCAGGTCGGCAATCGAGTAGTCGGCGCCGTAGACCTTCTTGATCACCGCGTCGGCTTCGGCGGTGCGGCCCTTGCTCAGCAACCAGCGCGGCGACTCCGGGGTGCCGCTGCGGGCAATCAGGAACAGCACGCCTGGCACCAGGGCGCTGGCCAGTACCCAGCGCCAACCGTCGTCACCGCCCATGCGCAGCAGCAACTCACCCACCACGTAGGCCACGGCGGCGCCGGCGAACCACATCAGCACCATGGCGGCGAGCAGTGGCCCACGCTGCTTGCGTGGCAGGAACTCGGCCAGCAGCGAGGTGGCGATCGGGTAGTCGGCACCCACTGCAATCCCGATCAGCAAGCGCCAGGCGAACAGCGCCCAGGCCGACTCGACCCAGAACTGCGCTACCGAGAAACCGACGATGGCGATCAAATCCACCAGGTACAGCACCTTGCGTCCGTACTTGTCGGTGAACCAGCCGCCGAGAAAGCCGCCAAGGAACACGCCGATCAGCGCCGAGGCGGCGATCAGCCCTTCCCAGAAGGCCGACAGCTGCAAGGCGTTGGTGATCTGCAGCATGGCCACGCCGATGATGCTCAACACATAGCCATCGAGGAACGGCCCGCCTGCGGAGTAGACGGTCAGTTTGCGGTGGAAGGCATTCAGCGGAGCATCTTCGACAGAGCGTTTGGATGTGGTCATTCAACTTACCTCTTGTTGTTATTCACGCATCAGCGTCGCGGCACTATGGCACTGGCTTCGCAGGGCTCCATATAACGGCTGGGACGAGTCATGGGATGCGCTGGCCGGGCTTGCCCAGGGCTTATGCAAGTTGTCCTGGATGTTCTAGAGGGAAGGTCAGGGCTTTTCTACTGTGTGCAGGTGGCTTGGTTTTCGCTGCAGAACAATCACAAGAACCTGGAACCGAACTCATGATCCGTCCTCCCCTGGAATCCCTCGACGGCGACCGCTACGACGTGGTAGTCATCGGCGCCGGTGCCGTCGGCTGCGCCGCCGCCCGGCAACTGGCTGCGCGCAACTTCCGTACCCTGCTGGTCGACCGTGGCGACATTGGTGCCGGTACCTCGTCGCGCTCCAGCCGCATGCTCTATTCGGGCCTGGGCTACCTGGCTGCGCGCTACCCGCTGTGGCAAATCCCGTTTCGCCCGCTCGACATGTGGCAGCGCCTGCGCTACACCCGCGAGGTGATGCGCTGCCGCGCCGAGCTGGTCAAGGACATGCCGGAGCACCTGACCAAGCACCGTTTCCACTACCCGTTCCGCAAGGGTGACCGTTACCCGCCGTGGCTGGTGGACATGGGCTTTCGTCTGGTCGAGGCGCTCGGTGGCTGGAAGGTGCCGCTGGCCTACCGCCGCCAATCGGTGCAGCACGCGGCCGCTGACAGTGCCATGGCCGCCGGCCTGGGTGGGGCGCTGCGCGGCGTGGGGGTATTCGAGGAATACATGTACGCCTGGCCCGAGCGCATCTGCGTCGATACAGCCCTGGATGCCCAGTGGCGCGGCGCGACGGTGCGCACCTATACCCGCGTCAGCCAGCTGCAGCGCAGCGCAGGCCAGTGGCGGCTGACCCTGGACGAGCAGGCACCCGAAGCCCTCGGCCAGGCGCAGGTGACGGCCAAGGTGGTGATCAACGCCGCCGGCCCCTGGGTCGATCGTGTGGCCGGCGCCGCCGATCGTGCGCCCCGGGTACTGGGCATCAAGGGCGTCAACGTCATGGTGCGGCTGCCCGAAGCCTATCGCGGCCAGGGCCTGGAGGCGTTCTCCAGCAAGGGCGAGCCTTACTATGTGTTCCCTTGGCGCGAGTTCCACTTCATCGGCCCGACCGAGTCGCACTTCACCGACGACCCGGACACGGTGCGTGTCGAGGATGGCGAGATCGACTACATCCTCGCCGAAGCTAACCAATTGTTCCCCGACCTGCAACTGACCCGCGCCGATGTACAGCACTGTTGGTGCGGTGTGCGCCCGACCTCGACCCTGGATGGCCGCAGCAGCTACCTGCCGGTGCGCCTGAGCGAGGCGGCCGGCAAACCGGACCTGCTGACCCTGACGGGCTCGACCATCATGCTGCATCGCCATGCGGCGCGGGTGATCGCCCGTGGCGTGGAAGCGCGGCTGGGCAAGCGCGGCAAGGCGCCCAAGGGCATGATCGAACGTGAGCGCATCGATGGCGAGGACATCGCCCGCATCGTTGGCCGAGAACATGTGGTGCGGTTGGTGGACCTGGTGCGTCGGCGTTTGCCATGGGGGCTGGACCCGGACCTGGGGCGTGAGCGGGTGGAGCAGTTGTCACAGCGTGCGGCAGAGGCGATAGGCTGGTCGGAGGCGCGGCGCCAGGCAGAGCTGAAGCACTTTGAGGAGGACACTGCCCGGGTGTATCGCCAGCTTTGAATTTGCATCAGGGCTGCTGGCATCTTCGCGGCTGAAGCCGCTCCTACAGGGATCGCATAACCCTTGTAGGAGCGGCTTTAGCCGCGATAGGGCCGGAACTGAAAAAGCCTATCGTCCAGGCAACCCAGAGCGGGTCAGCAAGGCATCCAGCACCACCTCGCAAGCGGCCCCCCAGCTGGCACTCACCGGCTGATGCATCAGCACCGCCAGGCCATCGGCGGTAAAGGTCCCAGGCGTGGCGATCGCCTGCCCCAAGGCCTTCAAGGTGTATTCCGGCTGCTGCTGCGCACTGGTAATACAGTCCTGCATGTTGCCCAGCACCAGCGCCCGCGCATCGGCAGCCGGCAGCCCCTTGTCGGTCAGCCATTGCTGCAAGTCATGCAGCAGGAAATAGAACCAGCCATTCATGCATGCCGCCACCGTGGCCAGCTCGAACGCCGGCTCATCCTGCACCACCACCAGGTTGCCCAAGGGCCCCAGGCATTGTTCGGTCAGCGCATCCTCAGGGCACACCACCACGGTGGACTGGTTGTATTGCGCCGCATACGACAGCATCACCCGCACGCACTGCGCACCCGGGAAGGCCGTGGCCAGCAGTTCCAGGCTGACCCCGGCCGCCAGCGATACCAGGCGCTGGCCGGGGCGCAAGCGCACTTCACTGGCCAGCTGTGCCAGCGATTCGGGGCGCACGCCGAGGATCACCAGGTCAGCCTGATCGACCACCGCCTGGTTGCTCGCCAGCACCTCGCACCCTTGCTCTGCAGCCAGCGCCTCGGCCCGCTGGGCGTTACGCGGCGACAGGTACAGCGCGCCCTCGAACCCACTGCGGCGCAGGCCGACCACCACTTTTTCGGTCAGTTCGCCAACCCCGAGAATACCCAGGCTATGCATGTTGCCTCCTTATCAGCTTTCCAGGCCGGCGCGGCGCTGGCCCCAGTGCAGGTTCAGGTTGACCCCCACGCTCAGCAGCGGTTCCGGCGGGTTGCGGTTGGGGCCTTCGGAGCCGAGCAGGAAGTCGATCAGCTCGTCACGTTCGCCGCTCAGCCAGTCGGCCAGCAGGGTGCCAGTGGCGGTGCCGCGGGTGATACCCAGGCCGTTGCAGCAAAGCGCCGCGTGCACGTTCGGCGCCAGGGTGCCGAAGTGCGACAGGTGGTTGCGCGACAGGCACATCGAACCGCCCCAGGTGAACTCGAACGGCATGCCCGAGAGCATCGGGAAGCGCCGTTCGAACGACTCGCGGTGCTGGCGCCCGGCCCGGTCCAGGTAGCGCTGCCGGGCCTGGCCATTGGCGTTGAAACTGAAACTGTTGCGCACCAGCAGGCGCTGGTCCGGGGTGCGCCGCAGGGTACTGCCGAACGGGTCGGCGGGGATGATGCCCCAGGTCGACTTGCCGCCCAGGCGCGCTTGCTCATCTTCAGTCAGGGCGCGGGTCATGCTGGCGTAGGTGAAGATCGGCAGCAGTCGGCCCGGCAGGAAGCCGAAATATGAGGCAAAGGCGTTGTTTGTCAGCAGCAGTTGGTCGGCAACGATCTCGCCGTTGGCGTGCATGAGGGTGATGCGCCGGCCTTGTTCGATACGGGTGATGGTAGTGCCTTCGTACAGCGTGACGTTGGCGGGCAGGCTGTCGGCCAGGCCCTTGGCCAGCGCAGCCGGCTGCAGCAACTGAGTACCGGGGGTGTACAGCGCCTTGCGGTAGAAATCGGTACCGAAGTGCGCGGGCAGGTCGCGGGTGTCGATCATCTCATAGGGTTGGCCGAGCTTTTCGAGGCCGCTGCGGTAGGCTTCGAGCACTGCCAGGCCCTTGTCTTCGACCGCCGCCTGGTACTTGCCGTCCGGGCGGATCTGGCAGTCGATGCCGTGCTGATTGATCAGCCCGCGCAAGATCGACTGGGCGCGCAGGTTGAGCTTGAGGTTCATCCGCGCCGTGGCCAGGTCGCCGATGTAGTCGGGCGCGCCGATGTCGTGCGGCAGGTCGATGGCAAAGCCGGAGTTGCGCCCCGAGGCGCCAAAGCCAACCTCTTGGGCCTCGACCAGGATGATCTCGTCGTCAGGGTGGTGAAGCGCCAGTTGCCGGGCGGCGGCAAGGCCGGTGAAGCCCGCGCCGAGCACTACCCAGCGCGCTTCGCTCCGCCCCCGGTGTGCGGCGCGTGGCTGGCGCTTGGGGCTGAGGTGGAACCAGCCGCAACCGTTGTCGTCCGCGGGGGTAGAGGTGTTTCTGTACATGGGATTTTATCCGTGTTGTTTTCTCCACTATCGCATCGGGGTTTGCGGCGGGCATATAACGGGAGGGACGGGTGGTGGGATGTTCGGGCTGCGCTCGCCCCTTGCAAACCCCGATGGATGGGGCCTGCATCAGTGTTCGCGGCAGCTTGTATCAACAATCCTGATACTACGACGGCACCTGCTGTTTTACTGATTATGCAGTCGTAGACTTGTTCGTAACCGGCCACCCGAGCCGGCCCACAATTACTACAAGAAGCAAGTGGAGACACGAATGAGTAGTCCAGTTTCGTTCGAAGACCTCCCCCTGAGCCGCTTCCATATCCGGACGGTTTTCAGTGGCACCGGCGGTCAATTCAGTGACGGATTCGTGCTAGGGATCATCGGCATCGCGGTCAGCATGGCGGCGGGGCCGTTGCAATTGAATGCGCTATGGATGGGTTTGCTCGGCGCCGCGTCATTGGCTGGCCTGTTCCTCGGCAGCCTGCTTGCCGGACCTTTGGCCGACCGCTACGGGCGGCGCACCATCTTTGCCTGGGACATGCTGTTGTTCGCGGTGATCTCGGCGTCACAGTTCTTCGTCACCTCAGCTGAACAGCTGCTGGCCCTGCGCCTGTTGCTGGGCCTGGTGCTGGGCTTCGACTACGTGGTGAGCAAGTCACTGGTCACCGAGTTCGCCCCGCGCCGTTACCGTGGCCGCCTGCTCAGCGTGCTGGCAGCGGCCTGGGCGGCGGGCTATGTGGCGGCTTACCTGGTCGGCTTCGCGATCAGGGATGTCGGCCCTGATGCCTGGCGTCTGATGCTCGCCCTCAGCGGCTTGCCAGCGCTGCTGATCCTGCCCCTGCGCATGGGCGTGCCGGAATCGCCGATCTGGCTGATCGCACGGGGGCGCACGGCTGAAGCGCAGGCCATCGTGCGCAGCAAGTTCGGCCCGCACGTGACACTGCCGGCATCACCGGCCATGGTCCAGAAGCGCGGCAGCCTCGGCGAGCTGATGAGTAAGCGCTGGCGCCGGAACACGCTGGTCGGCTGCGTGTTCTACACCTGCCAGGTGATCCCGTTCTTCGCCCTGGGCACCTTCTCGCCACGGGTGCTGGAAGCCCTGAACGTCCAGGACAAGTTTGTCGGTGGCCTGGTGTACAACGTGCTGCTGATGTTCGGCGCGCTGCTGGGGTTGCTGATCATCGACCGTATTTCCCGCCGCGCCTTCCTGGTCGGCACCTTCTACCTCAGCGCGGTGGGCCTGGCGGTGCTGGCCTGGGGCAGCTTCGGCGCACTGGGCACGATCCTCGCCTTCGGCTTCTTCGCCTGCGTGCTGGCGGCGGCGGTGAACCTGGAGTTCGTCTATCCGGGCGAGCTGTTCCCCACTCACCTGCGCGCCTCGGGTATCGGCCTCGCCGTGGCCGCCAGCCGCTTCGGTTCGGCCTTCGCCACCTTCCTGCTGCCGCTCGCGGTACAGCACCTGGGCGTGCATACCGCGCTAGGCGTGTGTGTTGGTGTGCTGGTGTTCGGCGGCGTGTTCTGCCACCTGTTTGCCCCGGAAACCAGCCAGGAACAGCTCACCGCGGTCAGCCCCGACGACGCCTCGACGGCCAGCGCTGACGAGCGCCCGGCCAACGCTCATTGATCAACGGAGAATGACCATGCCCAGCAACCGACCGATCGACATGCACGCGGTGCAGGTGTTCATCGCCGTTGCCGAAACCGGCAGCATGTCGGGTGCGGCCAGCCGCATGGGTATTTCCCAGTCGGGCGTGTCGCAGATGGTGCGCCAGCTCGAGGACGAGCTGGGCGTGGTGCTGGTCGACCGCACCACGCGGCCGCTGACCCTGACGCCGTTCGGCTTGGCGCTGCGCAACCGTGGTGCGTTGCTCAGCGAGGAACTGGCCAACCTCAAGGCTCAGGTGCTGGACGCCGGGCGCGGGGTCAAGCCTGACCTGCGCCTGGGCCTGGTGGACTCGTTTGCCGCCACCTGCGGCTCGATGCTCACCCGGCAGTTGCTCGGCCAGGTGTCCCAGCTGTCGGTGCGCACAGGGCTGAGCCCGCAGCAGGGCGAGTCGCTGCTGCGCCGCGACCTCGACCTGATTGTCACCAGCGACCCGCTGATGGACGCCAACGACGTGGTCCGCTACCGGCTGTTCTCGGAGCGGTACTTCGTCATTACGCCAAAAGCCTTGGGCCAGCGGCTGGACAGCCTGGACGACATCCGCGCCCTGGCCAACGTGCTGCCGGTGGTGCGCTTCAACCGCACCTCGCAGGTGGGCCTGCAGATCGAACGCCACCTGCGCAGTCTCAGCGTGCGCGTGCCCAACCGCCTCGAATTGGACAACGCCGACGCCCTGACGGCGATGGTCGCGGAGGGCATCGGCTGGGCGGTGACCAGCCCGATGTGTTTCCTCCAGGCCATGCCTTGGGTGGACAACGTTACCGCCCACCTGGCCCCCGAGCTGAGCCTGGAACGCTCGCTGTACCTGGTGGCCAGGCGCAATGAATACGGTGCCTTCTTCGCCGATGCCTGCGAAGCGGCGCGTGCCGTCATCCTCGATTCCTTCCTGCCACGGCTCAAGGCGCTGGGCAAGGGCGTCGAGGCTTTAGTGAATTTCGATGAGGGAGATACCCGTGAGTACTTTTGAACGTGTCGAGCAGGATTACGTAGGTGAAGTGCGCATTCCGGCCGGCAAGTTGTACGGTGTGAACAGCGTGCGTGGCTTTGAAAACCTGAGCATCGCACCGCTGAGCGTGGCGCACTACCCGGCGTTCCGCGATGCCTTCGCCCTGTGCAAATGGGCCGCGGCGCTGGCCAACCAGGACTGCGGCGTGATTGCCGGGGCCCAGGCCGCAGCCATCGCCTTGGCCTGCCAGTCAGTGATTGCCGGCGAGTGTGATGACTCGCTGATCGTCGACTTGCTGGAAGGCTCCGGCGGCACCTCGACCAACATGAACTTCAACGAAGTCATCGCCAACCGCGCCCAGCAGCTGATGGGCCATGCCGCAGGCAGCTACGAGGTGGTCCACCCCAACGATCACGTCAACATTTCCCAGTCGACCAACGATGTGTACCCGGCGGCACTGAAGATTGCCACCTACAGCATGCTCGGTGGCCTGATCGAGCAGGTTCGGCAACTGGCCCAGGCGTTCGAGGGCAAGGCCAGGCAATTCGCCGACATCCTGCATCTGGGGCGCACCTGCCTACAGGATGCCCAGCCGATGCGCCTGGGCCAGCTGTTCTCCGGATATGCCTCGCTGACCTGGCGCCTGGCGGAGGAACTGGTTGCGGTGCGCGACAAGCTGCGCACGCTGCCCTTGGGCGGCACCGCCATCGGCACCGGGTTTGGTGCCCCGGCGGGCTACCGGGCCAAGGTGTATCAGCACTTGGCGGTGATCAGTGGTGTCGACTATCTGGCCCCGGCCAACCCGTTCGACGCCATGCAGAACATGGACGTGTTCGCCCGGGTATCCGGCGAGCTGCGCACCTGCTCGGCGTCGCTGGCGAAGATCGCCGCCGACCTGATCAAACTGTCCTCAGGCCCGGTGGGCGGGATGGGTGAACTGAAGTTGCCGGAAGCCCAGGCCGGTTCGTCGATCATGCCAGGCAAGGTCAACCCGGTGCTGCCGATGGCGATGATCCAGCTCAGCTTCGCGGTGATCGGCAACGACACGGCGGTGGCCCAGGCGGTGCAGTATGGTGAGCTGGAGATCAACCACTTCGAGCCGGTGGTGGCATCGCGGGTGTTCGACAGCATTACCCTGCTGACCCAGGGGATCCAGCGACTGCGCGAGAAGTGCGTCGACGGTATTCAGGCCGATGAAGCGCGCAATCTGGCGCATCTGACCGGGTCGATGGCCGTTGCCACGGCGCTGGTGCCACGCCTGGGCTATGCCAAGGTCAGCAAGCTGGCGCGCCAGTCGGTGAATGAAGGGCGCTCGCTGCTGGCGATCATGGCCGAGTCTGGAGTGATGAGCGAGGCCGATGCGATGGCGGCGATCGAGAAGGCATCCTACCCGGTGTTTGACTGACCGATCAGCGCTGGCTTGCCCCGCGAAGAGGCCGGTACAGGACTCAAACGTTTCCGGCTGGCGCGCGGCGATAGAGCGGCCGCGGAGTACTGGGATCGAGCTCGGTCAGTTTGCTGCCAGCCAACACGAACCCTGCACGCTCGGCCAGGCGCTGGCTGGCGAGGTTGTCGATGTCGGTGGTCAGCCATACCGGGGCATCGACAGCGTCCAGCAGGCAGGTCAACGCTTCACGCATCAGGCCTTGGCCGCTGCTGGCGCGGTTGGCCCAGTAGCCCACTTCATACTCGTTTTCGCCGGGGCGCAGGCCGATGCAGCCGATCACTTCGCCGCTGTCTGCGGCAAGCACGAAATAGCGCTTTTCCTTGGCTGGGTCGAGGAACTCCTCGGCGCTCGCCTGCAGGCTGTCGCGTACTTCGTTCAAGGTCCAGTCTGGCTTTGCCCAGGCCAGGAAAGGCTGGTGCAAGGGGTAGCTGTCGATCAGCGCCTGTTGCAGTTGCAGGGCGAAGGCCGGGGCAGGGCGGACCAGCAACGTGCGTGGGGTGGACAAGGTACGGGGCAGCGTGGGGTAGGGCATTACGGGCCTTCCTGGCGAGTTGATCGGCGCATCTAAGCATACTTTTGTGCTATTTGTGTTGACCTGTTCGCGGTGCTGCCCGCGAATGGCCCAACCGATCATTCAAAGGAAAGTGAAGGTCCGCCCATGCCCGACTACCAACTGCATTGCTTCGCCGAATCCGGCAACGCCTACAAGGCTGCGCTGATGCTCGAACTCACCGGCCAGGACTGGCAACCGGTGTTCGTCGACTTCTTCAATGGCCAGACCCGCGACCCGCAATGGCGCGACGAGGTCAACGAGCAGGGCGAAGTGCCGGTGCTGGAGCACGCCGGGCAGCGGTTCACCCAGTCGGCGCTGATTCTCGAATACCTGGCCGAGCGCACCGGCCAGTTCGGCCCGCGTGACGACGACGAGAAGCGCGAGATCTGGCGCTGGATGCTTTTCGACAATCACAAGTTCACCAGCTACTACGCCGCGCTGCGTTTTCTGCTGTGCCTGAAGAAGACCGGTGAGACCGAGGTGACCGGCTTCCTGCGTGAACGGGCCACGGCGGCGTACCGGATTGTCGATGCGCACCTGGCGAAGACGCCGTTCATGGTTGGCGGGCGGCTGACCATCGCTGACCTGTCGTTGGCGGGGTATGTGTTCATGCCAGAGGATACCGGGATCGTGCTGACCCAGTTCAGCCATGTCGAGGCGTGGAAGCAGCGGATTCAGGCGGAGCCGGGGTGGAAGCATCCCTATGAACTGATGCCCCGGACTGCGTAAGCCTGAACCGGCCTCTTCGCGGGTTTACCCGCGAAGAGGCCGGCACATGAAACTCAGATGGACAACCGCACCACGCGCTTGTCCAGCACCTGCGGCGCCTGCGCCCGGCGCTTGTTCACCACCAGTTCGCCGATCGCAATCAGCCGCGTGCGCGTCACATTACGCGACAACCCCAGCAACTGCGCGGTATGCACCTGGTTGTAATGGCAGAAGTGATACGCCGAACGCAGCAGGGCATTCTCGACCTTCTCGTACAGGTCTTCAGGCTGCTCCTCGTACAACCGGCTGAACGCCTGCTGCAGCAGGTCCTCCACGCCGCGGCTTGCGGGTTCTTCCTCCTGTCGCTCCAGGCGCAGGTTGGACAAGCGCAGGTCCTGGGCCTGCACCAGCCCGTCGCCGCAGGTCAGCAGGCTGTGGTGGATGACGTTCTCCAGTTCACGAATATTGCCCGGCCAGCTGTACTCGACCAGTTTGGTCTGTGCCTTGGGGCTCAGTTCTACCGGCCCGTAGCCCAGGCGCTCGCTGTAGCTGCGGATGAAGTGCCGGGCCAGCGGCAGGATGTCCCCCGGCCGGTCGCGCAGTGGGTGCAGCTGCAGGGTGACCACGTTCAGCCGGTAGTACAGGTCTTCACGGAAATGACCGGCGTTGATGGCCTTCTCCAGCTGCACATTGGTCGCCGCCAGCACCCGTACATTGATCGGGATACTCTTGCGCGAGCCCAGACGCACCACTTCGCGCTCTTGCAGCACGCGCAGCAGCTTGACCTGAATTGGCAACGGCAGGTCACCGATTTCGTCGAGGAACAGCGTGCCGCCATTGGCCTCTTCGAACCAGCCAGCCTTGGCCGCCAGGGCGCCGGTGAAAGCGCCCTTTTCATGGCCGAACAGCTCGGCCTCGACCAGCGATTCGGCGAATGCGCCGCAGTTCACCGCGATGAACGGGCCGTTGCGCCGGCCGCTGAGGTTGTGGATGTGGCGCGCGACCAGCTCCTTGCCCGTGCCGGTTTCGCCAATGATCAGGACGCTGGCCTCGCTGGGGGCGACCTGTTGCAGGTGGGCGAGCAGCGCCTGCGACCTGGGGTCTTCGAAGACCTGTGCGGTTGCCCTGATCGAGGTAGCCAGTGTCGGTGACGGGGGGAGGGTCAGCAGTTGCATGGGCGATACTCAGGAATAGAAGGATGGGGCAGGGCGCTTGCCGCCGAGGGCCCACTCGCCGAGCTCGTGGACCCGGTAATCCACCGGGTCGTGCAGGGTTTGTGTCCTCAGGTTGCGCCAGTGGCGGTCGAAGCGCAGCGAGGCATGGGTGGCGCGGGCGCCGGTGACCTCGAACAGGCGGTTGCAGATGTCCAGGCCGTGGCGCGTGGCCGCGACCTTGGCGGTGCCGATGGCCAGCGCCAGGTCGCCGCGTTCCTCGGCGCCCAGCGCATGTTCCTTGGCCCAGGCGCTGTCGAGCTGGTGGGCGGCGCGTGCGATCAGCAGTCGCACGCTCTCGAGGGCGACCCAGAACTCGCCGTAGTGGCGCAGCATGTAAGGGTCTTCGGCACTGCGGTTGGCAGCTGAGCGGAACCACGGCCGGCTTTCATTGAGGCTGTACTGGCGCGCTTCCTCGTAGGCCCCTTCGGCGATGCCGAGGAACAGGTTGGCGAAGTGCAACTGGGCGATCAGCGGGCGCAGGGCGGCGAACGGCGTGCTCAACGGGCCAGGGTCGAGCAGCAGTTCGTCGTGTTCGACGCGCACCCGTTCGAAAGTGGCGCTACCGCTGTCGGTCTGGCGCTGGCCAATGTTGTTCCAGTCGTTGTGCAGGGTGATGCCGGTTCGCCCGCTGGGGATCGCGGCAATCAGCAGCTTGCCGCCGGCGCGCTCGTCCACCGCCGAGGCGATCAGCATTTCCGAGTCGCTGGCGCCGGAGCAGAAGCTCTTCTTGCCGGAGAACTCGCACCAGCCGTCGAGTTGCCTGACCACGGTGCGGGTGTCCAGCGGGTTGAGGGCGTTGCCCCAGAACCAGTGCTTGCGTGCGGTCTGCTCGAACCACGGTTGCCACTGCTCGGGGCGCGAGAACAGGCGCACGGTGGCCAGCATCAGGTGGTGGAAGCCGAACACGTGGGCGAGCGAACTGTCGACCCGGGCGAACTCGCGGACTACCTCGAAGGTGTCATGCCAGTTCGCACCCTGGCCACCGAAGGCCTGTGGAATCACCAGCGACAACAGGCCGCTGCCGCGCAGGGCATCGCGTTCGGCCTTGGGCGTGCCGCCGCGCTCGTCGCGCTCCACGGCGGTCTGGGCGAACTGTGTGGCCAGTTCGCGTGCTACTGCCAGTGCCGGTCGGGCCGCATTCGAAGGTGCGTTCATGGCCGTTCCTCAGGCGCTTTCACGCAGTGCGTGATGGGCGCCGAACAGCGGCACGGCGCGCTCGGCGGCCAGGCGAATGCGTGCGCCAAGGGCATCACTGGAGATGCGGTAGTCGGCAAGCTCGGCCTGGCTGGCATACACGCCGATGGGCAGGGTCAGGGCCTGCAGGAAGCTGAACAGCGGGCGCAACTGGTGGTCGAGCACCAGCGCGTGGCGTTCGCTGCCACCGGTAGCGGCGAGCAGCACCGGGGTGTCGACCAGCGCGTCCTGGCCGATGAGGTCGAACAGGTGCTTGAAGTGGCCGGGGAAGCTGCCTCGGTATACGGGCGTGGTAACCACCAGCAGATCGGCTTTTTCCACCAGGCGCAGCTGTTGCTCCACGGTGTCGGGCAGTTCACTGCGCCACAGCGCGGCGCCCAGTGGTCGGGCGATGTCGCCCAGTTCGATCAGGTGCGGCTTGATGTGCAGGTGCTGGCCCAGTTCAACGAGGATGGCCTCGGTCAGGGCCAAGGTGCGTGATGGGCGAGAGGTTCCGCCAGACAGGGCGACGACGTTCAGTGGGGTGCTCATGGGCAGGTCTCCGGTTCTTGGTGAGCGGGGAACTTTGCTTGAGCAATCGTCGTGCCGAGTTGTTTATTCGTTGTGGATCAACGGGTTGCGAATTTTTTGGCGCTTCCGGTGTTGCCTTGTGGGCGTTGGTTGTTGATCAGGTGTTGCGCTGCGGACAGTTGGCCGGGTGTTGGCGGCTGTACAGTTGGGAGAGTTATAGCGAAAAAGGTGTCATACAAAAAAGAATAAGAATTTATATTCATAGATCTTTATTGTTTTTTGGTGTAAGCCCGGCAATGGCATCAGGGCAAAGAGGTGGTCGCCTTGAGGCGTGCAGCGCCTATGAGATCGAGCGCCGCCCGCGCGGCGCATCGCGACCAAGGTCGCTCCTACATCTGTTTGGGGCCAGTCTCTCCTGTGGAGCCAACAGGGACCGCCTTGTTGGCATGGCGATGCATCTCGGTGCGCGCTGATGCCGCTCCACCTGTCTCCCGTCATGCACCAATGCGGATCCTGTTGGCGGCACAGGAATAATTGGCCCGAAACAGATGTAGGAGCGACCTTGGTCGCGATGCGCCGCGCGGGCGGCGCTCGATCTCATAGGCGCTGAACACCTCAAGGCAGGCACCTGTCAGCCATGACACTCCCTCAAGCCAGGCACCCAGCGATTTACCCACCGTGACATTCTCTTGAGTCTCCCTGACAAATCGCCGTACGGGGCTGGCAGCCAGGTGGGCGGGCGATTGAAGATCCCCCGGCACACCTTTTCGCACTGCCCTCCAGGAGTCATGTCATGAGCGATATCCAGCTGTTACCTGCCGTGGTCGAGTTCCTCGCCAGGCCCCATGGCCATTTCATCGAGGGTCAGTACCTGGCAGGCGAGGCGGGCCCGTCGATCGCCATCCATGACCCCTCCAGCGGCACGGTCATCGCTCGGGTCAGCGAAGCCAGCGATGCCGAGGTCGAACGCGCGGTGCGCAGCGCGCGGCAAGCCTTCAAGGGCGCCTGGGCCGAAGCTTCGCCGTATCACAAAGGCGTGGTGCTGAACCGTCTGGCCGACCTTATCGAGGCCAATGCCGAAGAACTGGCGCAGCTGGAAACCCTGTGCTCGGGCAAGTCGATCAACCTTACCCGGGGCCTTGAGATCGCCCAGAGCGTGGTGTTCCTGCGTTACTTCGCCGGTTGGGCCAGCAAGATCACCGGGCAGACCATGACGCCGTCGATACCCTCGTTCGCCGGCGAACGCTACACCGCATTCACCCTGCGCGAACCGGTGGGTGTGGTGGCCGGGATCGTGCCGTGGAACTTCTCGGTGATGATCGGCATCTGGAAGATCGCCTCGGCGCTGGTCACCGGCTGCACCATCGTCATCAAGCCCAGCGAGTTCACCCCGCTGACGCTGCTGCGCATCGCTGAACTGGCGATCGAAGCCGGTGTGCCAGCGGGCGCGCTCAACGTGTTGAACGGCCGCGGGCAGGCCGGGCAGCGGCTGATCGAGCACCCGGACGTGGCCAAGGTGGCCTTTACCGGCTCCGTGCCGACGGGTATTGCCGTGGGCAAGGCGGCCATGGCGGCCAACCTGACCCGTGCCACTCTGGAGCTGGGCGGCAAGAACGCGGCGGCGCTGCTGGCCGATGTCGATGTCGATGGCGCGGTGGCCGGTATCGTGCAAACGGCCTATGTGCATCAGGGGCAGGTCTGCGCATCGCCCGAGCGGCTGTACGTGCACCGCAGCAAGGTCGAGGAGTTCACCCGCAAGCTGGGCGCGGCGCTGGGGCAGATGAAGATCGGCTCGGCACTGGACCCTGAGGCGCAGTTCGGGCCACTGGCCAATGCCGCGCACCTGCAGAAGATTCTCGGCTTCTTCGAGCGGGCTCGGGCCAACAACACGGTGGTGTGCGGTGCCAGGGCAGTCGACCGTCCGGGTTATTTCGTCGAGCCAACGGTGGTACTGGCCAACGGTGCCAGCGACCCGTTGCTGCATGAGGAAACCTTCGGGCCGATCGTCTGCGTGCTGCCGTTCGATAACGAGGCAGAGCTGGTCGAGTTGATGAACGATAGCCCCTACGGCCTGACCGCCAGCCTGTGGACCAACGACCTGTCCAAGGCGCTGCGGCTGATCCCGCAGATCGAGGCCGGGACGGTGTGGGTCAACATGCACACCTTCCTCGACCCGGCGGTGCCGTTTGGCGGGACCAAGGCTTCGGGGGTAGGGCGCGAGTTCGGCAGCGCCTTCATCGAGGATTACACCGAGTTGAAGTCGGTGATGATCAGGTACTGAACCCAACCTGGCATCGGGGGCGCACTAGCGGCCGGTGCGCCCATACGCCTGGCTGATCCGGTCGATCACCATTGCCAGTGCGACGATGGCCAAGCCCGCTTCGACGCCTTGGCCGACGTTGAGTGTCTGGATACCCGCCAGCACATCCTCCCCCAGCCCGCGGGCACCGATCATCGACGCTACCACCACCATCGACAACGCCATCATCACCGACTGGTTGAGCCCGGCCATGATGCTCGGCAGTGCCAGTGGCAGGGCGATGCGCCGCAGCCGCTGCCAGCGGCCGGCACCCAGGCCATGGGCGGCTTGCAGCAGCGACGGGTCGATCTGGCTCAGGCCCAGCTCGGTCAACCGCACCAGCGGCGGCAGGGCATAGATCAAGGTGGCGAACACCGCCGGCACCTTGCCCAGGCCGAACAGCATCAGCACCGGGATCAGGTAGACGAAGGCCGGCAACGTCTGCATCACGTCCAGCACCGGCATCAGCAGGCGCCGGGCCAGCGGGCGGGTAGCCAGCAGAATGCCCAATGGCACGCCAATCAGCACGCACAGGCCGGTGCTGACCAGCACCAGCGCCAAGGTCTGCAACAGTTTGTCCCACAGCCCAAGCATGCCGATGAACGCCAGCAGCGCCACCAGCACCACGGCGCGCAGCAGGCTGCGGCTGGCGTGCCAGGCGAGCAGGCCGACCAGCAACAGCAGCAGCCACCAGGGCATCAGGCGCAAGGCGTTTTCCAGCCCTACCAGCAGTTGCAGGAGTTGATCGGAGACGCTGCGCAGGTGGTCGCCATAGTGCAGTACCAGCCAGTCGACCAGGCGGTTGATCGCGTCGGCGAAGGACAGTTGCAAGGCTTCGGGGAAACCAGCACTCACAGGCTGGCCTCGACCTTGACGGCCGCGTCAGCGGGTAGCCAGGCCTTCCACACATCCGGGTTGGCGCGCAGGAACGCCTTGGCGGCATCGGCCGGTGGCTGGCGCTTTTCGTTCATCTCGGCCAAGGCCTTGTTCAGCCTGTCGATGGGCAGGTCGACCTTTTCGAACACGGCGACCAGCTCCGGATAATGGTCGCGAAATGCCTTGGATACGCCAATCGAAAGTTTGGCCGGCAACGATTGACTGCCCTTCGGGTCGGGATTTTTCGCATCGGTCAAGGTGGCCCAGGCGGCCGCATCGTAGGGTGGCTCCTGCAAGCGCACGAGGTCGTAGCGACCGATCAGCGCCGTGGGGCTCCAGTAGTAGAACAGCACGGGTTTCTTGCGGCGGATGGCCGAGTCCACTTCGGCATCCAGTGCAGCGCCCGAGCCCGTGCGGAAATTGTTGTACAGGCCTTCCAGGCCGTAGGCCTTGAGCTTCTGGCTGTTGACGATCTCCGAGGTCCAGCCGCTGGGGCTGTTGAGGAAGCGCCCTTTGGCCGGCTCTTCAGGGTCCTTGAACACCGACGCGTAGCGCTTGAGGTCTTCGACACTGCGCAGGTCGGGTGCGGGGGCTTTGTCGCCCTTGACCACGTAGGCGGGCACCCACCAGCCTTCTTCGGCGTTCTTCACCGTGTCACCCAGGGCGAACACCTCACCTGCCTTTTCGGCGTTGACCCAGGCGGGGCTGCGCCCGGCCCATTCTTCGGCAATGACCTGCAAGTCATTGCGCGCCAATGCCACTTCCAGGCTCACGGTGCTGCCAGGGAGGGTGTCGGTGGGGTAGCCATAACCCTGTTCGACGATCCGGCGCAGGATTTCGGTGGTCAGTGCGCCGCTTTCCCAGGTGAGGGCAGCGAAATGGATGGGCTTGTTTTGCTCGGCTGATGCGGCGCTGTAGGTGCTGGCCAGGCCGATGGCGAGCAGCAGGCTGGCCAGCAGCGTTGGAATCTTCTTCATGGGGCCTCGTCGGTAACCGCTCGGTGGGTTGCGGCAAGTGTAGACGAGCGATCCTGTCCGCCCCCCAGGAAGCGCTTCGCAATTCTGATGGTCGGCTGCGGCCGGAACAATTGCCGGCTCCAAATGGCAACACATCAATTTCGAGAGGCTGACCATGAGCTTGCAACTGGATTTCATCTATTACCGCAATTTCCGTTTCGACGGATTGTTCCATGTGCGGTGCCTGGGCCCCGACTTGCCCAAGGTCAACCGGATTCGTTACGAGCTCGAACGCGTGGAGTCGGGGCAGGTGGTTGAATTCGAAGGTGTATCGACCTATTCCCAGACCGCCAGCGGCAAGCTTGAAGAACATGGTTGCCAGGCCACACTGACGGCTGAGCGCGTGGCCGGCACCTACCGCATCAGGCCCAGGGTGGTGCTGATGGACAGCGAGGCGATCGCCATGAATCGCCCTACGGGCGCGGCTGGCGTTTTCGACCTGGAGCCGTTGGTTATCGAGATCGAAGAACGAGAGATGAGCCGTGGAATACTCGATAACGTACCGCTCGATGGCAGCGGTTCCAGACGCAAGCGCGCCTTGGCCGATACGTCAGGCAGCGGCGTGGACGACCCATGGGGCGCAGCGCAACCGACCTTTCCCTATCGCGAAGAAGGCAGGCGTTACCCGCCAGTGATGATCAAGTTTCGCCCGGGGGGGCTCGACACCTTCCTTGAGCAACTCGAAACGGCCTCGGGTTCAAGGCTGGCGCGCACCTGGCCGGGCCTGAAACCGCTGATCGGCCCCACGCCTTGCCTGGAAGCTGACGAGCGTGACATCGAAGCACTCGAAGTGCTGCGTGAGTACTGCACCATCAGCCAGCCCCTGTCGATGAGCAACGACATCTTCGTCGAGCTGCTGAAGACCCTGACGGCGTTGGATTATCTTGAGAACTTGCGGTTCCTGGCGCCGGAGGCGGACGGCGGCAATGTGATTCTGGGGGCGGCGGCAGTGCTGGCGACGTTGCTCACCGGCACTGTCGTGGCAGCGGGCAACCGTGCCAACGAAGAGGCCAGGCCGACACCAGACTTCGAACTTCAGCAGCAGTATCTGGATGCGCCGCAGAGTTCCAGCAAGGGGCTGAACATCCGCAAGGCCTGGGACAAGCAGGTGACAGGCTACGGCGCGCGGATCCATTTTTCCGACGGTGGATTGTTCGCCAACCATGAAGACCTCGCTGGCAATCCCAACGTGCAGATCGTCAGCGCTACCCCCAACGACGACCCTGATCACGGCACGGCGTCACTGGGCGTCATGGTGGCCGCGCGCAATGGCCTGGGCGTGACGGGCATCAGCCACGATTGCCAACTCTACCTTTACGACAACCGGGCATACACGAAATCAGGCCAATCCAGCACGCTAAAGCGATTGCTGCGCAGCGTGGCGCCAGGGGATATCGTCGGGATCAACCGGCAAACTGCCAGTATCAACGCGCTGCACACCATGTTGCCGTCTTTGCACGATAAGGACTGGTGGGATGTTTGCCGTAAACTGACACAGCGTGGCGCGGTAGTGGTCAACGCTGCGGCCAATGGCAGCAGCCAATCGGATACCGGCCTAGGTACGCAAGCCAGCTATGGTGTCGATCTTTCGCAGTGGAAGTTGTTCAATGACCACGGCGATGCGGGCGTGATCGTGGTAGGTGCCTGCCATTCCTGGGATGGCAAGCCGCACCAATATTCCAACCACCACTATCGTCACGCGATGCTCAATGCCTGGGGAGACAGTGTGGTCACCTTGGGCTACGGCCCATTGCAGGACAAAAAAGGCAATGACAGGGATTACACCGACAACTATGCCGGTACTTCATCAGCGACGCCGATGGTCGCGGGCGCGCTTTGCCTGATCCAGTCCTATGCCTTGCAGCAGCACCACCTCTACCTCGACAGTGAGCAGATGCACCTGTTGGTCATGGCCAGCGGCTTCCAGGACGCGACCCTGCCGTACAGCAGTGTTCTGCCCATGGGGGCCAGGCCTGACGTGCAGGGTGCACTGGTGCTGCTTGACCGTATCCTCGGTGGTGGCCGCTTCCACAGCACCAAGGATGAGTTGTAGCCGCGCACGCATCAGACCCGGAACTGATCCATCAACGCCTGTTGCTGGTTGGCCAGGCTGTTCAACGACTGGCTGACCCGCGCTGACTCGTTGGCCTGGCCGGACAGCGATTCGGTGACATCGCGGATGGTCGCGACGTTGCTGTTGATCTCTTCGGCCACCGCACTTTGCTCTTCGGCGGCCGAGGCGATCTGCAGGTTCATGTCGGTGATCACACTTACCGCCTGGCCGATGCGCTGCAGCGCGCTCACCGCCTGGCCCACCTGCTCGACACCACCCTGGGCCTGGCGATGGCTGTGGTCCATGCTGCCCACCACGTCGCGAGTACCGGCCTGCAGGGCTTCGATCACCTGGCGGGTCTCTTCCACCGACTCCTGGGTGCGCTGTGCCAGGTTACGCACTTCGTCGGCGACCACCGCGAAGCCGCGGCCTGCCTCACCGGCACGGGCGGCCTCGATGGCCGCGTTGAGTGCCAGCAGGTTGGTCTGCTCGGCGATCGAGCGGATCACCTCCAGTACCGAACCGATTTTCTCGCTGTTCTGCGCCAGGCCTTCGACTTCGGCCATGGCCTCGCTCATGTTGGCAGCCAGGGCATCGATGCTGGTGGTGGTGCGGTCGATCACCGCCAGGCCTTCGCGGGTGGCCTGGTCGGCCTCGCGGGCGGCTTGCGCGGCCTGTGCGGCGCTGCGGGCAACGTCCTGGGCAGTCGCGCTCATCTCGTGGGAGGCAGTGGCGACCTGGTCGACCTGGCGGTACTGCTGCTCCATGCCGGCGCTGGTTTCGCTGGCAATCGCCGAAGACTGGTCGGCGGTGCCGCGGGCGGCATGCACCGAGCGCTTCACCTCGGCGATGGTTGGTTGCAGTTTGTCGAGAAAGCGGTTGAACCAGCCGGCCAGTTCGCCGAGTTCGTCGCGCTTGTCGTAAGTCAGGCGGCGGGTCAGGTCACCTTCGCCGCTGGCGATGTCCTTGAGCATCGCGGCCACGCCGAGGATCGGCTTGGTGACGCCACGGGCCATCAGCCAGACCAGCAGCAAGCCGGCAATAGCTGCAGCCAGGCCCAGGCCCAGTTCCAGCAGGGTGCCGCTGGTGTTCAGGGTATCCAGCTCTTGCTTGAGCGCTTCGGCGGGGCCGGTCAGGGCATTTTCCGGAACATCCAGCAGCACGCCCCAGGGCTGGGCGCCGGGGATCGGTTCAAAGGCTGCCAGTACCTTCAGGCGGGCCTGGTCGTGAAGGATGCTGAGCTTGCCCTCAGCCAGCTTGCGCACCAACTCGGCGCCCTGGCGCGGGTCGACCTGGGCGAAGCGTTGGGCCAGCTTGCTGGCATCGGCGCTGTAACCGGCCAGCAGGCCGACCGGGCTGAGGATGCCGACCGTGGTGCGGCCTTCGTAGAGGCTGCGGCTGGCGTCCTGGCTCAGGGCCTGCAGGCTGTTGAGGTTGATGTCGATGGACAGGGTGGCGATGATCTTGCCGTTGACCGCCAGCGGGAAGACGATGCTGGTCATCAGCACGCGCTGGCCGTCGATGTCATAGAAGTACGGCTCCACCACGCAGACCTTGCCGGTGCTGCGCGGGCAGGTCCACCAGGTGTTGGCCGGCTGGCCGCTGGGGCCGATCTCGGTATTGGCCAGGTCGTGCTCGGGCAGGGCCATGGCAGTCAGCTGGCCGGCACGCGGCTGTGACCAGTACAGCGAGAAGCGCCCGGTTTCGTTGCTGCCCAGCTCGGGTTTGTCAGCGAACAGGCTGTCCTTGTTGTCCAGCGCATTGGGTTCGAACACCAGCGACAGGCCAAGCAGGTCAGGGTTGGCCTGCAGGGCGGTGCGCACCTGGCGGGTCAGGTCTTCACGCAGGTCGAAGGCGTCGAGGAAGCGTTTCTCCGCCTGTTCACGCAGGAACAGCACCTGGCGCGAGAAGCCCGCGCCGTACTGGTAGGCGTCCATGAACTGGCGGCGGATGTTGAGGGCCTGGACTTCGCCTTGCGACTCGATACGCGCTTGCGCGGCTTCGGTGAGCATCTGCATGCTGCTGGCCTTCACCAGGTCCGAGCTGTGGTCCATGCGATACAGCGAAAGGCCGACGAGCAGGGTGACGATGCCAGCGAGGCAGAGACCAGCGAGCAGGGTGATCTTCCACTGGATGGAGAGTTGTCGCAAAGGCATGGGGTGAGTCCCTTTTTATGCAGTAAGGGTTTTTGAGGGGCTGGGGGGTGTTCGCTGTGACGCTTCTGTCGCCTGAGAGATCGAGCGCCGCCCGCGCGGCGCTCGATCTCTCGGCCTCCCACCTATATCGACCCTGGCGCTTTTTTCTTTATTCAAACATTCAATTTAATATGACTGCGAAATGCGCCGTAATATGGCGCTTTTGACATCTAGCGCGCACTCCGTCAGAGTGCGCGCTTTTTGTCTGTCGCTAGAGGAAACTCAAACCATGAATGCAGTGATCGCCGCAGTCGGCATCATGCTGATACTCAGCCTGTCCCGCGTGCACGTGGTCATCGCCCTGATCATCGGTGCACTGGCCGGCGGCCTAGTCGGCGGCTTGGGGATCGAAGGCACGCTCAAGGCCTTCAATGGTGGCCTCGGTGGCGGCGCCACGGTGGCCATGTCCTACGCGTTGCTCGGCGCCTTTGCCGTGGCCATCGCCAAATCGGGCCTGGCCCATGCCCTGGCCGACCGTGCCCTGGCCATGATCGACCGCCAGGGCCATGCCAATGGCGGCAAGGTCAAATGGCTGCTGATCGGCCTGATGCTGGTGGTGGCGGTGTCGTCGCAGAACATCCTGCCCATCCACATCGCCTTCATTCCACTGCTGGTACCGCCACTGCTGTACGTGCTGACGCGCCTGCGCATCGACCGCCGGCTGATTGCCTGCGTGATCACCTTCGGCCTGATCACGCCGTACATGTTCCTGCCGGTGGGCTTTGGCAACATTTTCCTCAACGAGATCCTGCTGGCCAATGTCGCTCGGGCCGGGGTCGATGTGAGTGGGGTCAACGTCACCCATGCCATGGCCATTCCGGCCGCCGGCATGTTCGCCGGCCTGCTGCTGGCGGTGTTCATCAGCTACCGCAAGAAGCGCGACTACGACCTGGCGCGCATCGAGCAGGTCGAGCAGGTCAGCGTCCGGTACAACCCGCTGACCCTGCTGGTGGCGGGGCTGGCGATCGCTGCGGCGTTCATCGTGCAGTTGTGGCTGGATTCGATGATCATCGGCGCCATGGTCGGTTTCCTGATCTTCTCGCTGTCGGGCATCGTGCGCTGGAAGGACACCGACGACCTGTTCACCGAAGGCATGAAGATGATGGCCATGATCGGCTTCATCATGATTGCCGCCTCGGGCTTTGCCGATGTGCTGAAGGCCACTGGCGAGGTCCAGAGCCTGGTCGAGGCCTCTGCACAATGGATCGACCACAGCAAGGGCGTGGGCGCCTTGCTGATGCTGTTGGTGGGGTTGCTGGTGACCATGGGCATCGGTTCGTCGTTCTCGACGGTGCCGATCCTGGCGGCGATCTTCGTGCCGCTGTGCGTGCAACTGGGCTTCGACCCACTGGCCACCGTGTGCATTGTCGGTACCGCAGGTGCCCTGGGCGATGCCGGCTCGCCGGCTTCGGACTCGACCCTCGGCCCGACCTCGGGGCTGAATGTGGATGGCCAGCACCACCACATCTGGGACACCGTGGTTCCCACCTTCCTCCACTACAACCTGCCGCTGCTGGCGTTCGGCTGGCTGGCGGCGATGACGCTGTAAGGCGTCAGCCCTTGTCGGGTGGCGGGGAGATGCTGTTGAGGACGGTGCTGCCGTCCTTGCTGCGGGTCAGGTAGATCGGCAGCACCTTGGGCAGCTTGTCCACCAGCTGCCCGACCTCGCGGGTGTTGTAGATGCCGCTGATGCGCATGCGCCCGGTGCCGGGGTCTGCCAGCAGCAGCGGGGCGTCGAGGTAGCGGTTGATCACCGGCAGGGCCTGTTCCAGGCTCAGGTTGTCGAGCACCAGCTTGCCGTTGCGCCAGGCCAGGCTGTTGTCGTAGTCGTCGTTTTCGGCCAGTTGCGGCTCGAAGTCGCCGGTGTGGTAGCTGGCCTGCATGCCAGGGCCAAGGCGGTAGCCGCCCGCGTTGCCATCACTGCTGACCAGCACCGAGCCCTGCACCAAGGTGACCTTGACCTGATCCTGGTACTTCCAGACGTTGAACTGGGTACCGGTGACGCGGGTCTGGCCGCGGCCAGCGCGGACGATGAACGGGTGGCTGCTGTCGTGCTGCACCTTGAAGAAGGCTTCACCACGCTTGAGCGTGACCTGACGCTGGTCCTTGTAGTTGAAGTAGGTCAGTTCGGTGTGGAGGTTGAGCTCGACCGTGCTGCCGTCGCTCAACTGCACGGTCTGCATGTCGTTACCGGCTTCGAAATGCTGGTAGTGGTTGGGCAGCCAGCCTTGCTCCCAACCCACCCAGCCGGCCAGCGGCAGGGCCAGCAGGGCCAGTGCCGCTGCCGAGGCCAGAGGCCGCCAGTTACGTGCCCGTGGCGCATGCCGTGCAGGTGGGTTGAAGTCGATGATCGTGGCGGTGCGGGGCAACTGGTCGGCCGTTTGCCAGATTTCCAGCATCGCCTGGTATTCCTCGGCATGACGCGGGTCGGCCGCCAGCCAGCGGGCGAACGCGTCACGTTCGACCAGCGTGCAATCGTCGGCGTGCAGGCGCATGCACCAATGCGCGGCGGCGTCGGTGATGGCATCGTCTGGGCTGGGCGTGAGGCGGTCTTGATTCATCGTGGCTCCGGGTTTTGCGCATTCTACCCCTGCAAAGGGGGTCCCGAGAACCGAGGTAATGGCGAATGACTATCAGTTATGTGGGTTTTTTGTCGCTTTCGCAAGGGAATTTGCGCGTTTGAGAATACCTCGCGGGGCTTTTGGCCATCATGGAGTGCGCACGCCCGCTCAAAGTGAATTTTTACATAGCCCCCTAATCAAAGCTTTGACATTCACTGCCTAGGCAGTAATATTTTTAAACAATTGCCCGAGCAGACCCCGATGTCCCATTTCAACCCGGAAAACTTCCAGACCTGCGCCATCGGCATGCTGCTGGGCCGGGCGGCGATCCTCAAAGACCGCATTCTCGACTGGCACCTCGAATCCGAGGGCGTCACCGCCGCACAGTTCAAGGTGCTGATCATCGTCACCCAGTACCAGGTGGATACCCCGGCCGAACTTTGCCGCTACCTGGGCCTGGACAGCGGTTCGATGACCCGCATGCTCGACCGCCTCGAGCAGAAGGGCCTGCTGCTGCGCAACCGCTGCGCCGATGACCGCCGCCAGGTGCGCCTGGCGCTGAGCGCCGACGGTCAGCGCCTGGCCGACCGCCTGCCAGAAATTGGCGCAGCGGCGATGAACGAACTGGTCGGCGTGTTGCAGCCAGACGAGCTGAAGACCCTCGAAGGCCTGCTGGCCAAGGTGCTTCTTGGCGCCGGCGACCCTCTGACGATCCGCCGCTTCGGCGATCGTTGATCCCTGTTACGCATATTCCAAGGTATTGTCATGGCCACTCCCACAGACACCACAACTCCCTCCACCGACGCGCCGCCGTCGGGCAAGCGCAAGGCCTGGCTGCTCGGCCTGCTGTTGCTGGTGCTGCTCGCCGGCGCTGGCACCTGGGCCTGGTACAGCCTGGTCGGGCGCTGGCACGAAAGCACCGACGACGCCTACGTCAACGGCAACGTGGTTGAGATCACCCCGCTGGTCACTGGCACTGTCACCAGCATCGGCGCCGATGACGGCGACCTGGTGCATGCCGGCCAGGTGCTGTTGCAGTTCGACCCGGCCGACAGCGAGGTTGCCCTGCAGTCGGCCGAAGCCAAGCTGGCGCGTACCGTGCGCCAGGTGCGCGGGCTGTACAGCAACGTCGACTCGCTCAAGGCTCAGCTGCAAACCCGCCAGGCCGAGCTGCAGAAGGCCCAGCAGAACTACAACCGCCGCAAGGTGCTGGCCGACAGCGGGGCGATCGCTGCCGAAGAAATCTCCCACGCCCGCGACGACCTGACCGTCGCCCAGGCCGCAGTCAACGCCGCCCGTCAGCAGCTCAATACCAGCACCGCACTGGTCGACGACACCGTGGTGTCCTCGCACCCAGAGGTCATGGCGGCTGCGGCGGACCTGCGTCAGGCCTACCTCGATCACGCCCGCACCACCCTGGTGGCGCCGGTCACCGGCTATGTGGCCAAACGCACCGTGCAGCTCGGGCAGCGCCTGCAGCCGGGTACCGCGACCATGGCGGTGATCCCGCTGAACGAGGTGTGGATCGATGCCAACTTCAAGGAGACCCAGTTGCGCGACATGCGCATCGGCCAGCCTGTGGAAATCAGCGCCGACCTGTACGGCAGTGAAGTGAAGTACAGCGGCACGGTCGACAGTCTCGGCGCCGGTACCGGCAGCGCCTTCGCCCTGCTGCCGGCGCAGAACGCCACCGGCAACTGGATCAAGATCGTCCAGCGGGTGCCGGTGCGCATTCACCTCAGCGCCGACCAGCTCAAGGACCACCCGCTGCGCATCGGCCTGTCCACCGTGGTCGAAGTCGACCTGCACGACCAGAGCGGCCCGGCCCTGGCCCAGCAGCCACCGCAGCAGGCCAGCTACACCACGCAGGTGTACGACCGCCAGCTGGTCGAAGCGGACGACCTGATCGCCCGGCTGATTCACGACAACAGCGCCAGCGGCAAGACGGCGCAACGATGAGCAACAACGCCCCGGCCCAGTTCACCCCGCCGAGCCTGCTGCTGACCACCATCGGCCTGTCGCTGGCGACGTTCATGCAGGTGCTCGACACCACCATCGCCAACGTGGCGCTGCCGACCATTTCCGGCAACCTGGGGGTGAGCTACGAGCAGGGCACCTGGGTAATCACCTCGTTCGCGGTGAGCAACGCCATCGCCTTGCCGCTGACCGGCTGGCTGAGCCGGCGCTTTGGCGAGGTCAAGCTGTTCATCTGGGCCACGTTGCTGTTCGTGCTGGCGTCGTTCCTCTGTGGCATCGCCCAGTCGATGCCGGAGCTGGTGGGCTTTCGGGTGTTGCAAGGGGTGGTGGCAGGGCCGCTGTACCCGATGACCCAGACCCTGCTGATTGCCGTGTACCCACCGGCCAAACGGGGGATGGCCCTGGCCTTGCTGGCGATGGTCACGGTGGTGGCGCCGATTGCCGGGCCGATATTGGGTGGCTGGATCACCGACAGCTACAGCTGGCCGTGGATCTTCTTCATCAATGTGCCGATCGGCCTGTTCGCCGCTGCCGTGGTGCGCCAGCAGATGCGCACGCGACCGGTGGTCACCAGCCGTCAGCCGATGGACTACATCGGCCTGCTGACGCTGATCGTCGGCGTCGGCGCCTTGCAGGTGGTGCTGGACAAAGGCAATGACCTGGACTGGTTCGAATCGTCGTTCATCATTGTCGGCACGCTGATTTCCGTGGTGTTCCTGGCGATTTTCATCATCTGGGAGCTCACCGACCGCCACCCGGTGGTCAACCTGCGGCTGTTTGCGCACCGTAACTTCCGCATCGGCACCATTGTGCTGGTTGGTGGCTACGCGGGGTTCTTCGGTATCAACCTGATCCTGCCGCAGTGGTTGCAGACGCAGATGGGCTACACCGCTACCTGGGCGGGCCTGGCCGTGGCGCCGATCGGTTTGCTGCCGGTGATCATGTCGCCGTTCGTGGGCAAGTACGCGCACCGCTTCGACCTGAGGGTGCTGGCGGGGCTGGCGTTCCTGGCCATTGGCACCAGCTGTTTCATGCGTGCCGGGTTCACCAGCGAGGTGGACTTCCAGCACATTGCCCTGGTGCAGTTGTTCATGGGGATTGGTGTGGCGCTGTTCTTCATGCCGACCTTGAGCATCCTGCTGTCGGACCTGCCACCGCAGCAGATTGCCGATGGCTCGGGGCTGGCGACCTTCCTGCGTACGTTGGGAGGGAGCTTTGCGGCTTCGTTGACCACGTGGATCTGGATTCGTCGGGCGGACCAGCATCATGCTTACCTGAGTGAGCACATCAGTGAGTTTGACCCCGCGACCCGGCACACGCTGGAGCAGTTGGGCGGTGCGAGTTCGCAGAGTTACGCGCAGCTGGAGCAGATCGTGAATGCGCAGGCGTACATGATGTCGACGGTGGACTACTTCACCTTGATGACCTGGGTGTTTGCCGGGTTGATTCTGTTGGTGTGGTTTGCCAAGCCGCCGTTTACGGCGAAGGCAGGGCCGGCTTCGGCGGGGCATTGAGGGTGATCGCCTTAAGCTTTTCAGCGCCTGTGAAATCGAGCGCCGCCCGCGCGGCGCATCGCGGATCTTGAGCCGTGCAAACCGGGTGACAACCATGGCCTTGCAGGCGTGGCCACGTTGCAACAAATGTAGGAGCGAGCTTGCTCGCGATGCGCCGCGCGGGCGGCGCTCGATCTCGAAGGCGCTGCAAATCTTGTGGTGAACATCTCCTACAGGCGCCGAAAACCCCAAGACGAACATCTCATGCTCCGACCCAATCCTATCGCCTCTCCAGCAGCAACTACACCACGCTCACATTCAGCGCATGGCTGGCCACACCATGACACCCGCATGCCAGCCGATGCCCTTTTAGCACCAAAGGCTTGCCGTTCAGGCGTCGGCTTGGGTGCCCTTCGATAAAGGCGAAAACCCCTTGATGTAGCGGGCAACTGGCCCTGTCACCCAACACCGCTGGCGTTTTACCGTTGACGGTGTGGGTGCCAGCCAGCTGGCATGACAGCACGCTGCCGCCGCTGCTGGTGGGGTCACCCAGGCAGATGGGATGGCTCATGCCTTCGGTCGTCCGATACTTGGGAGGCCATACTTGAAGGGGTCGGCGCCGCGGTTCTGCTGGTTCTTCGTTTTGCGTGCCTCATCCGGCGGGCTGATCATCTGCACGGTAAGGCTGCCGTCGCTGCCGGCATACACCACGGCACTGGCACCACCATCGAGGTAGCTGGCGATGGTGGCCAGGTTGATTTCCACCAGCGCGCTGCTGACGCCGGTATTGCCCAGGCGCCGACCGATGTCATAGCCCTCGCCGACATTGCCCACGTCCAGGCCTTGGCCATCGGTATTGAGGCTGTGCAGGGCGTTGGTCAGGGCGATTTCCGCTTCAGTGTTGTCGGTAGTGTCGTAGAACACGCGCGCCGGTTTTTGCCCTGCAGGTAGGGTATCGAGGGCCTTGAGCCAACCCGCTTGCAAGGCCTTGGCCTGCAACGCGGGTTTGAGGCGCTTGCCGTGTTCGTCCTGCATCGAGACCTTGATCGGCCGGTGCATGTAGCCCAGCACCGGCGCTGCGTCGAACTCCTTCAGTTGGTGTTCGGCCCAACGCACGGGCAGCCAGGGGGACGGTTCGAAGTGGCCTGGGCCGCGGTTATCGATGGTTTTCCACAAGTTAGGTAGTTGCGCTTGCCAGTAGGCGGTGGACATGGTGCCGGGTGGTAATAGCACTTTATTGCCTTTGGCATGCTCGGCGGCTACATACCAATCTCCAAAGGCTTTGCTCCGGTCCCAATAAAACGCCCACAACTTGCCAAAGTCAGTTTTTTTGTCCTGATTGTCCTCGGCGTCACGGGTGACGAAGGGACGAATGTAGCGGTCCACTCGGTCCGAACGTGTGACCAACAGGCCCGTCATGCTTTCGTAGATCGTCGGAACCACGTGGCCATTTTGCAACCCCGGCGTGCCGGGTTTGCGATAGCCGTTTCGCGTCACGTCACCGTCCTCACTTGCGATCAAGGCTTGTGGCACTTTCGGGTTATCGTCAAAAAACGTGAACAGTCGCTCGATCATGCCTTGAGCATGCGTCGTGCTTTCATTGTCTTGCCACAAAAACTGGGTAACGCCCAAGGTCGCGGCGTTACGGCCTGAGTTGATCAGGCCTGCTGCACTGTCGGCGCTGTCGTAGGGGGCGGGCGGTCCCAGCGCAAACACCGGGATTGGCCAATACGCCACTGCCTCACCTGCTGAGTTTTTGAATGCGATACGGACTTTAATGTCTCTGGAGCTTCGCCTTGTGTCTAATGATGGGTCGTAGTCTTTCGCGTCCTGCGAATAAATCGATGCGAAATTGTCGTTCTTTTTTTTGATAAACTGCCAGATTTTGGACTGGCCATCTGTGTAAATTCCAAGTCCGACACCTCGAATTTCTAGGGCGTAGGTGCGCACTTGGGTGGCGTGTATTTCGGCGTTTCTGAGCTCCATCTGGTTGCGATAATTGGCAAACTCTGCCTTCTCACTTGCCAGGGCATTGCCCCACCAATGAATGCCGAAGATCATCAGTAGCGGGCTGACAATAGCGGCAATGCCCCAAGCTAGGACGGGTTTCATGTCCCTAAGTATCATGTTAGTTTCCTGTGCTTTGAGTTGGACAATCCAGATGAAGCTGATCCAGAGCACAAGGAGTACCCCGGCGATCCACAGATAAGGTTTAAGGTTGGGCCGCGTCTGAGGGGAGGGCGGATTGTCCTTCATCGGCCAACTCCTTGTTCGGGTGCTGTGACTACCAGGGACGGTGGCATAAGTGATACCAGACCAGAAGGTGGGAATACGCCTTCTCCATAATACTGAGAACTGGCAGTCACTAATGCTTGTGCCTCCCCACTCAGTCTTGCCCACCCCGGCAATTTAGTGACTTCCATAAATGTCGCTTTATCCAACTTCCAATCCGCAATCGCAACCAACACCTCCCGCATATCCGGGTCATCAAGGCTGTGCGCCTGGCCAATAGCAATGTCCATCGCAGTCACCCAGCGCTGGTTCTCCGGGCTGCGCAAAACCGCCGAGTGGTAACTGTTAGGGTCCCTTTCTTTCGGATCTTCGCGCATCCGGTCCTGGATTTCATTAGGCGTTTCTTCACGGTAAATGGCGTACTCTTTCACCTCCGAGCCTTGATGCACGGCAGCTTGGCTTATGGCTGAAGTTTGATCACCGGGCTCTTTGCCAGCGTTCCACCGGGCCAGTTCTTCATCCGAGTTCACGCGATGACGGCTGGTACGCACCTTGAACCATTTGAAGCGGGCTTTCGGATTGCCCAGTGCGGAGCGGATACTCACATCATCGGGGCTGTCCATGCCTGCCTCTGTGGGTGTGCCTTCCTTTGCCTCGCCGCCAAACAGCTGTGGAGCATAGGGTGGGGTTAAAGGTTCGGCATTGATCAGCACTTCCTCACCTTTTGCTATTGGCGCTTGAGAGGCCACGGCGCCGGGTGACCAGCCGCCAGGGTAGCGGGGTTCTCCCTTCGCACGCAGCATCGTCTGTTGTATGGCGTCGCCGACCAGTACCGGCTTACCGTCGCGATGACGCTTGGTCCACAGGCGCTGGTAAAACCGCACGGACTGCAACGCCGCCATCGCCGGTTTGCCGTCCGGCAAGGCATTGGGTACCCCATACGTACCGATGCCATGAACGTCATCCAGGGCGACTGTGGTGTCGTCCGGGCAGAAGTACAGGTAAACCTTGCCGCGATTATCACGCTCGGGAAAAACGGTGAAGTTACCGACCTTGTCCTTGCGCGAGCCCTGTATGGGTGACCACCTGGGGCCCGTGCGACCGCCGTAGGTCTTGTTGTCCCTAAGTGCGGACAGCGGCGGCTGGGTGTGGGGCGCCTGGGTGACCGCGGTGGCGATGTTGATCCCTTCTACGGTGCTGCCGTCTTCGAGCTTGATCTGGTAGGCGTGATCAACGGCCATCCGCACGCTGTCTTCAGCGTGCCCCGGGTAATGGAAGGCCAAGCGTTGCCCCGCCGGGTCGCGGGTGAATGTCGGCACCTGGGCGCTGTCGGTCTTGGGGCCGACCCAGTCATGCTCGCTGGCATGGACGATCACCTTGCCCTGGCTGCCGATTTCGACACCGCCACCGATCTTGATGTAGCTGCCATCATCGGCCACCAAACGAATGGTGGGGGCGGTGACGACCACTTCGCCTTCGGCGGCCGACAGGTGCAGGTTCTTCTGCGCGTTGGCGGTGATGTCGTCTTCCTGAGCCTGGATCAGCACTTTGCCGCGATTGGCGATGGCACTGAGGCCTTCATCCTGGGCGAAGGCGGTGATGCCCTTGCCGGCCTGCAGGCGCATGGTGGCGCCGCTGGTCAACTGCAGGTGGTCCTGGGCGGTGGTGTCGTGGTTCGCGCCGGCATAGTGGAGTTGCGAGCGCGGTGTGGCACTGGCAATACCTGCCGCAGCCGCGACGGCCATGACGGGTTCGCCAGGGCTGTCGCTGTCGGGTGCTGGCCACTGTTTCAGGGCCTGGCTCAGGGCGTCGATGCCTTCGCTGTCCACCGCAGCCCCGCCGCGAGCGGCGGCCGTTTGCCCGAGGCTTTTGAACAGCTCACCACACTCGGCCAGCAGTTTGAGCAGCTCTTCGCGGTCCAGCTGCGAACCGGTGGCGTCCTGGCGGGCATTGGTAGTCAGTAGCATGCCTTGAGCGGCGCGCAGGGCAATCGCGGCGTCGGTGCGCAATTCGGCACCGTTGCCACGGGCCTTGGCCTGGCCGTCGGTGCGTGGCTCGGTGAGCTTGCCCAGATTGAGCGCCGTGGCGTGGTGGGTGGTAGCGACGCGGGCACGCAAGGCGCCCGGTGTGTCATCGAACAACAGCTCGTTGAACCCCCGGCCCTTGTGCTCCTGGGTCTGGATGCCGGACAGCGCATAGTTGCCTGGCAGGCCTGAGGCTTTGCTGAAACGCGGCGGGGTGTGGTCGGCGTTGTACAGCACCGAGGTGACCACGGGGCGGTCAATATCGCCCGCCAGGAAGGTGACCAGTACCTCCTGGCCGATACGTGGCAAGAACTGGTGACCGAAGCCACTCCCCGCGCTGGGCATCGCCACCCGCACCCAGGTGGTGCCCTGCGGCAGGCTGTCGCCGCGCTGCCAATGGAACCTGACCTGGATGCGTGCCAGCTCGTACCGCGCCCCGTTCATGGTCGAAGTGCTGGGTCAGCTCGAAGCTGTAGCCCGGCCGCATGGCCCGGCAGTTGCTGCTGCCGGTAAAGGTCTTGGCCTTGGCTTCGATGATCTCCAGATGGCGACGGACCAGTGCCTCGCCCTCGTTGTGCAGGCCATGGCTATAGGCACCGAAAAAATCGTAGACCTCGTAGGGTGGGGCGTCACCCTGTTCATTGAGGCTGACCATGCCGATGGATAACGGATTTCTTGGCTGCTTGTAATCGAAAGTCTGGATGGCCATCTTGCCCGGTTGCAAGACCCGGTGGCTGCGCCATTGGGTGATCGAGTCACTGGTCTCGGTGACAAAGGCGCTGTGGTAGCGGATCTGCGGTTGCTCGGGCAGCGCCTCCAGGCCCTGGGAACGATCCGTGATGATCAGGCTGTGCCCGTCCTTGCTGTGATCGAAGTAGAAGAACAGGCCGTCCTGTTCCAGCAAGCGCAACACGAAATTCAGGTCGGTTTCGCGGTACTGGGTGATGTAGCTGTGGGACTTGAGAGGCCCGAGCAGGCGAAACTCGAATTGGCGCAACCCGCCGTAATGCTCGAACACCGTGCGGATGACCGTTTCAATGGTCTGCTCTTGAAAGATCCGCGAATCGACGCGTCGCGACAGCATCCACAGCCAGGGGCTCAAGGTCGCGCTATACCGCGCCAGGCCTCCGTCGCTGCCCAGCAGGTTGAATTGGGTGATGAGACCATGGATATGGCGCACCCCACCGTCAGCCAGTTCGATCTCCAGATGGGCGGGTTGGCCAATCAATGACTTGAGCTCGAGCCTGGCATCCTGGCTGATCAGCGACAGGTCGAAGCTGAACAGCGTGGACAACCCTTCATTGCCGCTGAAGTGCTCCAGCAACAACGCCTGGTCATCCTGGATGGGGGTGGTGAGTTTGATCAGTCGGCGGTTCTGTGGTGCAAAGATGTTCGTCAATTCCATCGACGTTGTATTCCCTGGTAGAACAAGCTGCGCAACGTATCACAGGTTGCGACAGAACCCGACGCACCAGGGGCGGGTAATAGTTTGTCAAGACGTGACGGTCATTCCATTGTCAGGTTTTTTCACCTATTGTCGTGCCTCCGTCCCTGACCGATCCGTCAATCGCCATGCACAAAGTCATCGTCATCACGGGTGCCAGCCGTGGCATCGGTGCCGCCACCGCCTTGCAGGCCGCCCGTGAGGGTTACCGCATCTGCATCAACTACCACGCCGACGACCAGGCCGCCGAAAGTATCCTCGCCCAGGTCCGCGCCCTCGGTGCCGAAGCCATCACCGTGCGTGCCGACGCCAGCGTCGAAGACGAAGTGATCCAGCTGTTCCACCGCGTCGACCAGGAGCTCGGCCCGGTGACCGCGCTGGTCAACAATGCCGGCACCATCGGCCAGCAAAGCCGAGTCGAGGACATGTCCGAGTTCCGCCTGCTCAAGGTCATGAAGACCAACGTCGTCGGCCCCATGCTGTGCGCCAAGCACGCGCTGCTGCGCATGGCCCGTCGCCACGGCGGGCAGGGTGGCGCGATCGTCAATGTGTCCTCGGTCGCCGCACGCCTGGGCTCACCCAACGAGTACGTCGACTACGCCGCCTCCAAAGGCGCACTGGATACCTTCACCATCGGCCTGGCCAAGGAAGTGGCGGGCGAGGGCGTGAGGGTCAACGGTGTGCGGCCGGGTTACATCCACACCGGTTTCCATGCCCTGTCCGGTGACCCCGACCGCGTGAGCAAGCTCGAACCCGGCCTGCCCATGGGCCGCGGAGGGCGTGCCGAGGAAGTGGCCGAGGCGATTCTCTGGCTGCTGTCGGACAAGGCCTCGTATTCCACCGGCAGCTTCATCGAACTGGGCGGCGGGCGCTGAGAGTAGCCGCTCAGGGCAGCTCATCTTCCAGCAGCTGACTCACCTGCTCGGCCAGTGTTTGCAGCTCGAAAGGCTTGGTCAGCACACGGGTACCTTGCAACAGCTGGCCATCACTGAGTGCGGCACTCTCGTCGTAGCCAGTAATGAAGAGCACTTTGAGCTGCGGAAACAGTTGCCGGCAACGTTCCGCCACTTGGCGGCCATTGGGGCCGTCGGGCAGGCCGATATCGCTCAGCAGCAGGTCAGGCTGCTCGCACTGCTGCATGTAGGCCAGTGCGGCCGGGCCATTCTCGAAGGCCTCGACCTGGTAGCCCAGCTCTTCCAGCACTTCGCCGATCACCAGGCGCAGTGCTGCCTGGTCTTCCACCAATACGATGCGTTGTCCGCCCTGGTGGCTGCTTGCCAGACCGTTGTGCGCGGCCGGCCGAACCGGTGCTGCAGGTGGCTCGTGATGGCGTGGCAGGTAGAGTTCGACCCGTGTCCCCTGTCCGGGCGTGGAAAGCAAGCGTAGCTGGCCGCCCGACTGGCGCACGAAACCATAGGTCATCGACAACCCCAGGCCAGTGCCCTGGCCCGTGGGTTTGGTGGAGAAGAACGGGTCGATTGCGCGCGCCGCCACCGAGGCATTCATGCCGCTGCCGGTATCGGCCACGCTGAGCCGCACATAGTCGCCGGCAGCCAGCTCGAGCGGGCGCGCCTGCTCGCTGTCGAGGGTGAGGTTATCGCCCTCGATATCGATCGTGCCGCCGCCTGGCATGGCGTCGCGTGCGTTGATGCACAGGTTGAGCAGGGCGCTTTCCAACTGTGGCGGGTCGATGAAAGTCGGCCACAGCCGTGCGATGAAGCGGCTGCGCAAGGCAATCGACGGGCCAATGGTGCGGCGTGCCAGGTCCTCCATGTCGTTGATCAGCGCCGCGACCTCGGTCGAGCGCGGTTGCAAGGTCTGCTGGCGCGAGAAGGCCAGCAACCGATGCACCAGCGCTGAAGCCCGTTGCGCCGAGTCGTTCGAAATCGTGAGCAAAGGTTCAAGTTCTGCATAGCGCTGTTGGCCCAGGCGCTTTTGCATCAGCTCCTGCGCATTGATGATGCCGCCCAGCAGGTTGTTGAAGTCATGCGCGATACCGCCACTGAGCTGGCCCACGGCTTCCATCTTCTGCGCCTGGCGCAGCGCCTGCTCGGCCTTGGCCAGGCGCTGCTGTTCCTGAACCCGTTCGGTAATTTCATAGGCGAACAGGTAAGCGCCTTGCACGCTGCCGTCATGGTCGCGCAAGGCGTTGAAATGCAGCTCATAGTGGCGGGGGCCGAACGCGCCGATCTCGGTGAACTGTTCACCTGCCAAAGCCCGGTGCCACATGGGCATGATCAGCGTATCGTCAGTCAGCTGGCTTTGGCCCACCACAGCCGGCAGGTATTCACCGACTTCAGGCGTATGGCCGTACAAGGTATGGAAGTCATGCCTGGCCTGGCGGTTGACTGCCAGCCAGCGCAGATTGGTATCGATGACATGCACGTTGACAACGCTATGGTCGACCAGCTCGGCAAACAGTCGGCGCTCGGCCAGCGCCGCACTGACCCGCTGTTCAAGCTCTGCGTTCAGCTGCTGCAAGGCTTGCTCGGCCTTGCGCCGCTGGGTGACGTCCTGGAACAGCACCGCGACCTGGCGGCGCTCTGCCGGCTCGATGCGGAAAGTGGTCACCGACAGCACATGGCCGGTGGCGACCAGTTCCTGTTCGAACTGCAGCGGCTTGCCCGTGCGCAATACCGCACCGTAGCGGGCGACCCAGCCGTCAGCCTCGTCAGGTACCATCTCGCGCAGTTTCTGACCGACCACGTTGGGGATGCCGGCATGCTTGGCGTAGGCGGCGTTGGCCAGTACATGGACATAGTCGCTGAGCGGGCCATGGGGGCCGTCGAAGAACTCGATGATGCAGAAGCCTTCGTCCATGGTGTCGAACAGGAATCGATAGATGTTCTGGTCCTGATCTTCGTGTTGCTGCAGCTGGGTTTGCAGCTGCGCGTTATGCTGGCGCAGGGTTTCGATTTCCTGACGCAGGGCGAGCAGGTCGCGGTGGGGCATGGCGACGTCCGGCAGAGATGAATGGTCGGACTTTACCTGTCCGCAACGCCTGCGCATAGCCGGCTACAGCGGCTTGCGCCGATTTTCCAGTAGCTGTGCGACTTGCTGGTTGAGGGCTGTCAGTTCGAACGGTTTGTACAGGACGGCGCAGTGCCTGCCAGGGCTGACATTGACCCGGTTGCTGGCATAGGCGGTGATGTACAGCACCGCGACGGTACCGGACAGCTTCTGGCAGGCTGCTGCTACCTGATAGCCATCGATGCCGCCCGGCAGGCCGATGTCGGTGATCAGCAGGTCAGGGCGCAAGCCTGTCTGCAGGGCTTGCAGCGCGCTGCGACCATCGCTGAAGGCATGCACAGGGTGCCCTTGGTCCTCGAGCAGCTCGCTGATCAGCAGCCGCAGGGTGTCGTGGTCTTCCACCAGCATGACCACCTGTGGCGTTGAGCGGGGCTGTTTGCCTGGCGTCCGAGGCTGCTCGCAGGCATACCCGGTTGCGTCGCATGAGGCCCGTGGCAAGTAGAGGTGCACGCTGGCTCCTTGCCCCGGTTCGCTGGTGATGCGCAGTTGGCCGCCGGACTGGCGCACGAAGCCATGCACGATCGACAGCCCAAGGCCTGAACCCTGGCCCAGTGGTTTGGTGGTGAAGAAGGGCTCGCATGCCCTTTGCAGCACTTCGGCAGGCATGCCTACGCCGTTGTCGCAGACACTGACCTGCAGGTAGGCGCCGCCAGGCAGGTCCAGTGCACGGGCCTGCAGCCCATCGAGCTGAGTGTTTTCACTGGCGATGCGCAGCGTGCCGCCCAGCGGCATGGCGTCGCGCGCATTGATGCACAGGTTGAGCAGGGCGTTTTCCAGCTGGTTCGGGTCGATCTGCACCAGCCACTGGCCGCTGCGGGTCTGGTCCATGAAGCTGATGCGCGCATCGAGCGAGCTGTCGATCAGCTCGCGCATGCCAGCCACCAGTTGCTGCACGTCCACGGCCTGCGGCACCAGGGTCTGCTGGCGCGAGAAGGCCAGCAGGCGCTGCACCAGCGCGGCGGCACGCTGGGCGTTGTGCCGGGCGATGCCGAGCAGCCGCGTGGTGTCCTGGTAGCGCTGTTCGGCCTGGCGCAGTTCGGCCATCTCCAGGGCACCCAGGATGCCGCCGAGCAGGTTGTTGAAATCGTGGGCGATGCCCCCGGTCAACTGGCCGACTGCTTCCATTTTCTGCGATTGGCGCAGGGCGTCTTCGGTCTTGCGCATGCGCTCCTGCTCGGCGACGCGCTCGCTGATGTCGTAGGCGAACAGGTAGCCGCCCAGGATCTGCTGCTGAGCGTCGCGCAAGGTGTCGTAGCTGATCTCATAGTGACGCTGGGCGTCGGCCGGGCCGAGGGCAATGGTGTCGGTGAACGCCTCGCCGGCCAGCACCCGTGGCCACACCGGTTTCAGCCAATTTGCGATGTCAGGCTGGTTGGCAACAAACTGCGGAATGTAGTCGCCCACCTGCGGCACGAAACCGCGCAGGCGTTTGAAGGTTTCCTGCGCGGTGCGGTTGATCGCCAGCAGCCGGAAGTTGCGATCGGCTGCGAACACGTTGGCCCGGCTGTGGTCGACCAGTTCGCCCAGCAGTTTGCTGTTGGCCTGGGCCTGGTCGATGCGTTGGGCCAGTTCCTGCAGCTGTTGCGGGGAGGGCGTAGGGGAGGGCAGGTCATCAGGCGGCATGGAGCGATCCCGCGAGTAGGTTGCTCAACTATAGCCGTACTTGTTCAGGCCTTCCTTCAGAACGAGCGAATGATGCGCCCGAGGGTTTCCATGGCACGCTCGGCGGCCTCGTTCCACGGTGAGCCGTAGTTCAGGCGAATGCAGTTGCCAAAGCGTCGGGTCGGCGAAAAGATCGGCCCCGGCGCGATGCTGATACCCTGGGCCAGGGCCATGTGGAACAGCTTCAGGGCGTCCATCTGTTCAGGCAGTTCCAGCCACAGGAAATAGCCGCCGGAGGGCTGGCTGACGCGGGTCTGCGCCGGGAAATAGCGGGCGATGGCTGCCAGCATGTTGGCCTGCTGGCCCTCCAGGGCGTAACGCAGCTTGCGCAGGTGGCGGTCGTAGCCGCCATGCTGCAGGTAGTCGGCGATGGCCGCCTGGGCGGGCATCGAGGCGCACAGCGAGGTCATCAGTTTCAGCCGTTCGATCTTCTGCGCGAAGCGCCCGGCGGCCACCCAGCCGATGCGGTAGCCCGGCGCCAGGCTTTTGGCGAACGAGCCGCAGTGCATCACCAGGCCCTCGGTGTCGAAGGCCTTGGCCGGCTTGGGGGCCTGCTGCGCGTAATACAGCTCGGCGTAGACATCGTCCTCGATCAGCGGCACCTGGTGGCGGCGCAGCAACTCGACCAAGGCCTGTTTCCTGGCTTCGGGCATGCTCGCGCCCACCGGGTTCTGGAAGTTGGTCATGCACCACACGGCCTTGACCGGGTGCTTGTCCAGGGTCTGGGCCAGCACGGTCAGGTCCATGCCCTCGCGCGGGTGCACCGGGATCTCTACGGCCTTGAGCTTCAGCCGCTCCAACACCTGCAGGCAGGCATAGAAGGCCGGGGCCTCGATGGCCACCAGGTCGCCGGGCTCGGTGACGGCCTGCAGGCACAGGTTCAAGGCTTCCAGCGCACCATTGGTGATCAGCAGCTCTTCCATCGGCAGCATCAGCCCACCGACCATGTAGCGCAGGGCGATCTGCCGGCGCAGTTGCGGGTTGCCAGGCGACAGGTCGGTGACCACCATGCGCGGGTCCATGGCCCGGCTGGCACTGGCCAGCGAGCGTGACAGGCGCTGCAGCGGGAACAGTTCAGGGCTGGGGAAGGCCGAACCGAACGGCACGGTGCCCGGGTCCTTGATCGAGTCGAGGATGGAGAACACCAGGCCGCTGACGTCCACCTCGGTCGATTCGCTCAGCGGTTCCAGCGCTTGCGGCTCGCTGAACTGGCGCGGGGCGTGGGCATTGACGAAATAGCCCGAGCGCGGCCTTGCGCGGATCAGCCCGCGGCGTTCGAGCAGGTAGTAGGCCTGGAACACCGTGGACGGGCTGACGCCGTGGGTCTGGCTGGCATAGCGCACCGAAGGCACGCGCTGGCCTGGGCCGAGTACCCCGGAGCGGATCAGTTCGGCAATGTCGTCGGCGAAGCGTTCGTAGCGTTTCATGGGGGCTCGGCAGGCAAGGTGAACAATCAGTGTAAGGGATCAGCGGTTCAGGGGTGCCACGAAGCGGCTGCGGGCAACGCTGCGCACGGCGGGCTGGTCGCTGTCGCGGATTTCGAAGGCCAGTTCCTGCGAGCTGCTGGCCGGGCGTTCGGCCAGCAGCGCCACCGACACCGGCAGCTCGCTCATTTCGCCGGCCGGGATGCTGAACGCAGTGCTGCCGTGCAGTTCGAAGCCGTCGGCATCGAGCAGGCGCAAGTGGTAACGCTGGGGCTGCGTGGTCTTGTTGATGACCTTGAGCAGGTAGATGTTCTCGATCTGGCCCAGGGCGTTCTCACGGAACAGGCCACGGTCCTTGATCACGTCCAGCGACACCATCGGGCGCAGCTGCAGAGCCACCACCAGGGCGGCGATCATCAGCACCAGGGCAGCGGCGTAGCCCAGCAGGCGCGGGCGCAGCCAATGGGTGGCGCCGCCTTGCAGGCTGTGCTCGGATTTGTAGCCGATCAGGCCACGGCGGTAGCCCATCGTGTCCATGACGTTGTCACAGGCATCGATACACGCAGCGCAACCGATGCAAGCCATCTGCAGGCCGTCGCGGATATCGATGCCGGTGGGACAGACTTGCACGCACAAGGTGCAGTCGATGCAGTCACCCAGCCCCTGGGCGCGGGCATCACTGCCTTTCTTGCGCGGGCCGCGGGATTCGCCGCGGTGGGGGTCGTAAGCCACGGCCAGGGTGTGCTTGTCGAACATCACGCTCTGAAAGCGCGCATACGGGCACATGTGCAGACACACCGCTTCGCGCAGCAAGCCGGCATTGATGTAGGTGGCGGCGGTGAAGAACAGCACCCAGAACAGTGCCACGCCGCCCAGTTGCAGGGTGAACAGTTCATGGGCCAGTGGGCGGATGGGCGTGAAGTAGCCGACGAAGGTCAGCCCGGTGAGCAGACCGATGGTCAGCCAAAGGCCATGCTTGAGCGCGCGCCGGGCCAGCTTGTTCAGGCTCCAGGGCGCGGCGGCAAGCCTGATGCGCTGGTTGCGCTCGCCTTCGGTGACCTTTTCGCACCACATGAACAACCAGGTCCAGGTGCTTTGCGGGCAGCTGTAGCCGCACCAGACCCGGCCGGCGTAGACGGTGATGGCAAACAGGCCGAAGGCGCAGATGATCAGCAGCGCCGAGAGCAGGATGAAATCCTGCGGCCAGAAGGTCGCGCCGAAGATGTGAAACTTGCTTTCGGCCAAGTCCCACAGCACCGCCTGGCGGCCGTTCCAGTCGAGCCAGGCGGTGCCGAAGAACAGTACGAACAGCGCGCCCGCGAAGGCAATGCGCAGCGAGCGGTACAGGCCGCTGAAGCTGCGGGTGTGGATGCCGTTGGCGGCAATCTGGGTGGCATGGATACGGTCGGTCATGGCGTCGGTGCTCGGCTGGCCTCGATCAGGCACGAGCACTATGGCCCCCGAACTGTTTTCAGCACAGGCTCAGGTCAGACGATAAAAACCGTATCAGATTACCGCCTATGGTGTTTGGAGCCTCAGATCACCGAGCCTGGCGTGCTGGCTTTCAGGTGTCTGCGGCTATCCACCGCACCTGCCACGGTCAGTGCATCGGCTTCGGCTTCGGTGATCGGGAAGCGCTCGCCGGCGAGGATGGCCACGGACATGTGCAGCTGTTCGTCGGTAACGATCTCGATCTCGGGGCCTTTACCCTCGATGCGCAGTTTTTCGCCGATCAGGGTGCAGCGTTGGGTGCTTTCTTCAACTTCGATGGGCATGGTGGCGTCCTCCAGGGGGGCGGTTACAGGTTGTGACAGCGGGCCGTGGAAGGTTGCTGCATCGGGAGGGCGGGTGGGCACTTTGCGGGGTGTGCAATGGTCAACTTTCTTAGGCGCCTGTGCCGGCCTCTTCGCGGGTAAACCCGCTCCCACAGGTGTTGCGCGAGTCTTACGGGCAGTGCAGTACCTGTGGGAGCGGGTTCACCCGCGAAAGGGCCGGCACAGATAACAACCAAGCAGCCCGGTATCTGACCCATGGATTTCATCTGGCAAACCATTCAGGCTGAATTCGCCGACATCACCGATGAGCGCGAGGTCGTACGAATACTCGTGCGCCTGCTGATGGCCGCCGTGCTCGGCGCGGTGCTGGGTTTCGAGCGCGAACACAAGGGCAAGTCCGCCGGGGTGCGCACGCATATGCTGGTATCGCTGGGCGCGGCCCTGTTCGTGCTGGCGCCGAGCATGGCCGGTGCCGATGAGCAGGCCCTGAGCCGGGTAATCCAGGGCATCGTCGCCGGTATCGGTTTTCTCGGCGCGGGCACCATTCTCAAGGGTAACGGCCAGGACACCAGCCACGTCAAAGGCCTGACCACCGCTGCGGGGCTGTGGATGACGGCTGCAATCGGTACCGCTGCGGGCATGGGCCGAGAGGCCACGGCGCTGATCAGCACGGTGCTGGCACTGTTGGTGCTGGGCACGATGCCGCTGCTGGTGGAGAAGGTCGAGGGGCAGGACGAGGACAAGCAGGAAGAGGAGGGGGGCAGGAAGCACTGAGGGGAGCCGTAGCTCCCCTCAAAGGCGTTGTTGCCTGCTCTTTTCTTATTATTGAGACCGGCCTTTTGTTGTTTTTGTAGGCTGGCCTTGATGTCACGAGCGACCCCCATCCGGGGTCAAGGGCAAACGTATTTTTTTGAGCGCTGACCTGCTTTCATCCTGTGGATCCGAGCCTGACTGCCGCTACCTTCAGGTAGTTTTATTGTTCTGTGTCAGTCCGCGGGGCGAACCCCTGAAAAGCCTGTCGACTCCAAAAAAATCTGCTTGCTGCGCCTCTGCCGTGTTGTTCTTGTTATGTCAGAGCCGTTACATGTTGTTTTTATTGGTTGTCGCTTTTTCTTGTTGTTGTACCAAATACATAGCAGGCGCCGTGCCAACTTTTAAAAATCCTTTAAAATCAATGCGTTGACTGGAAATGGCGAAATTGGCCGGCCTGAAAATCTGTCGATTTGTTTCCCTGTTACCCGACTTTTTGCTGGAAACTGTGGGGGAGGTAACACTCACCCACACTCATGTGACACCTGTATGAAACTCATTGTGCACTGCGCGCACGTGCCACTCGCGAACCGTTGGTCCGGCCCAGCACACCGCTGATGCGCTGCCCGGCCGCGATCAGCCGGTCGAGGTCGATACCGGTCTCGATGCCCAGCCCTTGCAGCAGATACAGCACATCTTCTGTCGCAATGTTGCCGGTAGCACCCTTGGCATAGGGGCAGCCGCCCAGGCCGGCCACCGAGCTGTCGAACACGCTGATGCCTTCGAGCAGGCTGGCGTACACATTGGCCAAGGCCTGGCCGTAGGTGTCGTGGAAGTGACCGGCCAGTTGTGCACGTGGCACCACGGCCGACACCACCTCGAACAGCCGGCGGGTGTCGCTCGCCGTGCCGGTGCCGATGGTGTCCCCCAGCGACACTTCGTAGCAGCCCATGTCGTGCAGGGCCTTGGCCACCGGAGCGACCTGCTCGGCGCTGACCTGGCCTTCATAAGGGCAGCCCAGCACACAGGACACGTAACCGCGCACCCGCACACCGTGGCTGCGCGCGGCCTCCATGATGGGCTCGAAACGCTGCAGGCTATCGCTGATCGAGCAGTTGATATTGCGCTGTGAGAAGGACTCGGACGCAGCGGCGAACACCGCCACTTCCTTCACGCCGGCTGCCAGGGCGTCCTCGAAGCCGCGCAGGTTGGGGGCCAGTGCGGCATAGGTAACACCCGCACGTTGCTGGATGCCGGCGAACACGTCGGCGGAGCCTGCCATCTGCGGCACCCACTTGGGCGAGACGAAGCTGCCAACCTCGATATAGCTCAGCCCGGCGTCGGTCAGGTCGTCGACCAGGCGCACCTTGTCGGCGACGCTGATGGGCTGGGCTTCGTTCTGCAGGCCGTCTCGGGGGCCGACTTCGACCAGGCGGACTGTTGCGGGCATGGGCATGGTGGAGGTTCCTGTCAGCGTTTATCGTTGTTGTTCAGGGTGGCAGCCAGGGCCTGTTCACAGCGCTCCTGGGCGGTGTCCAGTTCCAGTTGCATCTGGTGGATGTCGAGCATCTGCTGTTCAAGCTGGGCGCGGCGCTCGGTGATCTTCGCCAGCATGCTGTGGAGCTGCTTGAGGTTGCCGCTGCTGGGGTCGTACAGCTCGATCAGCTCACGGCATTCGGCGAGCGAGAAGCCGATGCGCTTGCCGCGCAGGATGAGTTTCAGGCTGACTTTGTCACGGCCCGAGTAGATGCGCTCCAGGCCGCGCCGCTCGGGGCTCAGCAGGCCCTGCTCCTCGTAGAAGCGGATGGCCCGGGTGGTGATGTCCAGTTCGCGGGAGAGGTCGGAGATGCTGTAGGTCTGGCTGCTCATGCTCGGGCTCGGCGTGGGGTATGCCAGTATCCTGAGGGCAGGTTGACGTTTACGTCAAGCAGCTGTGGCGGTGCCGATGGCCCTTTCGCGGGCAAGCCCGCACGCAGCGGATCAGTCAGGCTGCCCCGAGCGCCGGTAGCCATTGGGCGTCTGCCCGCTCAGGCGCTTGAAGAAGCGGGCGAAGTAGGTCGGGTCGCTGAAGCCCAGGCTGTCGGACAGCTGGCCGATGCTCATGCGCGTATAGATGAGGTTGCGCCGTGCCTCCAGCAGTAGGCGCTGGTGGATCACCTGCAATGCGGTCTGCCCGCTCAGTGCCCGGCACAGCTGGTTGAGCTGCAGGCTGGGGATGTTCAGGCGGGCGGCGAAGTCTTCCACCGACAGGTGCTCGCGGTAGTGTGCCTCGACCAGCCGCAGGTATTGCCCGAGCAACTGCCGGTCACGTTCGTCACGGTTGCGGGGGGCCTGCCCCAGGTGCTGGCGGCGGCTGATCCAGACCATCAGCGCGGTCACCAGCGCTTCGAGCATGGTAGCCCTCGCGGGGGCGTTGCCCTGGTATTCCTGCTGCAGCGTTTCGATCAGGCCGCGCAGCTGCACGCGGTCTTTGCCCAGCGGGTAACACGCCGCTTTTGCCAGCACGCCCAGCGGCGTGCCCAGGCGCTGTTCCAGGTCGGCCACCAGCGCGGTGCCGAAGGTCAGCACATGGCCCTGGATATCGGCACTGAAGCGAAAGCCATGCACAGTCAGGGGCGGTACTACCTGTATGGCCGCCTCGAGAATGCTGTTGCGCACGCCCTCGATTTCCACCTGGGCCTCGCCGCGCTGCACATACAGCAACTGGAACAGCTCGGCGTGCTGGTGCGGCTTGATCTCCCAGTGGTGCAGGCGGCTGCGCGCCGGGATCGACTCGCAATGCAGCAGGTCAGTGCCGGGCCAGTGCTGGTTTTCGCCATACAGCTGGAACAGCGGCACGCCGGGGAGGGTGGATCTCATGTCGTAAGCGCCTGTTCGTTAATCGAACGTTTTTTGTAAAAGTGCATTTTTTGCATCGGATAGCACACTTAATTGGCGGTTATTGCCAGTAAAAATGCAAGGGCAAACCCTCTCGAACGAGATAAAAACAATGAACACTCAGGTTGCAATCATCGGTGCCGGTCCGTCCGGCCTGCTGCTCGGCCAGTTGCTGTACAAGGCCGGCATCGACACTGTCATCCTCGAACGCCAAACCCCTGACTACGTACTCGGCCGCATCCGCGCCGGGGTGCTTGAACAAGGCACCGTCGACCTGCTGCGCGAAGCCGGCGTCGCTGACCGCATGGACCGTGAAGGCCTGGTGCACGAAGGTGTCGAGCTGCTGGTTGCCGGTCGCCGCCAGCGCCTGGACCTGAAGGGCCTTACCGGTGGCAAGACGGTCATGGTCTACGGCCAGACCGAAGTCACCCGTGACCTGATGCAGGCCCGCGAAGCCAGCGGCGCGCCGATCATCTACAGCGCCAGCCATGTGCAGCCGCACGAACTCAAGGGCGGACGGCCTTACGTGACCTTTGAAAAGGATGGCCAGACCCACCGCCTGGACTGTGACTACATCGCCGGTTGCGATGGCTTCCATGGCGTATCCCGCAAGAGCATCCCCGAAGGTGTGCTGAAGGAGTACGAGCGGGTGTACCCGTTCGGCTGGCTGGGCATGCTGTCCGATACCCCGCCGGTGAACCACGAGCTGATCTACGCCCACCACGCGCGTGGCTTCTCGCTGTGCAGCCAGCGCTCGCAGACGCGCAGCCGCTATTACCTGCAGGTGCCGCTGGACGAGCGGGTGGAGGACTGGTCCGACGAGCGCTTCTGGAACGAGCTCAAGGCGCGCCTGCCGGAGGACGTGGCGCAGCAGCTGATCACCGGGCCTGCGCTGGAAAAGAGCATCGCGCCCCTGCGCAGCCTGGTGGTCGAGCCGATGCAGTACGGCAACCTGTTCCTGGTCGGCGATGCCGCGCACATCGTCCCGCCAACCGGCGCCAAGGGCCTGAACCTGGCGGCTTCCGACGTCAATTACCTGTACCGGATCCTGGTCAAGGTGTACCGCGAGGGGCGTATCGATCTGCTCGAGCAGTATTCGCCGCTGGCCCTGCGCCGGGTCTGGAAGGGCGAGCGCTTCAGCTGGTTCATGACGCAGCTGCTGCATGACTTCGGCGAGCACAAGGATGCCTGGGACCAGAAGATGCAGGAGGCCGATCGCGAATACTTCCTGACATCACCGGCGGGGCTGGTGAACATTGCCGAGAACTATGTGGGGTTGCCATACGAAGAGGTTGCTTGACGTCAGCTCTGGAGTTCGACACGAAACCTGTGGGAGCGGGCTGGCCCGCGAACACCGGCGACGCCGGTGCCAGACTCCGCGGTGTCTGTTTCGCGGGCACGCCCGCTCCCACAGGTACTGTGCAGGCCTCAGTGGCTGAGTAGCTGCACCATCTCTTGATACCCGCGCTGGCGCGCATGCTCCAGCGCAGTCACCCCGTCCTTGTCGGCGATCTGCCGATCCGCCCCCGCCGCCAGCAGGCGCCGCACGATCTCAACATGCCGCGGCCCACCATCGCCGAGGATCACCGCTTCGAGCAGTGCAGTCCAGTGCAGGCGGTTCAGGTGGTTCACGTCCACGCCCGCATCGATCAGCATCTGGACGGTCTCCACATGCCCGCGCTCGGCCGCCGGGATCAGCGCGGTGCCGCCATAGCGGTTGGTGCTCTTGAGGTCGGCACCATGGCTCAGTGTCAATTGCAGGATTTCGTTCAAGCCACGCGCACCCGCATACAGGTACGGGCTGTCGTCGATGTTGTCCTTGGCGTTTACGTCGGCACCGGCCTCGATCAGCGCTTTCGCTGCCGCGACCTGGTTGCCATGGGTGGCCACGAGCAGAGCGGTACGCCCTTGGCCATCGCGGCTGTCCAGGCGGGCACCCTGCTTGATCAGGTGTTGGAGGCGGGTGACGTCATTGTGCGCGGCGGCGTTGTTCAACTGCTTGTCCATGGCGGTGGTCTCGGCGTTGGCGGCAAGGCTGGTGCAAAGGGCAAGGGCCAGGGTGGCAAGGGGTAAACGCATGGCGAGGGCTCCCGGATAACGTGCCCGTATCCTAGAAAAATCCACCCGGGGCTTGAAGTTAAGAATGCGCATGACCCACAGTGGCCCGCTTAATAGGTAAAGGCAGGATGCTCGCCGATGAGACTTTCCACTGCGCTGATCACAACGTTGTGCCTGGCCCTGGCCGATGGCGTTGTCTGGGCCGACCAGCCACTGCCCACGCCACCGGAGCTGGAGTCCGGCTACCGTAGCGGCCTGCAGCCGGTGCACGCCAGCCGGCACATGGTGGCGGCGGCCAACCCGCTGGCCAGCGAGGCCGGGCGGGCGATGCTGCGTGCCGGTGGCAGCGCCATCGACGCGGCGATCGCCATGCAGATGGTGCTGACCCTGGTCGAGCCGCAATCCAGCGGCATTGGCGGTGGCGCCTTCATCCTGTACTGGGATGGCCAGCGCGTGCAGGCCTTTGACGGCCGCGAAACCGCACCGGCGGGGGTGACGGAGCAGCTGTTCCTGCAGGCGGATGGTTCGCCGATGCCGTTTCGCGCCGCGCAGATCGGCGGGCGCTCGGTAGGGGTGCCAGGGGTGCTGCGGGCGCTGAAACTGGCCCATGATCAGCACGGCAAGCTGCCGTGGAAGGACCTGTTCGCACCCGCCATTGCCTTGGCGCGCAATGGTTTTGCCGTTTCCGAACGGTTGCACACGCTGGTCGCTGGCGACCCTTTCATTGCCCGCTCGCCGGCCATGGCAAGGTACTTTCTGGATGACCAGGGTGAGCCCCTGGCGGTTGGCACGATCCTGCGTAACCCGGCGCTCGCACAGACCTTCGAACGCATCGCGCAAGACGGCGTTGATGCCTTCTATGGCGGTGAGATTGCCCAGGCCATGGTGGCTGAAGTGCGCCAGCATGCCAACGCCGGGCAACTGTCGCTCGAGGATCTGCGCCGCTATCAGGCCAAGGAACGCGCGCCGGTCTGCGGGCCGTACAAGGCCTGGACCATCTGTGGCATGCCGCCACCATCGTCGGGGGGCGTGACCGTGTTGCAGACCTTGGGCATTCTCGATGCCCTGCAGCGCACCTCGGCGCAGCGCGACCTGGCCAACCTGCCGCCACGCAGGGTGGCTTCCGTAGCGGGGCTGGAACCGGCACCACAGGCCGTGCACCTGATGGCCGAAGCCGAACGCCTGGCCTTCGCCGACCGCGCCCAGTACCTGGCCGACAGCGACTACGTGCCGGTGCCGGTCAAGCCGTTGCTCGACCCGGCCTACCTGGCCGAGCGCGCCAGACGGGTTGGCGAACACAGCATGAAGCACGCCCGCCCGGGCACCCCGCACGGCGCCAACCTGGCCCTGGCGCCAGACCGTTCGCCGCTGCGGATTTCCACCTCGCACCTGTCTGCCGTCGATGATGGCGGCCAGGCCCTGGCGATGACCACGTCAGTGGAGTCTGCATTCGGTTCGCACTTGATGGTCGGCGGTTTTCTGCTGAACAACCACCTGACCGACTTTTCGTTCCTGCCAGCCGAAAACGGCAAACCAGTGGCCAACCGGGTGCAGCCGGGCAAGCGCCCGTTGTCGGCGATGGCGCCGACCCTGGTGTTCTCGCGCGGCTCCGGCGAGCTGGTGGCGAGCCTTGGCTCGCCCGGTGGCTCGCAGATCATCGGCTACGTGAACAAGGCCTTGATCGGCCTGCTGGACTGGCACCTCGATCCGCAGCAGGCGGCCAACTTGCCGAACTATGGCAGCCGCAATGCCGGGACTGAAGTTGAGGCCGGGCTGGTCAGCCCGGCGCTTGTACGGCAACTGAGCGCCTGGGGCCACGAGGTGACACCGATGACCATGACCAGCGGCATGCAGATCATCCAGCGCACGGCCGACGGGTGGGCCGGTGGCGCCGACCCGCGGCGCGAAGGTGTGGCCCTGGGCGACTAGCGCGTTGCCGGGCCTGCAGCGGCGTGGTAGAAATCAGGCTTGTCATTCATAAGTTGAATACCTAGATGTCCATCAGCGTTAAATCGAATAGAGCCCTGTTCGACCTCGACCTGTTGCGCGCCATCGTCGTGGTGGCCGATTGCGGCAGTTTCACCACCGCCGCCGCGCGCCTGCACTCCACCCAGTCGACCATCAGCCAGAAGGTGCGCCGGCTCGAGGACATGGTCGGCCACCGCCTGCTGGTGCGTGGCAACCGCGACGTGCTGCCGACCGACGCCGGGCAGACCCTGCTCGGTTATGCCCGGCACATGCTGGCGCTGAACGACCAGATGCTCGAAGCTCTGGCCGGGGCCATGGTCGGGGTGACCGTGCGCCTTGGCGTGCCCGAGGACTTCGTTGGCGGGCGCACCACCAATGCATTGTCGGCGTTCAGCCGCCTGCACCCGCAGGTCAAGCTGGAAGTCACCAGCGGCCTGTGCCGCGACCTCAGCCAGGCCTACGACAACGGCGAACTCGACCTGGTGCTGCTCAAGCAGCGGCGCAACAGCCGCGAAGGCGTGGCCTGCTGGCCCGAGCGCTTGCAGTGGATCGACAGCGCGCGGTTGCCGGCGTTCGAGCTCGACCCGATCCCGCTGGTGACCTTCCCGCCACGGGGGCTGTACCGCGAGGACATGATCAGCGCCATCGAGGGCATGGGCCGGCGCTGGCGCATCAGCTTCACCAGTTCCAGCCTGAGTGGTATCCAGGCGGCGGTGGCCGATGGCATGGGCATCAGCCTGCTGCCGCCTCGGGCGGCGACCGGCGAGCATCGGGTGCTGGGGGCGGCGCAAGGGTTGCCGGAGGTGGACAGCTACGAGATCGTCATCGTGCACAAGCCGACGGCCGATGTGATGGTCAAGGACCTGGCCGGGGTGATGAGCCAGTTGCTTGCGGCCGGAGGCATATAACGGCTTTTTGTAGGAGCGGCCTTGTGTCGCGAATGGGCCGCAAAGCGGCCCCAGCAATCTGTGCGGTAATACCAAAATCCTGGGGCTGCTGCACAGCCCTTTCGCGACACAAGGCCGCTCCTACACGGGGCAGCATCTCAGGTCGATGGCTATGGCATGCCCAACCACTCCGGCAGCGCCAGCGAGATGAACGGCACGTAGGTCACCAGCACCAGGAACAGCAGCAGGATCGACAGCCATGGCAGCGCCGCGCGGATCGTCTGCCCCAGGGTCAGCCCTGTCACGGCCGAGGTGACGAACAGGTTCAGCCCCACCGGCGGATGCACTAGGCCGATCTCCATGTTCACCACCATCACGATGCCCAGGTGAATCGGGTCGATGCCCAGTTTCATGGCGATCGGGAAGAAGATCGGCGCCAGGATCAGGATGATCGCCGACGGCTCCATGAAGCTGCCGGCCACCAGCAGCACGATGTTGACCATGATCAGGAAGCCGATCGGCGTGAGGCCTTCGGACATCACCCACTGGGTGATCTGCTGGGGGATCTGCTCGGTGGTCAGCACGTGGGCGAAGAGCATGGCGTTGGCGATGATGAACAGCAGCATGATGGTCAGTCGGCCCGACTCCAGCAACACTTTCGGGCAGTCGCGCAGGCGCATGTCCTTGTACACGAACAGCGCGATGAACGCCGAGTACACCGCCGCCACGGCAGCCGCTTCGGTGGGAGTGAACATGCCGCTGTAGATGCCGCCAAGGATGATCACCAGCAACAGCAGGCCCCAGAAAGCGCGGCGGGCCGTGCTCAGCCATTCGGCGAAACTGGCCCGTGGCTGTGCCGGCAGTTTCTTGATGCGGGCAACGATGTAGATCGCCACCATCAGCGCCACACCCAGCAGCAGGCCCGGTACCACTCCGGCCATGAACAGCTTGCCGACCGAAGTTTCGGTGGCCGCCGAGTACACCACCATGACGATCGATGGTGGGATCAGGATGCCCAGGGTGCCGGCGTTGCAGATGATCCCGGCACCGAACTCGCGGGGGTAGCCGGAGCGCACCATGCCGGCCACGGCAATCGAGCCGACGGCGGCCACAGTGGCCGGCGACGAACCCGACAGTGCAGCGAACAGCATGCACGCCAGCACTGCAGCGATAGCCAGGCCACCTCGGATATGCCCGACGCAGGCGTTGGCGAAGTCGATCAGGCGCTGGGCGACGCCACCGGTGGTCATGAATGCGCCCGACAGCAGGAAGAACGGAATGGCCAGGAAGGTGTAGCTGTCGGAGGTCTCGAACAGCTTGATCGCCAGAGAACTGAGCGAGTCCTGGCTGAACATCAGGATCGACAGCGCCCCCGACAGGCCCAGCGAGATGGCGATCGGCACGCCGAGGAACATGAACACGAACAGCAGCAGGAACAGGCAGATGACCGTCATCAGTGGTGCTCCTCACCGGGGTTGGCCAGCTTGCTGGCTTCGGCGGCCTCGTCGGCCAGGCCCAGGCCGTACTGGCGGTGGGTGAACAGGCGGTAGAGGATTTCCAGGTAGCGGAGGATCACCAGGGCGAAACCGAACGGCACGATCAGCGCGATATGGCCGACCTTGATACCGTAGCGGTCGAGGTCTTCGGCACCGATGCCGGCCACCAGCACCGCGCTCACCCATTTGATGCTCGCCACCAGGAACAGCCCGGCGTAGGCCAGGCAGCAGGCGCAGGCGATCATTGCCAGCACCCGTTGCACCGGCCTGGGCGTGCGCCGCACCAGCACATCGACACCAAGGTGGCCGGCGGTGCGCACGCCGTAGGAGATACCGAAGAAGATCAGCCAGCCGAACAGTGCCTTGGTCAGGGCGATGCTCCAGGTCATGTCCTGGGCATAGGCCATCAGGTGGTCGCCGATGCCCAGCAGCAGGTCGCTGGCGAAGGCCCAGTGGTCACTGAGCGTGTAGAACATCGTGTAGAGGTTGTTCAGCGCCACGTAGAGGAAGGTCACCAAGGTCATGGCCGCCAGGAGAAAGGCGATCATGCCTTCCTCGAAGTGCTCCCAGACACGCCTGAGCGATTGCATAGGGGTTCTCCAGACAGAGCGAGGGTGGGCCACCCGCAGAGGGGTGGCCGGGGGCAGGGCGCCGCTGGGTCAGGACGCTTTGTTGGCGTCGCTGGCGGCCTTGATCAGGTCGGCGCCGATCTGGTCGGAGAACTTCTCCCACACCGGGCGCATGGCTTCACGCCATTGCTCGCGTTGCTCGGCGGTCAGTGCGTCGATCTCGCTGGTCTTGGCGTCGATGATCTTCTGCCGCGAGGTCTGGTTGAGGGCTTCGGCCTGCTTGTTCACCTCGACGGTGACCTTGTCCATGATCGTCTGCAGTTCGCCACGTACGTCCTCCGGCAGGCTGTTCCAGAACTTGGCGTTGGTGATCACCATGTAGTCGATCAGGCCGTGATTGGTCTCGGTGAAGAACGGCTGCACTTCGTTGACCTTCTGGCTTTCGTAGTTCGACCAGGTGTTCTCGGTGCCGTTGACGGTGCCGGTCTGCAGGCCCTGGTAAACCTCGGCGAAGCTCATCTTGCGCGGGTTGGCACGGATCGCCTTGAACTGCTCTTCGAGCACACTGGAAGCCTGCACGCGGTACTTCAGGCCACGGGCATCCTTGGGCAGGATCACCTTCTTGTTCGCCGACAGCTGCTTGAGGCCGTTGTGCCAGTAGGCCAGGCCACGGATGCCCTTGTCCTCCATCGAGGTCAGCAGCGCCTTGCCCTGCGGGCCTTGCTGGAAGCGGTCGACGGCAGCCAGGTCGTCGAACAGGAACGGCAGGTCGAAGATCTGCACCTGCTTGTTGTAGTGCTCGAACTTGGCCAGCGACGGCGCCAGCATCTGCACGTCACCGAGCAGCAGCGCTTCCATTTCCTTGCCGTCGCCGAACAGCGAGGAGTTGGGGTAGACCTCGACCTTGACCTTGTCCTTGAGCTGCGGGTCGGCGGCGACCAGCTTCTGGAACATCAGCGCGCCCTGGCCCTTGGGTGTGCTGTCGGCCACCACGTGGGCGAACTTGATGATGATCGGGTCGGCGGCCTGGGCCAGGCCGGCCATGGACACTGCGGCGGCGCAGAACAGCGCCTGGGTCAGTTTCAGCATGGGTGTCACCTCTGATTTATTGTTGTAGGAGGAGTGAGAGTAAAGATGAACCACGGGCATGCGTGTGGAGAATTAGCATTTGTGTAAGCCAGCGTTCGGCATAGATGAACGCCGCCTATACGATCATTGTGGGAGCGGCCTTGCGTCGCGAATGGGCCGCAAGGCCGCTCCCACAAGGTTCAGTCCTTGTTCTGAACCAGTAACCGCTGCGCCCGCAACACCACCGGTGCATCGACCATCCGCCCGTCCAGCTGGAACGCCCCGGCGCCGTTGGCTGCCTCACTCGCCGCCAGCACCCGCCGCGCCCAGGCCAGTTCCTCGGCGCTGGGCGCAAGCGCTGCATGAATCACCGCCACCTGCTGCGGATGTATGCACAACGCACCGCCATACCCCATGTCATAGGCATGCCGCACGGCCCGCTGCAGCCCCTCGGCATCGGCAATCGCCGGGAACACCCCATCCAGCGGCGGCGCCAGATCCGCCCCCCGCGAATGCAGTTGCACTGCCATGCGCGCCTGGTCAAGAAACTGCCGGGCCGCCTCGCTCTCGGTGTTCAACCCCAGGTCCAGCGCCAGGTCGAGGCTACCGAACGACAAGCGCTCGACGCCCTCTGCCGCGGCAATCTGCGCCAGCGCCAACAGGCCCTTGGCACTCTCGATGATCGGCCACACCGGCTTGCCGCCATGCCAGGCCAGCGCGACCTGGGCGGCGGTTTCCACCTTGGGCAGCAGCAAACCGGCGACACCCGGATGCTGGGCGCAGAAGGCCAGGTCGGCGACATGTTCCTGGTGCTGCGGCGCATTCACCCGCACCCACACCGACGCCTGCGGTGTGGCCTGCAGGAAGGCCGCCAGGTTGTCGCGGGCCTGCTGCTTCAACGGCTCCTCGACGGCATCCTCGAAGTCGACGATGACCACATCGGCACCTGCCGCCAAGGCCTTGGCGAAGCGTTCCGGTCGGCTGCCGGGCACGAACAGTGCCGAGCGCACGGGGCTCATACCACGCCTCCCGACACCAGGCCGGCCTGTTGCTCGGCGGTAAAGCCCAGCTCGTCAAGGATGCCCTGGGTGTGTTGGCCCAGCGCCGGCACGGCGTCCATGCGCGGCACGAACGCCGCATTGCGCCCCGGCGGCAGCAGCGCCGGCAGCTTGCCGGCCGGGCTGTCCACTTCGCGCCAGCTGTCGCGGGCCTGCAGCTGCGGATGCTGCCACACCCCGTGCATGTCGTTGACCCGGGCGTTGGCGATCTGGGCGTCTTCCAGGCGCGCTACCACCTCGTCCAGCGACAGGGCGGCAAAGCGCTCGACGATGATCTGGCGCAGCACTTCGCGGTTTTCCGAACGCTTGAAGTTGGCGCTGAAGCGGTCATCGCCGGCCAGCGCCGGGTCGAGCAGCACCTTCTCGCAGAACAGCGACCATTCCCGTTCGTTCTGCAGGCCGAGCATGATCGTGCCGCCACCGCCCGTTGGGAACGGCCCGTAGGGGTAGATGGTCGAGTGCGATGCACCGGCACGCGGCGGTGGCGGTGCGCCGTTGTAGGCGTAGTACATCGGGTAGCCCATCCATTCCACCAGGCTCTCCAGCATCGACACATCGATGCGGCTGCCCAGGCCGGTCTTGTCGCGCAGCAACAGCGCCGACAGCACGCCGGTGTAGGCATACATGCCGGCGGCGATGTCGGCGATCGAGCAACCGGCCTTGGCCATTTCCTCGTCGCCCGGGCCGCCGGTCACCGACAGGAAGCCGCCCTCGCTCTGGATCAGCAGGTCGTAGGCCTTCTTCTTTTCATACGGGCCACCGGCCCCGTAGCCGGAGATGTCGCAGACGATCAAGCGCGGGAAGCGCTGGTGCAGGGTTTCGAACGACAGGCCCATGCGTGCGGCCGCACCGGGTGCGAGGTTTTGCACGAGCACGTCGGCCTTGGCCAGCAGGGCGTCGAGGATACCGTCGGCGGCCTGCTGCTTGAGGTCGAGGGTGAGGCTTTCCTTGGAACGGTTGGTCCACACGAAGTGCGAGGCCAGGCCGTCGACGCGCTGGTCGTAGCCACGGGCGAAGTCGCCGCTGCCGGGTCGTTCGACCTTGATCACGCGGGCGCCCAGGTCGGCCAGCTGGCGGGTGCAGAAGGGCGCGGCGATGGCATGTTCCAGGCTGACGACGGTGATGCCGTCCAGCGGGCGGGGTGCGGTTTGGGTCATGGGGGTCACCTGTTCATCATCAGTGCAAGGCGGCCAGCGAGCGCGCATCGCGCAGCTGCCAGACCTGCTCGATCAGGGCCTGGCCCTGGGCCGGGCTGCGGGCGCCGGAGTAGGCCAGCAGGCGCTGGAACTTGGCCTCCAGCTCCGGGCGCGAGAGGGTGTTGCCAGGGTCGCCTTTGGGTTCGTCGATGGCGGCGTGGAAGCGGCGGCCATCGGTGCAAGTGACGTCGACACGGCCCAGCCAGCGGACCGGGTAGGCGGCGTCGACTTCAGGGTCCAGCTGCATCTCGACCTTGTCGCGAAAGCTGGCGACCCGTGGGTCGGTCAGGGCCAGGTCGCGGAATTCGATGAGCTGCGCACTGCCATGCACGGCGATCAGGCCAAGCACGGTGCCCATGGAAAACTTGGCCTGGTGCACGGTGGCCGGGACGGTCACCCGGCCGAGCACATCGATGGCGCCCTGGTGCACACGGGTGACCACCTTGGCGATCTGCTCATGATTCAGGCCTTCACGCTGCATCAGCTGCAGCAGCGCATCGGCGGCAGGGTGGGTGTGGCGGCACGAGGCATGGAACTTGAACGAGGTTTCCGCCAGCGCCCAGCGTGTGCCCAGGCGGTCGCTCAGGCGCGTCGGGTCGGCATCGCTGGACATGCCGGCGGCCAGGCCCTGGTCACCTTCGAGGATATTGCGCGCGCCGCTCAGGCCATCGGCGGTCAGGTACGCGGCGAGCAGGCCATCGGCAGCGGCCTTGGCGGTGTGCAGCTGCTTGGAGTCGGCCGCGTCGCGCAGGAACTCCCAGAGCCCGGCGGCCTGGGTGCCGGCGCTGCCGAGCAGGTTGATGAACTGCTCCTTGTCGAAGCCCAGCAGCTTGCCCACGCCCACGGCAGCGGCCAGGGTGCCGACGGTGGCGGTGGTGTGGAAGATGCGGTAGTGCGAGCGACCGAGGAATTCACCGATGCGAATGCCCGCTTCGTAGCCGGCGACAGCCGCCAGCAACAGATCCTGACCTGACTTGCCAAGGTCCTGTGCCGCCGCCAACACGGCGGAGAACACCACCGTCGCCGGGTGCAGCACCGAACTGTTGTGCAGGTCGTCCTGTTCGACCAGGTGCGAGGCAGCGCCGTTGACCAGCGCGGCGAAATAAGGCGACGAAGTGCGGCCGGTGGTCAGCACGCGGGCGCTGCCCTGGGCAGGGCCCATGCGCTCGGCATAGCGCTCGAACAACGGGATCGGGTGCGCGCCCTGACTGGCCAGGGCCGAGCCGAGCCAGTCGAGCAACAGGTCTTCGGTGCGGTCCAGCACGGGGGCGGGAATCTGTGCGTAGTTCAGGTCGGCCAGGAAGCCCGCCAGGGCTTGGGTATGCAGCATGCTCAGGCCCTCAGAAGCTGCGCGGCAGTTCGAGCAGGTGCTCGGCCACGTAGGACAGGATCAGGTTGGTGGAGATCGGCGCCACCTGGTACAGGCGGGTTTCGCGGAACTTGCGCTCGACGTCGTATTCGCAGGCAAAGCCGAAGCCGCCGTGGGTCTGCAGGCAGGCGTTGGCCGCCTCCCACGAGGCCTTGGCCGCCAGGTACTTGGCCATGTTGGCACTGGCCCCGGCATTCTGCCCGCTGTCGTACTCGGCACAGGCGCGCCAGCGCATCAGGTCGGCGGCTTCGATCTCGATGTGGGCCTCGGCAATGGGGAACTGCACCCCCTGGTTCTGCCCGATCGGGCGGCCGAACACCATCCGGTCGCGGGCATAGGCACTGGCCTTTTCGACGAACCAGCGGCCATCGCCGATGCACTCGGCGGCGATCAGCGTGCGCTCGGCGTTGAGGCCGTCGAGGATATAGCGAAAGCCCTTGCCTTCCTCGCCGATCAGGCTGCTGGCCGGCAGTTCGAGGTTGTCGAAGAACAGCTCGTTGGTCTCGTGGTTGACCATGTTGGCGATGGGTTGCACGGTCAGGCCGTTGCCGATGGCTGCACGCAGGTCGACCAGGAAGATCGACATGCCCTCGGACTTTTTCTTGACCTCTGGCAAGGGCGTGGTGCGTGCCAGCAGGATCATCAGGTCCGAATGCTGGATGCGCGAGATCCACACCTTCTGGCCATTGATCACGTACTTGTCGCCCTGGCGCACGGCGGTGGTCTTGATTTTGGTGGTGTCCGTGCCGGTGGTGGGTTCGGTGACGCCCATCGACTGCAGGCGCAGTTCACCACTGGCGAGCTTGGGCAGGTAGTGGCGCTTCTGTTCCTCGCTGCCATGGCGTAGCAGGGTGAACATGTTGTACATCTGCCCGTGCACGGTGCCGGAGTTTCCGCCGCAGGCGTTCACCTCCTCAAGGATGACCGAGGCCTCGGCCAGGCCCAGGCCAGAGCCACCGTATTCTTCGGGAATCATCGCCGACAGCCAGCCCGCGTCGGTCATGGCCTTGACGAAGGCCTCCGGAAAGCCCTTTTCTTCATCGATCTTGCGCCAGTAGCTGGCGTCGAACTCGGCGCACAAGGCGCGCACGCCTTCGCGGATGGCATTGAGGTCATCGCTGTCGTACGTATGCATGCGGGTGTTCCCTGTCTGGTATCAGTCGAAAAGCACGTCGGCACTCTGTGCCACACCGGCGGCATTGCCGGCCCACAGCTGGGCCTGGCCGGGTGCGCTGATGCGCCCGGCCACTTCGAACGGGGTGGGCACGGTCAGCGGGCGCACGCCGCGGTAGGCGAAGTGGCGCACGTGCTTGCCAGGGTTGGCGCGGATGAACGCACGCAGGTTCAGGGTGGCGATCATCGGGCCGTGCACCACCAGGCCGGCATAGCCTTCGGTTTCGCTGACGTAGGGGAAGTCGTAGTGGATGCGGTGGCCGTTGAAGGTCACGGCGGAATACCGGAACAGCAGGGTCGGCGTCGGCGTGACTGCCTCGCTCCAGTCGGCCGGCGCATCGGCTGCGGCGCTGTCGAGCTTGGGCGGGTTGGGCTCACGGTAGACGATGTCCTGCTCTTCACGCACGCACAGCTGGCCGTGCTGCGAGTAGTCGTGACGCACGGTGACGAACAGCAGCGCGCCGGTGCGGCCGTGCTTTTCCTCGATGTGCAGTATGGTTGACAGGCGATGGGCTTCGGCGCCGACCTCGAGCGGGGCGATGAACTCGACCCGGCCGCCTGCCCACATGCGGTTGCGGTTGTCGGCCGGGGGCAGGAAGCCACCGCGTGCCGGGTGGCCGTCCGCCCCCAGTTGCGATTCGGCCAGCGGCTCCTGGAAGAAGCACCACATCCACAATGGTGGCAGTGGTTGGCCGACGGCGGGTGCGGATTCACCGAAAGTGGCGGCGATGCGCTTGATCAGGTTGCGGCTGAGCTCATCGACGGCCTCTTCCGTACGGCCGATCCAGGCGCTGTAGTCGATGGGCGGGTGGGAAGCAGTCATAACCGTGGGCCTCTGCATTTGTTGTTATGGGCCGATCATGCGAGGCGCCTGGCATTCTGTGAATTTGCATTTGTATAAGGCAGCGTTCATGTATGCTGAACGCCATGTTTTTGCCTGTGCTGGCCTCTTCGCGGGCAAGCCCGCTCCCACAGAGAGGGTGCAGCCCTCGACTGCGGCGCTGTCTCTGTGGGAGCGGGCTTGCCCGCGAAGAGGCCGGTAGCCATAAGCGGAGCTTCGAATGCATTTTGATCTGGCAGACCTGCGGCTTTTCATCCATATCGGCGAATCACCGAGCCTGACCCAGGGCGCACGCCGGGCATTTCTCTCACCGGCCGCCGCCAGTGCACGGATCAAGGCCCTGGAAGCCCAGCTCGACACGCGCCTGCTGTACCGCGACAGCCGTGGCGTGGAGCTGACCCCGGCCGGGCACAAACTGCTGATGCATGCCCGCCTGATCATGCGTCAGGTCGATTATCTGAAAGCCGAGTTCGCCCAGTTCGGCACCGACTCGGCCGGGCATATCCGCATCTTTGCCAACACCACCGCCGTCACCGAATTCCTGCCCGAAGTGCTGGCCGGCTTCATGGCCAGGCGCCCCGGGGTGACCGTCGACCTGCAGGAGCGCCTGTCGCGGGACATCGTGCGCGGTGTGCTCGATGGCAGCAGCGACATGGGCATCATCGCCGGGCCAGTGGAAGCCAGCGGCTTGCAGGTGATGCACTTCAGCACCGACCGCCTGGTGCTGATCGTGCCGGCGGGCCATGAACTGGCAAAGTGCAAGACGGTGTCGTTGAAGCAGACCCTGGACTTCCAGCATATCGGCCTGCACGACGGCAGCACCTTGCTGAGCTTCCTGCGTGACCATGTCGAGCGCATGGGGCTGAACCTGTCGCTGCGCATCCAGCTGTCGAGCTTCGAGGCGATCTGCCGGCTGGTGGAGGCGGGGGTGGGCATCGGTATCATCCCCGAGTCGGCGGCACTGCGGCACAGCCAGACCATGGAGTTGGTGACCATCAGCCTGGATGAGCCATGGGCGGTGCGCGAACGGAGCATTCTGGTGCGTGAGCTGGAGGCGCTGCCGGGGGCGGTGCGGGCGTTGATTGCGACGTTGATGCCAGAAGCTTGAGGCTGGCTGGGGCGGTGACGCCGAAAGAAATATCAAAGTCCCAAGGTAGGCTCGGCGTCCTTGAACCAGAGGCGTGCGCCTTGGGGCCCTGCGGATGCGTGCAAGGGCGTGCCTGCTGGCAGGCGTATCCAGCTCAGCGGCTGAAGGCTGAACTCGGCGCCGTCCAGGCTGCCTTGCAGGAGCAGGCATTCCAGGCCGCGAGGATTCTCCAGGTGAATAGCGGCGCCGGGTTGCACAGGCTTGAGACACACCTGTTCATGGGCGTTGGAAAACAGTAGTTGGTCGCCCTTGGCCAACAACGTGGCAACCAGCTGCTGGTCATCTTCCGGATGAAACTGCTGCAGGCGGACGAAGATCGTGCAGCCTTCGCTCGACTTCGGCGCGTGGGCGCTGCCTGGCGGGTTGCGTACATAGCTGCCAACCGGATAACGGCCGCGCTCATCCTCGAACACGCCTTCCAGCACCACGAATTCTTCGCCGCCAGGGTGCTGGTGGGCGCTGAAATGACTGCCAGGGGCATAACGCACCAGGCTGGTGGCCCGGGCCTTCTCGCCGCCGATACGAAACAGCGGGCGGCGCTCGACGCCGGGCAACGGGCTGGCCAGCCAGGGCAGGTCGGCACCGTGCATGATGGCGGGCAGGGTCAGGTCGGCGTTCAGGCGGTCCGGGAGCAAGGTAGTATTCCTGGTGGTTGGTTGGTTCCTGTGCCGGCCCTTTCGCGGGTGAACCCGCTCCCACAGGATTGCACAGCGTTAGAATCTTGCAATGTACCTGTAGGAGCGGTTTTACCCGCGAAATGGCTGGCACAGGCATCCGCCCATGATCAGATGTTGTGGGATCTTGATAAAGTCTCCAAAACACCACCAAAACAAGAATCTCCCTCAGAGGTGACAACACCATGAGTGTCCGCACTACAGCCATTGCCGGTCAAGGCAAACAGTTCTGGCTATGGCCAGCCCTGTTCAGCCTGGTGGCCTTCGCCGCCAACTCGATTTTCTGCCGCCTGGCCCTACGAGACGGGGCGATCGATGCCGAGTCGTTCACGGTGGTGCGCCTGGCCAGCGGGGCGGTGTTTCTGCTGCTGCTGATGCGTCTGCGCAAGCCGGGCGTTGCCCTGGGCGGCAGCTGGAAGGGCGGGCTGGCGTTGTACCTCTATGCCTACCTGTTCTCGGTGGCCTACCTGCAACTGGGCGCTGGCGTCGGCGCCCTGGTGCTGTTCGGCGCGGTCCAGATCACCATGTTCGCCTTCGCCTGGTTCAGGGGCGAACGCCTCAGCGCACGCACGTTGCTGGGCATGCTGATCGCGTTTGCCGGCCTGGTCCTGTTGCTGCTGCCCGGTGCCGAAGCGCCGCCGCTGCTCAGCGCCCTGGTGATGGCGACCTCCGGTGTGGCCTGGGGCGCCTATACACTGCTGGGTAAAGGTTCGCCCGATCCGCTGGCCGACACGGCCGGGAACTTCATTCGCAGCCTGCCCATGCTCGTGGTCCTTGGCGTTGTCATGTTGGCGCTGGCGCGGGCGCATGTCAGCCCGGCAGGCTTGCTGTATGCCCTTGCTTCGGGGGTATTGGCTTCGGGGGCGGGCTATGCCGTCTGGTACGCAGTGGTCAAGCAAGTCTCCGCCCAGCAGGCGGCGACGATGCAGCTCAGCGTGCCAGTCATCGCCGCGCTGGGCGGGGTGCTGCTGATTGGCGAGCCGATGTCGCTGCGCCTGCTGCTCGCCTCGTTGGTGGTGCTGGGTGGCGTGGCGCTGGCGCTGCTGCCGGCCAGGGCAGGTTAGAAGAAACTGCGCTGGGCCTTGAGCGTGACCATGCTTTCGCAATAAGTGTTGATGCCGGCATAGGCCTCGCAGCCGCTGCCGCTGAGGTCGGAGTTGCTGTAGATCAGGTTGAGGTCGATACCCAGCCATGGCCGCGACAGCTCCAGCGACCAGTCGGAAAAGCCGTCGATCTGGCTACCGTCGCCGATGGTGAAGGGCGTACCCAGGCGGTGGTGAGCAAGCTTGACGGTCAGGTCGACATCGAACAAGGGCAAATGGCCGAAGTCGGCGAACAGGGTACCGGTGCGGTTGTCCGGGTTATCGCGCCAGGCGCCGCCGAAGCGGCTGCCGAGCACCGAGATGCCGCCGTACAGGGCGTAGCTGTCGGCGCCGGCGATGTTCGGCTGGCTGTAGTGGATCAGCCCCACCTCATAGCCCAGGGTGCTGTCGAAGTGGTGCTTGTAGCCGGTGTAGCTGTCCAGGCGCAGGGTGGAGTCGGGCGTCACGCCCATGCTCGGCGCGTACTGGCCGAGGTACCAGCCGCTGGTGTGGCTGAGGTCGAGGCCACCATGAAAGGCGCCCATCGCGCTCGGCGAAATCAACCCCTGGGCCATGCTGCGCGAGGGTGTGGTGCCGAGCTTGAAGTCGAAATCGCCCAGTTGGCGCTGGATCTGTTGCGCATGCAGTGCCGGGCTCGAGAGGAGGGCCGCAGTCAGCAACAGAAGGGGCCTGGTCATGCTCACCGTCCTGGAAGGCTTGCTGTTGAGCGGGCAAGGATACCCCTGTCAGGTGGGCTTATGCCAGCGCGTGGCGGTCAGGTGGGGAGGGGTTCGGCGATCTCGATCAGGTTCAGGTCCGGATCGCGCACATACACCGAGCGGATCGGGCCGGTGGCGCCGGTTCGTTGTACCGGGCCCTCGATGATTGGCCATTGCGCCTCGTGCAACCGGGCAATCACCGCTTCCAGGGGAATACTGGCGATGAAGCACAGGTCCAGCGCGCCCGGCACGGGCAGGTGAGCCTTGGGTTCGAACTCGTGACCACGCACATGCACGTTGATCTTCTGGTTGCCGAAGCGAAACGCCAGGCGGCCGGCACCGAAGGTTTCCCGTTGCATGCCCAGCACGCGGGTGTAGAAGTCGCAGCAGGCGTCGACGTCGATGGTGGTCAGTACCAAGTGGTCCAGGTGGTCGATCATTGGGCGGCTTCCGTGAGGGGGATCCATCGCCGTGTTCTAGCTCACTCTGTCTGGCCAGTGCAATCCGCCGCTTCGACGTGAGCTATCAACCTTTGATGGCTGGCAGCGCTTCACGGGTCTCGGTGATCACCTGCTGGCTGGCGGAACGTTCGATGACCCGCTTGCGCAGTTCGTATTCATCCAGCGACAGTGCCTGGCGTTGAATGGCCTCGAGTTGCAACTGGCGGGTTTCCTCGGCGGTGTAGGGGCGCAGCTCGGGGTGGCTGGCGCAACCGGTGAGCACGGCGATGGCGGTGGCGGTGAGAGCAGCGAGCAGCAGGCGGGCCGTGGTGTTCATCGGGGGAAGCTCCAGGATTCGGGCGGTGGGAATCGATGGAGCTAGGTTATTGATTGCGGCCGATGGGTAGAAATTGGTGTTGTCGATAGTGACTATCGAGGTTGCTGCGAGGATTGCGCAATCCGCTGTGGTAACTGGCTCGTCGGTGGTGGGCCGCAAAGCGGCCCTCCCATTAGTGCCCAGTGGCCGGCCAATACAACAGTTTTCATGGGTATTCTTCTGGCGCCGGTGCGGTGCGAGACTCGAGGTCCATTTCGGTGGGCCACTGCACTTTGGGTGCGCGTTGCTCGAAAGGATTGGAGTAAATGCCTTCGTTCCAGTCCCAAGGCGGATTGACGAACTCAGGCAGAGCTTCTGCACCTTCTTGCATAAAAACCCTGGCGATGGCCCAGTATTGCTCGCCCTTTTCAATGTCGTCGGTAAAGTAAATTCGGTCGATTACCTCGTCGGTACCGGGTTTACAGACTGAAATCATTATTTTCTCCTTTAGCCCGCCATAGCCCATGGGCGCATATCCCCGGTATGCCTCTGCGGTGAGATCATCCCAATCATAAACGACTGGCTTAATTCCCCAGTTAGCCCGCCCGAATGGACGTAGTAAGTCATGTCTATACTGATAAAAATAGACCTTGCGACGCAATTTGTTGAAGCGGATTGGTTCGTTGCACGGGAGCTCTAGATCCATTCGGATGTAGGGTGGGATAATCAAAAATGCGATTAATAATATAATTATTGAAATACCTGAAATTCTTAAGTCGAACTTTCCGTCCCATGCGATATTTGCATAAGTTAATAATAATGTTCCGATTGTAACTATCAAGAGGGTCAGTGCGCCTAGCGCTGTGAGTATGCCTCTGGTCTCTACCGTGTTTCGAGGGAGTTCTATATGATTGTTATCAATGTGATTGGGTGGCGGGTTCAGGTGTGCAGTGCGCGCTTCCAATTGAGTGGGTGCGTTAGGTGAGGGTAGGTCGTATTTCCAGCCAAAAGCACGGTGCGGTATGTTCATTGGTGTTCATCCTGAACGGCAATTTCAGAATAGGCGGAAAAGATGTTTCGGTCAGGCCAGTACACTATGAATAAAGATGCGGCCAAAATGTTGTGGGGGCCAATTTCTGGTGCTAACTCGATGCTGCCCACAAATGTTTTGTTAGCGCAGATACCATCGCCGTAGGCGGGGGCCTCAGAGTTTTCGTTGATTACTATGCTTTTGGAATTGTAGTCAGGGAACTTTAATGGCTTGTTTGGCTTGAGTGACATGTGATTCGAAGTTCTAGTTGTAATTGTCGGGGCGAAGTGGTTGTCATAAGTAATGACCTCGCCTCCAGTATAGGCTGGAGCGTTACCGTCGCCATGTCGGTGAAATAGAAGAACCCATTGATAGCCAGATGTTTGTTCGTTGAAGCGGGGTAGTGTGATTTTAAATTTAAGCTTTCGGCTGATCTCGATGTTGACGAGTCCTCCGATCTTGGAGGCGCTTTTGGGGTCTCCCGCTGTTGCCTCGAATCTTACGCCGCCATCCAAGCCCAATATGGCTGCATTCAGTTCAGCCAGAGCAATGTCGATATGATCTGATGAATGCCAATGGATTTTGGGTGATTCATTTGCGTTCCCGAAATAACAGCGTCGAGCCCATTGCTCTAATGGGGTGGACTCACTCTGTCCGGCAACTTTGAAGAGTGAATATGTAGCTAAACCCAGTGCGATGGCAATTCCTAGGACTCCCCAGATCGAGGCGCTGAGCACGGCGACTACTGCGGTGGCGGTGCCAAAGGCGCTGACTATTGCGGAAGCTAAATAGTATCTCGCTGCGATTGTATCGCCCGCTCTGTAAGTACGATTTGCCGAAGCCAGGGCTTGCATTGATTCGAATAGTCCTGCTGTCGCGCTGATTATGGCGCCAAATCTGGCGACTGTGCGGCCGACAGAAAACTTGTTGGGAGTACTTGGCTTGTGAGCCATTAAAAGCCCTGTGAGTTCTATTCCGCTGCCTAGCAAGCCCACGGTCGACCCATACAAAGCGATCAAGGCTTCACCCGACTTGGGGCCAATCTCCTCTTGCGCTTTCTTCAGGTTTTTACCAAGGCTGTCGCTCAATAAGTAAAGGCTGCCCAACGAAAGCAGCAGCTCCCAGCCTTTTCCCGCTCCTCGTAGCCCGGTAAAACTGTCCCGCACCAACAGCGAAGCCTGCCCCGCACTGATCTTCATGCCATTCAGTTTCTTTCGTGCATCCAGCTCCAGCGTCCCGGCTGCTACCTTGATTTCTACCAACGCCATCTGCGCCGCATCATTCAGCTGATTGACATTCAGCTTGACCTCCCTGGCCAAGCGCTCATGCAGCTCGTGCGCCGTACCCTCGACCCAGACGCTGACCGGAATCATCTGGTGAGCGATTTTCGGGTCGAGCACCGCCAGGCTCAGCAGCCCGGTCTGGATGATCGGCTTGACCTTGGCCATCGGTTTGAAAATCCCGGCCTTCACCTCTTCGAGGTCCGGCATCATCTCTGCCCGCGCCTTGGCCAGTTTCTCGCTGGCTCGGTTCTGCAGTTCACGCAAGTGCGCACTCTGCAAGGCGTAGTACTCGCCTAGCTTCATCTGCACCTGTAACTCGATCAGGTGCACGCCGTTGTAGACCCGCTGACTGGCACTGTTCAGGTGGCGAACGACGTGCTGGATGCCGGGGTCGAGTTGCGCCTGCAGGCGCTGGCTGGCGGCGTTGACCGACCCCTGCAGTTCGGTGATGGCCTGCTTGAGCGAATCGCGCATCTGCAGGCCGAAGTCTTCACTGCTGATGAACTTGCTCAGGGCCGAGTAGAGTTTTTCGCTGTCATTCCAGTGGGTCGGCTCGGTCGACGAGAAGCTGGGCAGCAGCGCGGCCAGCAGCGCCTGGTCACGCAGCAGTAGGGCGCGGTAGGGTGGGCTGTTCGGGGCCTGCAGCCATCCCAGCCACAGCGCTTCGCTGGTGCCGGGGGCTGGCGGGGACGGCTCCGCACTCGCTCGTACAGCCTCGGTGATCCCGCCTGCCAGGCACGCGGCCATGGTCTTGCTGTAAGCGATGCCTGATTCGCGGTCCCGGCCGTCGTAGTCGTGCCGTTCGATCAGCGCGAAGGCCGCGCTCTCGCAGAGTGTCGCGTAGGTGCCGGCATGCTGATCGATGAAAGCCTGGAAACGGGCCTCCTCTTGTTCATACTCCGCCTGGAACGCCGCACGTCGGGGTTCGTCATAGCGCTCCTCAAGTTTCTTGTCGCTTTCTTGCTGAACCCTCTCGACCATGCGCTGGCGCTCCACCTCGGGAGCGACGAACACCGGTGGCCCGTCGCCGGTCTGTAGCTCGAACGTCGAGGGTACTTTCTGCGCCGCCCATTCGCGCTGGGTAGCGCGGATGATCTGCAGGATTTGCGAGGTTTGCAGCTGGTAGGCACGTAGCGGGTCCTCGCGCCAGGCCTGGCGCTTGACCACCCAGTTCAGGCGCTGGTGGTTGTATTCCTGGATCAGGCCGACCGTGTCGTTGATCACCACCGCGAGCACACCGTTCTCCAGCTTGTGCTGGGCGATGGCGTTGGTCAGGTACCCGCGCAGGGCGGTCTTGCGCAGGAACCGGCTGTGAAAACCATGAGCGCTGTCGAACGGACCGTTAAGCTGCTGGGCATATTCGAATACCTGACGGTCAACCTGAAGATTGTCCGGGGTCATGGCCAGGCCCAGCAGCTCAGGATTGTTGCGCGCCTGGATCAGGTCCAGGCCCTCGAAGCGGTGCGCGGGGCCCCGGCCGCTTTTGTAGGCCTGCAGCACGCTGACCGGCCAGGGATCGCTGGAAAACGCCAGCCAGGCCGAGCCGTAAGTGTCGGTGTCGATGTTGAGGAAGGACGACGGGATGTCATGGTCCTCATGCACGCAGTACTCGGGCAGGGACGGTGGCGGCCCTGGATTAGGTTCGTAGGGATCGAAGCGACGCAGGTGACCTTGAGCAGTGACTTCGTAGGCATGCCAGATGCGCTGGTCGAGCAGCACGTAGAGGTAGCCGCTGCGCAAGGTGCGCAGGCCCATGCGGGTTTGTGTGACGGGGTCGCTGCCGGGTCGGGTATCGGGGACCACGGCGCGTCGCAGGGGGAGGATGGGCAGGCCCTGGCGCTGGCAGGCTTTGCAGGGGCTCATGAGGAAGTCGACTTCGGCGACTGCATTGGCAATGTCTTGAGTGATGCTCATGGCGATTTCAGGCTCTATCAAGGTGAGTCTGAACACTATCGAGGAAGCAATTCTCAGAGGAGTTGAACCCTTCCTAAAACCTCGTAGGAATTTTCGTCATATACCCATCTGCCGATGCCTTGCCGAAGTAACTAAACGTGCGGGCCGCCAAGTAGTTCAAAGCATCAGTGGTCGAAACCCGCACCTTTGCTACCCTTAACCCACGCCGGCAACTGCCTGGCCTGCAACTCATCCATTTCACGCGGTATGACCAGATGGGGAACTGCGATGCGCATGCCCTTGTTGTGCGTCCTGTCAGTGGTGTTGTGCCTTAACGGTGTTGCGAGCCTGGCGTTGGCCGAAGACGTAAAAGCCCCCGACCCGGCGCCTGCCGAAGCCAAACAGGCTGTGTTCAATCAGGAGCAGCTGGACCAGATGCTGGCGCCGGTTGCCTTGTATCCCGACCCGCTGCTGGCACAAGTGCTGATGGCCTCGACCTACCCGGGTGAGGTGACCGAGGCGGTGGCCTGGTCCAAGGCCAACCCGAAGGCCAAGGGCGATGACGCGGTCAAGCAGGTGGCCAACCAGACCTGGGACCCGAGCGTGCAGGCGCTGGTGGCGTTCCCGCAGGTGCTGGTCATGCTCGGTCAGGACCCGGCCTGGGTTCAGCGGCTGGGTGATGCCTTCCTGGCGCAATCCGATGATGTGATGGCCAGCGTTCAGCGCCTGCGCCGTCAGGCACAGGCAGCTGGCAACCTGCAGAGCAACCAGTACCAGAACGTCACGGTGCAGGCCGCGCCGGCAGCGGCGCCCGCCAGTTCGGGCGGGGACCAGGGCGCACCGGCCAGCAGCGCGTCGACCAGCACCATCATCATCCAGCCTGCCGACCCGCAGGTGGTGTACGTGCCCACCTACAACCCGACCACCACCTACGGCACCTGGGCCTATCCTGCCTCGCCGCCGGTGTATTACCCGCCGTCGCCCTTGTACTACGCGGGTTCCGCGCTGATGGCCGGGCTGGCATTCGGCACCGGCGTGGCGATCGTCAACTCGCTGTGGGGCGACTGCGACTGGGGCCGCGGCGATGTCGATATCGACGTCAACCGCTACAACAACATCAACGTCAACAACCGCATCACCAACAACCAGAACAAGTGGCAGCACAACGCCGTGCACCGCGATGGCGTGCCTTACCGTGACAACCGCAGCCGCCAGCAATTCGGCCGCCAGCTCGACGGGGCCAGCCAGCGCGCCGCGTTCCGCGGCGATGATGCCCAGCGTGCCCAGGCCCGTGACCGGGCCCGAGCCTCGATGGACCGTGCAGGTATCGAGCGCCCCGCCACCAGTAACCGCGAGGCCCTCAACAGCGCGCGCCAAGCCCGTGCCGAAGGCGGTGCGAACAATGCGCGCCTTGCCGAGCGCCGCGCGGAACCACGCACTACCCGTGACCACCAGCAAGCGCGCAACCAGCTCAACCAGCTCAACCAGCACCGCCAGGGTGAAGGCCAGGCCCGTCAGGCCTTGCACAACCGCCAAGGGAATAGTGCTGGCAGGGCCCGCAACAACGCCTTCGACGGGGTCCGTTCTCCGTCGCATACCTTGGCGCAGGCCAACCGCGGTCGTACCAGCCAGTCATTCGCCCAGCGGCCCCACACATCGCGTGCAGCAGGGCATCAAATTTCCCGGCCCAGTGCGCCGATGCGTCGCGGTGGTGGAGGTGGCCGTCGATGAACAAGACAACCCTGGCAGCACTGTTGATCAACCTGGGCCTGACCTGGACCCAGCTGGCCGCCGCGCAAGAGGCCTTCCCCACCCCGGAAAAAGCGGTCGAATCGTTCGTCCAGGCACTGGGCGTCGAGCACGCCGACGAAGCGCGCCTGGCTCAACTGCTCGGTGATGACTGGCGCACCTACATCCCCCGTGGAGGCGTGCAGCGCAGTGACGTCGATGCCTTCCTGCAGGCGTATAATGCCGAACACCAGATCGAACAGAAGAGCGCCAGCCAGGCCATTCTGGCCGTGGGCCCGGAGCACTGGACCTTGCCCATCCCGCTGACCAAGGCCAGCAACGGCTGGCGCTTCGACCTCAAGGCCGGCAGCGCCGAAATCCGCGCCCGCCGCATCGGCCGCAACGAGCTCGCCGCCTTGCAGTCGGTGCTCGCCTATCACGACGCGCAGATGGACTACGCCTCGCAGGACCGCAACGGCAACGGCACGCTGGAATATGCCCGGCAGATCTTCAGCACGCCCGGCAAGCACGACGGCTTGTTCTGGGAGGACGAGGAGGGCGGCCAGATCAGCCCGCTGGGGCCGCTGTTCGGCAATGACGTCGTGGGTGACGACTGGTACGGTTACCACTTCCGCATCCTCGATGGCCAGGGCCCGTCCGCGCCGGGCGGCGCCTACAGCTACCTGATCGGCAACCAGATGAGTCGCGGCTTCGCCCTGGTCGCCTGGCCTGCGAAGTACGCCGATACCGGGGTGATGAGCTTCATGATCAGCCATGACGGGCAGGTGTTCGAGAAGGACCTGGGGCCGCAGGGCGACAAGATTGCCAAGGCCATGAAGCGCTTCGACCCGGATGACAGCTGGAAAGAGGCGGACGTCGATGGCAACGAATGATGGCCGGTCAGCGCCATTCGCGGCAGCCTGGGTGAAAACTACCCAGCGCTGTTCCGCTTTGGTGCGGGCTCGCCTCAAAACAGGTCTTTTCGCACAGGTTTGTTCAGGCAAGTCGGCCTGATAGTGTGCAGGTTGAACAGGGATGTTTGTGCCGCTTGCCTGCAAATCTGCCGTTTGCCGCAGTTGGCAAAAGCGGCCCGCATATTGCTCCCTGCTGTCGCAACGACAACCCGGAGCACCGTGCCATGAGCTCACCCACCGAATTCCCGCTTTGCGAAGCCCCACGCTCATCGCGCAAGGGGCTGTTGCCCATCGCCATGGTGCTGTTCAGCTTTACCTTCTTCACCGGCACCATGTTCGCCGGCGGCAAGCTGGGCATGGCCTTCGACTTCGTCGACATGCTGTGGGTCGCTGCCATCGGCAACACGTTGCTGGCGCTGTATGCCGCAGCGCTGGCCTTCATCGCTTCGCGCAGCGGCTTGAACACCGTGCTGATGGGGCGTTTCTGTTTCGGCGAGGCGGGCAGCCGGCTTTCCGACTTCATCCTGGGCTTTGCCGAACTGGGCTGGTATGCCTGGGGCACGGCGACCGTGGCGATCGTGCTGGTCAAGCTGCTGGGCCTGGCCGGCGGCTATACGGTACCGTTGATGGTGCTGTTCGGTCTGGGCTTCAGCATCACCGCAATCATCGGGTTCAAAGGGCTGGACCTGCTGTCGCGGGTGTCGGTGCCGCTGATGTTCGCGCTGCTGCTGGTGTCGATGTACATCGCCACCACCGATGCCGGTGGCTTTGCCGGGCTGGCGGCGGTGGTGCCGCACGAAACCATGACCTTCTCGGCAGCGGTGACCATGGTCTTCGGTACCTTCGCCAGCGGCGCCACCCAGGCCACCAACTGGACCCGGCTGTCGCGCAGCGGGCGAGTCGCGGTGGTGGCCAGCATCGTCGCCTTTCTGCTCGGCAACGGCCTGATGGTGGTGGCCGGGGCCTGGTGCGCGATGGTCTACCAGCAGGCCGACATCGTCGAAGTGATGATGCTGCAAGGCCTGTCGTTCGCGGCGGTGGTGATGCTCTGCCTGAACCTCTGGACCATCCAGGGGCCGACCATCTACAACGTATCGGCAGCTGCCTGCCACCTGCTGCGCAGCGAGCGTCGGCGCACCGCCACGCTGGTCGCGGCGGCGGTGGGCATCGTGCTGGCGATCGGTGGCATGTATGAAATGCTGATTCCGTTCCTGGTGCTGCTGGGTTCGATCATTCCGCCTGTGGGCGGGGTGATCATGGCCGACTTCTGGTACAGCCACCGTGGCAAGTACCCGGCCCTGGCCACGGTGAAACTGCCGCGCTACAACCTCATGGGGCTGGGTGCCTATGCGCTGGGTGCGGTGCTGGCCTATGCCTCGCCCTGGGTCGCGCCGCTGGTGGGCATTGGCGCTTCGGCCCTGTGCTACATCGTCATGCTGGAACTCAGCGGCCGACGCCGGGCCCTGGGCCAGGCGGGCATCGAACCGTGAGCCTGGCGCTGGACGAAATCCTCCACCTGCCGGGTCTGCAGCAGATGAGCGTACGTGCGGGGGGGCGCAACCTGCAGCGGCGGGTGCGCTGGCCCTACGTGGCGGAAAACGAAGGCATTGCCGAGTGGGTAATGGGGGGAGAGCTGGTGTTCGTCACCGGCATCAACCACCCGCGTGGCGAGGCCAACCTGCTGAGCCTGGTCGAAGACGGGGAGGCCGTGGGCATTGCCGGGATGGTGATCCTCACCGGCGGCGCTTTCATCCAGGTGATCCCGCCAGCAGTGATCGCCCATGCCGAGCAACTGGGTCTGCCGTTGATCGAGCAGCCTTACGCCCTGAAGATGGTGGTGGTTACCCACCTGATCGGCACTGCCCTGGTGCAGATGAACCAGGTGCGCCGATCGCGCAACGACATCCTTGCCCAGTTGCTCAGTGGCGACTATCCAAGCCTGGCCATCGCCCGCCAGCGTGCTGCGCACCTTGAGCTGGCACTGGATGAGCCGCGCCGGGTGGTGGCGCTGCGCCTGCTGCACGTCCAGCAGCTGTTCGAGCGCCACGGCCTGGCCCAGGGTGAGCGCCTCTGGCAAGCTACCCGGCAGGCACTGGAAGACCAGCTCGAAGCCTGGTGTCGCGAGCGGCCGGGGACGGTGACGGCGCAGTTGCCGGGCGACTTGCAGGTAGTGCTGCTGGCCGATGCCGCCGGCCTGCCGGCAACCCTGGCGGCGCTGCATCGGCAATTGAGCGTGGCAGCAGGGGAGCTGACACTGTACATGGGCCTGTCCAGCCTGGCCGGTGATTGTGCGCACTACCGTCAAGCACTCAGCGAGGCGCGCCAGGCCCTGCAAGTGGCGCAGCACCTGCACCCGGCAAATGGCTTCTGCGATTTCAGCGAGCTCGGTGTGTTGCGCCTGCTGCAAGGCATTGTCGACCGCTCGCTGATCGACGATTTCGTCGCCCAGACCCTCGGCTCGCTGGTCACTCCCGGGCGCAAGCAGCCGCATGTGCTGGTGCACACCCTCGACGCCCTGCTCAAGGAAAACGGCAACGGACTCAAGGCAGCCCAACGCCTGGGCCTGCACCGCAACACCGTCAACCAACGCATGCAACGTATCGAACAACTGAGTGGGCAATCCCTCGACGACCCGCTGTTTCGCATGAACGCGTCCGTCGCCATGCTGGTATGGCGCATGAACGAAGACCAAGCCAAGGAGTAACGTCATGAACATCATCAATGCCCGCCTGCGTGGCAAGTCCGGCCTGTTCCGCATCGAGCTGAACGGCGAGCGCATTGCCGCCATCGCGCCACAGGCCGACGTGGCCGCCCTGTCCAGCGCGGATGACCTGGATGCCCGGCAGAACCTGGTGGTGGCGCCTTTCGTCGAGCCGCACATCCACCTCGATGCCACCCTCACGGCCGGTGAGCCGAAGTGGAACATGAGCGGCACCTTGTTCGAAGGCATCGAGCGCTGGGCCGAGCGCAAGGCAATCACCACCCATGACGACATCAAGACCCGCGCCAAGAAGACCATCGGCATGCTGGTGGACCATGGCATCCAGCACGTGCGCACCCACGTCGACGTCACCGACCCCAAGCTCACCGCGCTCAAGGCCATGGTCGAGGTGCGCGAGGAGGTGCGCCATCTGGTCGACTTGCAGATCGTCGCCTTCCCCCAGGAGGGCATCGAATCGTACGCCAATGGCCGCGCCCTGATGACCGAAGCGGTGGCCATGGGCGCCGACGTGGTCGGCGGCATTCCGCATTTCGAGAACACCCGTGACCAAGGCGTGTCGTCGATCAAGTTCCTCATGGACCTGGCCGAACGTACCGGCTGCCTGGTGGACGTGCATTGCGATGAAACCGACGACCCACAGTCGCGCTTCCTCGAAGTGTTGGCCGAAGAGGCGCGGGTGCGCGGCATGGGGGCGCGGGTGACCGCAAGCCATACCACGGCCATGGGCTCCTACGACAATGCCTACTGCTCCAAGTTGTTCCGGCTGCTGAAGATGTCGGGTATCAACTTCGTCTCGTGCCCCACCGAAAGCATCCATCTGCAAGGGCGCTTCGACACCTACCCCAAGCGCAGGGGGCTGACCCGCGTGGCCGAGATCGACCGTGCCGGGATGAACGTGTGCTTCGGCCAGGACTCCATCGTCGACCCGTGGTACCCGCTGGGCAACGGCAACATCCTGCGCATACTCGAAGCCGGGCTGCACATCTGCCACATGCTCGGCTACGAAGACCTGCAGCGCAGCCTGGACCTGATTACCGACAACAGCGCCCGCACCCTCAACCTTGGCGAGCGCTACGGCATCGAGGTCGGCCGGCCGGCCAACCTGCTGCTGCTGTCGGCGCCGGATGACTACGAGATGGTCCGCAGCCAGGGCCATGCGCTGGTGTCGGTGCGCAACGGCAAGGTGCTGATGCGGCGCACGCCGGCGCAGGTCGAGCGCTTTGCCTAGCGCCCGAGCAATTGCCCCACCAGCCATTGCCCGGCGGGCCCCAGTGCCTGCTGGCGCGACCACGCCACATCCATGGCCACCCGCCGCGGGTAACCGGCCATGGGCAACTCCACCAGGCCACTGCCGAAGCGCGCCACCAGCGCCTTGGGCAGTTCGGCCCAGCCAAAGCCGCGCACGGCGAACTCCAGCAAGGTCAGGTAGTCCGGTGCCGACCAGGCTTGGCCGTGACCATGGGGCAGGCTCGGGGCGTAGGTCTTGATGTACAGCTGGCGTTCGTTTTCCAGGTGCTGCGGTTGCAACGCCGTCAGCTTCGCCAGCGGGTGTTCGCTGCTGACATAGAGGCAGAACTCCGCCTGCTCGGGCAGGCGTGCCACGCTGACATCGGCCGGGTACCGGTCCTGGGCGGCAAGGATGCCGATATGCGCCAGGCCTTGCTGCACCAGGTCGATCACGTCGGCGTCCTCGGAGGGGCCGCAGCGCAGTTCGGTGTGCGGGTAGTGCTCGGCAAAGCGGCCCATCGCCGCACTCTGGAAGGTCACGCTGTAGCTGTCGGACATCACCACCGACACCAGCGGTTCGACCTGGTCAGCCAGGCGCACGGCCAAGGCATCCAGTTTGGCGCTGGCATCAAGGACCGCCTCGACCTGTTTCAGCACCTGATGGCCGGCGGCATTGAGCGTCGGGTGGCGGCCGGTGCGGTCGAACAGCGGGCAGCCGATGTCCGCCTCGAAGTTGGCGATGGCGATGCTGATGGTCGACTGGCTCTTGCGCAGCTTGCGCGCGGCCGCAGAGAACGAGCCGAGGGCGGCGGCTTCGACGAAGGCGACGAGGGCTTCGGGGGAGTAGCGCATGGGTATCGATATAAGCCATGGACGGAATGCCACGAGTATCGATGCCAACAAAGTGGGAGGCAAGCGTGGACCGAATGCGGCCTTGCGGCCGCATTCGGTCAGGTGTCGCGGATCACTTGATCAGCGGCACACCACTGAGCTTCTGCAACTCATCGAAGTCGATGTCAGCGCAGATCTCCACCACTTTCAGGCCATCGGCAGTCACTTCCAGCACGGCCAGGTCGGTGTAGATGCGGCTGACGCAACCGATGCCGGTCAGCGGGTAGGTGCACTCCGGCACCAGCTTGCTTTCGCCGGACTTGGTCAGGTGGTCCATCATCACGAACACCTGGCGCGCGCCCGTGGCCAGGTCCATCGCACCGCCCACGGCAGGGATCGAACCTTCGGCGCCGGTGTGCCAGTTGGCCAGGTCGCCCTTGACCGACACCTGGAAGGCGCCCAGTACGGCGATGTCCAGGTGGCCGCCACGCATCATCGAGAACGAGTCGGCGTGGTGGAAGAAGGCGCCGCCGGTGAGCAGGGTCACGTGCTGCTTGCCGGCGTTGATCAGGTCATCGTCTTCCTCGCCCGGTGCTGGGCTTGGGCCCATGCCCAGCAGGCCGTTCTCGCTGTGCAGGAACACTTCCTTGTCGCCCAGGTAGTTGGCCACCAGGGTCGGGGCGCCGATGCCCAGGTTGACGTAGGCGCCTTCCTGGATGTCTGCGGCCACGCGTTGGGCCATCTCGGTGCGGGAGAGCTTTTTGGTGATGGTCATGGCAGGCCTCAGACAGCGTTGGCGATCGAAGAAGCGCCAGCGCCGGAAACGGCAACCACGCGCTGGACGAAAATACCCGGGGTGATGATGTGCTCCGGGTCCAGTTCACCGAGCTCGACGATCTGGTCGACCTGGGCGATGGCGGTCTTGGCGGCCATGGCCATGATCGGGCCAAAGTTGCGCGCAGCCTTGCGGTACACCAGGTTGCCCCAACGGTCACCCTTGTGCGCCTTGATCAGCGCGAAATCGGCATGCAGCGGCATTTCCAGCACGTACTGGCGGCCGTCGATCTCACGGGTTTCCTTGCCTTCGGCCAGCAGGGTGCCATAACCGGTCGGCGAGAAGAATGCACCGATGCCTGAGCCTGCTGCGCGAATACGTTCGGCCAGGTTGCCTTGCGGTACCACTTCCAGCTCGATCTTGCCGGCGCGGTACAGTTCGTCGAAGACGTAGGAGTCGGATTGGCGCGGGAACGAGCAGACGACCTTGCGCACGCTACCCGCCATCAGCAGGGCAGCCAGGCCGATCTCACCGTTGCCGGCGTTGTTGCTGATGATGGTCAGGTCGCGGGCGCCGGTGGCGATCAGCGCATCAATGAGCTCGGACGGCATCCCGGCAGTGCCGAAACCGCCGACCATGATGGTCGAACCGTCGGTGATCCCTTCCACCGCGCTGGCGATGGACTCGTACGTTTTATTGATCAAAGCGTGCTCCTGGTTCTTCCTGGAGTATGGATTTTCGACCTGGCCGCGTGCTGACGCGGTGGGGCCATTCAGCGCTTGGCGTTGTGTGCTGACTTGGCTATAGCGTGCCGCAATACCGTGCAACAGTAGAGGGGGCGGAGAGGAATTTGTGCGATTACCGAACTATTGTGCGATTTCTGAGCGGTTCGGATGGCGTGCGATCAATCGGATGCAAACGAGGGGCGTTCCGCGAACCAGGCCACCGCCAGCGCCTTGAACGCTTCCGCCGAAGGCGTCAGCGGATAGCGCTGATCGTGCGCCAGGACGATGCTGTGGGTTGGCAATTTCTCCTCGGTCGGCCGGCACACCAGCGCTTGGCCATCGTAACTACGGTCACCAAATGGCCGGGTATAGATCAGCGCGACGCCAAAGCCATTGGCGACGAGGCTACGCTGCAGCTCGAAGGTGCGCACACGGTGCACAACGGCGGGTGAAAGGTCGTAAAAGCTGAACAAGTCCAGCACGTGCTGCCAACTCTGGGCTTGATCGGTGACAACCAGCGTGTATTCGGCGAGCGCCTTGAGGCTGACACGCGGCTCCTTGGCCAACGGGTGATCGGCCGCCAGCAGTACCTGAGCAGTCAGCTGGCACAGCTCGGTGGTCTGCGTGTTCGGTGGCAATCCCAGGTCGTAGGTGATTGCCAGCTCGATCGCCCCCTCACTGAGCCGCTTGCCCACATAGTCGAAGCTGCCATCGCGCATGTCGACCGTGACCCTCGGGCAGGACTCCTGCATGCGCCGCACGATTTGCGGCAGGCAATAGGGCGCCAGGTCTTCAAAGCAGCCGACGACCAATTCGCCGACACACTCGCCGGCATTGGCATTGATCTCGGCAAAGGTCTGAGCCTCTGCCAGCACACGGCGTGCCTGGACCATGACAGTACGGCCGAATGGGGTCAGCGATATGCCGAGGCCCCGCTGGCGTATGAAGATGGCTTGACCCAGCACTTCCTCCAGCTCGGTGATGGCCGCCGAGATGGAGGGTTGCGAAACATGAAGCTCCATGGCGGCCGTCGTCAGGTTTCCGTGCTTGGCCGCTGCGAGTGCATAGCGCAATTGCCGCAGTGTGAACTTCATAGGTTTTTCCGTTGTGATGCATCAGGACTTATTATTTCTTCCTTTTTTGAGGTTGTGAAATATTTCTCCCGTGCACATGTTCTTGTTCGGGAGCGTCACAATGACAATTACAAAAGCTCTGCTTGCCACAACACTTTCTTTCGGGATGCTGGCGTCCGCGGGCGCCAGCCAGGCGGCCGGTTGGTGCGAGTCTGGCAAGCCGGTGAAATTCGCCGGTTTGAACTGGGAAAGCGGCATGCTGCTCACTGACGTGATGCAGTTCGTGCTGAAAAACGGTTATGGCTGCGAGACCGACAGCCTGCCGGGCAACTCCATCTCCATGGAAAACGCCCTGAGCAGCAACGATATCCAGGTGTTTGCCGAAGAGTGGGTAGGGCGCAGCGAGGTCTGGAACAAGGCAGCGGCCGCCGGCAAGGTGGTTGGCATTGGGGCGCCGGTCAATGGCGCAGTCGAAGGCTGGTATGTGCCGCGCTATGTGATTGAAGGCGATGCCAAGCGCAAACTCGAAGCCAAGGCACCGAACCTCAAGAGCATCGCTGACCTTGGGCAATACGCCGAGGTCTTCAAGGACCCGGAAGAGCCGGACAAGGGGCGCTTCTACAACTGCCCGGCCGGCTGGACCTGCGAGCTGGACAACAGCGAAATGCTCAAGCGTTACGGCCTGGAAAACACCTACACCAACTTCCGCCCGGGCACCGGCCCGGCACTGGATGCCGCCGTGCTGTCGAGCTACAAGCGTGGCGAGCCGATCCTCTTCTATTACTGGTCGCCAACCCCGCTGATGGGCCAGGCCGACCTGGTCAAGCTGGACGAGAAGCCCGGCGTGGATAAATCCGTGACCATCAAGGTCGGCGTGTCGAAGGCCTTCCACGAGCAGGCGCCTGAACTGGTGGCGGTGCTGGAAAAGGTCAATCTGCCGATCGATCTGCTGAACCAGAACCTGGCGCGCATGAGCAAAGAGCGTATCGAGTCGCCGGAGCTGGCCAAGTTGTTCCTCAAGGAGCACCCCGAAGTCTGGCACAGCTGGGTCAGTGAAGACGCAGCCAAAAAGGTCGACGCGGCACTCTGAGGGTGTGGGCGGGCCCGGCGCCTGCCGGGCCTGCCCCACAGCAGTCCGCTTCACGCACTTGCTCGAGAGAATTCCATGTTTCCCAAAAACTTCACGTTCTCCATTGCCGACTGGGTCAATGGCTGGGTCGATGCGCTGGTTATCAACTATGGTGACGTGTTCCGGCACATCTCCGACACCCTGTTGTGGGCCATCGTCAACCTCGAAGGCCTGCTGCGCGCAACACCTTGGTGGCTGATGCTGGCCGTCGTCGCCGGTATTGCCTGGCACGCCACCCGTAAAATCGTACCCACTGCGGTGATCGTCGGCTTGCTCTTCCTGGTCGGTGCGGTAGGCCTGTGGGACAAGCTGATGCAGACCCTCGCGCTGATGCTGGTGGCCACGCTGATATCGGTGCTGGTCGGCATTCCGCTGGGCATCCTGTCGGCGCGCAACGATCGCCTGCGGGCAGTGTTGATGCCGCTGCTCGACATCATGCAGACCATGCCCAGCTTCGTGTACCTGATTCCGGTCCTGATGCTGTTCGGCCTGGGCAAGGTGCCGGCGATCTTCGCCACCGTCATCTATGCCGCACCGCCGCTGATTCGCCTGACCGACCTGGGCATTCGCCAGGTCGATGGCGAGGTCATGGAGGCGATCAATGCCTTTGGTGCCAACCGCATGCAGCAACTGTTCGGCGTGCAGCTGCCACTGGCGTTGCCGAGCATCATGGCCGGTATCAACCAGACCACCATGATGGCCCTGTCGATGGTGGTCATCGCGTCGATGATCGGTGCCCGTGGCTTGGGTGAGGACGTGCTGGTCGGCATCCAGACCCTGAACGTGGGCCGCGGCCTCGAAGCGGGCCTGGCCATTGTGATTCTGGCGGTCGTGATCGACCGCATTACCCAGGCCTATGGCCGGCCACGGCATGGGGTGGGCAAATGAGCACCAAGCAGATGATGAACAAGATCGAAGTCAAGAATGTCTTCAAGATTTTCGGTGCTCGCGCTGAAGATGCCCTGAAACTGATCCGGCAGCAGAAAGCCAAGGATCAGGTACTGGCCGAAACCGGCTGCGTGGTTGGGGTCAACGACCTTTCGTTGTCCATCGGCAGCGGTGAGATCTTCGTGATCATGGGGCTGTCGGGCTCGGGAAAATCGACCCTGGTGCGCCACTTCAACCGCCTGATCGACCCCACCAGCGGCGAGATCCTGGTCGATGGCGAGGACATCCTGCAATACGACATGCACGCCCTGCGCGAATTCCGCCGGCGCAAGATCAGCATGGTGTTCCAGAGCTTCGGCCTGTTGCCGCACCGCACCGTGCTGGACAACGTCGCCTATGGCCTCAAGGTCCGTGGCGAGAGCAAGGCCATGTGCGTCGAGCGTGCCTTGCACTGGATCAGCACCGTGGGCCTCAAGGGTTACGAAAAGTCGTACCCGCACCAGCTGTCGGGCGGCATGCGTCAGCGTGTCGGCCTGGCCCGTGCGCTGGCTGCCGACACCGACATCATCCTGATGGACGAAGCCTTCAGTGCGCTCGACCCGCTGATTCGCGCCGAGATGCAGGACCAGTTGCTGGAACTGCAAAAGACCCTGCACAAGACCATCGTGTTCATCACCCACGACCTCGATGAAGCGGTGCGTATCGGCAACCGGATTGCCATTCTCAAGGACGGGCGCCTGATCCAGGTCGGCACACCGAAAGAAATCCTCTACCAGCCTGCGGACGACTACGTCGATCGTTTCGTGCAGCGCCGCGTAGCTTCGCTTTAAGGAACCGCGTGTATGTCGTTTGCCGAAAGAATCATCATCGCCGATGCGCCCGTTCGCTGGCAGGACGTGGTGGCCGTGGCACGGCATGGGGCGAAGCTTGAGCTTGCCCCATCGGCCTGGGCGCGGATCGAGAATGCCCAGGCGATTGTCCAGCGCATCGTTGCCAGCGGTGAACGCGCTTATGGCGTCAATACCGGGCTTGGCGCCTTGTGCAACGTTTCGCTGCAGGACGAACAACTCAGCCAGCTGTCGCGCAATACCCTGCTCAGCCATGCCTGTGGCGTGGGTGCCGCACTGTCGGACGAACAGACCCGGGCGATCATCTGCGCAGCGGTCATCAATTTCAGCCAGGGCCGCTCAGGCCTTCAGCGCAAGGTGGTCGAGGCGCTGCTGACCCTGCTCAACCAGCACATCACCCCGCAGGTGCCGAGACAGGGGTCGGTGGGGTACCTGACCCACATGGCCCACATCAGCATCAGCCTGCTGGGCGTCGGCCAGGTCAGCTATCGGGGCCAGGTCGTGCCGGCGCAGCAAGCCTTGGCCGAGGTCGGCCTGGCACCGGTCAAACTGGGTGCCAAGGACGGCCTGTGCCTGGTCAACGGTACCCCGTGCATGACCGGCCTGAGCTGCCTGTCGCTGGACGACGCCACGCGCTTGAGCCAATGGGCGGACGTTATCGGGGCCATGAGCTTCGAAGCCCTGCGCGGCCAACTCGATGCCTTCGACCCTGAAATCATCGCGATGAAACCGCACCCCGGCATGCAGCGTGTGGGCAGAAACTTGCGCCGCCTGCTCGATGGCAGCGAAGTCATTGCCAGCAGCCATGGCATTCGCACCCAGGACGCCTTGAGCATTCGCTCGATCCCGCAGGTTCATGGTGCTGCGCGCGATCAGCTGGAGCACGCAGCACGCCAGATCGAAACCGAACTCAACTCCACAACCGACAACCCGATGTTGCTGGGTACGCCCGAGTCGTATCGGGTGGTTTCCCAGGCGAATCCACACGGCCAGTCGGTGGCCATGGCCGCCGATTTGCTGGCCATCGCGGTGGCCGAGATCGGGGCGATTGCCGAGCGTCGTCTCGATCGCCTGATCAACCCGCTGGTCAGCGGCTTGCCGGCCTTCCTGGTCAGTCACCCGGGGGTCAATTCGGGGATGATGATCGTCCAGTACGTGGCCGCTTCACTGTGCGCAGAAAACCGCCAGCTGGCACAACCGGCGGTGATCGACAACTACGTCACCTCCGGGCTGCAGGAGGATCACTTGAGCATGGGCACCAATGCCGGGTTGAAGCTGCACCGCGCCCTGGAGAACTGCACGCAGATCCTCGCTATCGAATACCTGTTGGCGGGTCAGGCATTCGAGTTCCTCAAGGCGCAGCGCTTTGGAGCAGGTACCGACGTCGCCTGGCGGTTGCTGCGCGAACGGGTGCCAGCGTATGCGCAGGACCGTTGGCTGGCGCCGGATATTGTCAGCAGTGCAGCGATCTTGAAGGATGCCGGCTTGCTGGCCGCTGCATTCCCAGACTTGCAGTAACGAATGTATTGATAAAATCGATAGCTGCCATGTCGCGAGTATCAGTTCCATCAACGAAAATGTGAGCCACGACGTAATCACATGATGGAAACTGTTATGAAAAAGGTCTCTTTCACCGAGCGCATGGTCCATGCCGTGGGCTATGAAATCTTCGCCGTGCTGCTGTGCGCGCCCTTGCTCTCGTGGATCATGGGCAAGTCGCTGGCCACGGCCGGGACCCTGGCGGTCACCTTGTCGGTGATCGCGATGATCTGGAACATGCTCTACAACGCGCTGGTCGACCGCTGCGTGGCTACGCCGCGTATCCAGTGGACAGCACTGGCGCGTTTCGTCCATGGCCTGGGCTTCGAGGCGGGGCTGGTGGTCTGGTGCCTGCCGGTGGCGGCCTGGATGCTGGAGATTTCGCTGCTGCAGGCGTTCATGGTCGAGCTGGGCTTCTTCGTGATCATCCTGCCCTACACCGTGCTGTACAACTGGGCGTTCGACCGGGCCCGGCACGCCATCGCACAACATCGCCTGGCGGTCTGAGCCGGCTCAGCCGATCGGGTCCTGGCCGAGCACCTTGCTCAACGCGACCCGGGCATCCTCCAGCTGCACCAGCGAAGCATGCCGGGCGCCGAGGGCGTCGCCGTTCTGGATGGCGGTGAGGATCGCCTTGTGCCGCGGCAGGGCCAGCTCATCGAAGTTGGGGCGCTGGTTGGAGTAGCGCACCGACTCGCGCAACGCCAGCGAAAGCATGTTGCACAGGTAGGCGAGCAGGTCGTTGTGGGTGGCGTCGGCGATGCGCGCGTGGAAGTCCAGGTCCGGTTGCAAGCGCTCTTCGTGGGTGCGTGCGGCTTCCATGCGCTGGTAGGCCTCGCCGATCGATGCGACATCGTCCGGGCTGGCATTGGTCGCGGCCAGTGCGGCGGCGGCGGGCTCGATGACCCAGCGCACGCTGGACAGGGTGTGGAAGAATTCCTGCTGCGGCGTGGCCTGCATCAGCCAGTGCAGCACGTCGGGGTCGAGCATGTGCCAGTCGTGACGCGGGCGCACCAAGGTGCCGACGCGTGGGCGGGCTTCGATCAGGCCCTTGGCGGTAAGGGCGCGCATCGCTTCACGGAACACCGGCCGGCTGATCGCGTAGGCCTCGCACAGGCTGGCTTCGGCGGGCAGTTTCTGCCCAGGTTGCAGCTGGCCAGATACGATCTGCAGGCCGAGGTCCTGGACCAGGGTGGCGTGCATGCTCTTGCGCGTGGTGGGCTGACGGTAGTTCATGTGCGGTGCTGGCGGTCCATCGGAGCGGGGGGGGCATCATAGCATCACTGGTCGAGCAGGGGCTCTGCCCTGTGGGAGCGGCCTTGTGTCGCGATAGGGCTGGGCAGCAGCCCCCGGCAATCTGTGCATGTGTACTGAAAACCTGGGGCTGCTGCGCAGCCCTATCGCGACACAAGGCCGCTCCCACAAGAGCAGGGCCAGTGCAGGTTCAATGGGAATGCTTGGGCACCGCAGAACCCCGGCAACCAACCAGGAAGTCGAAGTCGCAGCCTTCATCGGCCTGCATCACATGGTCCAGGTACAGCTTCGCATAGCCCCCGCTGATCAACTGCTGCGGCGCTTGCAGGTCCGCCAGCCGGCCGGCCAGTTCTTCATCGCAAATGTCCAGGTGCAGGCGGCCTTCGTGGCAATCCAGTTCGATCCAGTCGCCCTCGCGCACCGCCGCCAGCGGGCCACCTGCTGCCGCTTCCGGTGCCACATGCAGGACCACGGTGCCATAGGCCGTGCCGCTCATGCGGGCGTCGGAGATGCGCACCATGTCGGTCACGCCCTGGGCCAGCAGCTTGGCCGGGAGGCCCATGTTGCCGACTTCGGCCATGCCCGGGTAACCCTTCGGTCCGCAGTGCTTCATCACCAGCACGGAGCTTGCGTCCACGTCCAGTTCCGGGTCGTTGATGCGGGCCTTGTAGTCCTCGAAGTTCTCGAACACCACGGCGCGGCCACGGTGGCGCATCAGTTCGGGGGTTGCCGCAGAGGGTTTGAGCACCGCGCCCTTGGGCGCCAGGTTGCCGCGCAGAATGCAGATGCCGCCATCGGCCACCAGCGGCTTGTCGATCGGGCGGATGACTTCTTCGTCATACAGCGGTGCGCTCTGGCAGTTGTCCCACAGGCTCTTGCCGTTGGCGGTCAGGGCCGTGGGGTTGGGCAGCAGGTTGTGCTCGCCGAGGCGGCGGATCACCGCCGGCAGGCCGCCGGCATAGTAGAATTCCTCCATCAGGAAACGCCCGGACGGCTGCAGGTCGACCAGGGTCGGCGTACCGCGGCCGACACGGGTCCAGTCTTCCAGCTGCAGGTCGACGCCGATGCGCCCGGCAATGGCCTTGAGGTGGATCACGGCGTTGGTCGAGCCACCGATGGCGGCGTTGACGCGGATGGCATTTTCGAAGGCTTCACGGGTGAGGATCTTCGACAGGCGCAGGTCTTCATTGACCATCTCGACGATGCGCATGCCTGACAGGTGAGCCAGCACATAACGCCGCGAATCCACCGCCGGGATCGCCGCATTGTGCGGCAGCGAGGTGCCCAGGGCTTCGGCCATGCAGGCCATGGTCGAGGCGGTGCCCATGGTGTTGCAGGTACCCGCCGAGCGCGACATGCCGGCTTCGGCAGAGAGGAACTCGTTGAGGTCGATCTGGCCGGCTTTGTAGGCCTCATGCATCTGCCAGACGATGGTGCCGGCGCCGATGTCGCGGCCCTTGTGCTTGCCATTGAGCATCGGCCCGCCGGTGACCACGATCGCCGGCACATCGCAGCTGGCCGCGCCCATCAGCAGGGCGGGTGTGGTCTTGTCGCAACCGGTGAGCAGCACCACGGCGTCCACCGGGTTGCCGCGGATGGCTTCTTCCACGTCCATGCTCGCCAGGTTGCGGGTGAGCATGGCAGTAGGGCGCAGGTTCGACTCGCCACTGGAGAACACCGGGAATTCCACCGGGAAGCCGCCAGCCTCCAGCACGCCTTTCTTCACGTGCTCGGCGATCTTGCGAAAGTGCGCGTTGCACGGGGTCAGCTCGGACCAGGTGTTGCAGATACCGATGATCGGCTTGCCCTGGAACTCGTGGTCAGGGATGCCCTGGTTCTTCATCCAGCTGCGGTACATGAAGCCGTTCTTGTCGGCGGTGCCGAACCATTGGGCGGAGCGCAGGGGGCGTTTGCTATCAGACATGACGGGCACCTTATTGGTATTACTATTTGTCGTTGTGAAGCGACTGTATCGCCAAAAATGCACCTTGTGAAGGGTTGTTGTTTTAAATAGTAATACTATATGATCGATTCACCGCGCCGGAGGTCTGCCCACAAAACCCCGGCCATGTGCTGTCCCCATTACAAAAACAATCGGAGACCTCGCCATGAATCAGGAGCAGCGGCTCGTCCGCCTGATCACGCTGAAACTCATCCCCTTTCTGGTCCTGCTTTACCTCGTGGCCTACGTCGATCGCTCGGCAGTGGGCTTTGCCAAGCTGCACATGGGGGCCGACATCGGCCTCGGTGATGCGGCCTACGGCCTCGGTGCCGGTCTGTTCTTCATCGGTTACTTCCTCTGCGAAGTTCCCAGCAACCTGCTGCTCGACCGCTTCGGCGCCCGGCGCTGGTTCGCCCGCATCCTGCTGACCTGGGGCGCGATCACCATCGGCATGGCATTCGTCACCGGGCCCAATGGCTTCTATGTGATGCGCTTTCTGCTGGGGGCGGCGGAGGCGGGGTTCTTCCCCGGCGTGCTGTACTACATCACCCAGTGGTACCCGGTACGCCATCGCGGCAAGATCCTCGGCTTCTTCATTCTGTCGCAACCGCTGGCGATGCTGGTCACAGGGCCGCTGTCGGGCGCCTTGCTGGGGCTGGATGGCAACCTCGGCCTGCATGGCTGGCAGTGGCTGTTCATCTGCATCGGCACCCCGGCGGTGCTGCTGGCCTGGCCGACCCTGCGCCTGCTGCCGGACGGCCCGGACAAGGTGCGCTGGCTGGATGATGCGCAGCGCAGCTGGCTCAAGGCGCAGCTGGCCGAAGACCAGCGCGAGTTCGGCCAGACCCGCCACGGCAATCCGCTGCACGCCCTGAAGGATGGCCGGGTGCTGCTGCTGGCGCTGTTCTACCTGCCGGTAACCTTGAGCATCTATGGCCTGGGCCTGTGGCTGCCGACGCTGATTCACCAGTTTGGTGGCAGCGACCTGATGACCGGTTTCGTCTCGGCGGTACCGTACCTGTTCGGCATCATCGGCTTGCTGATCATCCCGCGCAGTTCCGACCGCCTCAACGACCGCTACGGCCACTTGGGCGTGCTGTATGCCTTGGGCGCCTTGGGTCTGTTCTTCAGTGCCTGGCTGACGGTGCCAGCGATGCAGTTGGCCGCATTGTGTCTGGTGGCCTTCGCGCTGTTCTCCTGCACCGCCATCTTCTGGACCTTGCCCGGGCGCTTCTTCTCAGGCGCCAGCGCGGCGGCCGGCATCGCCCTGATCAACTCGATCGGCAACCTCGGCGGCTATCTGGGCCCGTTCGGCATCGGCGCGCTCAAGGAACACACCGGCCAGTTGTCTTCGGGCCTGTACTTCCTGGCCGTGGTCATGCTGTTCGGGCTGGTACTGACCGGCGTCGTCTATAACCGCCTGGAGCGCCGCCAGCGCCAGGCATCCGTGAACATTGCAACCGACAAGCGAGCACAAGCATGCGACTGATCCAATTCGAAACCGCCGTCGGCCAGCGCCGGGTTGGCGTGGTGGAGGGCGAGCGTGCCCTGGAAATCTGCGGTGTCAGCAGCACCCGTGAACTGGCCCTGCAGGCGATTGCCGCAGGGCTCGACCTGGTCAGCCAGGTGCAGGCCGCAGGCCTGGGCGAGGGCCATGACTACCTGGCACTCCTGGCTGAAGGCCGGGTGCTGCCGCCGCTGGACCATGAAGACCCGGCGCATTGCCTGGTCACCGGCACCGGCCTGACACACCTGGGCAGCGCCGCCACCCGCGACAAGATGCACCAGCAGCAGGCCGAAGGTGCGGTCACCGACAGCATGCGCATGTTCCAGTGGGGCCTTGAAGGCGGGCGCCCGCCGGCAGGCGAGGAGGGCGCGCAGCCGGAGTGGTTCTACAAGGGCGATGGCGCCATCGTCGTGCGCCCCGGGGCCGACCTGCCGCTGCCGGCCTTTGCCGAAGATGCCGGCGAGGAGCCGGAGCTGGTCGGGCTGTACGTGATCGGCGACTGCGGTACGCCGTTCCGCCTGGGTTATGCCCTGGGCAACGAGTTTTCCGACCATGTGATGGAGCGTCGCAACTACCTGTACCTGGCGCATTCCAAGCTGCGTGCCTGCAGCTTTGGCCCCGAGCTGCGCCTGGGCGCATTGCCCACGCACCTGGAAGGCCGCAGCCGCATCCTGCGCGATGGCCAGGAGCTGTGGAGCAAGCCGTTCCTGTCCGGTGAGCAGAACATGTGCCACAGCTTCGAGAACCTCGAGTTCCACCACTTCAAGTACGCCCAGTTCCTGCGCCCGGGCGATGTTCACGTGCATTATTTCGGCACGGCCACGCTGTCGTTCGCCGACGGCATCCAGGCCCGCTCCGGCGACACCTTCGAGGTCAGCCTCGACGCCTTCGGCCAGCCGCTGCGCAATGGCATTGCCGCTGCCGAACAGGCGCAGCGCCCAGGTTTGGTGAAAAGCCTCTGAGCCTTCAATCGTTGTCACAGGAGTCAATCATGTCGGGAAGCAACTTCATCGGCGGCGCCCGCAGCGCCGCTGGCAGCGTGCGCCTTCAGAGTATCGATGCGCGCAGCGGCGAAGCCCTGCCGGTGCTCTTCACCCAGGCCACGCCTGACGAGGTGGATGCCGCCGCCCGCGCCGCCGAGCAGGCCTTTGCCGGGTACAACGCCCTGGCGCCGGAGCGCCGGGCGCAGTTCCTGGATGCCATTGCCGGCCAGTTGGATGCGCTGGGCGAGGCGTTCATCGACACGGTCTGCCGCGAAACCGCCTTGCCGGCCGCGCGCATCCAGGGCGAACGCAGCCGTACCAGCAACCAGTTGCGCCTGTTCGCTCAGGTGCTGCGCCGCGGTGACTACCTGGGGGTGCGCATCGACCGTGCGCAGCCGCAGCGCCAGCCACTGCCGCGCCCGGACCTGCGCCAGTACCGCACCGGCGTCGGCCCGGTGGCGGTGTTCGGCGCCAGCAACTTCCCGCTGGCCTTCTCCACGGCAGGTGGCGACACCGCCGCCGCGCTGGCCGCCGGTTGTCCGGTGGTGGTCAAGGCGCATAGTGGCCACATGGCCACTGCCGAGTACGTTGGCGAGGCGATCCAGCGCGCCGCCGAGGCCACCGGCATGCCGGCCGGGGTTTTCAACATGATCTACGGCGCGGGGGTGGGGGAGGCGCTGGTACGCCACCCGGCCATCCAGGCGGTCGGCTTCACCGGCTCGCTCAAAGGTGGCCGCGCCCTGTGCGACCTGGCAGCGGCGCGCCCGCAGCCGATCCCGGTGTTCGCCGAGATGAGCAGCATCAACCCGGTACTGGTGCTGCCGGCGGCGTTGCAGGTCAGGGGCGAGCAGGTGGCCAGTGAACTGGCGGCTTCGGTGGTGCTGGGGTGCGGGCAGTTCTGCACCAACCCGGGGCTGGTCATTGGCATGGCCGGCCCGGCGTTCTCGGCATTCGTTGCCGCACTGGCTGCACGCATGGCAGACCAGCCGGGACAGACCATGCTCAATGCTGGCACTTTGCGCAGCTATTCAAGCGGCGTGGCGCGCCTGCACCAGCACCCGGGCGTACGCCACCTGGCTGGGGCCGAGCAGCGTGGGGACCAGGCCCATGCACAGCTGTTCCAGGCCGATGTGAGCTTGCTGCTGGACGGCGATGAGTTGCTGCAGGAAGAGGTCTTCGGCCCGACCACGGTGGTGGTTGAAGTGGCCGACGAAACCGAGCTGCGCCGGGCGCTGGAAGCGCTGCATGGTCAGCTGACGGCGACGCTGATCGCCGAGCCTGCCGATCTGGAGCGCTTTGCCGCGCTGGTGCCGCTGCTCGAACGCAAGGCGGGTCGGTTGTTGGTCAATGGCTATCCGACCGGGGTCGAGGTGAGTGATGCGATGGTGCACGGCGGGCCGTATCCGGCCACGTCCGATGCGCGCGGAACTTCGGTGGGGACGTTGGCCATTGATCGCTTCTTGCGGCCGGTGTGTTATCAGAACTATCCCGATGCGTTGCTGCCGGATGCATTGATGAATGCCAATCCGCTGGGGCTGATGCGCTTGGTCGATGGTGAGCACAGCCGCAAAGCCTTGATTTGAGGCTGCTGGCCTCTTCGCGGCGGTTCGCCGCCCCGAAAGCGCCCGTGCAGACAAACGAGCAAGTCGTCCCAGCCTATGAGAGGATGTCCACCACCCCAGCCAGGACCCCGAACGCAGCCTGATGAAGACACCAAAACGAATCGAACCACTGATCGAAGACGGCCTGGTCGACGAAGTACTGCGGCCATTGATGAGCGGCAAGGAAGCGGCTGTCTACGTGGTGCGCTGCGGTAGCCAGGTGCGCTGCGCCAAGGTCTACAAAGAGGCCAACAAACGCAGCTTCCGCCAGGCCGCCGAGTACCAGGAGGGCCGCAAGGTCCGCAACAGCCGCCAGGCCCGGGCCATGGCCAAGGGCAGCAAGTATGGCCGCAAAGAGGCCGAAGACGCCTGGCAGAACGCCGAAGTGGCAGCGCTGTTCCGCCTGGCCGGTGCCGGCGTGCGGGTGCCCAAGCCCTACGACTTCCAGGACGGCGTGTTGCTGATGGAGCTGGTCACCGATGCCGACGGCGATGCCGCCCCGCGCTTGAACGACGTGCACCTCGAAGCCGAAGAAGCACGCGAATACCACGCCTTCGTCATCCGTCAGATCGTGCTGATGCTCTGCGCCGGCCTGGTGCATGGCGACCTTTCCGAATTCAATGTGCTGCTCGGCCCCGACGGCCCGGTGATCATCGACCTGCCCCAGGCGGTGGATGCCGCAGGCAACAACCATGCCTTCAGCATGCTGCAGCGCGACGTGGCAAACATGGCGCATTACTTCGGGCGCTTTGCCCCGGAGCTCAAGGCCACCCGCTATGCCGACGAGATGTGGGCGTTGTACGAGGCCGGGGAACTGCGCACGGACAGCCCGCTGAGCGGGGAGTTCGAGGAGGATGACCACGCTGCCGACGTGAGTGGGGTGATGCGCGAGATCGATGCCACCCTGCGCGATGAAGCTCGCCGCCGGGCGGCGCGGGAAGAGGCCGAGCATGGGCCGACCAAGGCAGAGGAGCCTACCCCGCCCTGGTTGCAGTGATGCATCGCCGGTAAGGGCTGATCAGCCTGAGGGCGGCACAAAGCCGTTGCGCTGGTAGAAGCGCTCCAGCTCCTGTGCCGCCGGCTGCTCGCCGGTAAAGATGCGCAGGTACTCGGGTATGAAGCGCATGCGGTATTCCAGCGGCTCGACGGTCTTCATGCTGATGTAGCCGATCTGCGCCAGGTAGATCGAGCGTGCACGGGTGGCGGCCGCGTCCTCGCTGAAGCCGAAACGGTCGAACATCGCCTTCAGCGCCGCCATGCGCACACTGTCGGCCTGCTTGATTTCCTCGGCCACCTGTTCCGATTGCAGCGCCCAGCTGCGCATGGCGAATTCGCATTGCGAGTCGAACAGTTCGCTGTTCAGCCAGCAGTCGAACACGTTGAGGATCGCCTCGGTGATCGACCCTGCATAGGCCTCGGTCTGGCTCACCAGGTTGCGGGTGTTCTTGTTCTTCCACTGCTCGACCAGCGCCGCGAGCAAGGCTTCGCGGTCTTCGAAGTACCAGTAGAAACTGGTGCGGGCGAGCTTGAGCTTCTTGGCCAGCGGCAGCACACGCACGGCATCCACCCCCGACTCCTTGAGGGTTTCGAAGGCCGCGTTGAGCCAGCTCTCGATCGAGCCGCGGGTGGTGATTTCCGGGTGGTTCGAGGTCATGTTCATAGGCGCATTGTTCCGTATCCATGGGGGCCTGACAAGCTCAATGTACACCACTGTCTAATTTATTGACACTGGTGTACATGGGGTCTAATGTCGATTTAGCCTGATGCCCTGAACGCGAGAACAATCATGTCAAATGACCCGTTGCTTCAGCCGTACCAACTCAAGCACCTCACCCTGCGCAATCGCATCATCACCACCTCCCACGAGCCCGCTTACCCCGAAGACGGCATGCCCAAGCAGCTCTACCGTGCCTACCACGTCGAGCGCGCCAAGGCTGGCGTGGCCATGACCATGACCGCCGGCTCCGCTGCCATCTCCCGCGACAGCCCGCCGGTGTTCAACAACGTGCTGGCCTACAAGGACGAGGTGGTCGGCTGGATGAAGGACCTCACCGACGAGTGCCATGAGCACGGCGCGGCGGTGATGATCCAGCTCACCCACCTGGGCCGTCGCACCCGCTGGGACAAGGGCGATTGGCTGCCGGTGGTGTCGCCGTCGCACAACCAGGAGCCGGCGCACCGCGCTTTCCCCAAGCGCCTGGAGATCTGGGACATCGAACGCATCGTCAAGGACTACGCCGATGCCGCCGAACGCATGCAGGCCGCCGGGCTCGATGGCATCGAACTGCAGGCTTATGGCCACTTGATGGACCAGTTCTGGTCGCCACTGACCAACGAGCTGCAGAACGTCTACGGCGGCCCGCTGGAAAACCGCCTGCGCTTCACCTTCGAAGTACTCACGGCCATTCGCCAGCGGGTCGGCAGCGAATTCATCGTCGGCATCCGCTACACAGGGGATGAAGTGCTGGCAGGCGGCCTGACCAAGGACGAAGGCCTGCACATTTCCCAGCTGCTGAAGAACAGCGGCATGGTCGATTTCCTCAACGTGATCCGCGGCAACATCGCCACCGACGCCGGGCTGACCGACATCATCCCGATCCAGGGCATGCGCAACGCGCCGCACCTGGACTTCGCCGGGGAGATCCGCTCGCTGACCGGCTTCCCGACCTTCCATGCGGCGAAGATCCCGGACGTGGCCACCGCCCGCCACGCCATTGCCAGCGGCAAGGTCGACATGGTCGGCATGACCCGCGCGCACATGACCGACCCGCACATCGTGCGCAAGATCATCGAAGGCCGCGAAGACGACATCCGCCCCTGCGTCGGTGCCAACTATTGCCTCGACCGCATCTACCACGGCGGCGCTGCCTACTGCATCCACAACGCGGCCACCGGCCGCGAAACGACCATGCCGCACCAGATTCCCAAGGCAGCGCAACCGCGCAAGGTCGTTATCGTCGGCGCCGGGCCTGCGGGCCTGGAAGCGGCGCGGGTAGCGGGGGAGCGCGGCCATGAGGTGGTGGTGTACGAGGTGGCCGACAAGGCCGGCGGGCAGATCCGCCTGACCGCGCAGTCGGAGCGGCGCAAGGAGATGATCAGCATCATCGACTGGCGCCTGGCCCAGTGCGAACGCCTGGGCGTGACCTTCCACTACAACGTCTGGGCCGACAGCCAGATCATCCTCGACGAAGCCCCCGACGTGGTCATCGTCGCCACCGGCGGCCTGCCGCACACCGAGGTGCTGGAACAAGGCAATGACCTGGTGGTGTCGAGCTGGGACATCATTTCAGGCGACGTCAAACCCGGGCGCAATGTGCTGGTGTACGACGATGCCGGCGACCACGCCGCGTTGCAGGCCGCCGAGTTCATCGCCCAGAGCGGTGCGCGCACCGAGATCATGACCCCCGACCGTACCTTCTCGCCCGAAGTCATGGGCATGAACCTGGTGCCCTACATGCGCGCCCTGCAGCAGCTGGACACCACTTTCACCGTGACCTGGCGCCTGAAGGCGGTGACTAGAACCACTGATGGCCTGCTGGCAACCATCGGCACCGACTACAGCGAGTTGCGCCAGACCCGGCTGCTCGACCAGGTGGTTGTCAACCACGGCACCCGGCCGCTGGACGATCTGTATTTCCAACTGTGCCCGTTGTCGAGCAACGAAGGCGCGGTGGAGTACATGGACCTGATCGCCGGCCGCCCGCAAGCCGTGGCCCGCCGCGACGATGGGCGCTTCCAGCTGTTCCGCATCGGCGATGCGGTGGCCTCGCGCAATACCCATGCCGCCATCTATGACGCCCTGCGCCTGGTCAAAGACCTCTGAACCACGCGCCATAAAACCATAAGAACAGCAGCATCCGTTTCGCGCTTCCTTGTTACTGCCCTGGCTCCAACAACGACAACGATATCCAGTGGAGAGTGTAACCATGCACATCGGTACCCGACCGAGCCCCGCGCCATCCCTGCAGTTTCGTGACGACTTCAGCGTAACCGGCCACGCCCTGGCCCCGGTGGACAGCGAACTGCTCGCCGCCCAGGCCGCCATCGACCGCAAGGCCCTGCGCCGCTACCGCCTGGCGCGCATCCGCCAGCAACTGCGTGCCCATGACTACGGCGGCATCCTGCTCGCCGACCCGATCAACATCCGCTATGCCACCGACACCAACAACCTCGGCCTGTGGGTCATGCATTCGCCCAGCCGCTATGTGTTCGTGCCCACCGAAGGCCCGGTGGTGCTGTTCGAGTTCACCAGCAGCCGGCACAACAGCGAGCACGTCGAGACCATCGACGAAATCCGCCCGGCGTTGCCGTGGCTGTATTTCCTGGCCGGCCCGCGGGTCGATGAGAAGGCCGCCCTGTGGGCCGCCGAAGTGGCGGAGCTGATGGTCCGCCACAGCGGCGGCAACCGGCGCCTCGCGGTGGACCGCTGTGACCCGTGGGGGGCCGAGAAACTCAAGGCCAGGGGCATCGAGCTGTTCGATGCGCAGCCCTTGATGGAGCAGGCACGGCTGATCAAGTCGGCAGAGGAAATCGCCAGCCACCGGGTATCGATGGCAGTGTGCGACCTGGCCATCGCCCGCATGCGTGCCAGCCTGCAGCCGGGCATCACCGAGAACCAGCTGTGGAGCATCCTCCATGGCACCAACGTCGCCCAGGGCGGCGAGTGGGCCGAAAGCCGCCTGCTCAGCTCCGGTCCGCGCACCAATCCCTGGTTCCAGGACGCCACCGACAAGGTCATCGAAGCGGGCGAGATGGTCTGCTTCGACACCGACATGGTCGGCCCCGGCGGCTACCTGTCGGACATCTCGCGCAGTTTCGTCTGCCCCGGCAAACCGGTGACGGCGGCCCAGCGTGAACTGCTCGACATCGCCAGCCAGCAGATCAGCCATAACGTCGAACTGCTGCGCCCGGGCCTGTCGTTCCGCGAATTCGCCGAGCGCTGCTGGCCGGTGCCGGGCAAGTTCGAGCACAACCGCTACATGATGATGCTGCACGGTGTCGGCCTGGTCGACGAGTACCCCAGCGTGGCCTATGCCGTGGACTTTGCCGAATGGGGCTACGACGGCCTGTTCCAGGAGAACATGGTGGTCTCGGTGGAGAGCTACATCGGCGAACGCGGCGGGCGTGAAGGCGTGAAGCTGGAAGAACAGGTGCTGATCACCGCCCAGGGCGCGGTCAAGCTGTCGAGCACGCCGCTGGTCGATGACCAGCGCGCCTGAGAGGAGGGCCTGCCCATGAACCCGATGAGCGCTCCGCTGCGCCAGGTGCCACCCCTGACTGCTGCCAGGCCCGCGTTCCTGCGCCTGGAGTCGATCCACAAGCAGTTCGGCCCCTACGAAGTGCTGCACGACATCAATTTCGACATGCGCAAGGGCGAGGTGGTGGCCATCATCGGCCCCAGCGGCTCGGGCAAGAGCACCTTGCTGCGCTGCATCAACCAGCTGGAGCCGCCGACCCGCGGGCGCATCCGGCTCGACGAACTGGACATCGACGCGGCCACGCCGCTGGCGCGCGCCGACCTGCTGAAGCTGCGCCGACGCATCGGCATGGTGTTCCAGTCGTTCAACCTGTTCCCGCACATGACCGTGCTGCGCAACGTCAGCCTGGCGCAGGTGCGCACCCTTGGCCGCAGCCAGCGCGAGGCCGATGCGCGCTCGTTGCAGTTGCTGGAGCGGGTGGGCCTGGCCGACAAAGCCGGGCACTACCCGGCGCGCTGTTCAGGTGGCCAGCAGCAACGCATCGCCATCGCCCGGGCACTGGCGCTGGAGCCCGAACTGATGCTGTTCGACGAGCCGACCTCGGCGCTGGACCCGGAGCTTGGCCTGGAAGTGCTGGCGGTGATGAAGGAACTGGCCGCAGAAGGGATGTCGATGATCGTCGTCACCCACGAGATGCACTTTGCCGAGACGGTGTCCGACCGGGTGGTGGTAATGGCCGACGGGCGCATCCTCGAACAGGGCCCCAGTGCCCGGGTGATGCGCCAGCCACAGCATGAGCGGGTGGTAAAGTTTCTCCAGGCCGTGAGGGACCGCTGATGAACGACATTCTCGCGATGTTGCTCACGGGCGTGCCGTGGACGCTGGGGGTGACCCTGTGTGCGTTCGCCACCGGCGTGGTGCTGGGCTTCCCGTTGTGCGCGCTGCGCATGGCCCGCTCACGCGGATTGGCAGCGCTGGGGGCGGCCATCGTGCTGACCTTGCGCTCGATCCCGCCGATCGTCTGGCTGTTCTTCATCTTCTTCGGCATTGGCGGTGGCTATGTCAGCTTGTCGCCGTTCGCGGCGGCGGTGCTCGGGCTGGGCCTGATCACCGCCGCGCAGATGGCCGAGGTGTACCGCGGTGCCTTTGCGGCGATCCCCGATGGCCAGTACGAAGCGGCCCATGTGCTCAACCTGTCGCCACCGCAGCGCTTCTTCGATGTGGTGTTGCCACAACTGACGCGCATTTCCATTCCTACGGCGGCCACTTATGCCATCGGCCTGCTCAAGGACTCGGCGGTGGCGTCGACGCTGGGCGTGGCGGACATCAGCTTCCAGGCCTACCAGGTGTCGCAGCAGACCTTCCAGGGGCTGGGCGTGTACAGCGCCGCCGCGCTGGTGTACCTGGTGCTCAGCGTGCCGGTGGCGCTGGCCTCGCGCTGGGTGTCGGCCAGCTTGCAACGGAGGATCAGCCAATGAACGAGATGTTGGCCCAATGGGCCGAATGGTTCCCGGAGTTGTGGAAGGGCTTTGTGCTGTCGTTGCAGGTGACCGCCATCAGCCTGGTGCTCGGCGTGTTCCTCGGCCTGCTGCTGGCCTTGGGGGTCAGCGCAAAGGGCAGGGCGGTGCGCTACCCGGCGCTGCTGATCGTGGAGCTGGGGCGCGGTGCGCCAGCCTTGATCTTGTTGCAGTACTTCTACTTCGGCCTGCCGTCGGTGAACCTCACCCTCAGCTCGTTCTGGGCAGCCGTGCTGGCACTGGCCTACTGCACCGCGGCCTACACCAGCGAGATCATCCGCGGTGGCCTGGAGGCGGTCGCCCGCGGTCAGCATGAAGCGGCCGAGGTGATCGGCCTGGACCGGGTCGATGCGCTGCGCTACGTGATCCTGCCCCAGGCCCTGCGGGTGGCGCTGCCGTCGTTGCTGGGCTTCTCGATCATGATGTTCCAGGCCTCGTCGCTGTGTTTCACCATCGCCTTGCCGGAAATCGTCAGCCGCGCCTCGGCCATCGGCTCCTCGACCTTCCATTACATGCCGGTACTGGTGCTGGCCGGGCTGATGTACGCGGCCGTCTGCGCTCCGGCAAGCCTGGGCGTCGCCGCCCTGGAAAGAAGACTGGCGCCCGGCCAGCACGCAACGCCCTGATCCCTGTCTGCCCCCTTACATTGAAGAGGTATCCGTGATGAAACCATTCAAGTGTATTACCCGCTGCCTGGCCCTCTGTGTCGCCGTAGCCGGCAGTGCCCAGGCCCTGGCCGAGTGCAAGCCGGGCCACCGTTTCGAAACCTTGACCCCCGGCGTGCTGACGGTGGCGGCCTGGGTGTTCCCGCCGTACTCGATCCCTGGGCCGAATCAGCAGCTGGGCGGTGTGGACGGCGAGATCATCCGGCAGATCGCCGCGCGCGAATGCCTGACCATCAAGGCCAGCGTGCTTGACCCGGCGGCGGCGATCCAGTCGGTGGTCACCCGCCGCGCCGACGTGGTGATCGGCGACTGGTACCGCACCGTCGAACGCGGCAAGGTGCTAGGCCTATCGGCGCCGCTGTACCTGGATGTGATGGGCATCATCTCCAAGCCAGGCTATGCCACGGTGGGTGAGCTGGAAGGCAAGCGGGTCGGCACCGTGCAGGGCTACCTGTGGGTCAATGACCTGAAGCAGGTGCTGGGCGACAACCTGGTGCTGTACCCCAACCCGGTGGCCATGGCCCAGGACCTGGCGTCCGGACGCATCGAGGCCGGCATCGACAGCCACGCGGTGGCGGTGGCCTCGCAGCAGAAGGGGGCCTATCAAGGCGCGAGCATCAAGGTGTCGGCGCCCGACCCACGGGTGAAGGCCACCGAACAGCCGGGGCAGACGGCGATTCCGTACATGCTGAGCAATGCCGAACTGGGCAAGGCGCTGGATGCCAACATCCAGGCATTGCATGGCAGCGGCGAGATTGCGCGGATTCTCGAGGCCCATGGACTGGACCGACAGGCGGCTGAGGTGGGGGCGCCGCGGTTGGTGGATTGAGTTTCTCCCGTACCGGCCTCTTCGCGGGCTCGCCCGCTCCCACAGGTACGGCGCCAGCCTGAGGACCTGTGCAATCCCTGTGGGAGCGGGCAAGCCCGCGAAGAGGCCAGCACAGGAAAGAGCTTAATACTTTCGATGCAAGACATTATCTCGTCATCTGGCCTTTTCACTGGCGCGCGACAGGCATAAGGTATACGCCGTTAAAAAATGCCCTGGAGCTGTCATGTCCAACCGTTTCCCTTCCGTTCGTCCCCGCCGCCTGCGCCAGAACGAATCCCTGCGCACGATCTTCCAGGAAACCGAATTCCGCCTGGAAGACCTGATCCTGCCGATCTTCGTCGAGGAAGGCATCGATGACTTCGTGCCGATCACCAGCATGCCGGGTGTCAACCGCATTCCGGAAAAACTGCTGGCCCAGGAAATCGAGCGCTATGCCCGTGCCGGCATCAAGTCGGTGATGACCTTCGGCGTGTCGCACAACCTGGACGCCACCGGCAGCGACACCTGGAACGAGAACGGCCTGGTCGCGCGCATGTCGCGCATCTGCAAGGACACCGTGCCGGAAATGGTCGTGATGTCCGACACCTGCTTCTGCGAATACACCAGCCACGGCCACTGCGGCGTGCTGCACGACCACGGCGTGGACAACGACGCCACCTTGGCCAACCTGGGCAAGCAGGCGGTCATCGCCGCCGCTGCCGGTGCCGACTTCATCGCCCCGTCGGCAGCGATGGACGGCCAGGTGCAGGCCATCCGCAGCGCGCTGGATGGTGCCGGCTTCCACGACACGGCGATCATGGCCTATTCCACCAAGTTCGCCTCGTCGCTGTATGGCCCGTTCCGTGAAGCCGGCGGTACCGCGCTCAAGGGTGACCGCAAGAGCTACCAGATGAACCCGATGAACCGCCGCGAAGCGGTGCGTGAGTCGCTGCTCGACGAGCAGGAAGGGGCCGATGTGCTGATGGTCAAGCCGGCCGGTGCCTACCTCGACGTGATCGCCGACATCCGCGCCGCCTCGCGCCTGCCGCTGGCGGCGTACCAGGTGAGTGGCGAGTACGCGATGATCAAGTTCGGCGGCCTGGCCGGTGCCATCGACGAAGGCCGGGTGGTGCGTGAAAGCATCGGCGCGATCAAGCGTGCCGGTGCGGATTTGATCCTGACCTACTTCGCCATGGACCTGGCCCGCGAAGGGATTTGACCCAACGAAAAAGCCGGCATTTTCAAAGAATGCCGGCTTTATGGTTTTAAGTGGGCGGCCCAAGGTCAGACGATGAAGTTCACCAGTCGGTTAGGCACCACGATCATTCTTACCGCGCCTTGCAGATACTTGCTCAATACCGCGTCGCAGAGCGCTTGACCTCGGATCGTGTCATGGTCGGCGTCGGCTTGGACGAGAATCTTCCCGCGCAGCTTGCCGTTGACCTGCACCATCATCTTCACTTCATCTTGTTTCAGGGCTTCGCTGTCCGGGGTCGGCCAGGCACTGTCATGGATCGCGCCAGGGAATGCCAGCGTTTCCCAGAGTAGTTGAGTGATATGTGGCGTCACCGGGTGCAGTACCTGCAGGAGAATAGACAGGGTTTCCCGGCAGGCTTGGCGGCCAGCGTCGCGGGCGCCTTCGAGCACCTTGAGCATCTTCATTGCGCCCGAGACGACGGTGTTGTACTGCAGCCGCTCGTAATCGTTATTGATCTGCTGCAGCAAGCCATGGGTCTCGAAACGCACGCGGCTGGCTTGCGTGGCATCCGTCGCGACGTCGCCACCTTCATCCCAGCGAGTTCTCTCGTCAACGGCAACGTTCCAGAGACGGCGCAGGAAGCGATAAGCTCCTTCGACTCCGCTGTCGCTCCAGATCGTGCTCTGGTCGGGAGGCCCTGCGAAGATGGTGAACAGGCGGGCAGTGTCCGCGCCGAACCGGTTGATAATGTCCTTGGGCTCGACCACGTTGTTTTTCGACTTGGACATCTTCTCCACCCCGCCAAGGCTAACGGGCAAACCATCCTCGATCGCCGTGGCGCTGACCGGGCGGCCCTTCTTATCGTAGTTAACCGATACTTCGGAGGGGTAGAACCAACGGCGGCTGCCATCTTCGGCCTTCCGAAAGTAACTCTCCCGCAGCAACATGCCTTGGGTGAACAGGTTCTTGAACGGCTCATTGAAATCCACCAATCCTTCGTCGCGCATTGCCTTGGTCCAGAACCTGGCATAGAGCAGGTGCAGCACCGCATGTTCGATACCGCCGATGTATTGGTCGATGGGCATCCAGTAGCGATTGCCAGGCCCGACCATCGAGGTGTGGCAGTCCGGGTCGCAGTAGCGCATGAAATACCAGCTTGAGTCGACGAAGGTATCCATGGTGTCCGTTTCCCGAAGCGCGGGGGCGGCACATCGCGGACATGTGACGTGGCGGAACGCATCATGCTGCTGCAACGGATTGCCACTGCCGTCGGGAATGCAGTCTGTCGGCAATACTACCGGCAGGTCCGCATAAGGCACCGGTACATCGCCACAGTGTTCGCAATGGATGATTGGAATCGGTGTTCCCCAGTAGCGCTGCCGGGAGATGCCCCAGTCTCGCAAGCGCCAGGTGGTGGCTTGCTCGCCGCATTGGCGCTCGGCCAGAGCATCGAAGATCGCTACCGACGCCTGTTCCACCGTGAGGCCATCGTATTCGCCAGAGTTGATCAGGCGGCCTTCCCGGCTGGCGTAAAGATCCGACCAGGCGGCAGGGTCGTGGGACGCCCCTTCGAATGCGATGACTGTGCGCACGGGCAAGCCGTACTGGCGGGCAAAGTCGAAATCACGTTCATCGTGGGCCGGTACCCCCATCAAGGCGCCTTCGCCATACTCACCGAGTACATAATTGGTGATCCAGACGGCGACCGGTTCCCCGGTCAATGGATGCTCGACATGCAAGCCGCTCGGAATGCCAACTTTCGGCTGTGCGCCGGCAGCAGGGCTGGGATGTGCCGACTGCCGGCACACCTGCACCTGTGATTCAAGACCGGCTTCGAGCTCGATTGCTCGCTTTGCCAGGGGATGATCAGGGGACACAGCGCAAAACGTCACACCCATCAGCGTATCGACGCGCGTGGTGAACACCCACAGCTTGCCCGCGTCGATCAACTGCCCGCTGGCATCTTCTATCGTGTGGAGGAAGGCCAGGCGCACGCCACTGGCCTTGCCAATCCAGTTGCGCTGCATGCTGCGAACCATATCCGGCCAGCCGTCCAGGGTATCGATGGCCGACAGCAGCTCTTCGCCATACTGCGTGATACGCAGGTAGTAGCCGGGAATCTCGCGTTTTTCCACCAGCGCCCCGGATCGCCAACCCCGCCCATCCACCACTTGCTCATTGGCCAGCACGGTCTGGTCGACAGGGTCCCAGTTGACGACCTGGGTTTTCTTGTAGGCCACGCCCTTTTCCAGCAGTTTCAGGAAGAACCACTGGTTCCACTTGTAATATTGCGGATCGCAGGTGGCGATTTCCCTTGACCAGTCGAACGCCAGGCCGAGCGGTTGCATCTGCGATTTCATGTCGGCGATGTTCATCCGTGTCCATTCGGCTGGAGGCACGCCCGACTGCATGGCGGCATTTTCTGCTGGCAGGCCGAATGCGTCCCACCCCATCGGCATCAGGACGTTGTAGCCCTTCATCCTTAAGTGGCGGGCCAGCATGTCATTGATCGTGTAGTTGCGCACATGGCCCATGTGCAATTTCCCGGACGGGTAGGGCAGCATTGAGCAGGCATAGAATTTCGGCCGACTTACGTCTTCGACAGCCTTGAATACATCATCGCGAAGCCATTTGGCTTGAACCGTGCTCTCAACCCAGGCTGGATCATACTGCTGTCGCATAGACGCTCCTCTCAAGTCAGACATAAGCCTTCCATTTGCTTGGGTTAAGCATTGATAAAAGTTGTCTTTGCATGTGCGCTGACGGTTGCAACTCATCTATATGGACTCGTCGCGGAGATCACTGACCTGTTTTTTCAAGTGTTGGTCACTGTCAAGAGAGATGATTGCTCGGTTGGCCAGTGAGACCAAATATGGCCAAGACCTAACTTTCATGTCAAGCGTTTCTTTCAGAAGGGAACGATGAGCTTTCCATAGTAATGCCCGGGGTGATTATTGATCGAATATCTAATCCTGGCCGCTTGAGTGACGGTCTTGAAGCTTTGGTGTGTCTCATTTTAGCGCGGTGAGAGCCAATATTTTTGCTTCGTAAAGAGAGGTCGTCGGTGTGTATTTAATGATGTCTGATTAAATTGTAGGAAAAGTCGCTAAAGCGTGTAGGAGTAAATATCAGTCTAATTAGTTGTTGCGGCTCCGGATATCGTCATGGTGTCAAAAATAGAGGCCAGTTAGTTTGTGCAACCATATAGGTGTATGTTGATTTATTGGCATGCATTGCGAGGGGTGCTGTCGGTAATGGATGATCGCCTGGCGCTTTCCGTCGATAACGTGGACGACATCCGGTAGAAAATCTATAAGCTTGGACCATTCTTATTGTGTGAGCTCTACCCTTCTTGCTGATGCATGGGGACGCTGGACAAGGGTGCGTAGGCGAGGGTCGACACATCCGGCAAAGGACGCCAGATCTGAATGGATAGCCGCTCGGGATGTCTAGGGCCGCAGCAAGCCGTTAGCAGGGCATGCTTCACTCACTCCTGCATCCGAGATGCGAATGAACGTCAAGCCTTCAAATTGGTAGTATTGGCGGGCCTGGGCACTGTGAGGCTGCCAGCTCCTTTGCTGCATAGGAGTCCACGCCGACGCCGTCGGCAATACTAGCGCTGCGCTGATGCGGCCGGCCATGACATCTGACTATATCGCGGCTAATCATCTGGCTCGGCGGAGGCCTTGATTGATGCTGGCTTGCATTGATGCATGTGGCACAAAAAGGCCGCTGCGAATGCAGCGGCTTTTTCATGCGCGAAAGGCCGCGCTTTAGAGCGCTGCCGCTTCCTGCAGGCTCATCGACCTGGTCTCCGGTGCCAGCACCAGCGAGACCGCAAGGCCGAGCATGGTGATCGCCGTGGCCGCGAACATCGTGTTGGCGATGCCGAGCTGCTCCAGCGAGATCGGTACCAGCCAGGTGCCGATGGCCGAGCTGAAGGCCGCCAGCGAAGCGCCCATGCCGACCGCGAAGGCGCGGATCTCGGTGGGGAAGAGCTCGTTCGGATAGACGAATTCCAGCACCTGGGCGCCACCGATGAACAGCGCATAGGCGCCGAACAGCGACAGCACCACCCAGCCCTGGGCATTCGGGAACAGCCCCAGGCCCAGCAGGGCCAGGCCCGACCACAGGAAGCTGTGGATGATGATGGTACGCCGTCCCAGGTAATTGATCAGCCAGGTGGCCACGCAGCAGCCGATCACCAGGATCAGGGTGATGCCCATCGAACCGTAGGCGGCCAGGTTGCCGGTCAGCTTCAGTGCCTGGAACAGTTTGGGCACGAAGGCATAAACGGCGAACAGCGGGATCACCGCGCAGGCCCAAAACATCACCACGAAAAAGATGCGCTTGCCGTAGCCGGCGCGCAGCGCGTCGACGAACGACATCGCCTTGCCCGTGGCGGCGTCATCGCTGATGTTGCGCAGCGAAAAATCCGCGCCATAGACCTGGCGAATCACCTGTTCGGCCTCCTTGCGGCGGCCTTTGCTCAGCAGCCAGCGCGGCGACTCCGGAGTGCCCAGGCGGGCCAGCAACAACAGGCCGGCGATAACCGCCGGGCTGGCCATGACCACGCGCCATTGCTCGGGGCCGGCGTCGGCCAGCATGAAGTTGCCGGCGATGTAGGCCAGGGCGGCGCCGACGAACCACAGCACGGTCAGCAGCGACAGCCGCGAACCACGGGATTTCTGCGGGATGAACTCGGTCAGCAGCGAGCCGGCCGCCGTATATTCGATACCAACGGCCAGGCCGCAGCACAGGCGCAGCAGCGACAGGGTCAGCGGGTCCTGGACGACGAGCATGGCGAGGGACGACAGCATGACGATCGCCGGGGCGACGAAGAACAGCTTCTGCCGGCCCATGCGGTCGGTCAGCCAGCCACCGAAGAAGCCGCCAGCGAATACGCCGAGCAAGGCCATGGCGGCGATCATGCCCTGCCAGAAACCGCCGAGTTGCAGCGCGGTGGACATGGGCAGGGTGGCCACGCCGATGATGCTGAGGATGTAACCGACCATCACCCAGCCCAACCCGGTACGCAGGGTGAGCAGTTGATGAAAGCTGTTGATGTCGACGTCGTCGATCATGACGGGTGGGGCAGTGGAACGCATGACTCTCTCTTGATTCGTGGGTATGTGAGGTACTGGTGGCGCGCTGGGTCAGACTTCCAGGCCGGCGCGGAACTGGCCCCACTTGAGCACCGAGTTCACGCCAATCGACAGGAAGGGTTGCGGTGGGGTCTTGTTCGGGCCGGGCGAGGCCAGCAGGAAGTCGATGTGTTCGTTACGCTCGCCCACCAACCAGTCGGCCAACAGCTTGCCCGTGGCGGTGCCCCGGGTGATGCCCAGGCCGTTGCAGCACAGGGCGCCGTACACGTTCGGGGCCAGCTGGCCGAAGAAGCCTTCGTGGTTTTCCGACAGGCAGATGGCGCCGCTCCAGGAGTATTCGAACTCGACGTTGCCGAGCATCGGGAAGCGCCGCTCGAACGACTTGCGGTGGGCCGGCAGGTGGCGCTGCAGCGCATTGGCGCGCGGGCGGCCGTCCGGGTAGAAGTTGAAGCTGTTGCGGATCAGGATGCGGTTGTCGGCGGTGCGCCGCACTGTGCTGCCGAACGGGTGCGCGGGGATCACCCCCCACACCGGCTGGCCACCCAGGCGGGCCTGTTCTTCATCGCTCAGCTGGCGGCTGAGGCTGGCGTAGAGGAAGGTCGGCAGCAGGCGCCCCTTGAGGAAGCCGAAGGCCGAGGCGAAGCCGTTGTTGGCCAGGATCAGCTTGTCGGTGACGATGCTGCCGCGCGCATGCACCAGGGTGATGCGTTCGCCCTGGTCGATCGAGGTGATCGGGGTATTTTCGTACAGGGTGACGTTGGCCGGCAGGTGGTCGGCCAGGCCCTTGACCAGTGCCGATGGCTGCAGCAGCAAGGTGCCAGGGATATGCAGGGCTTTCTTGTAGTACGAAGTGCCTATGTGCGCGGGCAGGTCGTGCTCGTCGATCAGGGTGGCGCTGCAGCCGATCTTCTCCAGGCCGCTGCGGTAGGCCTCGAGAATGGCGATGCCTTTGGCGCCGACGGCTGCCTGGTACTTGCCGGAGTCGGACATCTGGCAGTCGATGCCGTTGCGCTCGACGATCTCGCGCAGGTAGTCCTGGCCGAGGGTGTTCAGGCGCAGGACCTTGGTCGCGGTGGTGACATCGCCGATGTAGTCCTTGGCGCCGATGTCGTGGGGCACATCAATGGCGAACCCGGCGTTGCGGCCTGCGGAGCCGAAGCCGACTTCCTGGGCCTCGACCAGCACGATCTCTTCGTTGGGGAAGTTCAACGCCATCTGGCGCGCCGCTGCCAGACCGGTCAGGCCGGCGCCGACGATGGTCCAGCGCGCTTCCTTGCGACCCGAATGGCCCGGACGAGGTTGACGCTTGGGGCTGGTGTGGTACCAGCCCGGACGGGCGTCATCACCAGGCAGCGAAGTGACTTTATGCATTTTTATACTCCGGTTAACGATCAGGCTCGCATGCATGCCGCGGTGACATATCGGTCCGCGAGTGCGACATTTTGTCATTGTCTATTTGTATTATACAAATTGTCTACTATTTATCGTCTGCAACAAAACCCTGTGGGAGCGGCCTTGTGTCGCGAAAGGGGCGCAAAGCGCCCCCAGTATTTTTGCCTCATCATCGCTATGGCCGGGGCCGCTTTGCGGCCCTTTCGCGACACAAGGCCGCTCCTACAGGGGACTGCTGTGCATTGCCTGGACAGAAAAAATCTGTAAGCGCTGAATTATTTAGTGTCCTGTTGTATCTGATGCCATAGAGCCTTCAGCGACAGGGAAACAGGCATGAAATCGCGCAAGAAAAGCGTCCAGCCAATTGGCCTCAAGGACATCACCATCGTCGACGATGCCAAGATGCGTAAGGCGATCACCGCCGCCGCACTGGGTAACGCCATGGAATGGTTCGACTTCGGTGTGTATGGCTTCGTCGCCTTCGCCTTAGGCAAGGTGTTCTTCCCCAATGCCGACCCCAGCGTGCAGATGATCGCGGCACTGGCCACCTTCTCGGTGCCATTCCTGATACGCCCGCTGGGCGGCCTGTTCTTTGGCGCCCTGGGCGACCGCTTCGGGCGGCAGAAGATCCTGGCGATCACCATCATCATCATGTCGCTGAGCACCTTTGCCATCGGCCTCATCCCGTCCTATGCCAGCATCGGCATCTGGGCGCCGATCCTGTTGTTGCTGGCCAAGATGGCCCAGGGCTTCTCGGTGGGCGGGGAGTACACCGGCGCCTCGATCTTCGTCGCCGAGTACGCACCAGACCGCAAACGCGGCTTTCTCGGCAGCTGGCTGGACTTCGGTTCGATCGCCGGCTTCGTGCTCGGCGCCGGCGTGGTGGTGCTGATCTCCACCTTCCTTGGCGAAGAGCAATTCCTCGAATGGGGCTGGCGCCTGCCGTTCTTCCTGGCCTTGCCGCTGGGCATCATCGGCCTTTATCTGCGCCACGCGCTGGAGGAAACCCCGGCGTTCCAGCAGCACGTCGAAAAGCTCGAACAGGGCGACCGCGAGGGCCTGGCCTCGGGGCCGAAGGTGTCGTTCAAGGAGGTCGCGACCCAGCACTGGCGCAGCCTGGTGACCTGCATCGGCGTGGTGATCGCCACCAACGTCACCTACTACATGCTGCTCACCTACATGCCCAGCTACCTGTCACACAACCTGCACTACAGCGAAGACCACGGCGTGCTGATCATCATCGCGATCATGGTCGGCATGCTGTTCGTGCAGCCGATCATCGGCCTGATGAGCGACAAGTACGGCCGCCGCCCGTTCATCATGGTCGGCAGCGTCGGGCTGTTCGCCCTGGCCATCCCGGCCTTCATGCTGATCAATAGCGGCGCGCTCGGGCTGATCTTTGCCGGCCTGCTGATCATCGCCGTGCTGCTGAACTTCTTCATCGGCGTGATGGCTTCGACCCTGCCGGCGATGTTCCCCACGCACATCCGCTACAGCGCATTGGCCAGCGCCTTCAACATTTCGGTGCTGATCGCCGGCCTGACCCCGACCCTCGCCGCCTGGCTGGTGGAAAGCAGCGGCAACCTGTACATGCCGGCGTATTACCTGATGGTGATTGCCGTGGTTGGCCTGGTCACCGGCCTGACCATGAAGGAAACCGCCAACCAGCCGCTGCGTGGCGCAGCACCTGCAGCGTCGGACATCGAAGAAGCGCGCGAACTGCTGCAGGAGCACCACGACAACATCGAGCAGAAGATCGAGGACATCGACGCGCAGATTGCCGAGCTGGAAGCCAAGCGCCAGTTGCTGGCGCAGCAGCACCCGCGCATCGATTGAGGCTCAGCGGGGCATTTCGCGGGCGAGGGTGCTTTTGATCGTGCGCTCCACCACGTCCACCAGCACCATGGTCTGGTGGTCGACCTCGATGTTCAGCCGCGCGCCCGCCGTATAGTGGGCGAAGGTGGTCTGGCGCAGGGTTTCCGGAATCAGGTTGATGGTCACCACGTTGTCCTCGACATCGGCGACGGTCAGGCTGCAGCCGTTGACCCCGAGGAAGCCGCGCGGGAATACGTACTTGCCCCATTCGGGCGGCATGCGGAACTTGATGAAGGCGCCGGTTTCCTGGATCGACAGCTCGACCACTTCGGCCGTGCAGGCGATGTGGCCAGCCATGAGGTGACCGCCGACTTCGGCGTTCATTTTCGCCGAACGCTCGATGTTCACGCCCTGGCCGGCCTTGAACAAGCCCAGGTTGGTGCGTTCGAGGGTGGCGGTCATGGCGTCGAACTTCACTTGGCTGCCATGGATTTCGGTGACCGACAGGCAAGTGCCCTCGACACTGACACTGGCGCCGATCTTCAGTTCGTCGAGCAGTTCGGGGGTGAGGTCGATGGTGAACTGGTTGTGGCCCGGGTAGGTGGTCACATCAAGCAGAGGGCGGACGGCCTGGACGATGCCGGTGTACATGAAGTTGCTCCTGGGCACAGATAGGGAAAACATCAGGAAGCTATGCCCGTAGCGCTACAAATGCAAGACCGGCCTGTGATGAAGCCGCGCGGGCTCTTGTAGGAGCGGCCTTGTGTCGCGAAAGGGCCGCAAAGCGGCCCCAGCACTTCATGGTGCGAAGCTGAAATCCCGGGGGCGCTTCGCACCCCGTTCGCGACACAAGGCCGCTCCTACAAATATCGCGTGGAGCCCATCAAAACTTCAATTGCCACTGCCCGACAATCGCATGGTTGCGGCTGTTGCTCCCCAACTCCCCGCTATAACCCAGACCAACCGTCTGCCGCGCGCTCAACCCCAGGTCCAGCCCGGCCTCGACCAGCAGACTGTCACGATCGATCGCACTGCCCTCGACACTGAATGCATCGCCACCGGCGATGAATGCCTGGCGCGTGCGGGTATCGATGCTGCCATAGGTGTGGCGCCAGCCCAGGGTCGCCCGTGGTGTCAGGCTCATGCCGTTGTCCAGCTGCCCCAGGTGTGCCAGGCGCACGCCAAAGGTGCTGCTGAAGTTGTCTTGGGTATCGGCATCCACCGCCAGCGCGGCGTCACCGCCTTTTTCGCGGTAGCTGTCGCGGTGGTAACGCTGGTAACCGAGGTTGGCGAAAGGCTCGGTGCTCAGGCGGCCGCTGCCCATGGCATAACCCAACTCGACGAAGGCCTGCTGGCTGTCGGCATCGTAGTCGCCCTTGAGGCGCTCGTTGAAACCGCTGAAGGCCACGTCGCGCTTGCTGTCGCCGTCATGGCTGCTGTACGCCGCACCCAGGCGCACGGCCAGCGGGCCGCTCTGGTGCTGGGCATACACGCCGGCGTGCCAGCTGCGCACGGCACCGTCCAGGCCGGTGCTGTCCAGGCGGGTGCGCGAATAGCCACCGAGCACGCCAAGGCGCCAGTCGCCGCCGAGCGCCCAGTCCACCCCCAGCACGCCACCGCCGGTACGCTGCTCCAGCGCGCTGGCGCCGTGGCTGCCATCGACCTTGCCGTAGCTGCCCAGCGCCTGCGCCCAGACGCGCCCCTGGGCGTTCGGGTCGTTCAGGTTGCGCGCCTCGCGGGGCACGCCAGTGGCGGCAAGGGCAGGGCCGTCCGCGTCGTTCATGCCGACCAGCAGGCCGCTGCTGCTGCCCATCGCCTGCATGGCACCGAGCATGGTGCTGCCGACTTGACTGGTACCGGCCATAGTGGCGGCCGACAGGTTGGCGGTGTTGCTGGCGGACAGTTGCTCGATGGCGCTGCCGGCACCTGCCGTGGTGGTGCCGAGCACGGCGTTGTACAGGTTGCTGTCCTGCCCCAGGCTGGCCAGGCTGCGTGCGGCACCGGCGCCATTGGCGGACTGCGCGTAGTGCTCGAAGGCCACGTCGTTGCGGGTGTAGTCCAGGCCTACCGAGGTGCTGCTATAGCTCAAGGTCGGGGTGAGGAAGGCATAGTCGCTGGTGACCTGACCGAAGCGGCCAGTCACCGTGCCAGCCGTCAGCACGGTGTAATGGCTGTGCCAAGGGTACTCGCCAGCGCTCGGCTGCACGCGCAGGGTGGCGCCGTCGAGGCTGGCCGTACCGCTGACGCTGAGCGGGGCGCTGCTGCCATCGGCATTGACGCCATAGACCAGGGTCGAGTCCCGGCCGAAGCTCAGGTCACCCGCGACCGTGGCCACACCCAGGCCGGTATGGGTCAGCAGCGTGCCATTCACTTGCAAGCCACCAACCGAGCCGCCACCGGCATAGGTCGCGCCCTGGTCGATGAGCATTTCACCGAGGATGCTGCCCTGGTTGATCAAGGTGGCGCCGGAGGTGACCACGCCGCCCTGGCTGAAGTCGTCGATGCTGCTCAGGGTCCAGCTGCCACCGCTGACCTTGAGCGTTTCGAAATTGGCGCTGTTGCCGAAGCTGCCGGTGCCATCGAGGGTCACGCTGTCGACCCCGTCGCCGCCATCGACCAGGCCGTTGAACACGCCGCCGGTCTGCACCACCAGGCTGTCGTTGCCCGCGCCCATGCTCAGCGCCAGGCCATTGCCGCCGCTGATGGTACCGCTGTTGATCACGCTGTCGGCAAAGTCGCCGATCAGCTTGATGCCGAAACCGTTTTCGCCTTCGATCCTGCCAGCGTTGGTAATGCGCGTTGCCGCGACACCGGCGCCTTCGGCGCCGTCATCCACCAGGATGCCGTTGTCGACACTGCGGATCACGCCTGTGGCGGTGTTGATGACGGTGCCGCCACCCATAGCGATGCCTTCGCTGCCGTTGGGCCGGCCACCGCTGTCCACGCCCTTGGCGCCCAATCCCTGGATGGTGCCCGCGTTGTACACGTGGCCGATGTTGTCGATGTCGACCCCGTCATCATCGCCGTTGATCTTGCCCTCGGCGATGGCGCCGGTGATGGTGCCCCAGTTGTACACCGTGCCGCTGCCGTCGGAACCGAAGCCCGAGCCGTTGCGCCCGGTCACGCTGGCGCCAGCGTAGTTGTACAGGGTGGCATCGCTCTTCAGGTCGATGCCATGGCGGTCGGCGCTGATGGTGCCGTGGTTGTACACGGTGACGCCGGTTGAGGTGCCGATCCTGATGCCGTCCCATTTCTGGTCGAGGCCATCTTCGTCCTGCGGCGCGGTGTCGGTGTAGATCAGCCCGTAGTTGGTGAGGGTGGCATTGGAACCGGTCTTGATCGCGTCGTTGCCGACCGCGTGGATCACGCCCGTGGCCTGGTTCACCAGGGTGGTGCTGAAGGCCGGGTTGTTCAGGGTTTCCAGGTCGATGGCCTGGCCCTCGACGGTGGACTCGATGGTGCCGGCGTTGACGATGCTCAGGCTGCCCCCGGCGGTGGGGTTGGTCTGAAAGCGCAGGCCATCGTTGCTGCCCTGGATCAGCGCGCCGGCCTGGTTGCTGATCACATAGTGGCTGAGGTCTTCGCCTTCGTCCTTGGTGTCGATGCCGCGGCCATCGGTGGAGCGGATGATGCCGGCATTGTCGACTGTGAGGGTGGCGCCGCTGGTGTGCTTGGGCAGGATCACGCCGTCGTCGTCGCTGGCCACGATGCTGCCATGGGTGGTTACCGTGAGGGTGTCGGCCTTCTTCAGCTCCAGAGTCTCGCTGCTGGCGCTGTCGATCAGGTAGTCCTTGGCAAAGGCGGCGGGGGCGAAAGCGGCACAGGCCAGTGCGATGCACAGGGCCAGGCGGTTGGGCGTGAAATGCATTGGGCGACCATGGGTTAGTGTTCAGGGCCGCCCAATATGGCCATTCGATATTACGGTTTTATTGAAAGTTTCGCTGTGTCTGTACCGGCCTCTTCGCGGGCACGCCCGCTCCCACAGGTATGGCGCAGTACCTGTGGGAGCGGGCGTGCCCGCGAAGAGGCCGGTACAGGCTCAGACATGCCCACTGCTGTTGACAATGCGCAGGCACAGCGCCTCGAAGGGGTCGAGGTTGACGGTCAGCCGGCCATCTTCGGTCAGGTCGCCTTCGACCGTCTCGTTGATCATGTCCACCACCGGCCCCGGGGTGAAGCCGGTCAACTGCAGTTCCTCGGCAATCATCTCCTGGCCAAAGTTCAAGGCACTGATCTGGATGCCTCGCCCGGCCGGCAGCTCGTGCACCATCACCAGCAAGCCCGGGCTGCTGACCTCGGGCACCAGCACCTGGCGGCTGGTGGCGATGCCATAGGCCTGACGCACGGCCAGTAGCTTCTTCACCTGGCTGGCGAACGAGTCAGGGTTATCCAGTTGGCTATCGAGGCTGCCGTACAACGCGCGCGCACGCGGCATGCCACGCACCGATGCCTCGGCCTGTGGGTCGAGCCCGGCGAGGTCATAGCCGCCGCGGTGGATCCAGCGTGTATCGCCGTCGACCATGCGTTCGGCCACTGCCTCGGCGGGCAGCGGCAGGGCGCCGACCAGGTCCCAGCCGGACAGCGCGACCACGCCCGGTTGCATGGCGTTGTACATCACCAGCAGCAGGTGCACCTTCTGCACCAGGGCGATGTCTGCCGGGCTGAGCTGCTCGATGTCACGCAGGCCCAGCGCCGCGGTGATCAGGCTGGCGGTGGTGCAGGCGATGCCGTTGGTGACGAAGCGCAGGTTGTAGGGCGCGTGCTCACCCGACAGCCGCTCGTAGATTTCCTCGCGGATGTGCTCACGGAGGATGCCGCCGGGCAGGGTCTGGCCCTTGTACAGGTACATGTCGTGGGCGTGCAGGGTCCAGAAGTGCACCAGTTCGACGGTCAGTTCGTCGTGGTTCTGCAGGGCGTGGATCAACGACGCCGGGTCGATGCCGAAGGCGTGCATCTCCTTGAGCATCAGGCGCAGGAATTCGGTGTCGCCGGTCAGCAGTGCATGCTGGTAGGCGGGGCGGGTGATGAAGTCGTAGGACAGGTCGGCACCGCCCTTGGACATCTGGGCGATGTCGTCGAGGGTCAGGTTCAGCTCCTGGAAGCTGAAACCGCCGGCCTTGCGGATCATGCCGCCGATCAGCTGGTTGCCGACGATCGACAGCGGGTGGCTTTCGGACCAGGCGCTGCCACTGGCGCGGGTTTCCACGCCGAGAAAACCGTTGGCGTCCAGGCGCAGGCCGCGGGCACCCAGGCAGTCCAGCGCATGCAGGGCATCGCCGATGATCATCTGCTGGGCGGCGAAGCTGGGGTCGAGCCAGTTCAGTGACGGCTGGCCTTCCTTGAAGTAGTGCAGGTAAACCCAGCGCCGGGTCTTGCCATCGGCGCCAGTGATCGGCGCGGTGGCGCTCCAGTCGGTTTCCTTGACCCCGGGCTCGAAGAAGATCACCCGCTGCAGCTGGCCGACGATGTAATGGCGCAGTTTCAGCTCATCGCACAGCGCTGGCGCCAGGTTGACCGCATCGCGGCCGTCGGGCACTTCAGGCAGCAGTGGCCAGTCCTCCTCGCGGATCTCGACCATATGAAAGAGCCCAGGGTAGGCGCCGTGGGCCAGCTCGGCCAGGCGGAAGTCGGCGCCCTTGCCGGTGTGCGAGGGGATCAGGTCGTCGATGGTCACGGCATTGTGCGCGGCCGCCATGCGGCTCATCTGCACCAGCTCCTGCTCATTGCCGTAGAGCGGGTCGATGTCGAAGCTGATGCGGTCGAAGTTGCCGTCGATGCTTGGGGTGAACTCCCGCCCGCGCACACCGCCAGCCTGTTTGATGGGGCCGGTGTGGATGCCCTGCACGCCGATCTCCGACAGGCGCTTCCACAACGCTTCGTGACCGAGGGCAGACAACACCGAGCAGCCTTCAGGGGCAATGATCGCGTCGGGGTAGACGGTCAGCCATACCGAGGCGATTTCGGTGGCGCGGCGGGGCTGGGCTTCGGCGTAAGGGTTCTGCCACAGGCGGGACTGGCCGGAGTACAGCCTGGCGCGCTCCTGCGAAGCCTTGAGCATCGAGCGGTCTTCGAGCCATTTCAGGTATGACGGGTCGGGCTGGGTCATTTCGCGTCCTCTTTGCGTGGCGGCACCGGCCCAAGTTATGACGGCATTGCGGGCGGATCGTTCGGCTTGAGCATAGCGCTGGCTTCTTCGCGGGCTTGCCCGCTCCCACAAGTCCCCAACAAGGTTTGAGGGCTGCGCGGTACCTGTGGGAGCGGGCGAGCCCGCGAAGGGGCCAACACCGATCAAGGCTTGCGAATGGGCGAGCGGGCCGCCTCGCGCAAGCTTTCCAGCAAATCCAGCACCGCCCCCTCGATATGCGGCTCATCGCGCCAGCACATGCCGATCGAGCCTTCCGCCTCCAGCTCGAAATCCAGCCGGCGCAGCAAGCCGCGCCCATGAAAATGCTCGGCCACCCGCCCGGAAGCCACCGACAACATGTCGCTGTTCTGCATCAACCACAGGTTGGCCATCAACGAAGACGATTCGATCCGGCAGGGCAGCGGCTTGCGCCCGGCATTGCTCAGGGCGGTGTCGAGGCGGTTGCGGATGGGCGTGGCCGGCGGCCACAGCAGCCAGTCGTACTGGTACAGGTCATCCCAGCCCAGGCCTTTGCGTTCGGCCAGCGGGTGGTCGGGGCGGGCGACCACCTGCATTGGCTCGCGGAACAGCATTTCGCTGTGCAGGGCCTGGCTTGGCTGGTAGTTGTCGACACGCCCGACCACCACGTCCAACTGGCCGAGCTGCAGGCGTTCGAGCAACACGTTCATGGTGTTTTCCTGCAGGGATACCTGCGCTTTCGGGTGTTTTTCCAAGAAGTACAGGATGGCATCGGGCACCAGGCTCGGCGCCGAGGCCGGTGACGTACCGATGGCGACGTTCGGTGTGTTGCCTTCACGCAGGGCATCCAGGTTGCTCTGTGCCCGCTCCATCTCGCTGAGGATGCGCCGCGCGTGGTTGACCAGCAGGGTGCCTTCGGCAGTCGGCCGCAAGCCGCGGGCGTGACGCTCGAACAGCAGGGCACCGGCGTCTTCTTCGAGCTCCTTGAGGAACTTCGACAGCCCTGGCTGGGTGGTGTAGGCCTGCCGTGCGGTGTCGCTGAGGTTGCCGGTTTCGGCCAGCGTCACCAGCAGTTGCAGGTGGCGCGGGCGCAGGCGGCGGGTCCAGTGCATGGCGATCTCCCATCATCTTTATCGTATGGCTGCATACGAAAATATCATTTTTTTTGTATGTCAGGCGGGCGTTTAATCGACGCCACACGGGGGCGCTGCCACTGCCATCAGCCCCTTCACAGCCCACCACAGGTGAAGCGATGAATAACAACGACAACATCGGCACGGCCCGCGCCGAGTTCTATCAACGCATCGACACCCAGGCACTGTTCCCGCTGTGGGAGCAGTTGCACAACCTGGTGCCGACCCAGCCCACCACGCCATGCGTGCCCGCGCTGTGGCGCTTCAGCGAAGTGCGCCCGTATCTGATGGAGGCCGGCCAGCTGATCAGCGCCGAAGAGGCCGTGCGCCGAGTGCTGGTGCTGGAAAACCCCGGCATACGGGGGCAGGCTTCGATCACCCCCAGCCTGTACGCCGGCCTGCAGCTGATCCTGCCGGGCGAGATCGCCCCCAGCCACCGCCACAGCCAGTCGGCGCTGCGCTTCGTGGTCGAAGGCAAAGGCGCCTATACCGCCGTGGACGGCGAGCGCACCACCATGCACCCGGGCGACTTCATCATCACCCCGTCCTGGACCTGGCACGACCACGGCAACCCCAGTGCCGAGCAAGGCGGTGAGCCGGTGATCTGGCTCGATGGCCTGGACATCCCCACTGTGCGCTTCTACGGCGCCGGTTTCGCCGAGAACTACCCCGAAGCCGTGCAGCCGGTCAGCCGCCCGGAGGGCAACAGCCTGGCCCGCTATGGCGCCAACATGCTGCCCGTGCGCCACGAAGTGCACGACGGGACGTCGCCGATCTTCAGCTACCCCTACGCCCGCACTCGCGAGGCGCTGGCCACCCTCGAACGCCAGGGCGAGGTGGATGCCTGGGACGGCGTCAAGCTGCGCTACGTCAACCCGGCCACCGGTGGCTGGGCCATGCCGACCATCGGCACCTGCATGCAACTGCTGCCACGGGGCTTCGTCGGCAAGACCGCACGCTGCACCGACGCCACCGTGTACTCGGTGGTCGAGGGGCGTGGCCGCGCCATCATCGGCGGGCAGACCTTCCATTTCGAGCCCAAGGACACCTTCGTGGTGCCGAGCTGGGCGCCGCTGAGCCTGCAGGCCGACGACGAGTGCGTGCTGTTCAGCTATTCCGACCGGCCCGTGCAGGAGGCCCTCGGGCTGCTGCGCGAAGCCCGCGAACACCATTGATCCAAGGACCCTCTGCCATGACTTACCTGTTCGAACCAGCCGCCACCACCAGCCTGCCGATTGCCGGCAGCGACCAGCGCTTCCCGGTACGCCGCGTGTACTGCGTGGGCCGCAACTACGCCGCGCATGCCCGCGAAATGGGCTTCGACCCGGACCGCGAGCCGCCGTTCTTCTTCTGCAAGCCGGCCGATGCCGTGGTCCCGGTGGCCGACGGCCAGACCCTGGAATTGCCGTACCCGGCCGAAACCCGCAACTACCACTACGAGATCGAACTGGTCGCCGCCATCGGCAAAGGCGGGCGCAACATCCCGCTGGAGCAGGCCAACGAGCACGTGTTCGGCTATGCCGTGGGCCTGGACATGACCCGTCGCGACCTGCAGATGAAGATGCGCGAAATGGGCCGCCCGTGGGAAATCGGCAAGGCATTCGACGCCTCCGCACCAATCGCCCCGCTGCACCCGGCCAGCCAGGTCGGCCATCCGGCCCAGGCGACCATCTGGCTGCAGGTCGATGGCCAGGACCGCCAGCGCAGCGACATCGACAAGCTGATCTGGTCGGTGCCGGAAACCATCGCCTACCTGTCGCGCTTCTTCGAGCTGCAGCCCGGTGACCTGATCATGACCGGCACCCCCGAAGGTGTCGGCCCGGTCGTGGCCGGGGAGCTGATGGTCGGTGGCGTCGATGGCCTGGGCGAGCTGCAGGTGCGCGTCATCTGATTGCCCTGGGCCGGCGTGGCCGGCCCTTCCTCCCGGTTTTACACGTGGCCCGCGCCTGTGCGCCGGCCCGGAGGTTTCGCTCATGTCTTCCACCGACAAAAACAACACTGTGGATGTACAAGCCTTCATCGACAGCCAGCCGGTTGCCCGCTTCCAGTGGCGCATCCTGTTGCTGTGTTTCCTGGTCACGGCGATCGATGGCCTGGACACGGCCGCCATCGGTTTCATTGCCCCGGCGCTGCGCGAGCATTGGCAGATCGGTGCCGCCGAACTCGGCCCGGTGCTCGGTGCCGCGCTGATCGGCCTGATGCTGGGCGCGTTCATGGCCGGGCCCTTGGCCGACCGCTTCGGCCGCAAGCGTGTGCTGCTGTGGTCGGTGGCCTGCTTCGGTCTCTTCAGCCTGGCCGCCGCGTTCGCCCAGGACCTGCACAGCCTGGCCCTGCTGCGCCTGCTTACCGGCCTGGGGCTGGGCGGGGCGATGCCCAATGCCATCACCCTGACGTCGGAATACTGCCCGCAACGGCGCCGCTCCCTGATGGTCACCGGCATGTTCTGCGGCTTCACCCTCGGTTCGGCCCTGGGCGGGGTGGTTGCTGCACAGCTGTTGCCGTTGTTCGGCTGGCGCAGCGTGCTGGCCCTGGGCGGCGTGCTGCCGCTGGCTCTGCTGCCGGTGCTGCTGCTGGCGCTGCCTGAATCGGTGCGCTTCCTGGCGCGACGCAAGCCCGATAAGGCGTTGGCCATTCTGCGGCGCATCGGTGCATTGCCGGCAAGTTGCCGGGGGCTGCGCATCGATGAGGTGGCCGAGGGGCATTCGCCGGTGCGGCAGATTCTCGCAGCGCCCCTGCGCCGCGGCACCCTGGCGCTGTGGCTGGCCTTCTTCATGAGCCTGCTGATCATCTACGGCATGACCAACTGGCTGCCGCTGCTGGTCAAGGACACCGGGCTGAGCCTGAGCCAGGCGGCGCTGATCAGCGCGCTGTTCCAGATCGGCGGCACCCTCGGCGCGCTGTGCCTGGGCGCAGCCATGGACCGCTTCGATCCGCACCATGTGCTGGTGCTGGCCTTGCTCGGCGGCGCCGGCTGCCTGTTCGCCATCGGCCAGTGTCATGGCAACTATGCGCTGTTGGGCCTGAGCGTGGCCGGCATGGGCTTCTGCATCAGCGGCTCGCAGGTCGGTGCCAACGCCCTGGCCGCCGCTTTCTACCCCACCAGCAGCCGCGCCACGGGCGTCAGCTGGGCCCACGGAGTGGGGCGCATCGGCTCGGTATGCGGCACTTTCGGCGGTGCCTTGCTGATGGATGCCGGGCTGTCGTTCGAGGCGCTGTTCGGTGTGCTGATGCTGCCTGCCGTGCTGGCTGCGGCGGCGATTTTCTTCAAAGGCGTGCGGCCGGCTGCCGCGCTGCCCGCCAACACCCACATCACGCTCTGATCGAGCAGGACTACTGCCATGCAGCTCTACAGCTTCTTCAACAGCTCCACCTCGTACCGGGTGCGCATCGCCCTGGCGCTCAAGGGCCTGGAGGTGAACTACCGCGGTGTCAACCTGCGCACCGGCGAACAGCGCCAGGCGCAGCACCGCGAACTCAGCCCGATCGGCGGTGTGCCGGTGCTGGTCGGCGACGATGGCGTCAGCCTGACCCAGTCGCTGGCGATCATCGACTACCTCGACGCGCGCTACCCGCAGGCGCCGCTGCTGCCCAGCGAACCACTGTTGCGGGCTCGGGTGCTGGAGGTCGCGCAACTGATCGCCTGTGACATCCACCCGCTGAACAACGTGCGCGTGCTGGGCTACCTGCAGCGTGAGCTCGAAGTCAGCGCCGAAGCCAAGGCCCGCTGGTACGCGCACTGGGTGGCCGAAGGCCTGGCCGCGCTCGAAGCCTTGCTGCAACGCTACGGCGCTGGCCCGTACTGCTTCGGTGCGCAGGCGACCCTGGCCGATTGCTGCCTGGTACCGCAGGTGGCCAATGCCGAGCGCATGGGCTGCGATCTGCAGGCCTACCCACGGGTCATGGCGGTGTACGAGCACTGCCAGGCCCAGCCGGCCTTCCAGCGTGCCGCCCCCGGCCGCCAACCCGATTTCATTCAATAAGAAACGCAGGCCCCGCACCTGCACGGAGAACCGAACCATGACTGCCAGACAACAAAAAATCATCATCGTCGGTGGTGGCATCGGCGGCCTTGCCGCTGCCCAGGCCTTGACCGCTCAGGGCATCCAGGTACTGCTGCTGGAGCAGGCCGACCACATCGGCGAGATCGGCGCCGGCATCCAGCTCGGCCCCAACGCCTACGCGGCGCTGGATGCCCTGGGCGTTGGCAACGCCGCGCGCAACCGTTCGGTGTTCACCGACCATCTGATCATGATGGACGCCATCGATGCTCACGAAGTCGGGCGTATCGAAGTGGGCGAGGGTTTCCGCCAGCGCTTCGGCAACCCCTATGGCGTGATTCACCGCGCCGACATCCACCTGTCGATTCTCGAAGCGGTGCGCGAGAACCCGCTGATCCGCTTCCAGACCTCCACGCACATTGCCGGCATGGAGATGGACGACCACGGCGTGACCCTGACCGACAGCAAGGGCAACCGCTACCAGGCCGATGCCGTGATCGGCTGCGACGGGGTCAAGTCGGTAATCCGCGAGCGCATGGTCGGCGACCCGGCACGGGTGACCGGGCATGTGGTGTACCGTGCTGTGGTGGATGTCGCGAACATGCCCGAAGACCTGCGCGTCAACGCCCCGATGCTGTGGGCCGGCCCGCGTTGTCACCTGGTGCATTACCCGCTGCGCGGCGGCCAGCAGTACAACCTGGTGGTGACCTTCCATAGCCGCAACGAGGAGCAGTGGGGCGTTACCGATGGCAGCAAGGACGAAGTGCTGTCGTACTTCGAGGGCATCCATGAGCGCCCACGGCAGATGCTCGACCGGCCAACCTCGTGGCGCCGCTGGGCCACCGCCGACCGCGACCCGGTGGAGCAGTGGGGCGAGGGCCGGGCGACGCTGCTCGGCGACGCTGCCCACCCGATGACCCAGTACCTGGCCCAGGGCGCCTGCATGGCGCTGGAGGATGCCGTGGTTCTGGGGCAGGCGGTGAAGGCTTGCGAGCATGACCTGCAGGCGGCGTTCCGCCTGTACGAGTCGGTTCGCATTCCGCGCACGGCGCGGGTGTTGTGGTCGGCGCGGGAGATGGGCCGGCTGTACCACGCCAAGGGTGTCGAGCGGCTGGTGCGTAATCAGCTGTGGGCAGGGCGCTCACAGGCGCAGTTCCAGGATGCGGTGCAGTGGTTGTATGGCTGGAATGTCGATACCTGCCTGAAGCACTGATACCAGGCCGGGCCCGCAAAAGCATTTTGTGCGAGCGGCCTGTGGCAGCGGCCTGCGGGAGCGGCCTTGCGTCGCGAAAGGGGTGCGAAGCGCCCCCAGTTCTTCAGCTTCGCCGCATGAATTGCCGGGGCCGCGCTGCGGCCCTTTCGCGACGCAAGGCCGCTCCTACAGATACCGCGCAAGTCTTCAAAGTGGCGCGCCCGCGAAAGGGCCGGTACAGGTTACGACGAAGCTGGATCCTCAAGGCTGAACCCCTCGACCCCGAACTCCGCCTCCAGCGCCAGCAGGTACTCGCGCAATGCCCTGCGCGTTGCCTCTTCACGCAAACACTGCGCCACTCGCTCGGCAACCTGCCCATAAGGCAACTGCCTGCGCTCGATCCGTTCATCGACGCACAGCACATGCCACCCATAGCGCGATGCCAGCGGCCGGTCATGCAGCCCAACCGGCAACCGCTGCATCACCTGGTCCAGCTCGGCCACGGTCTGCCCCGAACTCAGCCAGCCCAGCTCGCCACCCTGGTCCTTCGAGGGGCAGGCCGAATGACGCTGGGCCAGCTCGGTGAAGCGCTCCGGGTGTTCGCCCAGCTCTGCCAGCAGCTGCTCGCCCAGGCGATAGTGGGCATCCCGAGCGCGGGCATCCTCCGGGGCCGCAGGCAGCAGGATATGCCGCACCCTCATCCGCGCTGGCTGGCAGAAGCGCTCGTGGTGGCTGTCGAAATAGCGCAGGCAGTCAGCGGCGTTCGCCTCCGGTACGTTCAGCTCGCTTTCCAGCAGTCGGGCCGTTCCTTCATCCCCGGTTTGCAGCCCCAGCATCGCCGCACGCTGGTCCAGCAGTTCGCGTATCACCAGCGCCCGGGCGGCGCTGCGCTGGGCTTCGAGCAAAGAGGCAGAGGGGTGAAACGGGGTTTCCTTGGCGATATCCGCCTCGCTGAGCAACGTATCGCCCACGCGGATCACCACCGCCGGGCCTTCGGGCAGGTTCTCGACTGCGATTCTTTCCATGCTCGCTACTCCTCAGCTACGCCGCCGGACGATCTGGTAATTGCGCCCGAGGTACCCCAGGGGAATGCTCCACACGTGCACCAGCCGGGTGAAGGGAAACAGCAGGATGATGGTCAGGCCCAGGAAGATGTGCAGCTTGAAGATGATCGGCGCATCGTTGAGGTAGGTGGCTGCGTCACCGCTGAACAGCACAATGGCCTGTGCCCAGTTGGCCAGGGTCAGCATCATGGTGCCGTCCAGGTGGCCGTAGGAGAAGAAGATGGTCACCAGCCCCAGACAGGCCTGCAACAGCAGCAGGATCAGGATCGCGTTGTCCATGAAGCTCGACGACGCCTGCACCCGTGGGTTGAACAGCCGGCGCCAGAGCAGCATGGCGCCGCCGATCACGCACAGCACACCGGCGAAACCGCCGATGACGATGGCCAGCAGTTGCTTGTGGCCGGCCGAGAGGAACGGCCCGTACACCCAGTGCGGGGTCAGCAGGCCGAACAGGTGGCCGAAGAAGATGATCAGGATGCCGATGTGGAACAGGTTGCTGGCCAGGCGCATGTGCTTGCTCGACAGCATCTGGCTGGAGCCGGTCTTCCAGGTGTACTGCCCGTGGTCAAAGCGGAACAGGCTGCCGAGCAGGAATACGGTGCCGGCCAGGTAGGGGTAGTAGCCGTAGATCAGGTGAAGCAGATATTCCTCGAACATGATGCACCTCCGTTCATTGGCCGCTGGGCGGCATGACCTGGATGACCTGGGGGATGGCCTCGTACTTGCGCTCGGCCAGGCGCCGGCCTTCGGCCGACTGCAGGCTGCAGTCCTGGGCGGACTTCGCCTCGAAGCGCACGGCTTCTTCTTCCCACACCGCATCCAGCGCCTGGGGCGTGTTGTCGGCCGGCTCGACGCTCGCGGCTGCGCGCTGTTCAACGATGCTGTCAGCGGCGCCGATCAGTGAGAGCAGGGCACGAGGCACCAGGGCATAGCGGCTGTCGCGCTCCTCGAGACGGGCGCCGAGCAGAGCCAGGATCGGCTGAATTTCGCCCAGCCACTGGCCAATGTCGCCTTCCTCACGGGTGGACAGATACTCGAGGAACAGCGGCAGATGGTCCGGCAGTTCGCGGGCATCGAGCTGGAAGCCGGCCGCTGCATACTCCGCCAGCAGGTTGACCATCGCCTGGCCACGGTCGCGGGACTCACCGTGCACGTGCTCGAACAACAGCAGCGAGACGGCGCGGCCACGGTCGAACATCTCGACGTAGGCCTCCTCGAGGTCGAGCAGCTCGCTGCCGGCCAGTTCGCGACACCACTGCGCAAGCTGGTGACGCAAGGGAGGGGGCCAACGTGTTTCGCTGTCGATGATCGCGATCAGCTCGGGGCTTGCGGCCAGCAGCTCGGCGCTCGGGTAATCGAGCAGGCGCGCCAGCACCCGCAGGCTCAGCAGGCCTTCACTCATGGCGGCTGTCCTCGAGCGGGTCGAAGGTCTGCACCGGCTTGACCAGGGTGGTGGTCTGCTTGCGCCCACCGAACAGGCTGAGTTCGTTGCGCCCGCCATTGCAGCCGTCGCCGAAGGTGAAACCGCAGCCGCTGCGCTCTGCATACACATCCGGCACGTGTTCGCGGTGGCCGGTGGGGATGACGAAGCGGTCTTCGTAGTTGGCGATGGCCAGGTAGCGATACATGTCCTCGACCTGGCGCTGGCTCACGCCGACCTGGTCCAGCACGGCAGTGTTCAAGGTGCCGTCGACATGCTTGGCGCGCATGTACACGCGCATGGCCATCAGCCGCTTGAGTGCCAGCACCACCGGCGCTTCTTCGCCAGCGGTGAGCATGTTGGCCAGGTAGCGCACCGGAATGCGCAGCGACTCGATCTTCGGCAGCACGCCGTCGAACTCGACATGGCCGGCCTCGGCGGCGGACTGGATCGGCGACAGTGGGGGCACGTACCACACCATCGGCAGCGTGCGGTATTCCGGGTGCAGCGGCAGTGCCAGTTGCCAGTCGATGGCCAGCTTGTACACCGGCGAGGCCTGGGCGGCGCTGATGATGCTGTCGTCGATGCCATCCTTGCGCGCCTGGGCGATCACTGCCGGGTCGTGCGGGTCGAGGAAGATGTCGCACTGGCGATGATAGAGGTCACGGTCATCGGCCGAGGCGGCGACTTCTTCGATGCGATCAGCGTAGTAGAGCAGCACACCCAGATAGCGGATGCGCCCCACGCAGGTCTCGGAACACACCGTCGGCTGGCCGGTCTCGATACGCGGGTAGCAGAAGATGCACTTCTCGGATTTACCGCTCTTCCAGTTGTAGTAGATCTTCTTGTACGGGCAGCCACTGACGCACATGCGCCAGCCGCGGCACTTGTCCTGGTCGATCAGCACGATGCCGTCTTCCTCGCGCTTGTAGATCGCACCGCTGGGGCACGAGGCGACGCAGGCCGGGTTCAGGCAGTGTTCGCACAGGCGCGGCAGGTACATCATGAAGGTGTTTTCGAACTGGCCATAGATATCGGCCTGGACCTGGTCGAAGTTCACGTCGCGGCGCCGTTTGGCGAATTCAGTGCCCAGCAGTTCCTCCCAGTTGGGGCCCCATTCGATCTTCTTCATGCGCTGGCCGGAGATCAGCGAACGTGGCCGTGCCACGGGCTGGTGGTCACCGCTCTTGGCCGTGTGCAGGTGTTCGTAGTCGAAGGTGAACGGCTCGTAATAGTCGTCGATCTCTGGCAGGTCGGGGTTGGCGAAGATATTTGCCAGCACCCGCCACTTGCCGCCGATGCCGGGGTTGATCGAACCGTCGGCGTTTCGTACCCAGCCGCCGCGCCACTTCTTCTGGTTTTCCCACTCTTTGGGGTAGCCGATGCCGGGCTTGGTCTCGACGTTGTTGAACCAGGCGTATTCGACGCCCTCGCGGCTGGTCCAGACGTTCTTGCAGGTGACCGAACAGGTGTGGCAGCCGATGCACTTGTCGAGGTTGAGCACCATGCCGACCTGGGAACGGATCTTCATTTCACGGTCTCCTGCTTGTAGTCGTTGCCTTCACCGTCGAGCCAGTCGACCCGGTGCATCTTGCGCACGATGACGAATTCGTCGCGGTTCGAGCCCACCGTTCCGTAGTAGTTGAAGCCATAGGAAAGCTGCGCGTAGCCACCGATCATGTGGGTCGGCTTGGGGCACACGCGGGTCACCGAGTTGTGAATGCCGCCGCGGGTGCCAGTGACCTCGGAGCCGGGGATATTCACGATGCGTTCCTGGGCGTGGTACATCATCGCCATGCCCGGACGCACGCGCTGGCTGACCACCGCGCGGGCGGCGATGGCGCCGTTGGCGTTGTACAGCTCGATCCAGTCGTTGTCGGCCACGCCGATGCGCTGGGCATCGTCCTCGCTGATCCACACGATCGGCCCGCCACGCGACAGGGTCTGCATCAGCAGGTTGTCGCTGTAGGTGGAGTGGATGCCCCACTTCTGGTGCGGGGTCAGCCAGTTCAGGGCGATTTCCGGGTTGCCGTTGGGTTTGGGCGCGGCGACGCTGGCGGCGGCCTTGGTGTCGATGGGCGGGCGGTACACCATCAGGCTCTCGCCGAAGGCACGCATCCACGGGTGGTCCTGGTAGAACTGCTGGCGCCCGGTGAGCGTGCGCCAGGGGATCAGTTCGTGAACGTTGGTGTAGCAGGCGTTGTAGCTGACGTGCTCGTCCTCCAGGCCCGACCAGGTGGGGCTGGAGATGATCTTGCGCGGTTGTGCGACCAGGTCGCGGAAGCGGATCTTTTCTTCCTCCTTGCGCCGGGCCAGGTGGCTGTGGTCGCGGCCGGTGACCTTGGACAGCGCCTCCCAGGCCTTGACCGCCACATGGCCGTTGGTTTCGGGGGCCAGGGTGAGGATCATTTCGGCGGCGTCCAGGGCAGAGGCGAGCTTCGGCCGCCCGGCAGCGGACCCTTCGTGCTTGTGGTAGTTGAGCTGGCCGAGCAGGTCGACCTCTTCCTCGGTCTTCCAGGCGATGCCCTTGCCGCCATTACCGAGGGTGTCGAGCAACGGGCCGACCGAGCTGAAGCGCTCATAGGTCTCGGGGTAGTTGCGCTTGACCTCGATGAGCGAGGGCATGGTCTGGCCGGGGATGGCCTCGCATTCGCCCTTTTTCCAGTCGCGTACCTCGGGCTGGGCCAGCTCGCCGGGGCTGTCGTGCTGCAGGGGCAGGGTGACCAGGTCGGTCTCTTCACCCAGGTGGCCGACGCACACGCGGGCAAAGGCCTGGGCGATGCCGTCGTAGATCTGCCAGTCGCTGCGCGCTTCCCAGGCCTGGTCGGTGGCGGCAGTGAGCGGGTGGATGAACGGGTGCATGTCGGAGGTGTTGAGGTCGTCCTTCTCGTACCAGGTAGCAGTGGGCAGTACCACGTCGGAGTACAGGCAGGTGGTGGACATGCGAAAGTCCAGCGTCACCACCAGGTCGAGCTTGCCTTCGATGGCATCGTCCTTCCACACCACCTCTTCGGGTTTGTGCCCGCCAACCTCGCCAAGGTTTTTGCCGAGCACGCCGTTACGCGTACCGAGCAGGTACTTGAGCATGTATTCGTGGCCCTTGCCGGAGGACCCGAGCAGGTTCGAGCGCCAGACGAACAGGTTGCGCGGGTGGTTCTGCGGGTTGTCCGGGTCTTCGCTGGCAAACCGCAGGTTGCCGTTCTTGAGCTGGCTGACGGTGTAATCGGCGGTGCTCTGCCCGGCGGCTTGCGCGGCGGCCGCCAGGCGCAGCGGGTTGATGCCCAGCTGCGGCGCCGAAGGCAGCCAACCCATGCGCTCGGCGCGCACGTTGTAGTCCACCAGGCTGCCGCTGAAGTCCTCGCTGCGCGCCAGGGGTGACAGCAGCTCCCTGACCTCGAGCTTCTCGTAGCGCCACTGGCTGGAATGGTTGTAGAAGAACGAGGTGCTGTTCATGTGCCGTGGCGGGCGATGCCAGTCGAGGGCGAAGGCCAGGGGCGTCCAGCCGGTTTGCGGGCGGAGTTTTTCCTGGCCGACATAGTGCGACCAGCCGCCCCCGCTTTTGCCCACGCAACCGCAGAGGATCAGCATGTTGATCAGCCCGCGGTAGTTCATGTCCATGTGGTACCAGTGGTTCATCCCGGCACCGACGATGATCATGGAGCGGCCGTGGGTCTTGTCGGCGTTGCTGGCGAACTCGCGGGCGATGCGGATCATCTGCTCGGCCTTGACCCCGGTGATCGCCTGCTGCCAGGCGGGGGTGTAGGGCTTGAGCTGGTCGTAGGCGCTGGCGCCGTCGTCCGCGCCGCTGCCGCCCACCGTGGCGGTCAGGCCGCGGTCGATGCCGTAGTTGCCGGCGGTGAGATCGAACACGGTGACTGCCAGCACTTCACGGCCATCGGCCAGGCGCAGGCGCTTGGCCGGGATGTGGTGGTAGAGCACGTCGCGCACCGGCACATGGGCGAAGTGCTCGCGCTCGATACCGCCGAAGTAGGGGAAGGCCACCCGCGCCACTTCATCGTGGCGCCCCAGCAGCGACAGGCACAGCTGTACCTCGCCGCCTGCGGCATCGACCGGCTCCAGGTTCCAGTGGCCGCTCTCGCCCCAGCGAAAGCCGATCGAGCCACGCGGCACCACCAGGCGCTCGCCTTGCTCGTCCCAGGCGATGGTCTTCCACTCGGGGTTGTTGGCTTGCTCCAGGGCGCCAGCAAAATCGCTGGCACGCAGTTGCTTGCCCGGTACCAGCGTGCCGTCGTCGCGTTGCTCCAGCTCCACCAGCATCGGCATGTCGCTGTAGCGGCGGATGTAGTCGGTGAAGTAGGCGCTGGGGTTATCAAGGTGGAATTCCTTGAAGATCACGTGGCCCATGGCGATGGCCAGGGCGGCGTCGGTGCCTTGCTTGGCACTCATCCATTCATCACAGAGCTTGGCGATTTCGGCGTAGTCGGGGGTGATGGCAATGGTCTTGGTGCCCTTGTAGCGCACCTCGGTGAAGAAGTGCGCGTCGGGGGTGCGGGTCTGCGGCACGTTCGAGCCCCAGGCGATGATGTAGCCGGAGTTGTACCAGTCGGCCGACTCGGGCACGTCGGTCTGCTCGCCCCACACCTGCGGTGAGGCCGGCGGCAAGTCGCAGTACCAGTCGTAGAACGACAGGCACACCCCGCCGATCAGCGACAGGTAGCGGGTGCCGGCCGCGTAGCTGACCATCGACATGGCCGGGATCGGCGAGAAGCCGGCGACGCGATCGGGGCCGTACTGCTTGACGGTGTACACGTTGGCGGCGGCGACCAGCGTCTGCAGCTCGTCCCAGTCGCTGCGCACGAAGCCGCCACGGCCGCGGATCGATTTGTAGTGGCGGGCCTTGGCCGGGTCTTCGACGATGCTGGCCCAGGCCAGCACCGGGTCGGGTTGCTCGGCCAGCGCCGCACGCCACAGCTGGATCAGGGCCTTGCGTACCAGCGGGTACTTGAGGCGGTTGGCACTGTACAGGTACCAGGAGTAACTGGCCCCGCGCGGGCAGCCGCGCGGCTCGTGGTTGGGCAGGTCGGGGCGGGTGCGCGGGTAATCGGTCTGCTGGGTTTCCCAGGTCACCAGGCCGTTCTTCACATAGACCTTCCAGCTGCAGGAACCGGTGCAGTTAACCCCGTGGGTGGAGCGGGCGATCTTGTCGTACTGCCAGCGCTGGCGGTAGCCGTCTTCCCAGGCGCGGCTTTCGTCACGGGTTTCGCCATGGCCGTCGGCGAACTCGGGCGGGCGTTTGACCAGGTAGCGCAAGCGGTCGATGAAGAAACTCATGGCTTTGCTCCGTGAAGGTTAGCAGCGGTGACAGTTAGCAGCGGACTTCAGCGTTGCTTCGGGTGTAGTAGAACCAGGTCAGCGCGATGCACAGCAGGTAGAACACGATGAACCCGTACAGCGCCCATTGCGGGCCGCCGGTGAGGTCGAACGAACTGCCGAACGATTTCGGTATGAAGAACCCGCCATAGGCGGCCACTGCCGAAATGAAGCCCACGGCGGCGGCAGATTCCTTCTCGCTCATCAGCGCCTGCTCGTCGGCGGGCAGGTGGGGGAACAGCCGAGGTGTCTGCATGCGGAAGATCGCCGGGATCATCTGCGTGGTGCTGGCGTTGCCCACGCCGGAGAAGAAGAACAGCAGCAGGAACATCGCCAGGAAGCCCCAGAAACTGCCGGCGGCGATGAAGAACAGCACCCCGGCCACGCAGGCTGCCATCGCCACATAGACCCACAGGCTGATACGTCCACCGCCGAAGCGGTCGGCCAGGCCGCCGGAAAAGGCGCGGGAGAGGGCGCCGATCAGTGGGCCGAGGAAGGCGAACTTGAGGATGTCGACGTCCGGGAACAAGTGCCCGGCCAGCAGCGGGAAGCCTGCCGAAAAGCCGATGAAGCTGCCGAAGGTGCCGGTATAGAGCACGCTCATCAGCCAGGTGTGCTTGCGTTTGAAGATCGCCAGCTGGTCGCTGAACGACGATTTGGCACTGGCGATGTCGTTCATGCCGAACCAGGCCGCTGCAGCGGCGGCGATGATGAACGGCGCCCAGATGAAACCGGCGTTCTGCAGCCACAATGGTGTGCCTTGCGTGGTGGCCTGCGGCTGGCCGCCGAGGCTGCCGAATACGCCGGCAGTGATCACCAGCGGCACCAGGAACTGCATCACGCTGACGCCCAGGTTACCCAACCCGGCATTCAGCCCCATGGCGCCGCCTTTGGCCTGTTTGGGGAAGAAGAACGAGATGTTGGCCATGCTCGACGAGAAGTTGCCGCCGCCCAGGCCGCACAGCAGCGCCAGGATCAGCATCACCAGGTAAGGTGTTTGCGGGTTCTGTACGGCAAAGCCGATCCACAGCGCCGGCAGCAGCAGCGAGGCAGTGGACAGCGCGGTCCAGCGCCGGCCACCGAAGATCGGCACCATGAAGCTGTAGAAAATCCTCAGCGTGGCGCCTGACAGGCCGGGCAGGGCGGCCAGCCAGAACAGCTGGTTGGCGCTGTAGTCGAACCCGGCCAGCGGCAGCTTGGCTACCACCACCGACCAGACCATCCAGATGGCGAAGCCCAGCAGCAGGTTGGGGATCGAGATCCACAGGTTACGGGTGGCGATGCGCTTGCCGGTGGCCTCCCAGAACGCCGGGTCCTCCGGGTGCCACTCGCGCAGCACGAAGCTGCTGGGGGTGGACAGCTCCGGAAGGTCGCGGCTCTCGCTGCTCTGCGCCCACTCCACGCGTTCGGCCATGCGGATCGCGTAGTGCATCCAGGCCAGTGCACCTGCTGCGATCAGGAACAACAGCATGAAGCAGCTTTGCCAGATACCGATCACGTCGTTGAGCATGCCGAAGGTCAGTGGCAGCAGGAAGCCGCCCAGCCCGCCCATCATCCCCACCAGGCCGCCAACCACGCCGACATGCTGTGGGTAGTAGGTGGGGATGTGCTTGAACACCGCCGCTTTACCCAGGGACATGAAGAACCCCAGCACGATGATGATCGCGGTGAAGCCGACCAGGCCCAGACTCATTGCGAAGTCTATCTCGCCACGCACGCCGGTGATGCTGTAACGGGTGGGCGGGTAGCTGAGCAGGAAGGTGCACAGAACAGAGACTGCGAGGGTCCAGTACATTACCTTGCGTGCGCCATGGCGGTCCGACAGCCAGCCGCCGAGGATGCGGAACAACGAGGCCGGCACGGTGTAAAGCGCGGCGACTACGCCAGCGGCCGCCAGGCCCAGGCCGTACACCTGCATCAGGTAGTGCGGCAGCCACAGCGCCAGGGCGACGAAGCCGCCAAAGACGAAGAAGTAGTACAGCGAGAAGCGCCACACCCTCAGTTCGGCCAACGGGGCCAGCTGTTCGCGCAGTGGCACCGGGTGCGCCTGGCGCGTTTGGCTCTGTGGGTCATTCTTGGCCAGCAGGATGAACAGCACGCCCATGATCGCCAGCACGCTGGCGTACACCAGCGCCGCACCGCGCCAGCCCAGGGCCAGCAACAGCAAGGGCGCAGCCAGGTTGGTCACCCCGGCACCGACGTTGCCTGCACCGAAGATGCCCAGTGCGGTGCCTTGCCGACCCGGTTCGAACCAGGTGGCGGTGTAGGCAGTGCCGACGATGAAGCCGCCACCGGCAAGGCCCACGCCGAGCGCGGCGACCAGAAGTAGCGCAAAGCTGTTGGCGAAAGTCAGGAGGTAGACGCACAGTGCCGACACCAGCATCAACAGGCCGAAGACCCAACGTCCGCCGTAGCGGTCGGTCCACACACCGAGGAAGATGCGCGAAATGGACCCGGTGAGTACCGGTGTGGCCATCAGCAGGCCGAGCTGGGTATCGGAGAGGGCGAACTCGTCCTTGATCTGCAGGCCCAGGATGGAGAACAGCGTCCACACGGCGAAGCACAAGGTGAAGGCCAGGGTGCAGAGGCCTAAGGCGCGGTACTGGTCCGGGGCTGAAACATTCGTGGCCATGCAAGCACTTCCCTGTGGGGTGCCAGAGCGACGGATGTGCAACAGCCGAGAGCGTACCGGGGCCTGGGCGTGGCTACGCCCAGGAGGGTGCTTGGTAAACGCCACTCGCCAGCTGAATCACGGTTGTTACTGCACTTTCTCGTTATGTAGGTACGGCTAGCTGCTGGTACAGGCTAGGTGGCGATTGCAGGAAGCGCCAATTTCCTGATAGCCGACAGGTTGTCGTGGGAGGATTCTGGTGGATCGGGGGTGGGCGGGAAACTGGCAATTTTGCCAGGCGCGGGGCTGGGGGAGGGTGTCTGGGCCGCAAGGGGCCTGCCACAAAATTTTCGGTGCCTGTGAGATCGAGCGCCGCCCGCGCGGCGCTCGATCTCACAGGCGCTGAAGACCTCAAGGCGAACAATTAGAAGCTGTACTTGGCCGTCAGCATCATGTTCCTCGGCGCCCCCCAGGTATCGCCCGCATAGTCCACCGAACTGGCCACAGCCGAGTAGAACTTGCGGTCAAACACATTGTTTGCATTGAGCTGCAGGTCCAGATTCTGATTGACCTTGTAACCCGCCATCAGGTCGGTAACCGCATACGACCCTTGAACCAACCGGTACTCGCTGCCATCAGCCACGGTGAAATCGTTGTAGATACGGCTCTGCCACGAAATGTTGCCCCCCACCCGCAGCTTCTCCAGCGGCCCCTGGAAGTGGTACACGGTGTTCAGCTTGAACATGTGCTCCGGGGTATCGGTGTCGAAACGCTGGTTGACCTTGCCAGGGTTGGCGTCGTCCTTGATGGTGTGCGCGCGGGCGTAGGTGTAGCCAGCGCCGACCTGCCAATTCGGTGTCAGTGCACCTTGCAGTTCCATATCGATGCCCTGGCTGCGCACCTCGCCCGAAGCCTCGTAGCACGAGGTTTGCGGGCAGTTCGCAACGAACACCTGGGTGGCGCGGTTTTCCTGGTCGACGCGGAACAGCGCGATGCTGGCATTGAGCGCACCGCCGAAGTATTCGCCCTTGATGCCGACTTCGTAGTTCTTGCCTACGATCGGTTTCACCGGCGTGCCGGAAACGTCCTTGGAGCTTTGCGGCGTGAAGATGTCGCTGTAGCTCACATACACCGAGTGATGATCGTCCAGGTCATAGATCAGGCCTGCATACTTGGTGACGTTGCGGGTGACCTTGTAGTCGCCGTCGCCATCGCGGTTGTCGTAGTCGTACCAGTCCAGGCGCCCACCGAGAATCAGTTTGAGCGGGTCGGCCAGGTTCAGCCGGGTGGTCATGTACACGCCATCCTGGGTGGTGACTTCACGCTGGTTGCCGGTGTGCACGAAGTCCGGCTTGCCACCATTGAGCGGGTAGTCGGTGTCGTACGGGCTGTAGTTGCGCGAGTCCATGTCGTAGATGCGCTTGCTGGCGCCGACTACCAATTCGTGGCTGCGCCCGAACAGTTCGAACGGGCCGCTGACGAAACCGTCGAGGCCGGCCTGGTTTTCCTGGTGCTTGGACTGGTAGACCGTGCGCGACAACGGCGCCTGCAACCCGGCCCAGCGCGACTGGTAGGAGCCGGTGAAGGTCGCTTGCTGCTGCGCGTAGTTGGCGTTGAGCTGGAGCTTCCAGTCATTGGCCAGGCGATGGCGCAGTTCGGCGAACACGGTGTCGATTTCCTGATCCTTGTTCTCCCAGTCGGTGCCAGGGTTGTAGGAGCGCGAGAAGCCCATGTGATGGCCGTCGAGGGCGGTCGGCATGGCGCCCCAGAAGTAGTTGGTCTTGTCCTTCTGGTGCGAGAACCCGAGCATCAGGCTGGTGTCTTCGGACAGGTCCGCCTCGGTCACCGCATAGAACAGGCCATGGTCTTCCTCGACGTCATCGATGAAGCTGTTGGCATCGCGATAGGACGCCACCACACGCCCGCGCAGGGTGCCGCTGTCGTTGAGCGGGCTGGAGGCGTCGATTTCGCCACGGTAGTCGTCCCAGCTGCCGGCAGCGCCGGTCAGGGTAACCTTCTGCTCGGCCAGCGGGCGCTTGCGCACCAGGTTGATGGCCGCCGACGGGTTGCCGGCACCGGTGACCAGCCCGGTGGCGCCGCGCACCACCTCGACCCGGTCGAACATCGCCAGGTTCGGCTGGGCGCCAACCACCCAGCCGGTGTAGCCGCTGGGGATGCCGTCGTACATCAGGTTGTCGATGTCGAAACCGCGCGCGGAGTAGCTCTGCCGACCCGGGCCGTTGGAGTAGTCGAGGAACAGGCCAGGGGTGGCCTTGACCACGTCGTTGATGCTGGTCATGGCCTGGTCGTCCATGCGCTGGCGGGTGATCACGGTTACTGCCTGGGGCGTCTCACGCATGCTCAGCGGCAGCTTGGTGGCGGTGGACATGGAGCCGGTGGTGTAGGAGCCCGAGCCCTCGGTGGTGCTGCCCAGTGCCTGCGAGCTGATTTCGGTGGCGCCCAGTTCCAGCGTGGTGGGTGTGTCTTCGGCCAGGGCTGGGGTGGCGATAGCCATGTACACGGCCATGGCAAGCAGATTGCGGGCGGCGAGAGGGCGCGTGTGCGCGAGCGGCGACAGCATGACGGACGAGCTCCTGATAACTGCTAATGCAAGTGTTTATGAGAATGATTGGCAGATAGTCTGTCAGGATGTGTCGCACCTTGGGAAGATGCCGGGTTCAATCCATTACAAAATTTTCACAATTACCCGGAGCGGGTGATCTTCTTGCCGCGCTGGCTAGCTACTTCCAGTGCCTGGCCATCACGTTGCTTGCCTTGGCGCGCCAGGCCCTCGAGTTGCGGAATCAGCATGCCTTCTGGCAAGTGACGCCAGAACCGTCCCGGCATGTGCAGGCGCAGGGCGTCGGGGTTGAGCCGGGCCGGGTTGAAGGTGTGACGGTAATAGGTACACCACAGTTCGGCACCGGGGTCGTCGGCATTCTGAGACCATTTTCGCCAATCTTCTGGGCATTTGCGCCGATAATCAAAGGCTTTGCCGTCGTATCGAATACCGTCCTGCGGCGTTGCGATCAGCCAGCGCTGGCGGCCCAGGCGGTCAGCGAAATGCGCGCTGGCACTTTCGAGAATGTCATGTGCAGGCTCGTGATAAGCCACCAGATCAAGTTGCAAATGCTCGGCCAGCGTGACAGGCAGCGGCACGAAGCGTACGAACGCGTGCAGATGGTGCGCCTCGCGGCTGACCTGCTTGATACGCCGTTGCAGTTCACTGCCCAGGCGGTCACCCGCCAGCATGGCTGTGCGGTCGCCATGGGCCACGCGCCAGAGCACTTCGTACAGCAGGTTCCAGCGTTGCTCGCCGCGGTAGCGCGCCGCTTGCTCCAGTTGCGTCAGCAGTGCGGCGGGTACCTTGGCGCGAAACGGGCCGGGGCCTTCGGGCAGCGGGGAAGGGATGGCCAGGAGGTCCGGAATCGGTCCCTGCGCCCACGTCACGTCTGCAGGGTCGATACCGTGCCCGAGCAGGGCCCGGGCCTGGTTGCGCCATGTACCGAACTGGTCATCGCAATCGAGGGCAATCACCCCCACAACCCCATCTGCTGCGGCGCCTGTGGTTCGCGCAGGCGCGCCCGCAGCAAACCACTGCGCAGCTCGCCATCCGCGGGGCGGTAGTCACTGGTGACAATGAACGGCCGCGCCTTGTCCAGCACGCAGCGCAGCTGGATCAGGTCGTCATAGCGCACGCGCCGCTCGCGGCGCAGGGCCACCAGCCGTTGCACGCTGCGCAGGCCGATGCCGGGAATGCGCGCCAGCAGTGCCGGTTCGGCGCGGTTCACATCCAGCGGGAACACCTCGCGGTTGGCCAGTGCCCAGGCAAGCTTGGGGTCGATGTCCAGTGCCAGGTTGCCGGCCTGGCCGAGCAGCTCGCCGGCCTTGTAGCCGTAGCCGCGCAGCAGGAAGTCGGCCTGGTACAGGCGGTGTTCGCGCAGCAGTGGCGGCGCGGCCAGGGGCACGCTGCCAGGGCTGTCGGGGATCGGGCTGAAGGCCGAATAGTACACACGCTTGAGCCCGTAGCCCTGATACAGCGACTCGGCGTTGCGCAGCAGGGTGCTGTCATCGGTGGCGTCGGCGCCTACGATCACCTGGGTGCTTTGCCCGGCCGGGGCGAAGCGCGGTGCTTTTGGCTCGCCGGCCACGGCCTGCTGGCCCTGATGGATCACGCCCATGGCCTGGCGGATGGTATGTGCGTGCTTTTCCGGGGCCAGGCGCTTGAGGCTGGCATCGGTGGGCAACTCGATGTTGACGCTGAGGCGGTCGGCCAGGCGCCCGGCTTCTTCGATCAGCAGCGGGTCGGCGTCGGGGATGGTCTTGAGGTGAATGTAGCCCCGGAAGTTGTGTTCCTCACGCAGCAGGCGCGCCACGCGGATCAACTGCTCCATGGTGTAGTCGGCCGAGCGGATGATGCCGGAGCTCAGGAACAGGCCGCTGATGCAGTTGCGCCGGTAGAAGTCCAGGGTCAGGCGCACCACTTCCTCGGGGCTGAAGCGGGCCCGCGGCACATTGCTGGAACGGCGGTTGACGCAGTACTGGCAGTCGTACAGGCAGAAGTTGGTCAGCAGTACCTTGAGCAGCGACACGCAGCGGCCATCGGGGGTGTAGCTGTGGCAGATGCCCATGCCATCGGTCGCCCCCAGGCTATCGCTGCCGCGCGAGCTGCGTTTGGGGGCGCCGCTGCTGGCGCACGAAGCGTCGTACTTGGCGGCATCGGCGAGGATGCCGAGTTTGGCAATGAGCTGCATGGGGATGTCTCGAAATACTGAATATTCATACAGTATTTCGAGATTTCAGCATTTGCAAGGCCTCATCGGTTCATGCCAGTCAGTTGGCGACAAGGGGCTGCAGATCTCCGGGCGTATTGGCCCAGGCAAAGTGGTAGACCTGCGCAGGAGCCACTGCCTGGCACTGGCCGTTATCGGCATCGGCGCCGACCACGTACCACTCGGCACGCGAGGTCTCGCCCAGCCTGTGCGCCTTGTCGGCACTGAAGCAGTGGCCCAGTTCTCTGGCTGGGATCAGGGCGAAGGCCGTGGGGTTATGGCGCAGCCAGAATACCGCCTTGTCAGGCCTGGACTGGTTGGCGAAGCCAAAGTGGACGATCGGCTGGCGGGCGAACAGCCAGTGCCCCTCACGCCAGTTGACCAGCACCAGTTCGGCGCCACCGGTGGCGCGTGCGGCGTCGGCCATCAAGGTTTCGTGAGGGTTGCGACCTTCCTTCACAGGCTCGACGAAACCACGCGCGAACCACAGGCAGAACCACGCCAGCGCAATGGCGGTGAACGCCTTGCGCCAGCCGGGCCGGCGTTGCAGCCAGCGCTTGAGCAACCATGGCAGCAGCGGGGCGATGGCCAGTACCAGGCCGGGCAGGGCCGGGAAGATGTACAGCTTGCGCTTGCCGCTGCTGAGGCTGAAGAACAACAGCACCAGGGCGACCCAGCCGAGCAGCAGCAGGAAGCGCCCATCGCGTTTCTGCAACTGCCTGCGCCAGGCCGGGACCAGCCACGGCAGGGCCAGGATCAATGGCAGCCAGTATTGCGGGATCACCTTGACGAAGAAGTACCAGAAGGGCTCGCGATGGTCCCAGGCATTGGCATAACGGCTGGCGGTCTGGCGCAGCAGAATCTCTTTCAGGTAGGCCAGTTCCGCCGCGCCGCCGCCATGGGCAATGGAGACCAGCAGCGGCAGCAGCCACACCGCGCAACCGGCCAACAGCCAGGCCAGCCCCAGGCTCCAGCGCCAGCCCTGGCCCGAGTAGGCCACCACGCCGCGCCAGCGCTTGCGCACGGCCCAGGCATAGGGCAGCAGCATCAGTGCCGGAACAAACCCCACGCCCTTGCTGATGATGCCCAGGCCCATGGCTACGCAGGCCAGGTAGAACCAGCCCCAGGCCGGCCCCAGCAGCAGGTGGCGGACCATGCCGTACAGGCCCAGCGCCACCCACAGGCACAGGAAACTGTCGATTTGCCCGGTCCGCAGGATGCTGTAGCTCTGGTACGTCGCCAGGAACAGCAGCGCGGCAATCACGCCGATGCGCCGGGTCCACAGCCGTCGTCCCAGGTCATGCAGCACCAGGGCGATGGTCGCCGCCGACAGCAGCCCTGGCAGATACAGGGCGACCTTGGGCAAACCGGTCAGGTAGCTGAACAGGGCCACGGTCCACATGAACAGCGGTGGTTTGTCGCCGTAGATCTCCGCAGCACGGTGGGGGATGAACCAGTTGCCGCTTTGGAGCATTTCCAGGGCAACGCCGAGGAAGCGTTCCTCATCGACGTTCATTGGCTGGCGCCAGCCAATACCGGCACCTACCAGCAGCACGGCGAGTACCGCCAGGGCCAGGCGTTCGGCGCCGAGTGTCTTGAACCTTGGCAAGGGCTATTCCTTCTGCGCTGGGTGGCGGGCGATCAGTTGCAGATTGCGCAGGTAGACCACCAGGCCGAACGACTGGCCGATGATGAACACCGGGTCTTCGCGGTAGATGGCGTAGATCAGCAACAGGGCGCTGCCGAGCATGCTCAGGTACCAGAAGCCCACCGGGATAACGCTGCGCCGCTTGAATTCGCTGTACAGCCACTGCAGCACGAAGCGGCCGGTGAACACGGCCTGGCCGGCGAAGCCGACGATCAGCCAGAGGGTTTCGCGGGTCATCCCTCAAGCTCCTGCGCACGGGTGTCCAGACGGGTGCGGCGGATCAGCCACCAGACCCCGACCAGGTCGAGGATGCCGACCAGGGCGCGGTCCAGGTTGCCGTACTTGGACACCCCGGCGTGGCGTGAGCGGTGGTTCACCGGGTGTACCAGCATGCGGCCGTTGTGGCGCAGGATCAGCGCCGGGATGAAGCGGTGCATGTGGTCGAAACAGGGCAGGCGCAGGAAGGCGTCGCGCTCGATCAGCTTCAGGCCGCAACCGGTGTCCGGGGTAGCGTCCTTGAGCAGGCGGCTGCGCAGGCCGTTGGCAAAGCGCGAGGCCCAGCGCTTGCTGGCAGTATCGCGGCGGTTGACGCGGTGCCCGGCCACCAGCTTGATGCCGCCGCCGGGGGCATCGCTGCCTCGGACCAGGGCGAGCATGCCGGGGATGTCGGCCGGGTCGTTCTGCCCGTCGCCGTCGAGGGTCGCCAGCCAGCGGCCACGGGCGGCCTGGGCGGCGTGCCAGATCGAGGTGCTCTGGCCCAGCGAGCGATCGTGGCGCAGGATGCGCAATTGCGTAAAGCCTTGCTGTTTGAGTTGCTGCAGCACCTTGAGGGTCTGGTCGCTGCTGCCATCGTCGACCACCAGCACTTCGTAATGTTCGTTGGCCAGCGCCGCGCGGATTTCCGCCAGCAATGCCGGTAGGTTGTCGACCTCATTCTTGGCGGGGATCAGTACCGAGAGGTCAAATGGGTCAGTCATCGAGGGTACCTGTGTTCTTGTAATGAGGGCGTGGTCAAACCCGGTAGAAGTCCCGGTACCAGGCAACGAAAGCGGCGACGCCGTGCTCCAGCGAGGTGCTCGGCGAAAAATCGATCCAGCGCCTGAGTGAGTCCACATCCGCCCAGGTTTCCAGCACATCCCCCGCCTGCAAGGGCAGGAACTCGCGCCGGGCCTTGATGCCCGTGGTGTTTTCCAGGCACTCGACGAAATCCATCAGCCGCACGGGTTGGCCGCAGCCGATGTTGAACAGCTGGCAGGGTGGTAGCCCGGCACCAGGCTGCGGGGGCTTCAGGCGCAGGCGCAAAACGCTCTCGACGATGTCATCGATGTAGGTGAAATCGCGGGCCATCTGGCCATGGTTGTAGATCTCGATCGGCTGGCCTGCGAGCATTGCCCGGGTGAACTTGAACAGCGCCATGTCGGGGCGGCCCCACGGGCCATAGACGGTGAAAAAGCGCAGGCCGGTGACCGGCATCTGGTAAAGGTGCGCGTAGCTGTGCGCCATCAGCTCGTTGGCGCGCTTGCTCGCGGCATACAGCGAAATCGGCTGCTCGACCGGGTCATCGATGCTGAACGGCTGTTTGGTATTGGCGCCGTACACCGAACTGCTGGAGGCATAGATCAGGTGGCGCGGTGGTTGCTGACGGCAAGCTTCGAGGAGGTTGAGAAAACCGCTCAGGTTGGAGTGCCCATAGGCGGCGGGGTTGTCCAGCGAATAGCGCACACCCGCCTGCGCCGCCAGGTGGATCACTTCGCTGAAGCGTTGCCCGACGAACAGCTGCTGCAAGTGGGCTGCGTTGGCGATGTCGAGGGTCTGAAAGCGGAAGTTGGGGTAGGCGAGCAACTGCTGCAGGCGTGCCAGTTTGAGCTCGACACTGTAGTAGGCATTGAGGTTGTCGATGCCCACGACCTCGATGCCTGCTTCGCACAAGCGGCGTGCCAGGTGAAAGCCGATGAACCCGGCCGCGCCAGTGATCAGTACGGGCATGGCGGCTGCACCTGGCCACGGCCAATGCCGTAATACGTGAGACCGGCGGCGGCCATGTGGTCGGGCTCGAACAGGTTGCGGCCGTCGAAGACCACGCGGTCCGCCAGCAGCTGCGGGACCTTGTCCAGGTTCAGCACCCGGTAGTCCTGCCATTCGGTGACGATCACCAGGGCATCGGCGCCTTCCAGGGCATCGTCCTTGCAGGGCACCAGCAGCAGGTCGGCACGTGCGCCGTAATGCCGCTGGATCTCCGCCATCGCCTGCGGGTCATGGGCCTGTACCCGCGCACCAGCGGCCCACAGGGCCTCGAGCAGCACGCGGCTGGAAGCTTCGCGAATGTCATTGGTATTGGGCTTGAACGACAGCCCCCAGAGGGCGAAGACCTTGCCGCGCACGCCGTGCGGGTAGTGCCGCTGGATCTTGCCGAACAAGCGGCTCTTCTGCCGCTCGTTGACGGACTCCACCGCCTCCAGCAGCTGCGAGTCGAAGCCTTCGGCCTCGGCACTCTTGCGCAGCGCCTGCAGGTCCTTGGGGAAGCATGAGCCACCAAAGCCGCAACCGGCATAGATGAAGTCGTAACCGATGCGCGGGTCCGAGCCGATGCCGCGGCGGACCATTTCGATGTCGGCACCCAGGTGCTCGGCCAGGTTGGCGATTTCGTTGATGAAGGAGATCTTGGTGGCCAGCATGCAGTTGGCGGCGTATTTGGTCAGTTCGGCGCTGCGGGCGTCCATGACCATGAGCTTTTCGCGGTTGCGGCTGAACGGCAGGTACAGTTCGCGCAGCAACTCGACCTCGGCCGGCGCGGCACCGCCGATGATGATGCGGTCCGGGCGCATGCAGTCATCCACCGCCGAACCTTCCTTGAGGAACTCCGGGTTGCTGATGACCTGGAAGCGTTCAACGTCGGCCACCGCCAGGGCGATGCGTGCCTTGATGCGGTCTACCGTGCCGACTGGCGAGGTGGACTTGTTGACGATGACCTTGGGGCCATCAGCGTGTTCGAGGATGCTGTCGACCACGGCGAACACATGGCGCAGGTCGGCGCTGCCGTCGGCTTGGGGCGGTGTACCGACGGCAATGAACTGCAACCTGGCGTATTGCGCCGCGTCAGCGGCGTCGGTGGTGAAGCGCAGCCGGCCGCAGGCCAGGCTGTTCTCCAGCAGCGGCGCAAGGCCGGGCTCGAAGATCGGGCAATGCCCCTCGCTCAAGGCCGCGACCCGGTCGGTATTGATGTCCATGCACAACACCGAGTGCCCTACCTGGGCCAGGCACACTGCCTGGGTAAGGCCGACATAGCCGGTACCGAAAACCGTGACATTCATCTGGCAGCTCCATGGCGAGAAAGCTGAAAGAAAATGTCACATCGGTGTTTAGGAATTGTTACCTGGGTTGGCTATCACTACCTTCAGGCTGCAGCACATCTACAGGGACAGTGCCTTCAACCAGCCTTGCGATGCTTTATCGAGCGCCCTGCGTAAGCGGACTGTTCGATTCTGGCGAACGCCTCGAGTGTTTCTTCGCTGATAAAACCGTGGAACTGAGCACACTTGCGCAAGCGTGCGAGTTTTTCCTCGGCCGTTGCCTTGAAATGCGCTGCGCTCGCGCTGAATGCATCGGTTTCATTCGCCATCAGAAATCTCCTCGTGGTCCAAGGCAGCATGGAAGGGGGACAGGTCATAGGCAAGACCCAAACCTTTCACGTGTCGGAAACCATCCAGTTGATAGGCAACCCGCGCTTGCTGAAGGGGGGCTTTCACCACGACCCATCTCAGGCCGAGCAGCAATGCATAGCGTACTCCACTCATGCACAATGGCGCGATGTATCCCTTTGTCGCCAAATTGTCATCCGGACTGCGTTGCAGGTACAAGACCATGATCTTTTCCTTGCTGCCTTGAGGTGCGGCCCAGCAAAGACCAGCGAGTTGTTCGTGGTGCCAGATGGCGATGTCCAGTGCATCGACGTGGGCGTGTCGTCGCTTCCAATGGATTACCCGATGCCAGCCAAAATCATGTGGGGCAGGATGCCAGTGCTCATGAGCCTCGATGGCTCGGGCATCTATCTCGTCGACCTTGAGGGCGTTGCCGAACCGGTCGCCCCAGCGTCGGATGTCCTGGATAACGAGCCCCCGAGCGGCTTGCTTGAAACCGATGAGCTCTGCCCGTTTTTGATCGTCCATGTTGGGGTAAGCCGCTGCTTGTTCGATTGGCAGTTGATGGTATTGCCAAAGGGCTTCGGAATGGGCTGAGACGCTGTAATGACTTTCTGCGATCTCTTGTAGGGGAGTTCGCATGGCGTCCAATCAGGGCCATCTAAACTTACAAATGGCCCGCTACCGGGTTCAATATCGCGAGCAGATCGCACTCAATCGACCACCGCCTCCCTGGAGCGGATGCCCCTCGCTGGCGATGGCCTTCTTTGCAGAGGAGGGCAGGTCATGGATGAGGCAAGGCTTCACGAGTTCATGGGCAAGCTGGTAGGTGACATGGGCGCTGCGGCCACCTTGGCCAATGTGATTCTCGGCGACGAACTCGGGCTCTACCGGGCCATGGCCGACAGCCAGCCGACCAGCGCCGAATCGCTGGCGGCGAAAACAGGTTGCCACCCGCGGCTGGTGCGTGAGTGGCTCAATGCCCAGGCGGCTGCGGGTTACGTGGTGCATGAAAAGGGTACGTTCGTCCTGCCAGAAGCGCAGGCCATGACCCTGGCACTGGAAGATTCTCCGGCCTATATGGCCGGCGGCGCAGCAGTCATCGCAGCCCTGTTCCACGACAAGGACAAGCTGGTGGCGGCCATGCGCGGCGACGGCGGGCTGGCCTGGGGGGATCACCATCCGTGCATGTTCAGCGGCACCGAGCGCTTCTTCCGGCCTGGTTACCGCACCTTTCTGGTTGCGGACTGGCTGCCTGCGCTCGAAGGGGTGGTGGCCAAGTTGCAGGCCGGGGCCAAGGTGGCGGATGTCGGGTGTGGCCATGGCGCCTCGACTCTGGTCCTGGCCGAGGCATTTGCGGCTTCCACGTTCACCGGTTACGACTACCACGCGCCGTCCATTGCCACGGCCCGTGACCGTGCGCACGAGGCCGGGCTGGAAGGGCGGGTAAGCTTCCAGCAGGCATCGGCCAAGGACTACCCGGGGCATGACCACGACCTGGTGTGCTTCTTCGATTGCCTGCATGACATGGGCGACCCCGTGGGCGCCGCGAAGCATGCCTACCGGGCGTTGAAGGCTGACGGCACGGTGATGCTGGTGGAACCCTATGCCGAGGATTCGCTGGAGGGCAACCTGACCCCGGTCGGGCGGTTGTTCTATGCGGCGTCGACGTTCATCTGCACGCCCAATTCGTTGTCGCAGGAAGTGGGGCTGGGGTTGGGCGCGCAGGCGGGTGAGGCGCGGTTGCGGGCGGTGTTCGAGGAGGCGGGGTTCACGCGGTTCAGGCGGGCGACGCAGACGCCGTTCAACCTGATTCTGGAGGCCAGGAAATAGGGTGTTTTTCTATGCTGGCCTCTTCGCGGGCCTGCAAATGCAGAAGGGGCGCCATGTTGGCGCCCCTTCTGTTTTACGGCTTAGGCTTCAGCGTCCCACGGACGGTCGCCATTTTCGTCTTTCACGCGGGTCGGCAGGCCCATCACGTCCAGCGCCTTGAGGAACGGCTCGGCTGGCAGCTCCTCGACGTTGACCATGCGCTTGGCATCCCACTCGCCACGGGCGACCAGCAGGGCCGCAGCCACTGGTGGTACACCTGCGGTGTAGGAAATGCCCTGGCTGTCGGTCTCGGCGTAGGCTTCTTCGTGGTCGGCCACGTTGTAGATGAACACTTCACGCGGCTTGCCGTCCTTGGTGCCCTTGACCAGGTCACCGATGCAGGTCTTGCCGGTGTAGCCCGGGGCCAGCGAGGCCGGGTCAGGCAGTACGGCCTTGACCACTTTCAGCGGCACCACTTCCAGGCCTTCGGCTGTCTTTACCGGTTGCTCGGAGAGCAGGCCGAGGTTCTTCAGCACGGTGAACACGTTGATGTAGTGCTCGCCGAAGCTCATCCAGAAGCGCACGTTCGGCACATTGAGGTTCTTCGAGATCGAATGAACTTCGTCGTGGCCGGTCAGGTACAGGTTCTGCGAACCCACCACCGGCAGGTCGTCGGTACGCTTGACTTCGAACATGGTGTTGCTGGTCCACTGGCTGTTCTGCCAGCTCCACACTTGCCCGGTGAACTCGCGGAAGTTGATTTCCGGGTCGAAGTTGGTGGCAAAGTACTTGCCGTGCGAACCGGCATTGACGTCAAGAATGTCGATCGAATCAATGCTGTCGAAGTATTGCTGCTGCGCAAGTTTTGCGTAGCTGTTCACCACACCCGGGTCGAAACCGACGCCGAGAATGGCGGTAATGTTCTTTTGTTGGCACTCTTCGAGGTGTTTCCACTCGTAGTTGCCGTACCACGGCGGGGTCTCGCAGATCTTGCCCGGCTCTTCGTGGATGGCGGTATCCAGGTAGGCGACACCGGTATCGATGCAGGCACGCAGCACCGACATGTTGAGGAAGGCGGAACCGACGTTGATCACGATCTGCGATTCGGTCTCGCGGATCAGTGCCTTGGTCGCCTCGACATCGAGGGCGTTGAGCGAGAAGGCCTGGATGTCGGCGGGTACCTTGAGGCTACCCTTGGCCTTGACGCTGTCGATGATGGCCTGGCATTTGGAGATGTTCCGTGACGCGATAGCGATACGACCCAGTTCGTCGTTGTGCTGCGCGCACTTGTGGGCCACCACCTTGGCGACACCTCCTGCACCAATGATAAGAACGTTCTTCTTCAATTTACCTGTTGCTCCTTACTTGGAAAGCCGGTCTTACGACAGGCTGGAAACATAGTCTTCGAAGCCGAAATCGCGGACCACCTCGACGCTGCCGTCGAGTTGCTTGACCACGATGGAAGGCATCTTCAGACCGTTGAACCAGTTTTTCTTGACCATGGTGTAACCGGCCGTGTCGATGAACGACAGGCGGTCGCCGATGGTCAGCGGGCGATCGAATTGGTACTCGCCGAAGATGTCACCCGCCAGGCACGACTTGCCGCAGACCATGTAGGTGTGCTCGCCTTCGTTAGGGGCCATCTTGGCGTTGAGGCGGTAGATCAGCAGGTCGAGCAGGTGCGCTTCGATCGAGCTGTCGACCACGGCCAGGTGCTTGCCGTTGTACAAGGTGTCGAGCACGGTCACTTCCAGCGAAGCGCTATTGGTGATGGCGGCTTCGCCCGGCTCCAGGTAGACCTGAACGCCATATTGTTCGGAGAAGGCCTTCAGGCGCGCGCAGAAGGCGTCCAGCGCATAGCCTTCGCCGGTGAAGTGGATACCGCCACCGAGGCTGACCCACTCGACCTTGTGCAGCAGGTGGCCGAAGCGCTCTTCGATGTGCGTCAGCATCTTGTCGAACAGGCCGAAGTCACCGTTCTCGCAGTTGTTGTGGAACATGAAGCCGGAGATCTGTTCGATCACCTGCTCGATCTTTTCCGGGTCCCATTCGCCGAGGCGGCTGAACGGGCGGGCCGGGTCGGCCAGCAGGTAGTCGGAGCTGCTCACCTGCGGGTTGACGCGCAGGCCACGGACCTTGCCTTCGGACTGTTCGGCGAAGCGCTGCAGCTGGCCGATCGAGTTGAAGATGATCTTGTCGCAGTTCTCGAGCATTTCCTCGATCTCGTCATCGGCCCAGGCCACGCTGTAGGCGTGGGTTTCGCCCGCGAATTTCTGGCGGCCGAGCTTGAGCTCGAACAGCGAGGACGACGTGGTGCCGTCCATGTACTGCTGCATCAGGTCGAACACCGACCAGGTGGCGAAGCACTTGAGCGCGAGCAGCGCCTTGGCACCGGAGTTTTCGCGCACGTAGGCGATCTTCTCCATGTTGCTCAGCAGTTTGGTTTTGTCGATGAGGTAGTACGGCGTCTTGATCATTTAAAGGCCCCCGGCCAGGCCGGCCAAAAAAAAGACCCGCATTGTGCCTTCACTTGCCGCAGATCGAAAGGGTGGAGGGTGTATTTCGTCTGCGTGGGTGCAGTAATACAGGGGGAAATGAACATCCTGATGACAGCCGGACCAATGGCGCGCTTTCCTGTGCCCGCGAAGAGGCCGCAACAGGTGACATCAATCGACCTGCTTCAACCATTCCTGAATCTGTTCCAGCGTGGCAGTAGCGCCACCACACACCACCACCAGCACATTTTTGTAGCCAGCCAGCGCATCCGCCTCATAAGCCAGCGCCAACGCCGCCCCACACGCCGGCTCCACCAGCACCCGATGATCCAGCAGGAACCGTTCGCAAGCTTCCAGCGCTGCCCGGTCACTGACCAGGTGGCTGTGCACCGGCTGCTGTCGGCTGCAGGCCAGTGCCTGCTCGGCCACCCGCTTGGCGCCCAGCGAGCTGGCCACCGAAGCGATACGTCCGAGTTCCACGGTATGCCCGGCTTTCATGGCTGCATGCAGCGATGCGGCGCCTGTGGTCTCCACGGCCAGCACCGGCACATCGCCCCAGCCATTGCGCTGCAGCCCTTCGACAACGCCGCTGAGCAAGCCACCACCGCCCACCGACAACACGACTGCATCCGGCTTGATGCCGGCGGCCGCGATTTCGTCGATCAGGCTGGCATGCCCGGCCCACAGCAGCGGGTCGTCGAATGGGTGGATGAAAGCATCACCGGCACCGACCAGGGTCAATGCCAGTTCATTGGCCTCTTGCCAAGAGCTGCCATGCACCACCACGTTGGCGTCTTCCAGGCGCAGCAGTTCCTTGGCCCGTTCGGTAGTGGTTTCGGGCACCACCACGGTCACCGGCACCCCGAGTTTGCGCCCGGCATAGGCCACAGCCAGCCCGGCATTGCCGCCCGAGGATGAGACGAAATGGCGCGCGCCACGGGCGTGGTGCACCTCGCAGGCATGGCCAACCCCGCGCAGCTTGAACGAGCCGCAGGGCTGCACGGCTTCAAGCTTGAGCCATACCGGGCGACCAGCAGCCAGCGAAAGGGGGCGGGATTCGATGAGGGGGGTCTGGATATGCAGGGTCATGACAGCCTTCTGAATGCGCAAAACAAAAAGAGGGATGTCATACCAGTTGCCCCCAACGCCGGCAAGTCGGCGTTGGGGGCGGTGGGGTCAGCCCAGGGCTGGCGTGCGCGGCGGAACCATCCGGCGCGAACCGGTGGCCTCGAAGGCCGCACCGAAGCTCAGCAGCGCATTGTCGCTGTACGCTTTGCCGGCAAAGGTCAGCCCCACCGGCATGCCGATATCGGCCATCACACCCATCGGCACGGTCACTGTCGGCACGCCCAGATGACGGATGGCCAGGTTGCCGTTGGCCACCCAGATGCCGTTGCTCCAGGCGATGTTCGCCGAAGCCTCGTTGACGTCGGCATCGGCCGGGCCCACGTCGGCCACCGTCGGGAACAGCACGGCGTCCAGGCCCTGCGCGTCCATCCAGTCTTCGAGGTCCATCTTGCGGGTCTTTTCCAGCCCACGCAGGCCGTCGGGCAGGGTTTCGATCTGGTCCCAGGTCTTCAGGCCGCGTTTGGCCATGTTGACGTATTCGTCCATGCCGGCGGCCAGGTCGTCCTCGCGGTTGGGCAGGGTGCCCGGGTCGTGCGGGAAGATCAGCGGGCCGTCGACATCGGCCAGGCGGTTGAGCTTCGGGTCACCGTTGGCACGCAGGAAGTCGTCGAAGCCCCAGCCCGACAGCTCCCACAGTTCGTCATGGAGGAATTCCTTGCTGACGATGCCGCGGTTGTACACGGTCGGAGCGCCCGGGCGGTCGCCTTCGCAGTTGGACACCAGCGGGAAGTCGACTTCCAGCACTTCGGCGCCGGCCGCTTCCAGGGCCTGGCGTGCCTGTTGCCACAAGGCGATGACGCTGTCGCGGGTGTTGATGCGCTGGCCGGTCGGGCCACCAATGCCCGGCTTCTCGGCGGTGCCGGCTTCGGCGTCGGCATTGATGTACATGCGCGGTACGCCAAACCGCTTGCCCTTGAGTGCACTGGCGTCGACGGCCAGGTCCAGGTAGGAAGCCGGGCGCACCGAGGAGGCGGCCGGGATCGCTACCCAGGGTTGCAGGCGCCACAGGTCGCCGCGCTTGTCGGCATCGTCGGCGACCACCACGTCGAGGATTTCCAGCAGGTCGGCCATGGTCCGGGCGTAAGGCACCACCACGTCCATGGTCGGGGTCAGCGGCCAGTTGCCACGTACCGAGATCACACCGCGCGATGGGGTGTAGGCGCACAGGCCATTGTTCGAGGCAGGGCCACGGCCGCTCGACCAGGTTTCTTCGGCCAGGCCGAAGGCACTGAAACTGGCGGCGGTGGCGGTACCGGCACCGTTCGACGAGCCAGAGGCGAACGGGGCGGTCAGGTAGCTGGCGTTGTACGGGCTTTCGGCGCGGCCGTAGACACCACGCTGCATGCCGCCATTGGCCATCGGCGGCATGTTGGTCTTGCCCAGGCACACGGCACCGGCAGCACGCAGGCGCTCGACCGTGAAGGCGTCGCGTTGGGCGACCAGGTCCTTGAACGCCGGGCTGCCGGAAGCGGCAGTCAGGCCCTTGACCAGGTAGCTGTCCTTGGCGGTGTAGGGGATGCCGTCCAGCGGGCTAAGGGTCTGGCCCTTGGCGCGGCGGGCGTCGGAAGCCTCGGCTTCCATGAGCGCGTCAGGGTTGCGCACCACCACGGCGTTCAGCGCGGTGGCGGTGTCGGCGCCATCGTAGGCATCGATGCGCGCCAGGTAGGCCTTGACCAGCTCGACCGCCGTCGTGCGGCCCGTTTCGAGCGCATCGCGCAGCTCGGCAATGGAAACCTCGGTTACCTCGATCATGCTTTCACCAGAATTTGTGCGGGTTGGGGCTAGTGCGAGGAGTGTACAAGAAGGGATCAGGGGTGGGAGGTTTGCGCAGGAGAAATGGTTTTTTGCAACGGAGCATTGTCGGGGCCGCGGGGCGGCCCCGCTGCACTCAGTCCAGGTCCGCCGCCGAATGCCGCTCGGGCACCTGGCTGGCTTCATCACCCCAGGTACGGTTGACCCGGGTGCCGCGCTGCACGGCCGGGCGTTGGGCGATCGCCTCGGCCCAGCGTTGCACGTGCGGGTATTCGTCCACTGCGAGAAACTCGGCCGCGTCATACAGCTTGCCGCGCACCAATTGGCCGTACCATGGCCACACGGCGATATCGGCGATGCTGTATTCCTCGCCACCGAGGTAGCGGCTGACCGCCAGTCGGCGCTCCAGCACGTCGAGCTGGCGCTTGGCTTCCATGGTGAAGCGGTTGATGGCGTACTCGAATTTCTCCGGCGCATACACATAGAAGTGGCCGAAGCCACCGCCCAGGTAAGGCGCGGCGCCCATCTGCCAGAACAGCCAGTTCAGGCTTTCGGTGCGTGCGGCCGGGGCCTTGGGCAGGAAGGCACCGAACTTTTCAGCCAGGTGCAACAGGATCGAACCGGATTCGAACACCCGCACCGGTGGCTCGACGCTGCGGTCGAGCAGGGCGGGGATTTTCGAGTTGGGATTGACCTCGACGAAGCCGCTGGAGAACTGGTCGCCGTCGCCAATGCGGATCAGCCAGGCGTCGTACTCGGCGCCACGGTGGCCCAGGGCGAGCAATTCTTCGAGCAGGATGGTGACCTTGACGCCGTTGGGGGTGGCCAGGGAATACAGTTGCAGCGGGTGCTCGCCCACCGGCAGGTCCTTGTCATGGGTCGGCCCGGCGATCGGCCGGTTGATGCTGGCGAACTGTCCACCGGACGCGGCATCGTTGCGCCATACCTTGGGCGGAACGTAAGGGGGCTTGCTCATGCGGGGGTTCTCCTTGAAAAGCGCGAAAGCGACCACGTAAGGGCATGGACCTGCATCTATGCCACGGGTTCGGAGAATAGCGCAAATGCCGCGCGGCTCAGCGGGGCCACAGCTGCGCCGCGATCAGCCGGTCATAGGGCAGGCTGCAGCGGGTGCCGGTCGGGGTGCGGTAGTGGACGCGCCGGTCGGCGGTGTCGACGTGCGAGGTGGTGCCTCGTACCAGGCACAGGTTGCCGTGAGCGAACGGCTGTTGCAGTTCGGTCTGGGGGGCCAGCAGCGTTACCTGAGCATCCCGCTGGGCCTGCAGGTTCAGTTGGCGGATTGCGCTGAGGGCGCTCCATGCCCCGGCAATGCCGGTGCCAATGATCAGGATATTGTTCATCGTTGCGGTCCTGTGAAGTGCGAGAGACACAGTAGACCGTAATTGCAGTCAACGATGTTACGGGGCCAGCTGGCAGATCTTTTCAAAATGTTGGCGGAGTGATGACCCAGATCACCACGGCGTCCATTTCGCCGGGGTTGCCGTAGCGGTGCGGCTCCTGGCTGGAGAAACTGAAGCTGTCGCCTTCGCCGAGCAGGAAGTGGCGCTCGCCCACCCACACCTCGAAACTGCCCGAGAGCACGTAACCGGCTTCGTCGCCTTCATGGCTGTAGCTCTGCTGGCTGTAGGTGCCTGGCGGAAAGCGCGAGTGCAGCATCTCCAGTTGGCGGTTGGGTTGCGGGGTGAGCAGCTGGTCGACGATGCCGTCCTCGTAATGCACGCTCAGCCGGCTGTTGCGCCGTACCACGTAACCTTGGTCCTCGGGGGCAGTGGTGGCTTCACTGGCGAAGAACCACTGGATTGTCACGCCGAGGCTGCGGGCGATATTGAACAGCGCCGGGATCGACGGGTACGACAGGTTGCGCTCCAGCTGGCTGATGTAGCCGGCGGTGAGCTCGCTGCTTGTCGCCAGTTCTGCCAGGGTCATGCCGCGGCGCTTGCGCAGGCCGCGGATGCGGCCGCCGAGAAACTGCGGCGCGGCGCCGCCGTCTTCGGCGGCGGGCGGGGTCTGGGGCTGCTGGTTCATGCGCTTGGGTCCATCGGGAAAGCCAGCAGTATGGCCAGGCTCAGAGCGCCCAGGCAACTGTCAGGCCGTCATGGATGGCCTCCTCGACAGTGCGCGGGGCCAGGCAGTCACCGATGCGCCGAACCTCCACCAGGTCGGCCAGTTCCGCCGCCAGGGTATCCAGGGGTTGATGGCCGAGGCACAGCACCAGGCTGTCGATGCCTTCGAAGATCATCGGCTCGCCGCTGGCAGTGTGTTGCAAGTACACGGTGTTGTCGTCGCTGCCGTACAGGCGGGCATAGGGTGTGATCGGGATACCCAGGCGGTGCAGTTCGCCGGCCAGCTGATCGCGCACGTACAGCGGCAGGCTCTCGCCGCAGTGGGTGCCATTGACCGCCAGTTGCACCTGATGGCCATCGCGGACCAGGCGCTCGGCAATACCGGGGCCGATCCAGTCACTGCGCCAGTCGATCACCAGTACCGACCGGCCGAGGGTAACCTCGTTGCGTAGCACCTGCCAGGCATCCACCACCTGCAGTTCGCCGCTGCGCTCGAACGCGGGCCAGTAGGGCGTTGCGCCGGTAGCGGCAATTACCAGGTCGGGGCGCTCACGCTCGACCAGGGTGCGATCTACGCATGTATTACGTACTACGCGTACACCTGCCAGTTCCATTTCCCGCTGCAGGTTGGTACTGGCACCACCGAATTCGCTGCGCCGCGGCAGCAGCTGGGCAAGCTGGATCTGGCCGCCCAATTGCGTACTGGCTTCGTACAGCGTGACCTCATGGCCACGGGCAGCGGCAATGGCTGCGGCCTTCATGCCGGCCGGGCCGCCACCCGCCACCAGGATGCGCTTGCGTGCGGTAGCTGGCGCAGGTTTTTCGTATTGCAGTTCGCGGCCGGTTTCCGGGTGCTGGATGCAAGAAATTGGCAAGCCTTTATGGAAATGCCCGATGCAGGCCTGGTTGCAGGCAATGCAGGCCCGCACGTCCTCGACCTTGCCGCGCTCGGTCTTGTTGGGCATCTGCGGGTCGCAGATCAGAGCGCGGGTCATGCCACACACGTCGGCTTGGCCACGGGCCAGGATCAGTTCGGCTTCCTGCGGTTGGTTGATGCGCCCTGTGACGAACAGCGGGATGTCAAGGTGCTGCTTGAAGGTGCCGGCCTCGCGCGCCAGATAAGCCGGGGCGATGGCCATAGGCGGCACGATATGCACGGCGCCACCCAGCGACGCCGAGGTGCCAGCGACGATGTGCAGGTAGTCGGCCTGATCCTGCAAGGCTTGGGCGGCGGCAAGCGATTCTTCTTCGCTCAAGCCTTCACTGTCGCGTTCGTCGGCGCTGATGCGCAGGCCGACGATGAACTGCTCGTCGGTAGCCGCCCTGACCGCTGCCAGGACTTCGCGCAGAAAGCGCAGGCGCTGTTCCAGCCTACCGTTGTAGCCGTCGGTGCGCAGGTTGACCCGCGGATTGAGAAACTGCGCCGGCAGGTAGCCATGGCTGGCCACCACTTCCACACCGTCGAGGCCAGCCTGGTGCAGGCGCCGGGCGGCGCTGGCATAACCCTGGACGATTTCGTCGATCATCGCCTGGTCCAGCGCCCGCGGCATCACCCGGAAGCGCTCGTTGGGCACCGACGAAGCCGAGTAGGCCACCGCCAGCAGGCCGTCTGCCGACTCCATGATCTCCCGCCCCGGGTGAAACAGCTGCGACAGCACCACTGTGCCATGGGCATGGCAGGCCTCGGCCAGGCGCCGGTAGCCATCGATGCAGGCATCGTCGGTGGCCATCAGCACGTGCGAGGTGTAGCGGGCGCTGTCGTGCACCCCGGCCACCTGCAGCACGATCAGGCCGACGCCGCCAGCGGCGCGGGCGCGCTGGTAGGCGATGAGCTTGTCGTTGACCAGGTTGTCGGTGGGCAGGCAGGTGTCGTGGCCGGTCGACATGATGCGGTTCTTCAGGCGTTTGCCGCGAATCTGCAGGGGTTCGAACAGGTGGGCGAAGGCGGTCGTCATGCGGGCGGCTCCGGTGCAATGTCGTTCTTGTTTTTCTCATGAAAGTGTAGCGGCAGTAAAAAATCAACTTGGTTTTTTACTTGGGCGCGTCTAGCTTTTTCTCAGCCACGGCAGTGGCGCGTGACCTCAGCACGACAGGAAAGGGGCCTTTGCCTTGATGCCGGTCATTTGAGAGAGTTGGGGCTGACAGGTGCTCGCCGTCGCCTCTTCAGCGCCTGTGAGATCGAGCGCTGAAAGGGAAAAGGCGGGCACTTGTAAGCCCCTCCTCGCCTGACTGATATTTACCGGGGCCGCATAGCGGCCCCAAATGCCAACAGGAATAACAACAATGACCGCCACGGAACAAACCCTGCGCCAGCAATTGGCCGCCTGCTACCGCCTGATTGCCCACTTCCGCATGTCGGACCTGATCTTCACCCACATCTCGCTGCGCCTGCCGGGCCCCGAGCACCATTTCCTGATCAACCCTTACGGCCTGCTGTTCGAAGAAATCACCGCCTCGAGCCTGGTCAAGATCGACCTGCAGGGCCGCCCGGTGGAGCCTACCGAGTACACGGTCAACCCGGCCGGCTTCGTCATCCACAGTGCCATCCATGCCGCCCGCGAGGATGCCCAGTGCGTGCTGCACACCCACACCCGCGCCGGTTGCGCAGTGGCGGCGCTGGAGTGCGGGTTGTTGCCGGTCAACCAGATGTCGATGGAGTTCCACGGCAAGGTCGCTTACCACACCTATGAAGGCATCGCCCTGGACCTCGACGAGCAGCAGCGGTTGGTGGCGGACCTGGGCGATCATCCGGTGATGATCCTGCGCAACCATGGCCTGCTGACCACCGGGCGCTCGGTGGCCGAGGCGTTTCTGCGCATGTATTACCTGGAGAAGGCTTGCGACATCCAGCTGGCGGCGATGAGCGCCGGGCAGCTGGTGCTGCCGGCTGAAGCGGTGTGCGCGTATACCGAGCGGCAGTTCAACGAACCGATGCGGGGGTTGAAGCAGGGGGAGCTGAATGACCCGGATGCGCTGCAGCTGGCCTGGGGGGCCCTGTTGCGGATGCTGGAGCGCATTGCCCCGGGCTATCGTGACTGACTTGCTGGCCTCTTCGCGGGTGAACCCGCTCCCACAGTGATCAGCGCGCCTCGGGCACGATCATGCTGGCCGGTGCCTCGGCGGCACGCCGGCGCGCCACGCAGTAATACAGCACGCTCGGCACCACCAGCCCGATCAGCCACGACACATCCACACCTCCCAGGTGCGCGACCATGGGGCCGGTGTACAGCTTGGTGTCGATGAACGGCATCTGCACCAGCACGCCGAGGGTATAGACGATGATGCCAGGCCAGTTCCAGCGGCCATAGCGGCCTTCCGGGTCAGCCAGGGCCGGGATGTCGTAGCGCTCTTTGGTGATGAAGTAGTAATCCACCAGGTTGACCGCGCTCCAGGGCACGAAGAAGGTCAGCAGGAACAGGATGAACGACTTGAATGCACTGAGGAACGAGTGCTGGCCGAGCAGGGCCACCAGGGTGGCGGCGCCGACGATGGCCAGCACGAACACCAGGCGTTGCAGGCGGCTGATCGCCAGGTGGCCACGGAAGCCGCTGATGATGGTGGCGATGCACATGAAGCTGCCATAGGAGTTCAGCGTCGAGATGGTGACCTTGCCGAACGCAATGCTGAAATACAGCAAGGCAGCGGTGGTACCGGCCCCGCCGAGGCCGACGATGTAGGCCACTTCGCGCCCGGAGAACTGCCCGCCGGCGATTGCCGCGGCGAATACGCCAAGGATCATCGACGCTTGTGCGCCGATTACCGAACCCAGGCCAGCGGCGAGGAAGGTTTTCACCGGCGAGGTGCTGCTCGGCAGGTAGCGCGAGTAATCCGCCACGTAGGGGCCGAAGGCGATCTGCCAGGAGGCGGCCAGCGACACGGCGAGCAGGAAGGTAGCCCAGCTGAAGTGGCGGTTTTCCAGCAATTGGCCAATGTCGGCGAGCATCAGGATGCGGCTGAACAGGTAGACGAACGCGATGATACCCAGCACGCTCGCGACCCGGCCGATCCAGTGGATCACCCGGTAGCCGGCGAGGGTGGCGAGCACGATCACCGAAGCGAAGATCAGGATGCCGGTGCTGTCGCTGACGCTCAGCAACTGGCCGATGGCCTGGCCGGACAACACCGTGCCGGTGGCAGTGAAGCCCAGGTACATCAGGCACACCAGCACCATCGGGATGGCTGCGCCATACACGCCGAACTGCACACGGCTGGAGATCATCTGCGGCAGGCCCAGGCGTGGGCCCTGGGCCGCATGCAGGGCCATGACCGCGCCGCCGATCAGCTGGCCCAGCAGCAGGCCGATCAGCGACCAGAACACGTCACCACCGAGCACTACGGCCAGGGCGCCAGTGACGATCGCGGTAATCTGCAGGTTGGCACCGAGCCAGAGGGTGAACTGGCTGTACAGCTTGCCATGGCGTTCGGCTTCGGGGATGTAGTCGATAGAGCGCCGTTCGAGCACGGAATTGCGGGACATTGTGGGCTCCACTTCATTGTTTTTGTGTCAGGGAGAGGGCCATCGGCAGCATGTTGCGCGGGTGGCGTCTGCCTGATATGAGCATGTCTATACAAGTAAGGTCAAGTGAAGTCTGCTGGGCATAACAGCCGATCTGTTGCGCAAGGGTTGGCCATAACTGTGCTGGTCCCTGCCTGGAAAATGGCCTTATGCTGTTACCAAATATGTCTAGAACGCCTGAAGAAGGAAGCCGCAATGCCGCTCAAGGACCTGCTGATTGCCCTGGTCGTGATTATCGCCTGGGGGATCAATTTCGTGGTCATCAAAGTCGGCCTCGATGGCTTGCCGCCGATGCTGCTGGGTGCGTTGCGCTTTTTGCTGGTGGCGTTCCCGGCGGTGTTAATGGTCAAGCGGCCGAAGCTGCCGTGGCGCTGGCTGATTGCCTACGGTGCGACCATTTCCCTGGGCCAGTTCGCCTTTCTCTTCCAGGCCATGTACAGCGGCATGCCACCGGGCCTGGCGTCACTGGTGCTGCAATCGCAGGCGTTCTTCACCCTGGGCTTTGCCGCGCTGTTCCTAGGTGAGCGGTTGCGCATGGCCAGCGTGCTCGGCCTGCTGGTGGCGGCCAGCGGCCTGGCGCTGATCGGCAGTGAAGACAGCGGCCATGTGCCGCTGGTGGCGCTGCTGCTGACCTTGTGTGGCGGTGCCATGTGGGGCATGGGCAACATCATTACCCGCCGCTTTGGCTCGGTGGACCTCGTGGCGCTGGTGATCTGGGGCGGGTTGATTCCGCCGCTGCCGTTCCTGGCCTTGTCGTGGTGGCTTGAGGGGCCGGAGCGGATCGGCCATGCGCTGGTCAATATCAGCTGGAGTTCGGTGCTGGCGCTGGCGTACCTGGCATTCGTCGCCACCATGATCGGTTATAGCCTGTGGAGCAAGCTGCTGTCGCGCCACCCGGCGGGCAAAGTGGCGCCGTTTTCGCTGCTGGTGCCGGTGATCGGCCTCAGCTCGTCGGCATGGTTGCTCGGGGAGCGATTGACGGCGGTACAAGGCTGGGGCGCGCTGCTGGTAATGCTTGGCCTGCTGGTCAACGTGTTCGGGCCCAGGCTTGGGCAGCGTCTGCGGGCAGCCAGCGCGCACTAGCGGAAGGGGGCGGCGCATTTGTTAGACTTGGCCTTTTTGCAAGGCCAAGGGGCTCTACATGATCATCTCCACTACCAGCCAGCTCGAAGGCCGCCCGATCGCCGAGTACCTTGGCGTGGTCAGCTCCGAATCGGTGCAGGGCATCAACTTCGTGCGCGATTTTTTCACCCGCTTTCGCGACTTCTTTGGTGGCCGTTCGCAAACCCTGGAAAGCGCCCTTCGCGAGGCCCGCGAGCAGGCCACCGAGGAACTCATCGCGCGGGCACGGCAGTTGCAGGCAGACGCAGTGGTAGGCGTGGACTTCGAAATCAGCATGCCGTCGGTGCAAGGCGGCATGGTCGTGGTGTTCGCTACCGGTACCGCCGTGCGGCTGAAGTAGCCAAATGCCACTGGTCGGGTCTGCAGGTTTTGTCCGGGCAGTCCGCTTGTGACCGGCTAGTCTCACAGGCACAGGTCGCGTTTTTCAGGTCAGCCCGTTGCTGGCCGACGCGGACGCCACGGAATGGAGACAGGCATGAGCGACACTTTTTTCGAAGACATGAACGATGCATTCCCGATCAACAACCAGGTGCGTTGCGGCCAGGCGGCGTTTAACCTGGGCTTCGCCCACATGACCCTGGACGACTCGGAAAACCTCAAGCCTGCCCATCTGCAACGCAGCAAGAAGGGCCGCTTCACGCCACGAGTGCCGGCCAGGAAGTAAGCGTGCGAAAAAGTGAACCCGCTCACACAACCCCGCCCAACGGCGGGGTTTTTTGTGGGTGTTGGTTGATCCTGCTCATGGTAATCGCGGGTTGCCCTCGCGGCGGCTGCGCAGGTGTGGTCTTCTGGCGTGGCATCCAGGAATGAGAGGATTGATTTTCCATGCGAGTCAGGGACGAGACCTATTGGCAGTGGGCCGATGCACAGTTGCATTGCCGCTGCCACGACGAGGCGCTGAGCGACGGCACCACTCTCGACGTACAGGTGCGCCTGTCGCGCGTCGGTACGACCCAGCTGTTTCTCGGGGTGTATGGGCAGGACGGGCGGGCATTGCTTGAGGAATACCACGCGTCGATGCCCGGCGAGACCATGACCCGTGCACTGGTGTGGGGTGTCGATCGGGCCCGGGCGATTGCCACTGGCGCATTGCCGATGCCGCGGCAGCGACGGCGGGCATGAAAAAGCCCGGCCTATGTGGGCCGGGCTTCGGAAGTGGTGACGAACCCTCAGTTCAGCGGTTCGATCACCTTGACTGCCTGCCGCTCACGGGCGGCGGGCCATTCTTGTTGCAGGGTCGACAGGACGCGGCCGACAAACTCGGTATCGGCGGCGGCCTTCTTGCCGACGTAGCCCTGGCCACGGCGGTAGACCTTGAAGCGTGCGCGCATGCTGGGCAGGTGCGCTTCGAATTCATCTTCGACCGTGTTCGGCGGCAGGCGGTCGATGCGTACCTCGCCGGTCTGGCTGACCCACAGCAGGTGGTCGTCGAGGCTGTCCTTGCGCACTGCGAACAGCTGGGCCAATTGGTCGATTGTCGGATTGTTGTTCAAGTTCATCATAAAGCCCCCATTACCTATTTGTTGTTGATTGTCACAGTTGGCGCCACAGGTTGTAGCGCACTACCAAGGCTGCTACAGCAGCATCGCAACAGGGGCTTTCTCACGCTGCCTTTTGGACAGATTCCCTCTCCACGGACGGCCTGCGTTACCGCGCAAACCGTCTGGAACACCCTTGCCACCGCTCCCGATCAGGGAGACGGCTTCATCATGCACAAGGCTGATGAGGGGCGTCAATGGGTTTGTAGTGAATATTTTTGTTCACTACATATTGTCTGACAATCCATTGGCAGTGACTCATCGGTCAAGGCTGGAGAGGATCTGGAACGCTGCGCGCACACGCGCTTCGTTGGGGTAATTGCGGTTGGCGAGCAGAACGATGGCCTTGCCTTCGGAGGGGATGAAGGCAGCATAGACGCCGAACCCGTTGGTGGAGCCGGTCTTGTTGTACCAGGCCGCGGGCAGGGCAGGCAGAGGCGGGCTCAGGCGCTGGGTGGCCTGGGGCTCGCGGATCAGGCGCGGGCTGTTGCCATCGACCAGGGTGTCCAGGCTGACCGGGTAGGGATAGCGCTCCCAGCCCAGGCCCTGGGTCATGCTGCCGACGCTGAAGTAGCCGGCCTGGGTGATGGCGGTGGCTTTGCGCAGTGGCGCTGCGAGTTCGGCCGGCTGCATGTGCAGGCGCACGTAGCGCAGCAGGTCGCTGGCGCTGGTCTTGATGCCATAGGCCTGGTCTGCGTACGGGCCGGGGTTGACGTGCACGGGGCGGTTCTGAGCGTCATAGCCTTGGGCGTACAAGCCCTGCGCGCCCTGCGGTACTTGCAGGTACGTGTGTCGCAAGCCCATTTGCGGCAGCAGGTGCTGGGTCATGATGTCGGCGAATGGGCGGTGCTGCGCACGTGCCGCGAGGTCGCCGAACAGGCCCAGGCTCGGGTTGGAATAGCAGCGCTGTGTGCCGTGCTCGGTACGCGGCTGCCAGTTGCGGAAGAACGCCAGCGTCTGCTCCGGGGTCTGTACTTCATCGGGAAACTGCAGCGGCAAGCAGTCGGCGCTGTAGGCGCCAAATTCCAGCACGCTGAGATCGCCCAAGGGGGCACCGGCAAGCGGGGGCTGGTAGCGCCTGGCCGGGGCCTGGAGGTCGAGCTTGCCTTCGGCGCTGGCCAGGGCGGCGAGGGTGGCGGTGTAGGTCTTGCTCAGCGAACCGATTTCGAACAGCGTGTCGGCGGTCACCGGCTTGCCCTCGGCTTTGCTGGCCACGCCATAGCTGAAGTAGTGACCCTGGCCGTTCGCGTAGACGGCCACGGCCATGCCGGCGATGTCCTGCGCTTTCATCAGCGGGCGGATGACCTCGTCCACCTGGGCTTGCAACGGCTCGGTAGCGTGCGCCGGGGCAAGGCCAAACAACATGAGCAGAGGAGCAAGACGAACGCGTGGCATGCAATTATCCTTTTCGAGGGTGTGTCCGTTGAGCGACATCGATGGGGGTTCCGGCGTTAGCAGGAAAAAACCCCAGACCTTATCGTCTGCCCTTGCACAACGACAAGATGGAAACTGTTATGAAGTATTTGCGCATGTTGTTCGACAACTTCACCCTGTGCCTGCTCGGGGTGGTGCTGATCGCCACCGTGCTGCCATGCTCGGGCGACGGCGCGGTGTATTTCGGCTGGCTGACCAACCTGGCGATCGGTCTGCTGTTCTTCCTGCACGGTGCCAAGCTGTCGCGTGAGGCGATCATCGCCGGCGCGGGCCACTGGCGTCTGCACTTGCTGGTGTTCTCCTGCACGTTTGTGATGTTCCCGTTGCTGGGCCTGGCGTTCAAGCCACTGTTCGTACCGCTGGTGGGCAACGAACTGTATCTCGGCGTGCTGTACCTGTGTGCACTGCCCGCCACCGTGCAGTCGGCCATCGCCTTCACTTCGCTGGCCCGCGGCAACGTGCCGGCGGCCATCTGCAGCGCCGCTGCCTCGAGCCTGATCGGTATTTTCCTCACCCCGTTGCTGGTGATGATGCTGCTGGGCGCCGATGGCGATACCGGCTCGGGGCTGGATGCCGTGTTGAAGATCACCCTGCAGTTGCTGGTGCCGTTCGTGGCCGGGCAGGTCGCGCGGCGCTGGATCGGCGCCTGGGTCAAGAAGAATGCCCGCTGGCTCAAGATCGTGGACCAGGGTTCGATTCTGCTGGTGGTCTACACAGCGTTCAGCGAAGCAGTGGTCACCGGCCTCTGGCACACGGTGTCGCCACAGCACCTGGCCGGGCTGTTCGCTGTCTGTGGCATCCTGTTGGCAGTGGTGCTGTTCGGTACGCGCATGCTGGGCAAGGTACTGGGCTTCAGCCTGGAAGACCGCATCACCATCCTGTTTGCCGGTTCCAAGAAGAGCCTGGCGACCGGGGTGCCGATGGCGCAGGTGCTGTTCGTGGGCAGTGGCATTGGCGCGATGATTCTGCCGCTGATGCTGTTCCACCAGATCCAGCTGATGGTGTGTGCGGTGCTGGCACAGCGCTATGCCAGCCGCGAGCAGGAGGGTGAGGGGGCTGCTACCGCTTCCTGAGCCTGTGATGTTGGCTGTACCGGCCTCTTCGCGGGTAAACCCGCTCCCACAGGTTCTGCACCGCTCTCAAGGCAGGTGCACATCCTGTGGGAGCGGATTTGCCCGCGAAGAGGCCGATTCAGGTTAACGAGCCTGTCCAGAACTGCGCTCACGCAAGGCCGTGCGCACCTCGGCCTCGATCTTGTAGGCCGGCCCCTCCAGCTCGTCGTAGTTGCGCGTATAGCGCCGGGCAAATTCACTTACCCCCAGTTCCTGATACTGCTGCACATGCTTGAGCTCATGCGCCCACAGCGTCACGTTGTCCTCGGCATCGCTGGCGTGGCGGAAGATGATGGTGTCGATCAGCGTCACCGCGTTCACATCCGGGTTCTGCAGCATGGCGTTGGCCGCCGTGACTTGCTGCTCGTCACCGACCCGGTAACGTGCTGCATCGAGCACGGCAAAGTCGTACCAGGGTTCCAGTTGCGCGCGGATGTGCAGAGGAATCGGTTGACTGCCGCTGGCGGTGGCCTCGTCGCGAGCCTGTTGCAAGGCGAACGCCAGGCTGCTGGACGCCACCGTCTCGACATCCTTTAGCACCTGACCGGCCTGGCCGGGGTCAATCGGCGCGCAGAAGCAGCCCATCAGGCAAACCTGATACTGCCCGGGCGGGCAGGCCTGTTCGGCCAGCGCGGGCGCTGCCAGCAGCAACACCGACAGCAGGTTAATCCGCTTCATTCAATGCCCTGTCGACAAAGCCTTTGCTGGCATCGAGCAACTGCTGTTGCACCGCCTCGCTGGCCAGCATGCGCCCGACCACCAGCGCACCGACGCACTGGCTGATCAGCACCCAGGCCAGCGCCGGGTCCTGCAGTGTTTCGCTCCACGCGGCATGCAGGTTCACCAGCCAGTGTTCGGCCTGTTCGCGCACCGGCTGCTCGGCGCGGGCGATTTCCACGCCCAGCGGCGGCAGCGGGCAGCCACCTTCGGCATTGTGCAGGTGCGCCAGGCTCAAATACTGCTGCAGGCATCGGGCCAGGCGCTCGCGACTGGCGCCGTGGCTGGCCAGGCGGGCAAGCGGACTGTTGCACAGTTCCTGGCGGACCACTTCGGTGAACAGGTCGTCCTTGGACGGGAAATGGTTGTAGAAGGCACCGCCGGTCAGGCCGATGGCTTTCATCAACCCAGCCACGCCGGTACTGGAGAAGCCGCCGCGCTTGGCCAGCGCGCCGCTGCTGGCCAGCAGCCTGTCGCGGGTCTGCTGCTTGTGTTCGGTGGAGTAGCGCATGCACGACCTCTTCGCGCTGGCTTGACGATAGGGGTGATCATAACATAGCGTCTGTTTACTAAACGATCATTCACCAATGGGGGCAGGCATGACAGAACAACAAAAAGTGGTGCTGGTGATCGGCGCCGGGGACGCCACGGGCGGCGCGATTGCCAAGCGTTTTGCCCGCGAGGGCTACGTCGCCTGTGTCACCCGCCGCCAGGCCGAAAAGCTGCAGCCGCTGATCGACGAGATCCGCGCCGAAGGGGGCCAGGCCCATGGCTTCGGTTCGGATGCGCGCAAGGAAGAGGAGGTTGCCGAGTTGATCGAGACCATCGAGCGTGATATTGGCCAGATCGAAGCTTTTGTGTTCAATATCGGCGCCAATGTGCCGTGCAGCATCCTTGAGGAGACCCCGCGCAAATACTTCAAGATCTGGGAAATGGCCTGCTTTGCCGGCTTTCTTACGGCCCAGGCCGTAGCCCGGCGCATGGTCACCCGTGAGCGCGGCACAATCCTCTTCACCGGCGCCACCGCAGGCACCCGCGGCGCTGCCGGTTTCGCCGCCTTCGCCGGGGCCAAGCATGGCCTGCGCGCACTGGCTCAGAGCATGGCGCGGGAGCTCGGACCGCGGAACATCCACGTCGCCCACGTGGTGGTCGACGGCGCCATCGATACCGCGTTCATCCGCGACACCTTCCCCGAGCGCTACGCGCTCAAGGACCAGGACGGCATTCTCGACCCGGTGCACATCGCCGACAGCTATTGGTTCCTGCATGCCCAGCCACGCGATGCCTGGACCTTCGAACTCGACCTGCGCCCGTGGATGGAGCGCTGGTAAGCCTGACCGATCAAGGAGTGTGACGTATGAGCAAGACCGTGGAGTTCTACTTCGATTTGGGCAGCCCCGCCAGTTACCTGGCCTGGACCCAGCTGCCCGCCCTCTGTGCCCGGCATGGCGCGGCCCTGGTGTATCGGCCGATGCTGCTGGGCGGGGTGTTCCAGGCCACTGGCAACGCCTCGCCAGCGATGGTCCCCGCCAAGGGCCGCTACATGTTCACCGACCTCGGGCGCTATGCCCGCCGTTATGGCGTGCCGTTCGGGCTGCCGCCGGGGTTCCCGGTGAACACGCTTGCACTGATGCGCGGCGTGATCGGCATGCAGCTTCGTTCACCCGCGCATTTCGACGCCTTGGTGGCGGTGCTGTTCAAGGGGCTTTGGGAACAACGGCGCAACCTGAGCGATGCCGCAACGCTGGATGAAACCCTCCGCCAGGCGGGGATCGAGCCTGCGGCGTTTCAAGCCCTGGTGGCGGATGGCGAGGTCAAGGCTGAGCTCAAGCGCGTGACGGAAGAGGCCGTGGCGCGGGGTGTGTTCGGCGCGCCGACCCTGTTCGTCGAGGGTGAGATGTACTTCGGCCAGGATCGCCTGGATTTCGTCGAAGAGGCGCTGAGCCGTTGAGGCGGGACGGCCTCGCTATCGGCGAGGCCAGACCTGGCTCAGAAATTTGCCGGGGTGTTGGCGCTGATGATCTCTGCCTCGTCCTGGCCGATGTTCTTGAAGCTGTGCGGCAGGGTCGTGGGGATGTAGTAGCCATCGCCCGAATTGAGGATGCTCACCTGCCCATCGACCCACAGTTCCACCGTACCGCGGGTGACCAGGCCACATTCTTCGCCTTCGGCATGCACGATCGGCTCGCCGGAATCGGCACCCGGCGCGTAAAGCTCCCGCAGCAAGCGCATCTGCCTCGCTTCGACGCTGGCGCCGACCAGCAGCATGCGCAGGCCGTTGCGGCCAAGGTCCGGTTGCTCGCTGGCGCGGAACACGAAGCGCTCTTCGCGCACGGGCTCGTCGAAGCTGAAGAACTCGGCCAGGGTCATGGGGATCCCTTCGAGGAGCTTTTTCAGGGAGCTGACCGATGGGCTGACACGGTTCTGTTCGATCTGCGAGATCGTCGAATTGGTCAACCCGCTGCGGCGGGCCAGTTCCCGTTGGGAAAGGTTGTTGCGTTCACGCACCAGTTTGAGTCGCGTCCCCGTGTCCATAGCCGCCTTGTAATCAGAGGTGTTTAAAATAATTAGCGACGCATTAAAACACACTCTGCACGCTTGCGCGCTGTGCTTGTCAGGCGCGCTGTTCGCGCGGCAGCGGCCATAGCCCGACCAGTAGCAACAATAGCGCTACTGCCAGAAATGGCAGGCGCGGATCCACGGCATAGACCAGCGTCCCGGCCAGCGGGCCGATCACCGCGCCCATGCCTTGGGCGGCGCCAATGGAGCCTGCGGTGGCGCCTTGTTCCGAGGCCTGCATGGCATTGGCCGCCAGCGCGGAAAACGCCGGGAACACGAAGCCCATGCCGGCGGCGGCGACAAAGTAGCAGCTCCACAGCCACGGCGCGCTTGTGGCCAGTGCGCCAGAGGCGAAGCCCAGTGCCGACACGCTGGCGCCGACTCGGATCATCCGCAAGGGTGGCCACTCCAGCTGGCGCAACAACACCTGCGACAGTATCAGCGCTACCCCGACGGTGGTCAGGGCGATGCCGGCCGCCTGGGCGGCATCGGTCGGTGCCAGCTGCAGGCGGTCAAGGGCGAAGAAACCGACCACGATCTGCGACACCGTGACGCTGAGCATGGCGCTGAACGCCACCAGCAGCGGCCGGCGCAGGCGCGGGTCGCTGAGCCGTACGGGGCTGGGTGCGTGGCTTTGTGCAAGGGGCTGTGGTTTGAGCTTGAACAGCAGCACCAGGAAGGCGCTGGCCGGCAGCAGTGACATGATATGGAACGGCAGGCTCAGGCTGTGCTGCGCCAGCACGGCCGCCAGCGCCGGCCCCACCACCAGGCCGACGGCATTCGCCGCGCCCAGCGAAGCCATGGCCCGCGCTCGGCGCTGTGGCTCGACATGGTCGGCGATCAGCGCATTGCAACCCACCGGAATGGCAGCATAGAAGGCGCCGATGCAACCGCGTGCCAGCATCAGGCCGACGAACGCCAGGCCTGCTCCCGGCAACCAATGCAGCGCCCCTTCGACGAACAGGCATAGTAGCCAGTAGGCCAGGGTGAAGCCGGCACTGCCCAGCAGCAGGATACGGCGACGCCCCAGGCGATCAGACAACCGCCCCCACGGTCGTGCCAGCAGCACCCAGACCACGCCGGCCACGGTCACTGCCGCGCCGGCTTGCCAGGTGGCCATGCCGAGCAGACGCGAGATCGGCCCGATCAGTGCGACGAAGGCCATCATCGACATGGTGCAGGCCATGTTGGCCAGCAGCAGCGGGCGCATGTCCAGGGTATTTGCAGCGTTCAGCAGGGCAGGATCCTTTGCGGCATTCATCGGGCAGTCCAGGGCAGGTCGACAAGAAGGTTGTCGAGCTTAATGAGAATTATTGCTGTTTGTCGAGGCCGCCCGGGGTGAGACTGTCATTCGCTGCGCCGCACGGGGCCTGGCCACATGCTACGCAACACGCCGTCCCGGCGCACCAAGGCATGCATCAACGCTGCCCCCAGGTGCACCAGCACGGTGGCGAACAACAGGTAGCCGGCCCAGCCATGGGCCTGGCGCAGCACGGCATATACCTGCAGGTCGTGGGGCGCGATGGCCGGCAGTTGCAGGGGGCGTGGGTAGCCACCAGCCGACAGCATCGCCCAGCCCAGCAGCGGCATGGCCAGCATCAGGCCGTACAGCAACAGGTGCGAGGCGCCGGCGGCAAAGCGCTGCAACGCTGGCAGGTCGGCGGGCAACGGCGGGTGTGGCAAGGTCAGGCGCAGGCCAATGCGCACGATCACCAGCACCAGTAATGCCAGGCCGGTGGCCTTGTGCAGTTCGACCAGCAGCGGGTGGCGCTGTGACAGGTCGCCGACCATGCTTACACCGATGAACAGCATGCTGATGATCAGCATCGCCATCAGCCAGTGAACCAGGCGTGCCAAGGGGTGGAAGACTTCGGGTTTCATCGCTGTGCTCCTGCGCCGAGGGTTTCGCGGCTGCGGCGGTTGAAGGATTCCGAGTAAGCGGCCGAACGGGCGGCGAGGATCGGGTCGGCGGAGGGCTTGATGCCGCTGGGCAGGATCAACGGGTCGAAGTTCAGGTCACGGCAGGCGCCTTGCTCGGGAGCGTCCACCTGCTCGACCACCAGGGTGCCGGCATCGACGCTGCGCCGTTCGGCGGGCCATGGCCGGGCCGGGTCATCCACGGCGTCACCCTGGTCGGCCAGGACCAGGCGCAGGGTCCAGCGCAGCGGGCCCTGCGCCAGACGCTGTTGCAGGTCGTGCTGCAGGAATTGCTTGTCGTCGACCTGGCCGGGCAGTGCGTTGAAGGGCGTTTGCGGTTCAAGCTGCCAGCGTACCGGGTGCGCCGCGCCGCTGGCATCGATCAGGCGAAAGGCGTTGATGCTGTGGTACTGGGTGCTGGCGAAGCTGTCGCTGGGTTTGTAGCTGGCCGCCCACTGGCGAAATGCCGCGCTTTCCGGGTGGGCGGCGAAGAAAGCCTGCATCCTGGCCGGGTCTGGCTTGCCGGTGGCCGGAACGGGTGTGCCCGCCAGCACCTGGTCGTAGAAGCCTTGCGGGGTGCTCACCGCCAGCACCGGCGGGTTGTTCATGCCGGTACGCCAGACCTGGCCGTCATCGGTGCTCAGCTGGAGCGCCAGGCTGCGCACCGGTACCCCGGTATCTGGGGCGAACGGGTTGGCACCACCGATGGCGAAGCGGCCGATCACCGGCACCCGCGCCTGGCTGAAGGCGCGCGCAGTCGACAAGGACGCGGCCTGGCCGCTGGGTTGGAAGTAGCCGCTGATGCACAGGCCTTTGGCGTGGTTCTTGCGGTAGCCTGGATGGTGCCCGGCCTGGGCCTCGAAGGTGTCGATGATGCGTTGCGGGGTCAGCTGCGGCCCGCCGATCCAACCGGCCGCGTAGGCGAAGCCGGCGCCCAGCGCCAGCATCACGGCGCCTATGCCGGCCAGGCGCAGCGCCTTGGCCGGGCCTTGCAAGGGTGAGTTCATGGTCGTCATCCGGTTCAGTGAAGGTGCCGGTACGACGGCGCAGGGAAAAACTTATTCCATCGGCGGGAATAGATTTTCTTGCCAGGCGTCTGCCCCATACACTGACAACCCCAGCGCCCGGTACCTGACCATGCACGATCTGGACGAACAGCAGTGGCGTGAGCTGTTGCAGCGCCTGCGCCGCTTTGCCTTGTGGCTGACCCGCGACCCCGGCAGTGCCGATGACCTGGTGCAGGCCACGGTCGAGCGCGCTTTGAGCCGCCGTGCTCAGCAACGCGAAGCCGAGGCCCTGCGCGCCTGGCTGTTCACCATTCTGTACCGGCTGTTTCTCGACGGTAAGCGCCGCGAACGCTTGCACGCTCGCTGGCTGTCGTGGTTCGGCCGCGGAGCAGTGGAGCACGAAACAGTGGGCGACAATACCGAGGACATCGTCCTGGCCCAGGCCGACTTGCAGGCGTTCGCTCACCTGTCGACCGAGCAACGGGCCCTCCTGTTGCTGGTGAGCATCGAAGGGCTGAGCTACAAGGAAGCGGCTGCGGCCCTGGACATTCCAATTGGCACGGTGATGTCGCGCCTTTCGCGCGCGCGCGCCGCCTTGCGTGCACTGACCGAAGGCAACCCCCAGCCGCCGGCCTTGCGGAGACTCAAATGACACGCCTCATTCCTGGTGAAGACGAACTTCACGCCTATATCGACGACCGCCTGGAGCCAGTGCGACGGGCCGAGGTGCAGGCCTGGCTGGCGGCCAACCCGCAGGAAGCTGCGCGGGTCGAAGCCTGGCGCAATGACGCCAGGCGCCTGCGCGCGGCACTGGCTGGCTTTGGTGAGCAAGCGGGTTTGCCAACGCTCGACCTGCGCCAGGTGCAACAGCGGGTGCGCCAGCGCCGGCAGCGGCGCCTGGCTTCGGCGGCGGTGCTGCTGCTGGCGTTGGGTATTGGCGGGCTTGGGGGGTGGCAGGCACGGCAAGTGACCTTGGCCGGCAATGCGCTGCCGATGGCCGATGCGGTGCAGGCCCATCGGTTGTTCGCCAGCAGTGAGGCGCTGGATATCCAGGCCAGTGACCCGGTGCAGCTGCGCGATTGGCTGGGCCGGCATTTCAGCCGCGTGGGGCAGTTGCCGGATCTGGCGGGGTATGGTTTTCAGCCGGTCGGGGCGCGGTTGCTCAGCAACGAGCAGGGGCCGGCGGCGCTGCTGGTATTCCAGGATCGCAACGGCCAGCGCATCAGTTTGTTCCTGCGTTCGCCGGGTGATCGCTATGAGCGTATGCCGCAGGGGCAACGGGTCGATGGGCAGCTCGAAGCACGGTATTGGTCGCATGGGGCGTACAACTTTGCCCTGGTCAGTGCGGCGGATGATGGGCGTGGGGCAGGGGTGGGGGAGGCGTTGCGGTTGGGGCTCTAACGGGTATCGCGTGTGCCTCTTCGCGGGCATGCCCGCTCCCACCTGTGGGAGCGGGCAAGCCCGCGAAAGCGTCGGAACAGGTCAGCTCAATTCGAGCCAGATCGGCGCATGGTCCGAAGGCTTTTCCATCCCGCGCAGTTCATAGTCCACACCGGCCGCCTTGATCCGCGGCACCAGGGTCTGTGAAGCCATGATCAGGTCGATGCGCAGCCCCCGCTTGGGTTCGTCCTCGAAGCCGCGGCTGCGGTAGTCGAACCAGCTGAAGCGGTCAGCCACTTCCGGGTAGAGGTGGCGGAAACTGTCCACCAGGCCCCAGCCCTTGAGGCGTTCCATCCACTCGCGTTCCTCCGGCAGGAAGCTGCACTTGCCGGTCTTCAGCCAGCGCTTGGCGTTGTCCGGGCCGATGCCGATGTCGCAGTCCTGGGGCGAGATGTTCATGTCGCCCATCACCAGCACCGGCTGATCGTTCTTGAACTGCCCTTCGAGCAGCGCCTGCAGGTCGCTGTAGAAACGCTGCTTGGCCGGGAACTTGGTAGGGTGGTCGCGGCTTTCGCCTTGCGGGAAGTAGCCGTTCATGACGGTGATCGGGTTGCCGTCGGCGTCGGCGAAGGTGCCCCAGATGAAGCGGCGCTGAGCATCCTCTTCATCCGTGGCAAAACCTTTGTACAGGCTCAGTGGCGCCTGGCGCGAAAGCAGTGCAACACCGTAATGGCCCTTCTGCCCGTGGTAATGCACGTGGTAGCCCAGGGCCTGAACGTCGGCCAGGGGGAACTGATCGTCGCTGACCTTGGTTTCCTGCAGGCCGATCACGTCCGGCTGGTGCTTTTCGATCAGCGCCGCCAGCTGGTGCGGGCGGGCTCGCAGGCCGTTGATGTTGAAACAGACGATCTTCATGGAAAGACGATCCTGGTAAAAGGCCGGATGCTAGCCGACATCGGCGTTGATCACCAGCATGGCAGCCTGGTTCAGGCACTGCTAACGTGCTGGTGGAGGTGAACGATGCGCAGTGCAACACCTCCAAGGCATTGACATGCCCTTTCCAGGAGGACTGCCCGCCATGCCCGAAGCCACTGTCGCCCAAGCCCGTGTCTGCATGCTCGATGACGGCTACAGCCGTGAGGTGCGCTCGCTGCTGTACAACGCCTACCGGCACGAACCGACCTTCGCCTATATCTTCGAGGGCCAGCGCCCAGGCTACGAGCGCCGGCTGCGGGTGATGGTGCGCGAATGGGTACGCCAGCACTTCTACCTGCAGCTGCCGGCCATTGGCCTGCTGCTGGAAGACCGCCTGATTGCCCTGGCCCTCATCGTGCCGCCACAACGTCGCTTGGGTGTGGCTGACAGTTGGGCCTGGCGCTTGCGCATGCTGCTGGGCACCGGCCAGCGCTGCACCCGGCGCTACATGGATTACCAGGCGGCACTGGCCAGCTGCCTGCCGACCGGGCAGGTACACATGCTGCCGCTGCTGGGCGTGCATCCGCAGTTTCGTGGCTGTCACTACGGCGAACAATTGTTACAAGCTGTTCATGACTGGTGCGCGGAAGACCCCAATACCCAGGGCGTGGTGCTGGACTCTGGCAACGAGCATTACCTGGCTTTTTACGCGCGCCAGGGCTATGAGGAAATTGGTGAAGTGGCGGTGGGGCCAGTCCGGGAACGGGTGTTCTTTCATCCCAACCCTGTTTCATCCCTGTCATCAATTGCCTGAAATGGGCCGCAAGGCGCCTCACTTGAGCGCCTGGCTCTGGTAGCATGCGCCGCATGACGTATTCAGGAAGACTAACCTGGGGCCTGGTTTTCTGGGTCGCCAGTTTCGCAGCATGGGGCCAGAGCGAGTTGCTGGTGAAGGTAAAACCAGCCAACAAGGCGCTCAAGGCCAATGTCGAAGGCTATATCGGTAACCTTGGAGACCGCGATGAAGAAGCGCTGCTGCGTTTCAGTCGCGGGGCCCAGGAGCAGGCGCGCAAGGCCGCGCAGGCACTTGGCTATTATCAGGCGCAGATCGACACCGAGGTCAAACCACCTGCCAAGGCCGATCAATCCCCCCAACTGATCATCAAGATCGACCCCGGTGAGCCAGTGCGCCTGCGCAATGTGACCGTGCGCATAGAAGGGCCGGCCAGTGAGATGAAGGCCTTTCGCGTGCCTGACAGCAGGGCTTTGCGCCCGGGCGAACAGCTCAATCATGGCCTGTATGAGGACGCCAAGCGGCTGATCCAGAACCAGGCTTCGCGTTACGGCTTCTTCAGTGGCCACTTTACTCGCCAGCGCTTGGCCGTCGACCCTCAGGCCGGCGTGGCCGACATCGAACTGGTTTACCAGAGCGGTCCGCGTTATCGCCTCGGGGCGGTGACGTTCAGTGGCGACACGCCGCTGGATGAAGACCTGCTGCAACGCATGGTTTCGTTCAAGCCTGGCACGCCTTACGACTCCGAACTGATCGCCGAGCTCAACAACGACCTGCAATCGAGCGGCTATTTCGAAGGTGTGCGGGTCGATGCCGCGCCCACGGCTGCGGTGGGTGAGGACATCCCGGTGGATGTCCGCCTGGAGACCCGCAAACCACGCACCATGGGCCTTGGCCTGGGCTTCTCGACCGACGTCGGCCCGCGCGGCAAGGCCAACTGGACGCGGCACTGGGTCAACCCGCAAGGTCACAGTTACGGCTGGGAAACGGAACTGTCGGCGCCGCGGCAAAACGTCGGCTTGTGGTACGACGTGCCACTCGATCCGCCCTTGACCGACAAGCTGCGCTTCGCTGGCGGCTACCAGAACGAGGAAATCGCCGGCACCGACACCCTCAGCAAGCTGCTCACCGTCGGCCCGGAATGGCACAGCAAACTGCCCAGCGGCTGGCAGCGGGTGATCTCGCTCAAGTACCAGCGCGAAGAATATCGCCTGGGCGATGACTCGGGGCTGAGCACCCTGTTGATGCCGGGTGTGAGTTTTTCCTACCTGCGCAGTGACAATCGCATCGACCCGCACAACGGCTACCGTTTGCAGTTCGATACCCAGGTGGCCAAGGAAGGGCTGGTGTCCGACACCAACCTGTTGCATGGCAATGTGCTGCTCAAGGGCCTGACCACCCTTGGCCACAACCACCGCTTCCTCGGCCGGGTGCAGTTCGGTGGCAGTGCCACCAACGGCTACAAGAACAACATTCCACCGTCGCTGCGCTTCTTCGCCGGTGGCGACCAGAGCGTGCGCGGCTACGACTACCAGACCCTGTCGCCGAAGAACAGCGATGGCGACCGCATCGGCGGCCGCTACCTGGTAGCGGGCAGTGTCGAGTACCAATATTCGCTGACCGAAAAATGGCGCGTGGCAACCTTCATCGACCAAGGCAACGCGTTCAACACCCTGGAGCTGCCCAGCCTCAAGACCGGGGTCGGTTTCGGTGTGCGCTGGGTGTCGCCGGTAGGTCCGCTGCGCCTGGACCTGGCCAAGGCGCTCGATGACGATGGCGGTATTCGCCTGCACTTCTCCATGGGGCCCGAGCTGTGATGCGTGTGTTGAAATTCATTCTGCTGGGTGTGCTCGCCAGTGTGCTGCTGGTGGCTTTGGCCCTGGGCCTGCTGTTGGGGACCGAAGGCGGCAGCCGCTGGGCACTCGGTCGGGTGCCCGGGCTGACCGTCGACGATTTCCAGGGCCGCCTGGCGGGCACCTGGCAGGCCAGCCGATTGAGCTGGGTCGACGGTGGCAACCGCGTACAGGTCGAAGCACCGCTGCTGGCATGGTCGCCGGCCTGCCTGTTGCGCGCCACGCTGTGCATCGAGCAGTTGCATGCCCGTCAGGTCGACATGGCCTTCGCGCCCAGCGAGCAGCCCGCCGAGAGCGGCCCGCTGCAACTGCCGGCACTGCGTTTGCCAGTGGCGATCGAGGTCGGCGAGGTGAAAGTGGGGCAACTGCGCCTGGATGGCAGCGATCTGCTTGGCGACCTGCACCTGGCCGCGCACTGGGCGGCGAACGGTCTGCGCATCGACAGCCTGCAACTGCAACGTGACGATTTGCGCGTGGAGGTAAAGGGCGACCTGCAGCCGGAGGGTGACTGGCCGCTGCAGTTGCAAGGGCAGGTGCAGCTGCCTGCCGTGGAAGGCAAGGCCTGGCAGCTGGCGCTCGACATCAAGGGCGAGCTGCAGAAAACGCTCACCCTTGCGGGCATCAGCACCGGCTATCTCGATGCCCGCCTGAACGGTGAGGTTCAGGCCTTGGCCGAGCACTTGCCCGCCAGGCTGCAGATCCAGGCCGACGCTTTCAAGCCCACGGCCTCGTTGCCCGATACCTTGCAGCTCGACCAATTAAGGCTGGATGCCCGGGGCGACCTGCTCAAGGGCTATCTGTTGTCTGGCAGCGCCAGCCTGCCAGCCGAGCAGGCCCCAATCGCCCTGGCCCTCACCGGCAAGGTCGACGCCAACGGTGCCAGGCTGGATGCGCTCGACCTGACGGCCAGCGATACCCAGCGCGTCAAGCTGCAGGCGAGTGCCGACTGGCAACAGGCGCTGAAGGCTGATGCACAGCTCGATTGGCAGGATTTTCCCTGGTTGCGCCTGTATCCGCTGGAAACACCGCCGCAGGTCACCCTCAAGCGTTTCAATGCCCAGGTTCATTACCAGGATGGCAATTACCAAGGTACCTTCGATGGCGACCTCGACGGCCCGGCCGGGGCGTTCACGCTGGCTAGCCCGTTCGAAGGTGATCTGGGCCAGGTGCGCTTGCCGCAGCTGGCACTCACCGCCGGGCAGGGCAAGGCGGCAGGCAGTGTCGCACTGCGCTTCGCCGATACCTTGGCCTGGGACGTCGACCTGCAGTTATCGGCCCTGGATCCGGCGTACTGGCTGGCCGAACTGCCCGGTACCCTGGCCGGGCCGCTGCGCAGCAAGGGTGAAATGAAGAACGAGCAGCTCAACCTGGATGCCCAGCTCGACCTCAAGGGGCGACTGCGCGGACAGCCGGCGCTGCTCAAGGTCGAGGCACAAGGGGCGGGGCAGACCTGGACGCTCGGCGCCCTGGCCGTGCAACTGGGGGATAACCGTATCAATGGCAGCGGCAGCCTGCAGCAGCGCCTGGCCGGGCGTGTCGACCTCGACCTGCCGCGGCTGGGGCAGCTGTGGCCGAGGTTGCAAGGGCAGGTCAAGGGGCGCCTGGACGTCAGCGGCACGCTGAACGCGCCGCAGGGCAACCTGACCCTGCAGGGCCTGCAACTGGCGCAGGAAGAAAACCGCATCCAGCGGCTCGACCTGGACGCGCGCTTGGACAGCGCCCAGCGTGGGCTGCTCGACCTCAAGGCCAGCGGCATCCGCCTGGGCGACACGGTGCTGGGTAACCTGCAGGCCAATGGCAAGGGTGACATCCGCCAGCAGGCGCTGACGCTGGCGCTGGACGGTCCGCAGCTGAAGCTCGACCTGGGGCTGGATGGTCAGCTGAACAAGGGTGACTGGCGTGGCCGCCTGGCCAGTGGCAGGATCCAGACCGGGGGCCAGGACTGGCAGCTGCAGGCCCCGGCCCGCCTGCAGCGGCTGGCCAGTGGCCAAGTGGATTTCGGTGCCCACTGCTGGCGCTCCGGGCAAGCCAGCCTGTGCGGTGAAGACCAGCGCCTGGCGCCCGAGCCGCGCCTGCGCTACCACCTCAAGCAGTTCCCGCTGGACAGCCTGGCCCAATGGCTGCCAAAGGACTTCGCCTGGCAGGGCATGCTCAATGCCGACGTGAATCTGGATATCCCGGCCAGCGGCCCGAAAGGCAGCATTCGTGTCGATGCCAGTGGTGGCACGTGGCGCGTTCGAGACAAAGGCCGCTGGATCGACTTCCCTTACCAGGCCTTGCGCCTGGACAGCACCCTGGCCCCGCGCCGAATCGATACACGGCTGGACTTTCGTGGTGAGCGCCTGGGGGCGTTGAGCCTGAACACGCGCCTCGACCCGCTGGGCAAGGACAAACCCCTGTCGGGCGATTTCCGCCTGACCGGGCTGGACCTGTCGATTGCCCGTCCGTTCGTGCCCATGGTCGAGCGCCTGGCAGGGCAGTTGAACGGTAGCGGGCGCTTGACCGGTAGCTTGCTCGCGCCACAGGTCAACGGCAACCTGATGCTCAGCGGCGGCGAGGTCAGTGGTGCCGAGCTGCCGCTCAGCCTGCAGGACCTTTCGCTGCAGGCCCTGATCGCCGGCGAGCAGGTTCAGCTCAACGGCGGCTGGCGCAGCGGCGATGCCGGGCGCGGCCAGCTCAACGGCCACCTGACCTGGGGCCAGGCCCTGGGCATGGATCTGCGGCTGCAAGGCCAGCAACTGCCGGTTACCGTCGAGCCTTACGCCACACTTGAGGTCGCCCCGGACCTGAGCCTGCGCCTGATCGACGACAAGCTGGCGGTGACCGGCAAAGTGTTGGTACCCAAGGGCAAGATAGTTGTGCGGGAGCTGCCGCCTTCGACCGTCAAGGTGTCTGACGACACGGTGATCGTCGGCCACCAGACCGAAGAGGGTAAACCGCCCATGGCGATGGCCATGGACATCGATGTGGTCGTGGGGCAGGACAAACTGTCGTTCAGCGGCTTTGGCCTGACCGCCAACCTGCTGGGCCAGGTGCACATCGGCGACAACATGGATACCCGCGGTGAGTTGAGCCTGGCCGATGGTCGCTACCGTGCCTACGGCCAGCGCCTGACCATTCGCCGCGCACGGCTGTTGTTCGCCGGGCCGATCGATCAGCCTTATCTGGATATCGACGCCATCCGCAAGGTCGACGATGTGATTGCCGGTATCCGCTTGAGCGGCAGCGCCGAGCAGCCAACCACCACGGTGTTCTCGGAGCCTGCCATGAGCCAGGAACAGGCACTGTCCTATCTGGTGCTAGGCCGCCCACTGGGCACCTCCGGGGAGGACAACAACATGCTTGCCGAAGCGGCATTGGGCCTGGGCCTGGCGGGCAGCGCCGGGATCACCGGCAGCCTGGCGTCGGGCCTGGGCATCGACGACTTCCAGCTGGACACCGAAGGCTCCGGTAACACCACCAGCGTGGTGGCCAGTGGCAACCTGACCGAAAAGCTAAGCCTGCGTTACGGGGTCGGGGTGTTCGAGCCGGCCAACACCATTGCGCTGCGATACAAATTGAGCAAGAAGGTTTACCTCGAAGCCGCCAGCGGGTTGGCCAGCTCACTGGACATTTTCTACAAACGAGACTTCTGAGGGTCAACGCACGGTAGCAGCTTCGACAAACTCGTTGGTATCCGAGGGTGGGGGAGTGACGGGCAGGCGTACGGGGACGATCAGCTTGGTGTACTCCTCGATCAGGCGGTTGAGCGCCTCGGGTGGTTCGCTGGCATGAAACTGCATGCGGATCTGTACTTCGTCAGGGTCCCGGGCTTCGCCCTGGCGGCCCTGCGCGCCGATGGTCACCTTGAAACGTGCGGCACTGGCGCTTTCGCTTTCCTCCTGCAGGGCGCGCAGGTCCTCGGCAGCGTTGACCCGTACCGACAGGTCCACCTGCATGCGTTCGAGGGTCAGGCCCTTGGGCGCCACCAGGGCGAACAGTGGCACGCGGATCACATGGCTGTCGTCGATGGCAACTTCGACCATCTTGGCTTTCATCGGGCTGCCCAGAGCCTGGGTGTCGCAGTCGAAGAACTGGTCGAACAGGTTGATGTATTGCTGGGCGATCAGGCTGTTGGTGGCAGCAGCAGCCTCTTGCAATCCGCGTGTGATATCGCGCAGATCAATGGCAGTCATTGGGGAAGGTGGTGAGTCCAACAGATTGCCTCCTCAGTCAGGAAGATGCCCCACCGATGCGGATGGGGCAAGTGGCTAACACCTGATCAGTTATCGTTGCCGTCATTGACGTTGTTGTTGTTGGCGGCTGGCGTTTTACTATTAGTGTCTTCAGGCGTTTTGAGCGTGTCTTTTTGCGAAATCGAATCCTTGCTCTGCATCTCCGCGTCTTTCACGACGGTCGGCTTGGTAGCGGCATCGGTGAGGAAATCGATCACCCGCATCATGGCCTCGGGCGGGTCCTGGCGACGCAGCGAGGTATTGAACGCATAGCGCGCCCGGGTATCGGTCTTTCGGGTTTGCGTGGACTTGTTGCTGATGCTGCCTTTAATGCTCAGCTTGAAGGGCCCCCAGCCCAGCGAACCGGCCATTTCGCCACTTTTGCTGGACTCGCTGAAGTCCTCGGCCATCTGACTGATGGTCATTTCGAACTCGACGTTACCTTCTTCGATGGCGATGTTCGGGTGGGTGATGGCTGCCAGCAGTGGCACCTTCATCGACTTGCTGACGACGCCTTTGTACTCGCCTTGTTCGTCAACGATTGTTTCGTCGTAGTCGAACTGGATGGCAACCGCTTTGCCGTCCTGTACGCAGACCTGCATGAGGAAGTCCGCGTAGGATTTGCTGGCAGTGACCTGCGCCTGGACCATGGCTTGCAGCGGTGCTGCGATCATGCGGTCCATGGGCAGGGCGTTGACGACCGAACCGATGAGGCTGTTGTCGATGGACATGGTGATTATCTCATTTTGCAGGGCTTGGGAAGCGGCCACTCGGAGAGGCCGCGAGTGAGTGCCTTCAGCGAGCGCAATGCTCCTGACGGCGGATATTGCCGATCTGGCGCAGGCTCAGACCGTACTTGTCGGCCAGCAGGCTGCGTGACAGGCCGTTGGCACTTTCTTTCTGGATCTGCAGGTTGCGCAGCTGGCGCATGAAGTGGTCTGCCTTGGGAATCTCCAGCGCCACGCCGGCAAAGCGTTTGATCAAGGCGTCGAGCGCATCGGCCGGCAGCACGTCGACGAGCTTGGTGCGTTCGCGATGTTTGGGGATGTACTTGGGCCTGCCGCCGTAAGCGCAGGTCAGTTGGTAGGCGTTTTCAAGGCCGATGCATTCGATCAGGGCCTGCAACGAATGCGGTAACTGGCTGATGTCGATGGCTGTGAGATCTGGCAGTTCCATATGAGACTTCCTCGCGGTTGATGGGGCGCGATGCCTGTCGTTGGCATGGGGGAATTCTCGGTGAGTGGCGAATGCTGTCGCTAGGCGCCAAGTGGGCTGGCAGTTGTAGTTTCGATGAGCAGAGCTTGCAGGCAACGATGTCGCATGGCGTAGGACGATGCTTCACAACTGCCGTGCAGGCCCTGATTTCACGATGGGTTGCTTTTCCATCCTGCCGATAGGTGCCAGTACCCTCATTTGCAGGGATAACTGTTATACAGACCTGTGCTCTTGAGGTAGGCATGCGGCTTGTTTGCCTGCTTTTGAGGCAAGGTGCGCCAGTCGATGATCAGGCAAAGGCTGTGTAAGGGCTGATCATCGAACATGCCGATGACCTTGTCGGGAAAGTTGCGTCGATAACGAGCCTGGGTACCGTTCAGTGTCTCGACCTGATCGGCTCGCGCGAGCGTCTGACGGGCCAGTTCCGGCAACTGAGGGTGGGGGACGGTGAAGTAGGCATGGCCGGGCGTGGCCTGCAGGTGCCCTGCAGCGCGGGTCCGTTGCCACAGTTGCTGCCATTGGCTGCTGCCTGCATTGGCAGCCAGCAGGCTACCTAGATCGAGCAATTGTTCCGGCGTTGCCTGGCGGGTATCCAGGGCATGCGTGGCAAGTGAGGGGGTGAGCAGCATGATGAGCAGCGCGAAAGTGCGCATGGTGCCTCCAGCATGGTTTGGGGAAACCCAATGCTTTCAGGCTGGGCTCGCCATGCTAAGCAGGAAATACAGCGCCGCAAGCCATGGCCGTTGTATCATTGCGATCGCTCATTGCGAGCCAAATGCCCCCGATGTTGAAGGAATTTTCGATGACACACGTGCAGCGCCTCAAATACTCGCTTCTGATCATCCTGGTGGTGCTGGGCCTTATGCTGGGCCTGTCGCATTTGCAGAAACAAGGCACGATCAGTGAACAGACCTTCCAGATGCTGGCCATTGCCATTGCCGTGGTCGTGGTCGTGATCAACGGGATTCTGCGACGCAAGGTCAAGCCCTGATGCCTGCCGGCCGGCCATCCCAGGCCGGCCTTCGGTCAGCGTGGCAAAGGCTGTTCGAGCACGGCGCGCGCTTCTGGCTTGAGGCTATAGCACTTGTCGCTGCCAAGGCTGATCACGCCTTCCGCACACAGCCGCTTGAGCACCTCACGCACGCTCAGAAACGACAGCGGTATGTCCAGTTGTTCCAGTTGCGCATGCACGCCGCGCACGCCAATGCTGCGCCCGGTGCGATCGGCGCTGTACAGCGCATCGATCACCTTCAGGCGAATGAGGCTGGTACGCAGGCCGTAGTTGCGCAGCAGTTCACGAATCTGCTCGTTGCCGGTGCGCTCGTCCACGCAGGCGGCCGCTCCGTTGGCCGCCTTGCCCGCTGCGGGGCCGGTGTGCAATGAGGGTTGCGGGTTGTACATGAGAATGCTCCTTTTCGTGGACTGTCCCGAAATATGGGTGCCTCACTGATTAGGACGAATGAGAACGGCAAATCTGCAGCGTCGGTTGAAAAAAGATTTCTGCCGGTTTTTCTTAAAGACGGTTCGCGTCATCAGTACGCGTAAAATTTTCATCCTGCCATTCGTCTGATCGGGAATGATCCCCTGAATCCGAGGAGTGCCCGTGTTGCCAATTTCGCGTCCCTTGACCTGTGCCAGCCTGGCGGCTGCCCTGGTCGCCTCCAGCGTAGCCGTGCAGGCGCGGGAAACCGGCACTGATGCCAGTGCACAGATCCGCCGTACCAGTTTTGGCGTGCCGCATATCGTCGCCAAGGACGAGCGCGGCCTTGGCTATGGCATCGGATATGCCTACGCCCAGGACAACCTGTGCCTGCTGGCCAATGAAGTGCTCACCGTCAATGGTGAGCGCTCGCGCTATTTTGGCGCCAAAGGCGTGACCATCGAGCAACGTGGCAACCTGGCCAGCGATCTGTTTTTCACCTGGCTCAACACGCCAGCAGCAGTCAGTGGCTTCATGCAGGCCCAGCCAGCGCAGGTGCGTGAACTGCTGGAGGGTTATGCCAGCGGTTTCAACCGAGCCCTGGCCGAGCGGCGCAGCCAAGGCCTGCCAGCGGAATGTGGCGATGGTCAGTGGGTACGCGCGATCACCAGCCAGGACCTGGTCAAACTGACCCGTCGCCTGTTGGCCGAAGGCGGTGTAGGCCAATTCGCTGAAGCGCTGGCGGGGGCCCAGCCGCCCAAGCTGGCAGCTCAGCAAGCCAGCCCTGCCTTTGACGTGGCACTGGCCCGGCAGCAGCGCTTTGCCTCCGAGCGCGGTAGCAACGCCGTGGCCGTGGGGGCGCAGCGCTCGGCCAATGGCCGTGGCCTGCTGCTGGCCAACCCGCACTTCCCGTGGGTGGGTGGGATGCGTTTCTACCAGATGCAGCTGACCATCCCTGGCAAGCTGGATGTGATGGGGGCCGCCTTGCCTGGCCTGCCTGTGGTGAACATCGGCTTCAACCGCCATCTGGCCTGGACCCACACCGTCGATACTTCCAAGCACTTCACCCTGTACCGCCTGCAACTGGACCCCAAGAACCCGACCCACTACCTGCTGGACGGCAAGTCCGTACCCATGACACAGCAGACCGTGAGCGTCACGGTCAAGGCTGAGGATGGCACGCTCAGCCAGGTCGAACGCCAGGTCTACAGCTCCAGCTACGGGCCAGTGGTGCAGTGGCCGGGGCGGCTGGACTGGGATACCCAGGCAGCCTACAGCCTGCGCGATGCCAACCTGGACAACGCGCGGGTACTGCAGCAGTGGTACCGCATAAACCGCGCCGACAGCCTGGATGCCCTGAAGGGATCGGTCGAGCAACTGCAAGGCATCCCTTGGGTCAACACCCTGGCAGTGGATGCCCAGGGCAAGGCGCTGTACCTGAACCAGTCGGTGGTGCCTTACGTCGATCAGCAGTTGCTCAGCGAATGCAGCAACCCCGCGGCGCAAGGCCCGCTGGTGGTGCTGGACGGCTCGCGCAGCGCCTGTCAGTGGAAGGTCGATGCCCAGGCCGCGCAGCCTGGTATCTTCCCTGCACGTATGCTGCCGAGCCTGGAGCGCAACGACTTTGTGCAAAATTCCAACGATCCGGCCTGGATGGCCAACCCGGCCCAGCCGTTGACCGGCTTCTCGCCGTTGATCAGCCGCAATGACCAGCCGCTGGGCATGCGTGGGCGCTTTGCCCTGGAGCGCCTGCAAGGCAACGCCAAGCTGGGCGTCGATGACCTGCAGCGCTTGGTGCTGGATGACGACGTGTACCTGGCCAACCTGGTGCTGCCCGACCTGCTGCAATGGTGCAAAAGCGCCGAAGCGGACCTGCAGGCCGTGTGCTCGAGCCTCGCGGCCTGGAACGGCAAGGCCGATCTGAACAGTGGTATTGGGCTGGTGCATTTCCAGAACATGGTCGAGGCCATAGCCAAATACCCGCAAAGCTGGCGCGTTGCCTTCGACCCGGCAGACCCGCAGCACACCCCGCGTGGCTTGGCGGTGGAGCAGGCAGCCGTGCGCAAGCTGTTGCGCGACGCGGCATTGGCCTCGTTGCAGCAGGTAGCCGAAGCGGGTGTGGAGGCGGGCAGCCGCTGGGGGCAAATCCAGCAGGCCGCCGATGGTACCCCGGTGGCGGGTGGGCCACAGCAGCTGGGCGTCTACAACGCGATGTTCAGCGTGCCGCACGGGCCGGGCAAGCGCCTGGTGGTCAGCGGTACCAGCTATCTGCAGTTGGTGAGCTTTACCGAGGACGGGCCACAGGCGCGCGGTTTGCTGGCGTTTTCGCAGTCAAGTGAAGCCGGTTCGGCGCATTTCAGTGACCAGACCAAGGCGTTTGCGGCCAAGCAACTGGCGCCGATGCCGTTCACCGAAGCTCAGATCAAGGCGGACCCTGCGTATCGGCAGTATGTGATCAGCGAGCGGGACAAGGGGGCTGTGGTCAGCCGACCTTGAGGGGTTAGCCTGCAATGGCCTCTTCGCGGGCTAGCCCGCTCCCACAGGATCGCGCCGCCTGCAGCCTTGGTGCGGTATCTGTGGGAGCGGGCTAGCCCGCGAAAGGGTCGACCTGATCTGTCAGGAAAATTCGAACGGTTCCAGGGCAAAGCCTTGGGCATCGACCTGCAAGGTCCAGCCCCGCCGGTCCCAATCCCCCAGCACGATACGCCGTGCCGGTTCGCCATCCACCATCAGCTTGTGAATCGCCGGCCGGTGGGTATGGCCATGCACCAGTGTGCGCACGCCGTGCGCCGCCATCACCTTTGGCACTTCCTCGGGCGTCACGTCGACGATCTCGGTGGCCTTCATGCGCGTCTGCGCACGGCTTTCGCTGCGCAGCTTGCGCGCCAGCTTGTGCCGGGTGGCCAGCGGCAGGTGCCGCAAGACCCACAGCGTCAGCGGGTTGCGCAGGTACTTGCGCATCTTCATATAGCCGACATCGCGGGTGCACAGGGTGTCGCCATGCATCAGCAAGACCTGTTCACCGCCCAGCGCGATGACGCTTGGGTCGGCCAACAGCGTGCAGCCAGCGGCCTTGCAGAAGTCCTGGCCAATCAGAAAGTCGCGGTTGCCGTGCATCAGGTAGACCGCCGTACCGCTGTCGCTCAACTGGCGCAAGGCCTGACAGATCGATTGCTGGAACGGCGTCATGGCATCGTCGCCGATCCACGCTTCGAAGAAGTCACCGAGGATGTACAACGCCTTGGCGTGGCGGGCGCGGCCGTCGAGCAGATCAAGAAACGCCCGGGTGATGTCCGGGCGTTCTTCTTGCAGGTGCAGATCGGAGATCAGCAGTATCACTCAATGATCTCGGCTTTCTCGATGATCACGTCGTCCTTCGGCACGTCCTGGTGGCCCGCGTTGGAACCGGTGGAAACGCCCTTGATGGCGTCGACCACTTCACGACCTTCGATCACTTCGCCGAATACTGCGTAGCCCCAACCTTGCACGTTCTTGCCGCTGTGGTTGAGGAAGTCGTTATCGGCGACGTTGATGAAGAATTGTGCTGAAGCGGAGTGCGGGTCCATGGTGCGGGCCATGGCGATGGTGTACTTGTTGTTCTTCAGGCCGTTGTCGGCTTCGTTCTGGATGCTGGCACGCTTGTCGCGCTTTTCGTTCATGCCTGGCTCGAAGCCGCCGCCCTGGATCATGAAGTTGTTGATCACGCGGTGGAAGACGGTGTTGCTGTAGTGGCCGGCGTTTACGTATTCGATGAAGTTGGCCACGGTGATCGGGGCTTTTTCAGCGTTCAGTTCAATGACGATGTCGCCGTGGTTGGTGCTCAGTTTGACTTTGGACATGCTGAAATTCGCTCTTTCAGGGCATTTGGGAATTAGGGTGCTCAGTGCGCCGGTAGTTCACCTGACGCAGGATCGGGCGATCACGACACATGGAGCGCACGGGCCATTTTGCCAGTTCGCGACAAAAAGCTGCGATAAATCACGGCAGTTTGTCAGGGTGCGGCTGTCAGCAGCTTGACTGCTTCGGCTATGATAGGCCCTTTGATTCAATCGGCCTACCCAGGCCGGACACGTGCATTCAAGGATCCTATGAGCAAGCCCACTGCCGACAACGCGCCCAACGCCGCTGCCAAAGGCGCCCCCGCTGTCCCTGCGAACTTCCTGCGGCCGATCATCCAGGCCGACCTGGACTCGGGCAAGCACAGCAGCATCGTCACCCGTTTCCCGCCGGAGCCCAACGGTTACCTGCACATCGGCCACGCCAAGTCGATCTGTGTCAACTTCGGCCTGGCCAAGGAATTCGGCGGCGTCTGCCACCTGCGCTTCGACGACACCAACCCGGCCAAGGAAGACCAGGAGTACATCGACGCCATCCAGAGCGACGTCAAGTGGCTGGGCTTCGACTGGGCTGGCGAGGTTCGCTATGCCTCCAACTATTTCGACCAGCTGCACGACTGGGCCGTTGAACTGATCAAGCGTGGCAAGGCCTATGTCTGCGACCTGACCCCTGATCAGGCCAAGGAATATCGCGGCAGCCTGACCGAGCCAGGCAAGAACAGCCCGTTCCGCGAGCGAAGCGTCGAGGAGAACCTCGACCTGTTCGCCCGTATGAAGGCTGGCGAGTTCAAGGACGGCGAGCGCGTGCTGCGCGCCAAGATCGACATGGCCTCGCCGAACATGAACCTGCGCGACCCGATCCTGTACCGCATTCGCCATGCCCACCACCACCAGACCGGTGACACGTGGTGCATCTACCCGAACTACGACTTCACCCACGGGCAGTCGGACGCCATCGAAGGCATCACCCACTCGATCTGCACCCTCGAGTTCGAAGGCCACCGCCCGCTGTACGACTGGTTCCTCGACAACCTGCCGGTACCGGCGCACCCGCGCCAGTACGAGTTCAGCCGCCTGAACCTGAACTACACCATCACCTCCAAGCGCAAGCTCAAGCAGCTGGTCGACGAAAAACACGTCAGCGCCTGGGACGACCCTCGCATGTCGACGCTGTCGGGCTTCCGCCGCCGCGGCTACACCCCGGCGTCGATCCGCAACTTCTGCGAAATGATCGGCACCAACCGTTCCGACGGCGTGGTCGACATGTCGATGCTCGAGTTCAGCATCCGTGACGACCTCGACCGCACCGCGCCACGCGCCATGTGCGTGCTGCGCCCGTTGAAAGTGGTCATCACCAATTACCCGGAAGGCCAGGTCGAGCAGCTCGAACTGCCGCGCCACCCGAAGGAAGACATGGGCGTGCGCGTGCTGCCGTTCGCCCGTGAGCTGTACATCGACCGCGACGACTTCATGGAAGAACCGCCGAAGGGCTACAAGCGCCTGGAGCCTGCCGGTGAAGTGCGCCTGCGCGGCAGCTACGTGATCCGCGCCGACGAGGCGATCAAGGATGCCGATGGCAACATCGTCGAGCTGCGCTGCTCGTACGACCCGGACACCCTGGGCAAGAACCCGGAAGGCCGCAAGGTCAAAGGTGTGATTCACTGGGTGCCAGCCGAAGGCAGCGTCGAGTGCGAAGTGCGTCTGTACGACCGCCTGTTCCGCTCCGCCAACCCGGAGAAGACCGAAGACGGCGGCAGCTTCCTCGACAACATCAACCCGGAGTCGCTGCAGGTGCTGAGCGGTTGCCGCGCCGAGCCGTCGCTGGGCCAGGCACAGCCCGAGGACCGCTTCCAGTTCGAGCGCGAAGGCTACTTCTGCGCCGACCTCAAGGACAGCCAGCCGGGTCGCCCGGTGTTCAACCGCACCGTCACCCTGCGTGACTCCTGGGGCAGCTAAGGAATCGCCGTGCTTACCATCTACAACACGCTGAGCAAGACCAAGGAAGCCTTCAAGCCGCTCGACGGCAACAAGGTGCGTATGTACGTGTGCGGCATGACCGTGTACGACTACTGCCACCTTGGCCACGGCCGCAGCATGGTGGCGTTCGACCTGGTGACCCGCTGGCTGCGTAAAAGCGGCTACGACCTGACCTACGTGCGCAACATCACCGACATCGACGACAAGATCATCAACCGCGCCAACGAAAACGGCGAGGCGTTCGACGCCCTGACCGCGCGCATGATCGACGCGATGCACGAGGACGAGCGCCGCCTGAACATCCTCAAGCCGGACCAGGAACCGCGTGCCACCGACCATATCGCCGGCATGCATGCGATGATCCAGACACTGATCGACAAGGGCTACGCCTACGCGCCGGGCAACGGCGACGTGTACTACCGTGTCGGCAAGTTCGTCGGCTACGGCAAGCTGTCGCGCAAGAAGATCGAAGACCTGCGCATCGGTGCCCGCATCGAGGTCGACGAGGCCAAGCAGGACCCTCTCGACTTCGTCCTGTGGAAAGGCGTCAAGCCGGGCGAGCCGTACTGGGATTCGCCGTGGGGGCCGGGGCGTCCGGGGTGGCATATCGAATGCTCGGTGATGTCCACCTGCTGCCTGGGCGACAGCTTCGACATCCACGGGGGCGGCAGCGACCTCGAGTTCCCGCATCACGAGAACGAGATCGCGCAGAGCGAGGCGGCCACCGGCAAGCCTTATGCCAATGCCTGGATGCATTGCGGCATGATTCGCATCAATGGCGAGAAGATGTCCAAGTCGTTGAACAACTTCTTCACCATCCGCGACGTGCTCGACAAGTACCACCCGGAGGTAGTGCGCTACCTGCTGGTGGCCAGCCACTACCGCAGCGCCATCAACTATTCCGAAGACAGCCTGCGCGATGCCAAGGGCGCCCTGGAGCGCTTCTACCACGCCCTGCGTGGTTTGCCGCGGGTAGCTGCCAAGGGGGGTGAAGCGTTCGTCGAGCGTTTCAGCGTGGCGATGAACGACGACTTCGGTACCCCGGAAGCCTGCGCCGTGCTGTTCGACCTGGTGCGCGAGATCAACCGCCTGCGTGACAGCGATGTCGATGCAGCGGCTGGCCTTGCCGGTCGCCTGCGTGAGCTGGGTGACGTGCTGGGCGTGCTGCAGCTGGAGGCCGACGATTTCCTGCGCGCTGGGGCCGAAGGCAAGGTCGATGCGGCTGAAGTCGAAGCACTGATCCAGGCGCGCCTGCAGGCGCGTGCGGACAAGAACTGGGCGGAATCCGACCGCGTCCGTGACCAGCTCACCGCCATGGGCGTGGTGCTGGAGGACGGCAAGGGCGGGACGACCTGGCGACTGGCCGACTGATCGATGCAAACCGGGGCCGCTATGCGGCCCCTTTTTTTGGCGGTGCTGAACAGGTGCTTCGGCTGGGTCACTGCCACCGCCACGTGCTCCAGCAGCAGCGCTTCGGGCAGGATCGAGTCGGCTAACAGCTGCTGGCGCATCATGCTGCGCATTTCCTCACGGCCGACCGGGCCGGCATTGAACAACCTGCTGTTTGTCTGGAGCGGGCTGGCATGGGTCGCGCTCGTTGCGTCATGAGGATGACTAAAGGTTCTGTGAAATCAATTCAGTTCAACCGATCAGACCCTCAACCTAGAATACGTCCCAATTAAAGGCTATTTAAGTATTCGAGTGAGACGGTCGATCATGATGAACACAGCGTTCGAGTTTTCCATCAAGCGCATCCGTTTTGACGAAAACTATCATCCTGCTGAAACAACGCGGATCACTACCAACTTTGCCAACCTGGCCAGAGGCGCGAGCCGTCAGGAAAACCTGCGCAATACATTGAAGATGATCGATAACCGTTTCAATGCCTTGGCCCACTGGGACAACCCTGAGGGGGATCGCTACAGTGTCGAGCTTGAAATTGTTTCCGTGGAAATGAGCCTGGGTGCTGAAAACCGTAATCATGCACTGCCGTTGATTGAAATATTGAAGACGAACATCGTCGACCGCGTCACAGGCGAACGCATTGCAGGGATGGTCGGAAACAACTTCTCTTCTTACCTGCGCGATTACGATTTCAGCGTAGTGCTGCTGGGGCACAACAAGAACCAGGCAGCCTTCAGCACCCCTGAGCATTTTGGTGAACTGCATGGCAAGTTGTTCAAGTGCTTTGTCAACTCGGCGGCGTATAAAGCGCATTTTGCAAAGCCACCGGTTATCTGCCTGAGCGTATCGAGCAGCAAGACCTATCACCGTACCGAGAATCAGCACCCTGTACTGGGCTTTGAATACCAGCAGGATGAGTATTCGCTGACCGATGAGTACTTCGAGAAAATGGGCCTGAAGGTGCGTTACTTCATGCCGCCGAACAGTGTTGCGCCGTTGGCTTTCTATTTCGCCGGTGACCTGCTGGGTGACTACAGCAACCTTGAGTTGATCAGCACCATCAGCACCATGGATACCTTCCAGAAGATTTATCGGCCGGAGATCTACAACGCGAATTCTGCGGCAGGCAAATGCTACCAGCCCAACTTGCAGCACCAGGATTACTCATTGACTCGCATTGTCTATGACCGCGAGGAACGTGGCCGGCTGGCAATCGAACAGGGGCGGTTTGTCGAGGAACACTTCATCAAGCCGTACCACGCGGTACTCGAGCAGTGGTCCGCCAACTACGCCTGTTGAATCACCAGGAATACGAGGTCATCCTCATGAAAAAGCTGTTACCTACTTCAACTGCCGGCAGTTTGCCCAAACCGGCCTGGCTCGCGCAGCCGGAAACACTCTGGTCACCCTGGAAGTTGCAAGATGAAGCCTTGATCGAAGGCAAGCAGGATGCGCTGCGCCTGGCGCTGCAAGAGCAGCAGCACGCCGGTATCGACATCGTCAGCGATGGCGAGCAAACCCGTCAGCATTTCGTCACGACCTTTATCGAACATCTCGATGGCGTGGATTTTGAAAAGCGTGAAACCGTCAGGATTCGCGATCGCTATGATGCCAGCGTACCAACGGTGGTGGGCGCCGTTGCTCGTCGCAAGCCCGTCTTCGTCGAAGACGCCAAGTTCCTGCGTCAGCAAACCTCGCAACCGATCAAATGGGCGCTGCCAGGCCCCATGACCATGATCGACACGCTGTACGACGCGCATTACAAGAGCCGCGAAAAGCTGGCTTGGGAGTTTGCCAAGATACTCAACCAGGAAGCGCGCGAACTCGAAGCGGCCGGTGTCGACATCATCCAGTTCGACGAACCCGCCTTCAACGTCTTCTTTGACGAGGTGAATGAGTGGGGAGTGTCCACCCTGGAGAGGGCGGTCGAAGGCCTGAAATGCGAAACGGCCGTGCATATCTGCTATGGCTATGGCATCAAAGCCAACACCAACTGGAAGAAGACCCTGGGTTCGCAATGGCGGCAATACGAAGAAGCCTTCCCCAAGCTGCAGAAATCCAGCATCGATATCATCTCGCTGGAGTGCCACAACTCCCACGTCCCCATGGACTTGATCGAACTCATCCGTGGCAAGAAGGTGATGGTCGGTGCCATTGACGTGGCGAACCACACAATCGAGACCCCCGAGGAAGTCGCCAATACCCTGCGCAAGGCGCTGCAGTTCGTGGATGCAGACAAGCTCTACCCCTGCACCAACTGCGGCATGGCGCCGTTGCCGCGTCGGGTAGCCAGCGGCAAGCTGCGCGCCTTGAGTGCGGGGGCAGAGATCGTCCGCCGCGAACTCGCGCGCCAATGAGCCCCCGACCGTCAGGATTTGACATGTCACTTCTCAGTACGGCCATCGAGCCCGTGAGCTTTCGCCAGGCGCTGGGGCACTACGCCTCCGGCATCACGGTGATCACCTCATCGATCGAGGGCCAGCCGATCGGCTTCACCTGCCAGTCGTTCTACAGCGTATCGGTGAACCCACCGCTGGTTTCCTTCAGCGTGATGGCCGGTTCGGCCAGTTATCCCGGTATGCGCCAGGCGGGTCGGTTTGACCTACCCGATCGAGCGCAACCGCCTGGACACCTTCACCGGCTTCCTTGATCCTGCCGGCATCGAACCGGCCCATGTCCGCACTGCAGAGATGACCGTGATGATGATGCAGCTGGTGGCCAGCGGCCGTGGCGTGTGCTGCCTGCCCAACTGGGCGGTGCACGAGTACACCTCGCGTGGCTATGTGATCGCCAGCCGCCTGGGCGAACATGGCCTGCAGGCGACACTGTTCGCGGCGGTGCGCAGCGACATGCTCGAAGTGCCTTACATGAGCGATTTCCTGCTCACGGCAAAAGACATTTCCTTTGCGACGCTGGAGGGTGTGAACGCGGTCTGAACCCGAGTGAGGGCTCAGTTCACCATCACGTTGTCCAAGGCCTGCTCAAGGGTACTGACGGTGCGCTCGATATTGCGCAGTTTTTCGAGCCCGAACAGGCCGATACGGAATGTCTGGAAGTCGGCGGGCTCGTCACACTGCAACGGCACGCCGGCGGCTATCTGCAGGCCGTGCTCGGCAAATTTCCGGCCGCTCTTGATGTCGGCATCGTCGGTGTAACTCACCACCACGCCCGGGGCCTGGAAACCGGCCGCGGCCACGCTCCTGATGCCTTTGCCGGCCAGCATGGCGCGTACCCGATCGCCCAGCGTCTGTTGTTCGCCGCGCAGCTTGTCGAAGCCATAGGCTTGCATCTCGTTCATCACGTCGTTGAATCGCGCCAGTGAATCGCTGGGCATGGTCGCATGGTAGGCATGCCCGCCCTGCTCGTAGGCCTGCATGATCTGCAGCCACTTTTTCAGGTCACAGGCAAAGCTGCTGCTCTGCGTCTGCCCGATGCGCTCCAGGGCCAACGCACTGAACATCACCAGGGCGCAGCAAGGCGAGGCGCTCCAGCCTTTCTGTGGCGCGCTGATCAGCAGGTCGACTGCGCACTGGTGCATATCGACCCAAAGCGTGCCGGAGGCGATGCAGTCCAGCACGAACAAGCCCCCCACTGCATGCACGGCATCGCCGACGGCCCGCAGATAATCGTCGGGCAGGATCATTCCGGATGAGGTTTCAACATGAGGGGCGAAGACAACCTGCGGCTTGTGCGCCGCAATGGCCGCCAGCACTTCGTCCAGAGGGGGAGGGGTGTAGGCCGCCTGGCGACCGTTTTCGACCGGTCGGGCTTTCAGCACCTTGGTGTCCGCCGGGATGTTGCCCATCTCGAGGATCTGGCTCCAGCGATAACTGAACCAGCCGTTACGTATCACCAGGCATTGCTGGCCGTTGGCAAATTGCCGCGCTACCGCCTCCATGCCGAAGGTGCCGCTGCCCGGGACTACCGCAACGGCCTGGGCGTTGTAGACCTGTTTCAGGGTGCTGGAAATGTTCTTCATTACCCCTTGAAAGGCCTGCGACATGTGATTGAGCGAGCGGTCGGTATAGACCACCGAGTACTCGACCAGCCCCTGGGGATCGATGGCGGGATAGATCTTTGACATGGGGTGACTCCTTTGGCAGAGAGGTTTCGGCACAGATGTCAGTGGTATCGACCTTGGCTCAAGCATTGGCAAATGACAAGGTTGAGCGGAGCTGATCTGAGCTCTCGCTGAGCCTCGACACTTTGTCCAGCGTGGAGCGAGTAACGGCGTTTGTTGTTTTCAAAATTCCATGGGATGTTTGCAATCGCGATCAATTCTTATCTGCATTAGTGGTTGCGAGGTGTCAAGGATGTCGAACGGGCCGCAACCGCTTGCCTCGACTGGCGACGACATGCACAGCCTTTACCGTGATCACAGTCAGTGGCTGATGGGATGGATACGCAGGCGCCTGGGTGACAAGCGTGACCGCCACCTTGCGTTGGGAGTACTGACAGGCGAAAGGAAAGCCCGCCCGAGCAGGGCCATGAACACCAGCAGCATCGACACGATAGGCCAGACGACCAGCAGCCCGTGAAGTCATGCCGCAACTGTTTCATGGCTCGCATGGGGCTCTCCTTGAAAGCATCAGACGACGGATTTTGTTCACCGTCACACCTGGCTGCACTGCCGATCACCAGCCATCATCATGTAGCAGAATCTGGCTGTACTGGCCGCGTTGCGGGTGTGTTGCACCTGGCTGGCCGTCACTTGTGTAGTGCAATCGCCCCATTGGCATCGACGCTTGGCACGGAGGTCATCATCGTGCGTGATCCTGCAAAAAAAATGAGCCTGGTCGGGCTCACCACGTTGGTCATGGTGAACATGATGGGCTCCGGCATCATCATGTTGCCGGCAAGCATGGCGCAGATCGGCGCCGTTTCGCTGTTGTCCTGGGTGATCACCGCGGTGGGGTCGATGGCCATCGCCTATTGCTTTGCCCAGTGCGGCATCTACTGCACGCGTTCAGGCGGCATGTCGGCCTACAGTGAAGAGGCCCACGGCAAATCTGCGTTTTTCCTCTGTTCGTACCTCTATTTTCTGTCGCTGATGATCGGCAATGTGGCCATCGGCATTTCTGCCGTGGGCTATCTCACGCCCTTCTTCCCCTGGCTTGGCAGCGGCGCGGTGCCGCTGCTGGTCGGGGCGGTGGCGCTGATCTGGTTGACGACCCTGGCCAATCTGGGGGGCGCCGATATCACCGGGCGCCTGGGGGCGATCAGTGTCTGGGGCGTGATCGTGCCGGTGGCTGGCCTGAGCCTGATCGGCTGGTTCTGGTTCAACCCTGCAACCTTCCAAGAGGCCTGGAACCCCGGGCAAGTACCGGTCGGCCAGGCGATCACCAACAGCATTCCGCTGACATTGTGGGCGTTCCTGGGCATGGAGTCGGCCGCGCAGAACTCCGACGCGGTGGAGAACCCCAAACGCAATGTGCCGCTGGCCTGCCTGTTCGGCACGCTGGGTGCGGCGGTGGTGTACGTCCTTTCGACCAGCGTCATCCAGGGCATCGTGCCCAACCCGGACCTGGCCAACGCCAGCGCACCGTTCGCCCTGGCTTATGCGCGGATGTTCGATGACACCGTTGGTAACGTGATCATGGGCCTGGCGGTGATTGCCTGCGTCGGCTCGCTGCTCGGCTGGCAGTTCACCCTGGCGCAGACCGCCAAGGTCACGGCCGGGCAGGGGCTGTTCCCGAAACTGTTCACCCGCACCACGGCCCGGGGCGTTCCCCTGGCCGGGATGCTGACGTGTGCATTGATGCAGAGCCTGATCGCCTTGTCGACCTTGTCACCCAACGCCAGCGCTCAGTTCGGCAGGCTGGTCAACCTGGCGGCAGTCACCAACATCATTCCCTACATCACCTCGCTGACCGGTTTGCTGGTGATCATGTACAAGGCCCAGGTGGACATCGCCATTTTCCGCCGCAACAGCGCAATCATGCTGGTCGCCGTGTGCTATTGCTTCTACGCGCTTTACGCCTCGGGCCTGGAGGCCGTGTTCGGTGCGGCACTGATCATGGCGTTGGGGTACCTGTTGTTCGGCTTCATTGCCAAGCGCTTCATCAAGACGCTGGACATGATCGGAGGCGCGCCATGAGCAGCAGAGTGAAGCTGGCCTGTGTGTGCCTTGCCAGCCTGATCGGCTGGGCGACACCTTATGCCACGGTTGCCGCAGCGGATGTCATGGATCGGATACGTGACAGCCAGGTGCTGACGTTGGGGTACATGGACGGCTTTGCGCCGTTTTCCTCGGGCAATGAACAGGCCCCGCAAGGGTACGCGGTCGAATTGTGCCGGGCAGTCGCCGAACGGCTGCGCCAGGCGCCCGGTTTTGCCGGGCTGCAGGTGCGCTGGCGGGCGCTGCCGGAGCAGGCGGTTGCGCGCACGCTGAGCGAGGGGCAGGTGGACTTGTTCTGCACGCCTGCGGTGGAAACCCTTGCCAGGCGAAAAACCCTGGACTTCTCCATCCCGGTGTTCACCTCCGGGCTGGCCGCCATGGTCAGACGCGATGCGCCCACGACCTTGCTCGGCCCGCTCAACGGCCGGGCCGGTGATAATGGCCCACGCTGGCGCGCAACGATCAACGCGGGCTTGAGCAAGCACAGCTTTGCCGTGCTGGAGGGCACGGTGAGCAGCGACTGGGCCCGCCAACGGATACGCCAGCTTGGCTTGCAATCCACCCTGCAGGAGGTGCCCACGTATCAGGAAGGGGTGCGCCGGGTGGCGGCGCGCGAGGTCGATGCGTTCCTCGGCGATCGGATGGTCTTGCTGGCCTACCAGGCCGGGCAGGCCGAACGTGATCAGCTGTGGGTGCCGGACCGCCTGTTCGAGATGAACCAGGTGGCACTGGCGATGGCCCGTGGCGATGAGGATTTTCGGTTGCTGGTGGACAGCGCCCTGAGCCAGGCGCTTGCCGGGCAGCGGGGCGAGGAACTGTTCAAGCGCTACCTGGGGCCGCAGTCGGCACAGGACCGCTTGCTGCAAGGTCTCTACCCGCTGCCCGACTAAACGGGCCGATAGTCGGAACCCGTTGGCATTCTGCGTCGGTCGCGTTGCGCTATCCGCCTTCTCCGCTATGGTGTGGTGAGCCATACACATAAGACTAAAGTCGTAGGAGGGCGGCATGCGGATTCGCGGGGATGTGTTCTGGAACTGGGCTGATCCGATACTTCATCATCGGGCTCATGGTGAAACACTGGACGATGGCACGACCATCGATGTCCAGGTACGACTGTCGCGAACAGGCAACACGCAAATGTTCATTGGCGTGTACGCAGGCTGCGGCATGGCGTTGTATGAAGAGGCCTTCGATTCGAGGCCTGGGGAGTCGATGACGCGCGCGCTGGCCTGGGGCGTGGGGCGTGCAAGGGGTGTTGTAGTCGATGGCCCGGTTCGAACCAGGCAGGCTAGGCCGGCTGGTCAGGTGAATGTTGCAATGCATCGCGCAGCTGAATGACCCCTTCGAGTGCCAATGCCTGGGCCGAATAGCACAGGCCGATGCGTCGGCGCATATCCAGTTGTGGCATCGGTTCGGTGCGCACACCACGGTGCTCGGCGGCCAGCGATTGCGGCACGATCGCTGAGCCCAGCCCGGCGGCTACCATTTCCAGGGCCAGTGCAAAGGTTTCGGCTTCGGCTACCGGGGCGCTGTCGTAGAAGGGCTGGAGCCGCTGATGGCTTGGCTGCGCAGGGCAGATGACCCAGCGATCACGCCCGTCGCTGAACAAGGGCAGGGCCCGCACAAATGGGTCACTGTGCAAAGGTAGGAACAGTTCATCCTCGCACCGCAGCTCTTCGCTGGCCAGCCGCGCAGCGCCCATGCAGCCGCTCACCAGCTGCAGGCGCACGGCAGGTGTGATTGCCGCCGCAGCGAGTACAAGCTTCTTCACCGCTGCCGAGCTGACATCGTGCTCCACGCCGATCTGCAACGCTGTACAGATGCGGTCGCTGCGAAAACGGGTCAGCAGCCTGCTCGCGTCGGCGACCATGCGCTGGGCTTCGGGGTAGAGCGCACGCGCATCGTCGGTCACCTCCACACCCCTGGGGCGACGCACGAAAAGCGTAGTGCCTAGCGCATCCTCCAGTGCCTTGATGCTGCCAGACAGCGCCGGCTGGCTGAGGTGTATGGCGCGCGCGGCGGCGGTGATATTGCGTTCCTCGAACACGGCGATGAACGCTCGAAGCTGTCGATAATCCACGGGTTACCCATAAGTTTTGCCGATGGCAGCCACAAGAATATCCCATTTTTCGCGATTCCAACGTCTATCTATACTTGCCCTGCGTTTTATCCATAGGCACTTTGAATATCAGGAGTCTTGCCATGACTACCCATAAACCCCTGGTCGTGATCACCGGTGCCAGCTCTGGCATCGGCCTGGCTACCGCCAGATCACTGTCCCGCCGTGGCCATGCGTTGCTGCTGCTGGCGCGCCGCCTGGAGCCAATGCAGCAACTGCAACTGCCGAACACGTTGGCACTGTCGGTCGATGTGACCGACCGAGCGGCCATGCTGGCGGCGGTGGCCCAGGCCGAACAGCGCTTCGGTCCGGTGGATGCGATCATCAACAACGCCGGCGTAATGCTGCTGGGCAGCGTCACCACCCAGGACCCTGGCGAATGGGACCGCATGCTCGACATCAATGTGCGCGGGCTGCTAAACGGCATCCACGCCGTGGCAGCCGGCATGGTCGAGCGCAAGCAAGGCACGATCATCAACGTCAGCTCCGTCGCCGGGCGCAAGGCGTTCCCCAACCATGTCGCCTACGTCGGCACCAAATTCGCCGTCAGCGGCTTGTCCGAGAACCTGCGCGAAGAACTGTCGCCGAGCAATGTGCGGGTGATCACCGTCGAGCCGGGCGCCGTGGACACCGAACTGCTCAGCCACACCAGCGATGAGGGCATCAAGGCGGGCTACGACGAGTGGAAGAGAGACATGGGCGGCGTGCTGACCCCCGAGAATATCGCCGATGCGATCGAGTTCGCCTACGGCCAACCGCAATCGGTATGCGTTCGGGAGATCGTGGTTTGCGCTACGCGGCAGCAGCAATAGCGGCCATCAGGTGTTCGCCGCCTCATTGATCAGCCCTTGCCGCGAACCTCAAGGCCAATGGCAGCGCCACAGCCCAGACCAGCGCCAGGATCAGTGCGGTATTCAAGTGCCCCCACGGCAGGCCGACATCGGCGAGCCTGGCGCCAGCCAGGTAGGCCAGCGGCCCACCGAACAAGCCCAGCAGCACCGCGCGCCACATCGGCTTGCCAAGCCCTGCCAGGCTGTGGCGCATGCCACTGGCCAATACCAGCCACAGCAGTGCCAGCCAGGGCGGCAGCGGCCACTGCGCGAAGCTGAAGACACCAAGCATGCCCAGGGCGCTGTCCAGCACCCAGCCCGCCGCCGCTACCCCCAGCAGCACGCGCAGCTCACCCCCGGGGCTCAGGCACAGGTGCAGCAGCAGGCCGCCTACCGCGATCGGCAACAGCCGGGGCCGCTGCGCCCCCAGTACGCAAAGCCACCAGCCAGCCTGCAGCCACAGCGCATTGCCTAGCAGCCAGGCACGGCGGCCCATGTCAGGCGCCCGGTAGAGGCGCACGGCGCGCCTTGGGCCCGGCCCACAGCATCTGGGCCACGCCGATGGTCCGTTCCTCGAAGCCGCCCTGGCAATAGCACAGGTAGAACTCCCACAGGCGCTGGAAGGTGTCGTCGTAACCGAGCCGGGTCAGCTCCGGGCGCGAATGGTGCAGGTTGTCGCGCCAGTGGCGCAGGGTGCGCGCATAGTCCTGGCCGAAGTCTTCCAGGTGCACCAGGTTCAGCGCCGTCTGGCGGCTGGCGGTGTCGAGCAGCACGCTCAGCGAGGGCAGGGCGCCGCCGGGGAAGATGTAGCGCTGGATGAAATCCACCGAACGCCGGGCCTGGGCGTAGCGCTGGTCGCGGATGGTGATGGCCTGCAGCAGCATCAGGCCATCGTCCTTGAGCAGCGCGGCGCACTGACGGAAGTAGGTGGGCAGGTAGCGATGGCCGACGGCCTCGATCATCTCGATGGACACCAGCTTGTCGAAGCGCCCGCGCAGGTCGCGGTAGTCTTCGTTGAGCACGGTGACGTGCCGTTCCAGGCCCAGCGCCTGGACCCGCTGCAAGGTGTGGGCGTGCTGCGCGGCGGAGAGGGTGGTGGTGGTGACCCGACAGCCATGGTGCACGGCCGCGTGAATGGCCAGGCTGCCCCAGCCGCTGCCGATTTCCAGCAAGTGATCGTGGGGCTTGAGCTCGAGCTTCTGGCAGATGTCCCGCAGCTTGCTCACCTGGGCCTGCTCCAGGTTTTGTTCGGCACCTTCGAAGCGGGCGGCGGAATACATCATGGTCGGATCGAGCAGCCGCTCGAACAGGGCATTGCCCAGGTCGTAATGGGCCAGGATGTTGCGCCGTGCGCCGCGCCGGCTGTTGCGGTTGAAGCGGTGCAGCAGCCGCAGGGCCGGGCGTGCCAGGCGGGCCAGGCCGCTCTCCATGGCGTCCAGCACATCGAGGTTGGCGACGAACAGCCGGGTCACCGCGGCCAGGTCCGGGCTGCGCCAGTAGCCATGGATGTAGCCTTCACCGGCGCCGATCGAGCCGTTGCCGGCCACCAGGCCCCAGGCTGCGTCGTCGACAATCTCCACTTCTGCGTACAGCGGGCTGGCGACGTCGCCGAAGGTCCATTGCCGGTCCTGGCTGATCAGGCGCAGGTGGCCGTGGCTCAGCTGGCGCAGCTGGGTCAGCACCGCACGCCGGGCCAGGCCGCCTAGCAGCGGCGCAAAGTTGGCCGATTTGCTAACGCTCAAGGTCGGTTCGGGCATGGTCGGGTTCCTCGCGGAGGGTTTGGCCAAGCGCCAGGTCGTGCGGGCTGGCGATGTGGTCGTGCACGGGGGTGCGTTTGAGCAGCAGGCGCAGGGCTTGCCAGTAGATGCCGGTCACGGTGCGCAGGCTCATCCAGGGAAAGGCCAGGAGGTGACGATGCAGGTTGGCGCGTTCCAGGGGCTGGCGCTGCAGGGCGAGATCGGCTGTGAACACCTTGTACCCGGCGCGCCAGTTTTCCATGTGCACGCGCACGTGGTGCGCATCGACGGCGAAGCGCAGCCGGTAGTCCATGTCCATCGGCATGAACGGCGAGACGTGGAAGGCCTTGGCCACGGCAAATGGCCGGGCGAGGTCGCCTTGCACCGGCAACACGTAGTGGAAGCGTTCGCGCCAGGGGGTGTTGCGCACCTCCAGCAGCACGGCCGCGACTTGCCCTTGGCGGTCGTGGCAGAAGTACACGCTCACCGGGTTGAACGACAGCCCCCAGCAGCGTGGTTGCGTCAGCAGGTGCACGGCGCCTTCCGGTACCTGCCCGGTCGCCTGGCCGACCAGCAGGCGCACGGCCTCGACCAGGGGCATGCCTTGGCGAGTCAACGCCGGTAAGTAGTCGGTTTCGCGCCAGCACAAGGGCGCCAGGCGCGAGCGCCCGAGCCAGCGAGACAGGCTCACCAGACGCGGCAGCTCGTCCAGGTCCAGGTAGAACATGCCGATGCGGTAGCGGAACGCGTGGCGCCCCGGCGTCAGGCGCTGGTGGCCGAGCCAGCCGTGGCACAGGCTGCTGTTCACAGCTGCTCTCCAAAATGCCTGGCGACGTTCAGCGCGCTGAGCACGCCGTCTTCGTGAAAGCCGTTGGCCCAGTAGGCACCACAGTAGTAACTGTGCAACGGGCCCTGCAGTTCGCCCTGGCGGGCCTGGGCGGCCACGGCGGCAAGGCTGTACTGCGGATGCGCGTACTCGAAGCGGGCGAGTATCTGCGCGGGGTCCACCCGCGCGGTCTGATTGAGGCTGACGCAGAACGTCACCGATGCCTCGATGCCCTGCAGGATGTTCATGTCGTAGGTCAGTGCAGCGGGGGCCTGTTCGCTGCCACCCAGGCGATAGTTCCAGCTGGCCCAGGCCCTGCGACGGCGCGGCAGCAGTCGGGTGTCGGTATGCAGCACCACGTCGTTGCTGGCATAGCGAATGGCGCCGAGGATCGCCTGTTCCTGCTCGCTGGGGCTGTGCAGCAGCGCCAGGGCCTGGTCGCTGTGGCAGGCGAATACCACCTTGTCGAAGCGCTCGCTGCCCCCCGGCCAGGTCACGGTCACGCCTTGATCGTCGCGGCGTACCCGTTGCACAGGGCAGTTCAGGCGAATGTGTTCGGCAAAGGGCCGGCACAGCGGCGCCAGGTAGCTGCGTGAGCCGCCCTCGATCACTCGCCATTGTGGGCGCTGGCTGACCGACAGCAGGCCGTGGTTGCGGCAGAAACGCACGAAGAACTGCAGCGGAAAATGCAGCATGTCGGCCCGCGACATCGACCAGATGGCCGAGCCCATGGGCACGATGTAGTGGTCGATGAAGCGTTGACCGTAGCGGTTGTCGCGCAAGTAGTCGCCCAGGGTTGTCGCGCCATCGATGCGCTGCTGGTCCAGGTCGGCCAGCGCCTGGCGGTTGAACCGCAGCACATCGCGCAGCATGCCCCAGAAGCCTGGCGACAAAAGGTTGCGCCGTTGGGCAAACAGGCTGCGCAAGTCGTGCCCGTTGTATTCGAAGCCGGTACGCGGGTCGTGCACGGAAAAGCTCATCTCGGTCGCTCGCGAGGCAACGCCCAGCTGCTCCAGCAGGCGGATGAAGTGCGGGTAGGTCCAGTCGTTGAAGACAATGAAGCCGGTGTCCACTGCATGGTGCTGGCCACGCCAGTGCACATCGACGGTGTGGGTGTGCCCGCCCACCCGGTCCGCCGCTTCGAACACCGTTACGGCATGCCGGCGTGACAGCAGGTGGGCGCAGGTGAGGCCGGCGATGCCGCTGCCGATGATGGCGATGCGCATGATTCAACCCTGGGGCTGGCGTGCCAGGCGCTGGCCCAGCTTCAGGCGCCAGCGGGCCGGCAGTGCGCCAAGCAGGCGCAGCAGCAGGGTGAAGGTGGCGGGGAAAGTGATCTCCAGTGGGCGACGGGGCAGGCGCGCGACAATGTACCCGGCAGCGCGCTCGGCGCTCCACAGTTGCGGCATGGGGAAGTCGTTGCGGCGGGTCAGCGGGGTATCGACGAAGCCGGGGCTGACCAGGGTGACAGCGATGCCCTCGCTGGCCAGGTCCAGGCGCAGTGACTCGACCAGGTAGCGCAGCGCCGCCTTGGATGCGCCATACGCTCCGGCCCGTGGCAGCGCCAGCCAGCTGACCGAACTGCCCATCACCACCAGGTGCGGCTGCTGGCTGCGGCGCAGCAAGGGCAGGGCAGCGGCCAGGCAATGACTGGTACCAATCACGTTGGTGCGGATCACGCGCTCGACCAGGGCCGGGTCGAACTGCCCGGGCTCCAGGTACTCACAGGTGCCGGCATTCAGAATCACCAGGTCCAGCGAACCCCAGGCCTGTTCGATCTGCGCGGCGATGCGTGCCACCTGCTCAGGCTGGTCGACATCGCCGACGGCCAGCAGGACCTGGCCTGCAAAGCGCGCGGCCAGGTCACCCAGGCTCTGGGCGTGGCGGGCCCCCAGCGCGACCTGGTGGCCTTGCTCCAGCAAGCGCAGCGCCACTGCGGCGCCGATGCCGCTGCTGGCACCGGTCAGCCAGCAACGGCTCATGCCAGCCTGCCCTTGAGCCAGCGCACCGCGCCGCCCATGACCGGAACATGTTCGTAGAGCAAGGCGCCGGCGTCGAAGTAGTCCTGATGAAAGTGAACCCGACCGCGCCAGCGCAGATGGCTGCAGCCTTGCAGGCTGATCGGCTGGCCGCCGGCCAGGCGTGGGTGGCGATAGTGCAAAGTCCAGCGGATGTAGCCCAGGCCTGGCTGTGGCTCATCAAGGCCCTCGAAGCTGTAGCGGACCTCGTCAACGTTGGCGTACAGCTGTGCGAAATAGCTGCGCAAGGCCGTGAGCCCACTGATGTGATGCAATGGGTCGCGAAAGGTGACGTCCTCGCTGTACAAGTCGGCCAGCAGGTCGAGATTGTGCGTACCCAGCGTGGCAAAGCGTTCGGTGAAATGCTGCAGGTAGGTGGACATGCACAATACCTGTACAAAATTGATTTACTGTACAAGGTATAGTGCAGGTCTCTGCAGAAAGCTATACAGCAAAATTATTTTGTACAATTCCCATCGGATCGAATCAGCCCGCCACACAACACACCTATCTCGAACAGCAGCCACATCGGCACGGCAAGCAGGGTCTGCGAGAAGATGTCCGGCGGGGTGAGGACCATGCCGACCACGAAGCAGCCGATGACCACGTACGGGCGCACCTTCTTCAGGTACTGCACGTCGACCACGCCGATCCACACCAGCAGCACCACGGCCACCGGGATCTCGAAGGCGACGCCGAAGGCGAAGAACAGCGTCATGACGAAGTCGAGGTAGTTGGCGATGTCGGTCATCATCGCCACGCCTGCCGGGGTGGCGGCGGCGAAGAACGTGAACATCAGCGGGAACACCAGGAAATAGGCGAAAGCCATGCCGGCGTAGAACAGCAGGATGCTCGACACCAGCAACGGCAGGGCGATGTGCTTTTCATGGCGGTGCAGGCCTGGCGCGATGAAGCTCCAGATCTGCTGGAGGATGAATGGGATCGCCAGGAACAGCGAGACGATCATGGTCAGCTTGAACGGCGTCAGGAACGGTGAAGCCACATCGGTGGCGATCATCGTCGCATTGGCCGGCATGTGGCCACGCAGCGGCGCCGACACCAGGGTGTAGATCTGCTGGGCAAAAGAGAACAGCCCGGCAAAGATCAGGAAGATGACCGCCACGCAGCGCAGCAGGCGGTTGCGCAGTTCGGTCAGGTGCGAGACCAGCGGCATTGGCGGGTCGGGGTGCAGGTTTTCGCTCATGGGGCTCGCGGCGGTTGTGGCTGTTCGGGCGGGATGGCGGTTGTTGGCGTGGCGGGTGGCTGCAGGAAGCGCTCGCCGTGCAGCTGGCCGCGGATGTCGTCGGCACCGATCTCGCGCTCGATCTCGGCCCTGATCGCGTTGAAGCTGCGTTTCAGCCGGCCGATCCACAACCCTGCGGTACGCGCGGCACCGGGCAGGCGCTCGGGGCCGAGCACCAGCAAGGCAACCAGGCCGACGAGCAGCAGCTCGCTGAAGCTGATACCGAACATGCTTCAGACGTTCTGCTGCGGCTGCGCACTGCTTTGTTGCTGCGGCGCTGCCACCGGGGCGGCCGGTTTGTGTTCTTCATCGTTCATGGCTTTGCGAAAGCCCTTGATCGATTCGCCCAGGTCGCCGCCGAGATTCTTCAGCTTCTTGGTGCCGAAGACCAGGACCACGACGGCCAGCAGGACGATCCAGTGTTTCCAGTCAAAAATGCCCATGATGCTCTCTGTTGTCAGGGGGAAGGGGCTGGCGCGTTGGGGCGCCAGCCCGCCGGGTCAGGCTTCGAGGCCGGCTTTGGCCTGGCCGGTGCGCAGGGTGAAGTTCACCCCCATCGACAGCACGGGCTGTGGCGGATTCCAGTTCGGCTTCGGTGCCGAGAGCAGGAACTCGGTCAGCGGCTCCATCTTGCCCGCCAGCATGTTGGCCAGCAGGGTGCCGGTGGCGGTGCCGCGCACGGTGCCCAGGCCGTTGCAGGCCAGTGCGCCATACACATTCTCACGCAGCTCGCCGAAGAAACCGGCGCCGTTGCGGGTCATGCCCAGGCCGCCGCCCCAGGTGTGCTCGAACGGCACTTCGGTGAGGGTCGGGAAGCGGCGTTCAAATGACAGGCGGTGGGACGCACGGACCTTGTCGGTGTAGCCGTCCTTGGAACGACCGTCAGGGTTGAAGCTGAAGCTGTTGCGCACCAGGATGCGGTTGTCGTGGGTGCGGCGCAGGGTCGAGCCGAACGGGTCGGCAGGGATCACGCCCCAGAATTCCTGGCCACCGATGCTGGCCTGTTCGGCCGGAGTCAGCGGACGGGTCAGGCTGCCGTAGGTGAAGATCGGCAGCATGCGGTTCTGCAGGAAGCCGAAATGCTGGCCGAAGTGGTTGTTGCCGAGGATCAGCTTGTCCGCAGTGATGCGCCCGGTCGGGTGATGCAGCACGATCTTCTGGCCATAGTCGACCGCAGTGATCACCGTGTCTTCATACAGCGCGACGTTTTCCGGCAGGCTGTCGGCCAGGCCTTTGACCAGTGCCGAAGGCTGAACCAGCATAGTGCCTGGGGTGTACAGCGCCTTGCGGTAGAACGAGGTGCCGATGTGGTCTTTCAGCTCGTTGCCTTCGATCAGCTCCACTTTCTCGCCCAGTGCTTCCAGGCCGCCACGGTAGGCATTGAGCACGGCAATGCCCTTGTCCTCGATGGCGGCCTGGTATTTGCCGGAGTGACGCAGGTGGGCGTCGACGATGTTGTGCTGCTCCACCAGGTCGCGAAGGATGCCCTGGCCGCGTTGGTTCAGGTGCAGGATGTTCTTGGCATTGGCCTTGTCACCGATGTAGTCCGGCGCGCCGATGTCGTGGGGCACGTCGATCAGGAAGCCGGCGTTACGGCCCGAGGTGCCGAAGCCGACCTGCTGTGCTTCAACCAGGATGACCTTGTCCTGAGGGAAGTTCAGGGCCAGCTGGCGTGCGGCGGCAAGGCCGGTGAAGCCGCCACCGATCACCACCCATGGCGCCTTGTCGTCACCGATCAGCGGCGCTTTGGGCTGGCGCACGCGACTGGTGTGGAACCAGCCTGGGGACGAATCGTCACGGGGCAACGCGTCGACGCGCACCAGCGAGGCCGGGTCGGCCGGGATTCCGTCATTGAGCAGTGCAGTGGCTCCGCCTGCTGCGACAACACCGGCACCGACGCCAGCGCCAATTAGTACTTTCCTGCGTGTAACTGCCATTTGCATCCATCTCAATCAAAGGTGTCTGGTAATGCGCATTGATTCTCAATTGGAGAATACAATGTGTATACAGATTGTATGGCTGCGTCCGGGGGTGCGTCAATCTGCCTCTGCAGGCAGGGTGGCCCACTCTTTGCTTCCCTTCGCCGGATGCTATCGAGGTAACAGAAACGCCATGCACGCCCAACGCCATCGCTTCAATGACGTCAACACCCATGCCAGCGCGATCCTGGGCTGGCAGCAGACCTACGACCAGATCAGCGCCGGCAGTGCACACACCGAACTTACGCATCTCACCGCAGCGCGCTTCCAGATTTTTCGTGAATACCTGGACAAGCGCGTGGTCCAGCACGGGGCGGCGCCGGCGCGGCGCTTTTGCCTGGCGCTACCCGCTGGCAGCGCGGGTGCCGGCGTGTTTCAGGGCAGCAGCGTGGGTAGCGCGGATGTCACCCTTCTTCACAGTGGCCAGGAGTTTTTCGTCCATGCGCCCGAGGGCATGGACCTGCTGGCGGTCAGTGTCGATGCCGATCGTCTGGAACAACTGGCCGAGCGTGAGTTCAGCGCCCAGGAATTGCGTGCGTTGAACCGGACCACCCGGTTGAATGTCAGCCCGGCTTTTCTGAGTGCGATACGCCTGCAACTGCAGGGGCTGATCGATGCGGCGCTGCAGGGTGAAGCATTGGTGGAAGCGCAGCTTGAAGATTTGCTGCTGGAATGCATGCTGGTGCTGCTGGACCAGGTCAGCCAAAGCGGCGCAGGGCGAGGAGGGAATATTGCGGTGAGTGCCTACCTGGTCCGGCAGGCGCACCAAATGGCCCTGGATTGCCTGGACGAGCCGTTATCGGTGCTGCAGGTCTGCGAGCGGCTGGATGTCAGCCGCAGCACCCTGCAGCGCAGTTTCCTCGGTGTCACCGGGCTGAGCCCGGTCGAGTACCTGCGTACGGTGCGCCTGAATGCCGTGCGGCAACGGCTGCAGTGCACCGCAGCCGAGCAGTTCACCGTTGCCCGGGTGGCCAGCGATCTGGGCTTCACCCACCTCGGGCATTTCTCCGGCGCCTACCGCGCGCTGTTCGGTGAACTGCCTTCACACACCGCTCGCCAGGGCAGCGGCGTTCAGGCAAAGCGTTCCAGGCGGTAAGGCGAAGGGTCGACCAGCGGGGTACTGCCATCGACCAGGTCCGCCGCCAGTTGCCCGGCTGCGGGCGAGGTACCGAAGCCGTGCCCGGAGAAGCCGGTCGCCAGCACCATCCCCGGTAGTTGCTGAACGGGCCCGATCACCGGCAGTGAGTCGGGTGTCACGTCGATGGTGCCGGCCCACGCCTGTTCGATTCGCGCCTCCTTGAACACCGGCCAGGCGGCCCTGAGGTTGTTCAGCGCCTCCTGGTTCAACGCCGGGTTGGCGGCAGGGTCCTGGGTGCGGATGCGCTCGAACGGGGAAACCGAGGTGGGCGACCAGCGCCGTGCCAGCGCCAGGTCCTTGAAAAACGGCTTACCGAACGACACGCGCAGCAAGCCCCGCTGAGCACGGAACTGCGGCAGGTAGCGTCGCCCGAGCAAGGCATGGTCGAGGGTCAGGTGCGCATCGAGCGCGCCGCGCTGGGTAATGATGAAGCCACCGTCGATATGCTTGCGGAACGAGAAGTCCGGGCCACCTACGGCGATGTCGGTCGGGCCTTCCATGGCCGCCGTGCGCAGCACCGAGCAGTTCAGCGGCAAGGTCGGCAAGGCGACCCCGTGGTTGCCCAGCAGGCGCCGCGACCACAAGCCGCCGGCCAGCAGCACCTGCTCGCAGCGGATCTCGCCGTGTTCGGTGACCACGCCGTCGATGCGCCCGGCGGCGGTGGTCACGCTGCGCACGGCGCAATTCTCGACAATCACCGCGCCACGGGCCATGGCGGCCCTGGCGATGGCACTGCTGGCCAGGGTCGGTTCGGCGCGGCCGTCGCTTTCGGTGAAGATGCCGCCGGCCCAGTTCCCTTGCCCGCCTGGCACGCGACGGGCGATTTCGGCATTGCTCAACAGCCGTGATCCAACCGGTAGGCCTTGCACCGACGCCAGCCAGGCTTCGTGCATGGTCATTTGCGCAGGCTCGCGGGCGGCGAACAGGATGCCCGCCTGCCGGTAGCCGACCTCTTGCCCGACCCGTGCGGGCATTTGCGCCCACAGCCGGTCCGCCGCCAGGGCCAGGGGCAGGTCCTCGCGGTGGCGGCTGGTCTTGCGCACCCAGCCCAGATTGCGCGATGACTGCTCGCCGGCGATGCGGCCCTTCTCCAGCACCACCACCGGGATGTTGCGCTCGGCGAGGGTCAGGGCAGCGGTCAGGCCGACGATGCCGCCGCCGATGATGACCACCGTGGTGGCACTGGGCGGTGTGTTTGCGCAGTGCACCGGCGCGATGACAGGGGACATGGACGGTTCTCCTCGAGGCGGGCTAGCGCTGCAGGTCGATCAGCTGGGTGGTGGCGCGGGAGGCACCGCGGTAGGCGGTCACCTCCAGCTCCACCCGGTAGACGGTCGAGCCCAAGGGCGGGCAGGTGACCGTGCTGGCCGGGTCGACGCCGCGAAACACTTCGCCGACGATGGTCATTACGCTGGCGACATCCTCGGGGTTCTGGATGAACACCCGCGAGCAGACCACGTCGGCCAGGGTCGCATCCACGGCGTGCAGCGCCGTTTCGATGTTGGCGAACACCTGGCGGGTCTGGGCCTCGAGGTCTTCGGGGATTTCGCCCGTCGCCGGGTTACGTCCGGCAGTGTTGGAAACGAAGATCCAGTTGTCCACGGCCACCAGGCGCGAGTAGCTGCCCAGGGTCTCGTATTTCGAGCCGGTCTTGAGTTTGGTGATTTGCAGCATGGTATCGACCTCAGGTTTGGATAGTTGGATCAGCTCAGCGCCGGGCTTTCCCACAGGTTCAGGCGCACGCCGACGCCGCGCTCCAGTGCCTGGCGGTAGACCACCGTGCCCCAGGCCACGTCCTCGACCGGCATGCCGCCCACCGACATGATGATGATCTCGTCGTCATTGCAGCGGCCGGGGGCGACGCCTGCGACGATCTTGCCGATGTCCTCCAGCTGGTCGGCCGGCAGGGTGCCTTCGGCGATCATGTCCATGAAGCGCACGCCCACCAGCGGCACATGGTTGTGTGCGGGCTTGGGCAGTTCCTCGAACCAGGCTTCGTACAGGCCGGTGTTGTCGACCACCTTGCGCACGTCGGCCTGCTCCATGCCGGCGTCGATGCTGCAGCCGGCCGGCATGGCCAGAAACGCGCCGGGCTTGACCCACTCGCGCTTGACCAACGGGTAGCTGGACGGGTCACCGGTTTCGCCGGAGGTGCAGTAGGTCACCAGGTCCGAACCGCGTACCACCTCCTCGATGCTGTCCACCACTTCGATGGTGGTGATCTGCGGGTAGGTGTCGCCTACCCAGCTGATGAAGTCGTCCAGGCTCTTCTGGCCGCGGCCCTTGAGCTTGAGCGTGTCGACCTGCGGGCACACGGCCATGAACGCGGCCACGGTGGTCTTGCCCATCACGCCCGGGCCCAGCAGGCCGATTACCCGCGAGTCGCGGCGGGCCAGGTGGCGCGCTCCGACACCGGGGATGGCACCGGTGCGGTAGGCCGACAGCAGGTTGGCCGACATGTGCGCCAACGGGGCGCCGGTGTCGGGGTCATTGAGGGTGAACATCAGGATCGAACGCGGCAGGCCCTTTTCGCGGTTGGCGATGTTGGAGCCGTACCACTTGACCCCGGCCGTGCAGAAGTCGCCGCCCAGGTAGGCGGGCATCGCCATCATGCGGCGGTCGGCCGTGGGTTTGGGCATGTTGGGGAACGGCGAGTCCTTGGGGAAGGTGATCATCGCGCCGTGGGAATCGCTGTTCGGGCCGGCCATGCGGTAGTCGCCATGGTGGAGCAGGGCGAACATCTGCTCCATGGTGTTCACGCAGGCCAGCATGTCGGTGACGCCGGCGCGGATCATGTCCTGCTCGGACAGGTAGAGAAAGTCGATTTTTGTAGTTGTAGTCATGGCTCATCTCGGGGCGGAGGAAGAGGGCCGGTAGCGGAGGCTGCTGCCGACAGCGCCGATGGTAGGAATCTGTCAGGGCGCACGGCTATCCCGAATTGGTCAGGAATGACGAGGCCTTTACGGCCATGGCTGTCCGTGCTGTCTAGCACGCGGTTTTGCGCGATTTCCGCAGGCCTCTGGCCGTCTCCAGGCTGGCAGCCATGACCAAAAGCCCGGCAATGCGATACATGCCGCCCGTCTTGCAGCGTTGCAAACTGTGGCGGTCTTGAGGTACCTAGCCAGCCCTCGGGGAGGACGTCGACGAAGCAAGTCACTGGCGACACGGATGGTCGCGCCACACCGCTGTTACCCAGCACATACCATTCAGGATCAATCCATGAAAACAACAACATCCAATCCGATTGACAGAACCTCCGTGTACATCTGCGCCGGCCTGGTTTCCGCTGGCGGGGCGCTGCTGCTCAATGTGTTGCCGGTGCTGTTCGGCGCCCTGGCCGAACAGTTCGGTTATGGCGAACAGCAATTGGGCAGCCTGGCGATGGCCATGAACCTGGGTTTCGGGGTGCTCGGCCTGGCCTCGCTGCTGTGGATCCAGCGCCTGAGCTGGCGGGTGATTTCCACCCTGTCTTCGCTGCTGGTGGCGGTTGCGCTGGCCGGCATGCTGGGCAGCCCCACGTACGAGACGCTGATGTTGCTGATGGCCCTGGCAGGGGCCGGCACCGGTGCGTTGTATGCCCTGGCGATGACCATTTTCGGCGACAGCGCGCAACCTGAGCGGGCCTTCGGATTCAAGCTGGGCATGGAGACCGTGCCCGGCGCCTTGCTGCTGATCGTGCTGCCGGTGGCGGTGATGCCGCAGTGGGGCTTCCAGGGCATGCTGGTGACGCTGGTCATCAGCCTGTTGCTGATGGGCGTGGCTCCCTTGCCGTGGGTGCCGAGCCGCAGCGCGCGGCAGCTGGAGGCTGCTGCTGGCGGGGCGCCGGTGGTGTGCCGCGAGAGCCGTACCATTGCCTGGCTGAGCCTGCTCGCCAGCCTGGTGTTCCTCACCGGCATCATGTCGGTATGGGCGTTCCTCGAGCTGATGGGCAAGAAGAGCGGCCTGTCATCGGACACCATCGGCACCGTGCTGGCGGTCGGTTTCATCATCAACGCCGGCGGCGGCTTCATCGCCTCGTCGGTCGGCCTCAAGGCCGGGCGTTTTCTGCCGGTGGCGGTGATCATCGCGGCCGAGGTGGCGGGCCTGGTGCTGTTGGCACAGTTCGACTCGCTGACCACCTACGTGGCCGGGGTGATGTGCTTCCTGTTCTCGATCAGTTTCGTGCTGGCCTACACCTTCGGCGTAATGGCCGAGTTCGATCTGTCGGGCCGGTTGGTAGCCCTGGGTGCACTGTGCCTGTCGGTCGGCGCTGCAGTGGGGCCGGCAGTCGGTGGCCTGCTGATCGAAACCTATGGCTACACGGCGGTGCTGCTGTTCTCCGGTGCCTGCTCGATCAGCGTGCTGGCGATCTACGGTGCTGCCGTGCTGCGTTCGCAGCAGGCCGGCAGACGCGAGCCGGTTGGCGAAGCGGTCACCTTGCCGAAGCTGTGATGAACGCAGCCTCGCCATGAAAAAACTCGCCGGGGATGACCCGGCGAGTTTTTTCATGGCTGTCAATCAACGAGGACGGAACCAAGCATGAAGATTGCAGTGATCGGGGCAGGGGCAATGGGCGGTCTGTTTGCCGCCAGGTTGATCGACGCGGGTGCCGAAGTGACCCTGGTGGATGTCGATGAGCGGCTGCTCGACACCCTGCGGACCCAGGGCCTGCGCCTGCAGGACGAACAGGGAACGCGCGTCTACTGGCCTCGGGCGGCACGCGCCGAGCAGTTGCAGGGCGAAGTCGATGCCTTGTTGATGTTGACCAAGAGTCATCACACCCGTCAGGCCATCGAGGCGTGCCGCCATCTGCTTGGCCAGCAGACCCTGGTGCTGACGCTGCAGAACGGCCTGGACAGCGTGCCGGTGCTGCGCGAGTACGTGACTGACCATTGCCTGGCGATCGGCATGACCCTCTACCCGGCCGATGTGCTGGCACCCGGTAGCGTAAGCAGCTGCGGTGAAGGCGAGGTGCGGTTGCGCGGGTTGATGCCTGGGCCGGGGCAAGCCGGCCCCTTGCAGGCACTGATCGAATGCTTGCGGCGCGGCGGCATGCACTGCATCGAGGACCCGGATATCGAAGTGAGCATCTGGGAAAAGGTCGCCTTCAACACGGCCCTGAACTCGCTGTGCGCGCTGACGGGGGAGAACGTCGGCGAGCTTGGCCGCTGCTCGCGTGGCCGTGAAGTGGCCCTGGTGCTGGTCGCCGAGGCTGCCGCCATTGCCGCGTCGGTGGGCGTGGCGCTGGACCCGCAGCGGGTCACGCAGGCGGTGGAGCTGGCGTTTGTCGTGCACGCCGGGCACAAGCCCTCCATGCTCCAGGACCTCGAGCATGGCCGGCGCATGGAGATCGATGCGCTGTCCGGCGCGTTGCTTGTCCACGCCCGGCGCCACGGCGTGCGAGCACCGGCCATGGCTGCCATCGACAGGTTGTTGCGCAGGGCCCAGCGGCGCCGTGCGCTGGCATCAATTCAGCGGTGAGAAGGCCGCTGGCAGATAGACCACCGAGTTCATCTTCTGCAATTGCGGGGCAGAATTTTCCGGCGGCCATACCCCGTCGCCGACGGCGCGGGTGCGCACATCCAGGCGCTGCTCCAGGCTGGCGTAGGGCCAGATGTGCAGGTAGCGCGGCACTCGGCCATTGGTGGCGTAGAACGCCGCATACACCGGCGAATATCCCTCACCGGTGCGCGGCCCGACTGCCTTTTGCCAGCCGGCCAGGGTTGGTGCCAGCCCGGAGCTGACCAGGTCATATTCGCGCAGCTCGTAGAACGGCCCGTGCCTGCCGGGGGCCAGCGGTTCGAGGAAAGGGAACAGGCGATAATCGTCCATGTGCTGTTCGAGCACGAATTCGCCAATGCCGAAGGCGTCGCTGGCCAGCAGCACACGCTCGCGTTCGGCCGCCTGCACCTCGATGCTTGCGAAGCGGCGCAGTACGGCAATGGTGTTCTGCGGCCCGATCTCGGAAACCCAGCAGCCGATCAGTTCGACACCCTCCATGGCAGCCTGCAAGGCCTCCTGAAGTCGCGGCAGGGCCTGGCCTGGCGTGCGCACGCGCAAGGTAAAACGCAACAGTTCGTAGTGATTGGACATCAAGCATGGCTCCTGGATGAAAGGCCCGGGCAAAGCGGCAGGGAACGCTAAAGGGCATCCGGCTGGGCGATCAATGACAGGGGGCATCAATGTTGTTGCGCTGCGTGCAACGACGGCTGCGCCGCAGGCTGCAGAAGGCAATGTGGCGCGGTATGTGCTTGCGCTTCGTGCAGCAGTCTTTTTGTTACCCAAAATCACGTGAATATTGCACTAATATGGCGCGTGCTCTCGATAGAGGTGGTTCATGAACGGTCAAGCGATGTCTGTCTGGAACGAGCGTGTCCACGCGGTATGCGGGCGCTTCGAAACCCGCTATGACCACTGCCAGAGCCTGTTTATCGGCGATCTGCGTCCGTCGCTTTTGGGCACCACGCAGGTCGCCCATATCCGCAGCAATGCCCATGCGATCGCTCGATCGGGGCGCGAGGCGGGGCGTGACGGCGACTCACATTGTTTCCTTGTGTTACAACAGCACGGGGAAATGACCCTCGAACTGGGCGACCGGGTGATCGACCTGCGCGAAGGTGACATGGCACTGCTGGATTCGGCGCAGGCAATGAAGATGATCCCCCGTGGGCTGTTCTCCCACGTGTCCATCCACCTGCCCCGTGAGCGCTTGCAGAACCTCGATGCCAGCCGTTTCGGCAAGCTCTCCACTGCCGGCGCGTGCGGGCAGTTGCTGGCCACGCTGGTGCGTCAGGTTGCCGAAGGTGAACTCGAACAGTGGGCCTGCGCGGAAGACGGAGACGGCTTGCAGGCTGCGCTGGTGGGGCTGCTTGGCTCGGTGCTGGAATACCGGGCGCGTGACAGTTCACCCGGCCTGCACCTGCACGAAGTGCAGTCGCTGATCCAGCAGCGCCTGGACTCGCCGCGTCTGACGCCTGTCGCCCTGGCCGACGAGCTGGGCATTTCCAGCCGCCAGCTGTATCGCCTGTTCGAAGCCAGTGGCGACAGCGTCTGCCGTTACATCCTGCGCGAGCGGCTGCTCAAGGCCGCCCTGGATCTGCGCAACCCTGCCTATGGGCATCGCTCGATCACCGATATCGGCACCCGCTGGGGCTTTGCCGATTCCGCGCATTTTTCCAAGACCTTCAAGAAGCAACTGGGCATGACGCCGCGCAGCTATCGCAGCCAAGGGCAGCCGGCTTGAAAGGTACCCGAGCGTCACTCTTGCCCTGTGGTTCTGGCCACGGCGGGCGTCAGGTTTTTGCCAGCGTTCGCATCCGCTGACAACAGGTTATCCCGGGTTTGCTGCTCCACCGTCGTCTGGATTTCCCGTGCCAGGGTTTTCACATCGTGGTGCGCGATTTCCTTGGGCATGACCTCGAAGCCGACAGAGTTGTACAGCCGTCCCCAGGCGGCCTGGGCGTCGGAGTAGGCGGCTTCGCGCTGGTAGCGGGACAGCAGCAGACGCCCTTCGGCGCGGATCAGCTCCAGTTCGCTACCCAGCGCCGCACTGCGCGAAGACTGCGCGTAGTTGAGCAGGCTCTGGTCGACGCGCAGGCTTTCGTCGGCAAACTCCACTTCCTGGCGCGCCAGCTGGTAGCGCAGCAGGCCGACGCGCACTTGGGTGAGGATCGCCATGGACAGCGCGGTGCGGCGCATGTCGTCGGTCTTTGCCTGGCTTTCTTCTGCCGCCGTGATGTCCGGGTACTGCAACAGGCGCAGCAGGTTCATCGAGACGTTGATGCCGGTCTGGTTCCAGTCGCTGTTGTACAGGTACTTGTTGGAGTCGTACTCGTAGCCGTAATTGAAACTCACGTTGGGCCACAGCTGGGCTTTGGCGATCTTCAGGTCGTTCATGCTGACGCGTTTGCGGTACCACTCTTCCATGATCTCCGGGCGCCGTTCCAGTGACAGGCGCTCCAGTTGCTCGACGTTGCTGTTCAACAGCGGCAACGGTTGTTCATGGGTGTCGGCCAGCACCATGCGGGTGTTGGGCGGCAGCGACATCAGTGCGGCCAGCTCGGCGCGGGCGAACTCCAGGTCCTGGCGGCGCACGGTGAGCATGTACACCGAATCGAGCAGGGCGCGCTGGTAGGCGAGGATATCCTGGCGCGGCAGCAGGCCTTTGCCCTCGGCTTCGCGGGCTGCCGTCAGCGCACGGTGGGTGCGCATCAACAGGCCATCCACTTCGGGCAGCAGGCGCTGTGCGCCCAGGGCACGCCAGTAGGCATTGCGCACGTCCTGCAGCACGTTCTGCGCGACCTTCTCGCGGCGCTCCTCGGCCATCAGCATCTGGTCGTTCTTCTGCTGGGTGCGGAAGTAGGCGACGCCGAAGTCCAGCAGGCTCCACGACAGGCCGAGGCTGTACAGGGTGCGGTAGCGTTCTTCCGAGGTGGATGGGCGCAAGCTCACCTGGCGGTCTTCGATACCGATCGAAGTGCCGCCGGAATCGTTGTTGCGCCCGGCATAACCGGCCGAGGCCACCAGCCGCGGCAGCATCTCGTGGCTGGAAACGTCGCGCAGGTCCGATGCCAGGGCGCTTTCCAGCAGTTTCAGGCGGTAGTCGAGGTTGTATTTCAGCGCCCGCGCCGAGGCTTCATAGAACGTGATCGGCCCGTTCACCGGCTCCTGCTCCTTGTACATGCGCGCCTGGTCCTCGATCACCCGCTGACGCATCTCGTCTTCGGTGTAAGGCTTGGGCTCGAAGGCCGAGCAGGCGCTGAGCAGCACACTGACGGCAGTGAGGGTACTCAGGCTTTTCAATGTCGAAACTGGCATAGGCAGTCCTTGTTCAATCCGTGAATGCATCGGCTCATGGGGCGCTGCTGCCGCGGCGCTGGGCGGCTTCACGCAGTTGCGCACGGAAGCCGCGCGCGGGCTGTGGCGGTGTCTCTGGTTGCGCCACCATCTCGGTGTGCGAAGAGGCCCACAGCGAAGGGTCGGGCAACAGGCCATCAGCGGTCAGGCTGATGACCCCGTGGCGGCCGTCGACCCAGTTCTGGTCCTCGGCGCTGGCGCGGCGGCTTTGCTCCACTGCGCCCGCCACGTACTGCCCATTGACCTGGCCAAGCTGGCTGCCCAGCGACTGGCTTTCGATTTCCGGGGTGGCGAACAGGCGCACATTACTGCCGTCGGCGTCCCAGGCCGACAGCGTCAGGGTCTGGTTGATCCGCTCGACTACCGGTGCGACGAAAATCGCCGGGTTGACGTTGGGCAGCGGCAGGCTGGCCAGACCGTCGCGGCCATCGCGCTCGAAGTACGGCCCCGGGGGAATGTACGGGCTAGAGATATCCAGGGTGATGACCAGCTGCGCCTGGTCGGTGGCGCCGGCCAGGTCGCTGATGGTGTAGGTGAAGTAGTCCTTGAGCACCTGGCCAAGCCCCGCCGCAGCCAGCACGTCGGGGTTGCTCAGGTCGATGGTGTAGGTGTAGCTGCCGTCGGCGTTGAGCACCAGGGTGCCGTACTGGCCGGCGATGGGCTGGCCGATTACGCCGGTGGTGCCGGAGCCGGCTTCCTGGCCGCTGCGGATGGCCGTGACGGTGAGCCCGTCGCCGGCGTCGACATCACTGTCGTTGGGCAGCACGTTACCGCTGGTCTGCGGCGCCGGGACCTGATCGCTGGCCGAGTTGCTGTCGTCGCGGGCCACCGGGTTGTCGTTGGCGCCCTGCACGGTGACGGTGAGGCGGGCGTCGGCCGTGATGCCGTCGGTATCGCGCATGCGGTAGGTGAACACCTCCTTGAGCGATTCACCGGCCGTGCGCATGGCCTGCACGGTCGGGTTGCTGTTGTCGACGATGTACTGATAACTGCCGTCGGCCGTGATCAGCAGCGTACCGTACAGGCCCTGAAGGACCTGGCCGGCCGTGGCGGTCTGGCCATTCTCGGCGGTGTATTGCAGGACCGTTTTGCTTTCGCCGTACTGCACGCCGTCGACATCGGTGTCGTTGTCCAGCACGTTGCCGCGCGGGTCGACGCCGGCAGTGCCATTGTTCACGCCGCCAGCTTCCACCGCTGTGGCGGTGTCGTCATTGGCCACGGGGTAGTCGTTGCGGCCATCGATGGTGATGGTCAGCAGGCCGTTGGCGGTGCCGCCCCAGAAGTCGGCCAGCAGGTAGGTGAAGTTGTCGACCAGGGTCTGGCCGCTGGTGCGCAGCTGCTGCACGGCCTGCAGGCTGTTGTCCAGCACGTAGCTCCAGGTACCGTCGCCATTGAGGGTGAGGTCGCCGTACTGGCCACGCAGGGTCTGCCCGACCAGGCTGGCGTTGTTCGGCAGCGGACCGTCACCGTTCCAGAACGCCAGCACCTCGAGGGTTTCCGGGAACAGGATGTTGATGGTGTCGGGGTCGCTGTCGTTGTCCATCACATTGCCGCCCGGGTTGCTGCCCGGAATATTGTTGTCCACGCCGCCGGCTTCGATGGCCAGGCCTTGGTCGGGCCCAGCAACCGGCGGCTGGTTTTCGCCGCGAATGAAGACGGTCAGGGTGGCGGTGTCGCTCAGCCCGCCGCCGTCGGTGACCTGGTAGGTGTAGCGCTGGATGACGAAGCCCAGCGGGCCCAGGGCGATGATGGTGGGGTCGTTGGAATTGACCACGAACTGATAGCTGCCATCGGCGTTGAGCGTCAGGGTGCCGAAGTTGGTGGTCACGGTAGCGCTGCCGGTGAGCGGGTCGAGGGCAGGGTTGCTACTTTCGGCGCCCACGCCCACGGCGGTCACCACCTTGGTGTCGTTGGCATCGACGTCGGTGTCGTTGTTCAGCACATTGCCCGTTGGGTTGCGCCCACCTGTGCCATCATCGTCCACTGCTACCGCGTAGGCGAAATCGTCCTGGGCTACCGGGGTGTCGTAACGGCCTTCGATGGTGATGTTGATCTGTGCCTCGGAGCTGGCACCCTCGGTGTCGTGCATGCGGTAGCTGAAGGTTTCGCGCAGTTGCTCACCGGCCTTGAGCGCCTGCACGGCGGCCAGGCTGTCGTTGACGGTATAGACATAGTTGCCGTTGGCATCGATGCTCAGGGTGCCGTACGCACCTGCCACCACGGTGGCACCGGCATTGACCTGGATGAACGTGCCACCGGCGGCGAGGGTGCCCAGGTAGATGCCATCGACGGTCTTGCTGTCGCCAGCATCCACGTCGCTGTCGTTGGCCAGCACGTTGCCGCTGCCCGGCTGGCCGGGCGTGCCGTTGTTGACCCCGCCGGCCTCGATGGCGATGGTGCTGTCATCAACCGCGATGGGGGTATCGTTGCGGCCATGGATGGTCACGGTGAAGCTGGCGGTGACCACCTTGCCGTTGCCATCGCTGACACTGTACTGGAACACCTCGGTCAGGCGGTCGGCATCGGTGCGCAGGGCCTGCACAGCGCTGTTGCCGTTGTCCACCACATAGCTGAAGTTGCCCTGGGCATCGAGCACCAGGCTGCCGTAGTTGCCGGCCAGGGCCTGGCCTGGCGCGCCGTTGACGCCGTTGGGGCTGGCCACGCCGATGATGGTCAGGGTATCGCCATCCGGGTCGCTGTAGGCCGCACGGATGCTGCCGGCAGGGTCCAGGCCTGGCTGGGCGTTGTTCAGCCCACCGGCCTCTACGGCAACGGTGTTCACCGGGTTGACCACAGGCGGGTCATTGACCCCGGTTACCGTGATCACCAGCTGCGCCTGGTCGGTGAGGCCGCCGCTGTCGTGGATCTGGTAGGTGAAGATCACGGCCAGGCTCTGCCCGGCTGTCAGCGCCCGGATCGCCGGGTCGGCACTGTTGACCGCGAAGGTGTAGCTGCCGTCTTCGTTGAGGGTCAGCTGGCCGAAGTTGCCGCTGATCAGGCTGCCGTCGCCCAGCTGCGCGACGCTGCCGGTGATGGCGGCGGGTGCGCCGTTGGCCACAGGGCTCAGTGTACCGCCGGCGCTTTCCAGGCCGCTGCGCACGCCGTCGACCTTGAGCTGGGTGGCGGTAGGCTGGTCGAGGTTGTCGACGTCGGTGTCGGCGCCCACGCCCGCAGTGCCGGTGATCACGTTGCCGCTGGCATCGACCGGCGCCGGGCTGCCATCGCTGGCCCCGGCACTGGCGCTGCCTGCGTCGTCCACGGCCACCGGTGCATCATTGGCGCCTTGCACGGTGATGATGAGGACGTTGACCGAACTCAGGCCACCGGTGTCGGCCATCTGGTAGGTGAATGCTTCAGTCAGTGTCTGGCCGGGGGAGAGCGCCTGCACGGCGGCATTGCTGTTGTCGATGACGTAGCTGTAGCTGCCGTCGGCGTTGATGGTCAGGGTCCCGAAATTCACCTGCACACTGGTCGCCTGGCCACTGGTGACGGGAATGATCCGGCCGCCACCGGGGCCGTCATAGCGTACCGCCGTGACCTGTTTGGTTTCGCCCAGGGCCACCGAATCGACGTCGGTATCATTGGTCAGCACGTTGCCGGTGGCATCCTGGCCGGGTGTGCTGTTGTTGGTGCCGCCGGCCTCGATGGCAGTGGCCGTGTCAATGATGGCCACGGGGGTATCGTTGGCACCGTGGATATTCACCTGCAGCACTGCGCTGCTGGTCAGGCCACCGCTGTCGACGATGTCGTAGCCGAAGAAGTCGCTGATGAAGTCGCCGGCCGTGCGCAGCGCCTGCACTTCGGCGTTGTCGTTGTCGACGGTGTACTGGAAACCGCCCCCTGCGGTGATCACCAGGGTGCCGTAGCGCCCCTGCAGGGTGGTGACGCCGGCAGGCGCCACTGCCACACCGCCGGGCACGATGTTGCTGGCGATGCGGGTGACGGTAAGCACGTCGTCGTTGGTCTGGATGTCGACATCGGTGTCGTTGGCCAACACGTTGCCGGTCGGGTTGACGCCGGGGTCACCGTTGTTGAAGCCACCGGCTTCCACGGCTATGGCGATGTCGTCGTGGGCGATCGGGGCATCGTTGACCGGGTCGATGACGATGTTCATCACGTCGGTGTCAGTCAGCGCGTCGGCCGGGTTCTGCCCGGGGATGCCGTCGCCATTGAGCGGGGCGTCGCCGAAGTTGCCCTGGTCATTGGTGACCATGGTCAGGGTTTCGGCGTCGCGGAAGGTGTTGAAGTCCTGGTCGCCTTTGTAATACAGCTGGCCCAGCAGCGCGTTCAATTCGTTCAGGGTGCCGGTCAGCACCAGGCTGCGGCCGGCCCCGGCGGGCGGCGTTGCGTTGGCGGCAGGTGGCGTTGCGGTCTGCCAGATGACGCCGTGCACCACGGTCAGGGTGATGGTCATGACGCCATCGGCGTTGCCGGCGTTGACGTCCACATCGCTGGTGGCCAGGCCGACGATGTGCAGCACGGTGTCTTCCGCGCCTTGCTGGTCGGCGACGGTGTTGATCGGCGCTTCGTTGATGTGCACATAGCCGGCGTCGGCGGTGCCGGTGCTGCCTTCGCCCAGGCTCAGGTTGATGCTGCCCAGGCCCGCGACGGCAGCGCCGCTGTCGGTATCGATACGCACATGGAAATTGTTGTTGGCGCTGACCTGGTGATCCTGCGCCACGGCGATCAGGTAGCTGCCGGAGGGCAGCAGGGCGAACTGATAGAGGCCACCGTTGGCGGTCACGGTGCTGAAGGTGCGGTCGTCGCCGTTGCCGAAAATGCCATCGTCACCGGCCCAGGTGAGGGTCACGGCGATGCCGTCCAGGCCCGGGCCGTCGGGGGTGACGCTATCGTTGGCGGACCGGGTGTCGTCCCACAGCGTGCCCTGGATCACGCCCAGGCCGGCGCCGTCGCTGAGGATGTAGTTGTTCAGGCCGCTGGCGCCGTCCTGGCCGGTGCGCTCACCGTCGCTGCTGCCACCGGCATCGGGCAGCGAGCCACCCCAGCCATTGGTTTCGAAATCGGTGGGCAGGCTGGTCCAGGTCAGCACGGCGGCGCTGGCGGCGTTGTCGGCGATGGTCTGGTTGGGCACGGTGACGGTGTAGATCACCTGGACCGTGTCGTTGGGCGCAAGCCGGCCGAAGTCCACGGCGATGGCCGCACCGTCGGTGAAGGTCACGCCAGCGGGCAGGTTCGCAAGGTTCAGCGCCTGGCCATTGAGCAGGATGCTCTGCACCTGGTAGTTGCTGCCATTGGGGAACTGGTCGGCCAGGTGGGTGTTGTAGGCGGGTACGCCGCCGTTCTGCGTGAAGCTGACCGACACGGTGGCGTCGGTGGTGCCGGCGACGGTACCTGGCGCCACGTCGATGACCGACTTGTCCATGTTGGTGAAGTTCGGCTCGACCACGCGTTCGAAAAGCGTATCGCTCTTGCCGCGGTCGACGCCGCCATTGATGCCGACATGCTCGAACACGGTCATGCCCAGCTGGCTGTCGGCCTGGTTGGCGGCGACGTTGCTGACCCGTACGTTGAATTCGAGGATCACACCTTCGATGTCCGTGTCCGCTGCTTCGTTGTTGGTCACGTTGCCGAGGTTGAAGGTGATGGTCTGGCTACCGTCCGGATTGGTGGTGATCACCAAACGGCCGTTATTGATATCGAACACGCCGCTAGGCACATCCCCGCCCAGGTTGGGCTGGATAGGCAACGCCACTGGGCTGTCCTGGTTACCGGTCATGTACAGCGAAGTGTTGCTGGTCACCAGGTTGGTGGCGTCGGTGGTCAGCCCCCCCAGCTGGCTCGATACCATCGCAATCAGGATGTTGTTGAGGTCGGCGGGGATGAATTCCAGGCCTGCGGCCAGTTCGATGCGTATCTGGTAATCGGGGTTGTCGCCCGTGGGCACCAGCACGGCGACCCGGTAACGGACGATTTCGCCGACCACCACGGTTTCGACGAGGCCACTGGTGTCGGTAGCGCCGCTGGTGTTGGTGGCCGGTGGGGTGTCGGTCACACCGCCGACACGCGATACCTGAATGCCGTTGGTGACCGGGATCAGCAACGCGCTCAACACCCGGTAATCGTTCAGCACGCCGGTGTTGAGCAGCCCGTCGTCGCCGCTGCGTTCGCCATTGACAGTGTCGGTGGCGCTGCTGGTGCCGTCCAGGCTGCTCCACTGCACCTGCACGTTGTTGGCGATGGCCGCCTCGCCTGCTGCAGTGGCATTGACCACGCCGCTCAGGGTGATGACGATGCTGCCGCCGTTGGCGATGTCGATGTTGGCGCCATCGGCCGTTACCAACTGGCCATTGATGATGACGAAATCGACGCCAACGTTGTTGTTGGTGGCGCCGCCGTTGTACTGGATGGTGCCGCTGATCACCAGGTTGTCGATCTCGGTGGGCAGCACGTCGAGCAGGCTGATGTCGAAGGCGTTGGTGCCCGAGTTGTTGGCCACGGTGATGGTGAAGGTGACGGTGTCGCCTTCGTCGAAGCCGCCAAACGTTGGGGTCGAGGTTACCTGCTGGGTGACCGTGAGGGTCGGCTCGACGATGGTCACACCGGGCTGCTGGGCGCTGTTGAGGCTGCGGTCGACCGCGGTAGCACCGTTGGGGGTATCGCCATCGGGGTCGCTGTAGACCAGTTGGGCACCATTGTTGAGTGTGGTGCCTTGCTGGTTGCCGGTGACGTTGCTGGCCACCAGCACCAGGCGAATGACGAAACTGTTGTTGCCGACGATGTTGTCGGCATTGGCCCCGGCGCTGCCGAATACCAGCAGCAGGTCGGCGCCGTCGCTGCCGTCCAGGGTCACCGGGTTGACGTTGAGCACGCCGTTGAAGTCGGCCGACAAGGCGCCGCTGCCCGCTGTGGTGGTGATGATCTGATAGCCCAGGTTGCCATTGAACCGTGGGTCCAGGCGCAGGCCCGGGGGGATCAGGTCGTTGATGCGCAGGCTGCCCGTGGCGCCTTCGGGCAGGCTGACGACGATGTCGTAGGTGATGCTTTCGCCAATCACCAGGTTGCTGCCCGTGGTGTGGGTGGCACTGGAGTCGTCCTCGCTGAGGCTGCCGTCCTTGTAGGTCTTGCTGATGGTCGGGGCGGCGACCTGCTGGTTGGCGACCTCGGTGAGGTCGGTCGGGGTGAAGTCCTGGCCGCCGTCGACGCTGGCGTAGTAGGTCAGTGCCGCGGTGCTCTGCAGGGTGCTGGAGGCAAGAATCGCATTGTTCACCGTGACGTCGTAGGTGATCACCACCACGTTGGCCCCGGACAGGTCACTGGCGGTGCCAGCGCGGCCGGCCAGCAAGGTAGCCTGGCCGTTGGCGTCGAGGAAGGTGATGGCGTTGCCGCTGACGCTGTAGTCGGTGCCCTGCACCAGCAGGGTGCCGTCGCCGCGGTAGATCTGCAGGTTGGCCGTGCCCAGGCTGCCGCCGACGAACGCCAGGCCGGCGGGCAGGGTGATGTTGGTGCTGACATCGTAGGCACCGCCACCGCCGCTGTTCTTCAGGGCAGTGGCCAGGCGCAGGGTGTCGGCACCGTCGATGCCGCTGACATTGCCGTCCACTGCCGCCAGGCTGGTGACGCTGCCGCTGAACGGGACGCCGCCGGTGCCCGGCGCGGACCAGCTGCCGGTGGTGCCGGTGACCGTGCCGTTGGTGCTGGAAACCACGCCGTGCTTGATGTCCAGCACCGGCTCGGCGACCGATTCGATCACCGCCACATCCGACGAGGTGAGCACGGTCTTGTCGACCGTGGTGGTCTGGCTCGATTGCGCCAGCACATCGAGTTCACGCTGGTCGGCAAAGGGCTGGTCGCCCACCACCATGGTGAACCTGACCTGCACGGTGGCGCCGTTGATCCCGCCGGATACATAGTCGCCGAAGTCGAAGATGATCGAGTTGCCGGGGCCCGTGGTCACGCTGTCGGGGACGTCCAGCGTGGTATTACCCAGGGCAAACGCCCATTGCCCGACCCCGGTACCGAAACTCCAGGCGATGCCCGTGGCGTCGAGCAGGGGCAACGGGAGATAGGCGATGAGCTTGAAGTTCTCATAATCGGCCACCAGCAGGTCATAGCTGATGGTGAACGTCACCACGTCGCCGGGGCGCAGCTCGCCGTTGGCGGGAGGGTTGCCGCCATTGACCTGGGTGAGTTCGATGTCGACCGTTGAAGTGTCGATGGTGCTGGTGGTACTGGAACCGTCACTCTGGATGCCGCCCAGGTTGACCGCGTCGCGCAGTACGGTGGCATCTACCGTGGCGTTGTTGCCAACGCTGTCACCTTCGTTGAGCTGGTCGTGAGGGGGGTGGTCGCTGGTATAGGTGGCATCGATCGTGGCGTCGTAGACGATGCTCAGGCGGGTGGCGCCGTCCTGCACGGTGTTGTCGTACAGGTCACCGAACAATGCCGCGAGCCCGGGGCCGGCGATTGCCTGGCGGATGGACTCGGCAATGTCGAAGACCAGCGTGGTGCTGCCGTCGGCATTGACCGTCTGGGTGTAGACCAGCGCGATACTAAGCGCTTCGCCATTCTGCTGGATCAGCAGGGTGGGCGGGTTACTGGGGTCGAAGGTCTGGCCATCGCTGAGCAGGTCGGTCAGGGTGAACTGGCCTTGCCCGAGGATGTTCTCGCCAAAGGCGAAAAAGTCGGAAATGGCCACGTCCATGGTGTAGCGCAGGGTATCGCCTGGGGTAAGGCCCGCAGTGCCGACATCATTCTGCAAATCGACCTGTTTGAGCAGGGTGATCGACTTGGCGACGAAGGTCACGCCCTGGCCGTCGCCGGTTTCACTGAACGGGTAGCCGTTCGGGTCGGCAGGGCGATCGCGTGGGTCCAGGGGGTTCCAGGCGCCGGTGACGGTGGCGGTACCGAACTCGATCTGCACCGGGTTGCCGGTGGCGGGGTCGATCACCGGCCGGCCATTGGCGTCGATCTGCGGCACATAGAAGCTGACCTGAGTGGTGCTGGCGGCGCTGAGCGTATCGTAATGGATGTCATAACTGGCGACGAAGGCATTGGGATTGGCCAGTGCCGCGGCGATCAACGCCGGGTTGGTGAGCACGGTACCGTCGTGCAGGGTCACCGATGTCAGGGTGCCGCCCGGCCCAGGGGTGATGGCGCTGACGTGGACCTGGTCAGGCACGGTCTGAGTGACCGTGACATTGCTCAGGGTCTGGCCCGGGGCCGGGGTGACGGTGACGGTCTGGGTGCGGGTGTAGTTCGGCCCGGTGACGGTTTCGCCTTCCGGCATGTCGACCGTCTGCGTGACCTTGAGCAGGGTCGGGGTGACGACGAAACTGTGCAGCGCGCTTTCCACCAGGCTCGGGTCCTGGGTCGGGTTGTTCAGCGAGTCGTTGCCGTACTCGAAGCCTGCGCGGGTATTGATGGTGAGGTTTGGCGCACCGTCGGAATAGGTGGTATCGGCCAGGTTGCTCAGCTGCGCGGTGATCTGCACGTCGATGCTCGGCTGGCCATTGGTGACGCTGGCGTAGGGCAACTGCAGCACCACCATCTGGTCGCCAGGTTTCATGCCGACGCTGGCGGCGTTGATCACCAGGGCATTGCCGCTGGCGTCCTTGGCCAGAGGGTGGGTGGCGTTGCCATTGGCATCGAAGGTAATGACGAAGCTGTTCACCGCCTGGCCCAGGTAGGTGGCGGAGACGAACGTGGCCCCGTCATCACCGTCGCGTCCGGTTGCCGGCATGAACAGGTCGATGAATGGGGCATAGCCTTCTTGCGTCGAAGGGTTGCTGAAGCTCACGGTAAAGTTGAACTGTTCACCCAGTTGCACTTCGGCTCCGGCGCTGCCGAGGCTGGTGGTGGGGCTGGCATCGGCCAGCAGGCCCTGGAAACTGTCCAGGGTGGTGGCTGCCAGCGCGATGGCCTTGTCGACATCGCCGCTGTTGACCTCAAGGCGCCAGTCCCCGCCTGCCAGCGCACTGCCGGTGGCATTGCTGGAGGCGCCGACGTCGGCGCCGGTCCAGCGGGCCAGCTCGTTGACCAATGCCTGGCCGGCGCTGCCGGCACCCACGTCGCAACCATACAGCTGGATATCCGCGCCGCTGTTCAGCTCGCCGCGCCAGGCACTCAGGCGATCGCCCAGCTGTTCGACCGTCTGGCCGGTAAAGACCTGGTTGCCCAGAGTGAACTGGCCCGAGGCGCCGTGGGAGAACACCTGGATGGAGTCGACCTTGCCCAGTTGTGCCAAGGCGTTGCTGATGGCGGCAATGGCATCCTGGCCGGGGTCGACCACCAGCGCGGTGGTGCCGGCCGGCAGGTTGGCGGCCAGTTGCTCGCGGTTTTCAACCCGCGCGTCGATGACCACCAGGTTGCGTGCGGCTGGCGCCGGGGCCGCAGTCTGCGCCTCGCTGGCGGTGGGGGCGGGGTGGCTGCTGTCCTTGCCCTCGGCAGGGTTGGCATCGCCGTGGTGCTGCTGATCGACAGCGGCTGCGGCAGCGCCGTCGAACAGGATGCGCTGTTCAAGGGCCACCGTCTGCGACCGAGGGCGTGAAACAGTGGCGAATCCGGCTCTGCTCTTGAGGTCCATGTCCATACCCTGCTCAGAAATTCGACGCCTTATTCCAGGCTTATCCAATCGTAGCCGGGTTTTATCGCGCCGGCAGAGCAGGCGCCGAAAGGCGCGGTTCAGAACCCGCTTTCGCGCAAACCGACCCCCAGCAGCCATTTGCCCAGTTCGCCCAGTACGCTGCGTTTTTCCCCTTCGATCTGCAGCTTGCCGCGGGTTTCGCGCACCGTGGCCAGCGGTTCGTCCAGCGCCACCAGCACCTGGAACAGCGCATTGCTGGGCACCAGGGGTTCATTGGTGACCGGCACCGGGCCGCCGAAATGCGCGGAGAGCATGCGGTGGGCCAGCTGCCCGGCGCGGGTGCTGCCGATCGCCAGCACCTTGCCGTGCAGCGCGATGGCCTGGCCGTCGGGGTAGAACCTGACGGCATCGCCCACGGCCAGCAGATGGACCCGGTCCTGGGCGACGTAGGCATCGATCTGCCAGTGCCGGGGGTCGATCAGGATGCCCAGCGCCTGCTGGCCGTTGAGCCACTGGCCGGGCTGCACGTCGCGGTCCAGGTCGAGCCAGCTGCCGGCGAATGGCGCCTGCAGGTTGAGCCGGGCAATCTCGATACGTGCGGCGCGGGCTTCTTCGGTCTGCACATTCAGGCGCTGCTGGGTGGCGGCATCCTCGGCCAGCCCGCCGGGGTCGGCCAGCAACCCCGAGAGGCGCGCCTCATAGCTGCGGGCACTGGCTTCGCTGCTGCGCATGCGCGAGTCCAGGTCCGGTTCGTCGAGCACGGCCAGCACCTCGCCGGCCTTGACCTGGCCCGCCGGGTGCAGGCTTTGCAGCCGTGCCGGGTAGGGCGTGTAGACGCGCAGCTGGTGTTCGGCACGGGCCACGCCCACGGCATCGACCTGGCTGCGCCAGGGCAGTGCCAGGCCCAGCACGGCCAGCCCCAGGCAGGCATAGAACAGCTGTTTGCGCCGCCCCGGAATGCGTGCCCGCTGTTGCCACCAGTGGCTCAGCTCACGCTTGACCGGCAGTGCGATGAACCACGCCAGTTCGACCATGAACAGTACGATCCCCAGCAGCTTGAAGAAGAACAGGTACACCGCCACGGCGATGCCGAGAAACAGCACCAGGCGGTACAGCCAGGTGGCGAAGGCGAAGGCGATCAGCAGGCGCCGCTGCCCCGTCGCGAACGGCTCCGGCCACGGGTCGTTCAGCCCCAGCAGGTTGCGCCGCAGGGCCGTGCGGGCCAGCGCCGAGGCGCGTTCGTGCAGGTTGGGGAAGTCGAGCAGGTCGCTGAGGATGAAGTAGCCGTCGAAGCGCATGAACGGGCTGGCATTCAGGGCCAACGACAACACCCAGCTGGTGGTCGCCAGGTACAGCAAGGCGTTGCGCAGGGCGCCGTCGTCGCACAGGGCCCAGCCCAGCGTGGCCAGGCCCGCCAGGGACAGCTCGGTGATGATCCCCGCGGAGGCGATCGCCAGGCGTTGGCGCGCGCGCTTGAGCTTCCAGCTTTCGCCGGTGTCGGTGTACAGCATCGGCCACATCACCAGAAACGCTATGCCCATGTGCCCGACCCGCAGGCCCAGGCGCGTGGCGACCAGTGCGTGGCCGAGTTCATGCAGGGTTTTGGCCACCACCAGCGCTAGGGCGAAGCTGAGCAGGCCCTCGGTGGAGAACGACTCCACCACGGCGTGGGTGAAGGCATCCCACTGCTGCATCACCAGGAAGACCCCCAGCAGCGTCAGGCCCAGCACCAGCATTCCGGTCAGCGGGTGGAACAGCCAGCCGAGCGCGGCGGCCAGGCGTTGCAGCGCGGCTTGCGGGCGCAGCAACGGGATGCGAAAGAACAGGTAATGGTGCAGCCACCAGCGCCAGCTCGACCAGGTGCGCGCCTCGCTGGCGCCTTGCAACCTGGCCAGTTGCTCGGGGCCCGGGCGCAGCAGGTGGTGTTGCTCGAGAAACGCCCGCAACGCCAGCACCTGCTCGACATCCGGCTTTAGCGCACTGTCGCGTGCCACCTGCTCGCTGACCTGGCGTGGTGTCTGGCCCCAGCGCAGCAGGCATTCGAACTCCAGCCAGCCGATGCGGTAGAAACGGTTGACCACCGTGTCGTGGATCATCCAGGCCGGCTCCCCCTCACGGCTGTCGGCGGCCTCGCACAAACGCAGGTCCTCGCGCAGCGGAGGCAGTGGCAACTCGGACAGGTCAAGCATCACCAGCCACTCCAGGCGCGCAGCGTGGCCAGCGGCCGGCGCAGCAGGTAATAGCCGAGCATCACCCGGTCGCCGTACAGCTTGGCAGTGCCGTGCAGGCCCAGGCGGGCATGCTCGGAGCGTTCGTCGATGCTGGCCAGCAGACGGTAGGCGACTACGCCATCATCGCTGGGCTTGGCCTGGTAGCTGGTTTCGAGGATTTTCCCCTTGAGCGGGCTGAGCGGGTAGGCGGTGAGGAACAGGGTCACTTCGGCGCCGGGCTCCAGGGCAATGGCATCGGCCACGGCCAGCTGAATCTGCATGGCCGGTTGCGCAGGGTCGGCCACGTGCATGATGCGCTCGCCAGTCGACACCGGCTTGCCCAGCCAGTCGTTGGGGTCGCTGAACACGGCCACCCCGGCGCGCGGCGCCAGCACCTGGGTGCGCCGCAATTGCGCCTGCACGGCGGCAAGCTCGGCGCGGCGCTGCTGGACGCGGCCCTGCAGCAAGGTCAGTTCGCTCTTGCTTTGTGGGTTGTCGAAGGCGCGCTGGCTGGCCGCCTGCAATTCGGCATCGGCCACGGCCACTTCCTTGCCCAGCACTTCGGCACGGCTGCGCAGGGTGGTTTCGTCGAGGGTGAACAGCGGTGTGCCGGCTTGCACAGGCTGGTTGGGGCGCACCAGCACTTGGGCGATCACGCCGTCGATCGGCGAGCTGACGATCTGCGCCTGGCGCGACACGATCTGCGCCGGCGCCAGTGCCGTTTGCCGCACTGGCACCAGCAACAGCCCGGCGGCCACCAGCATGCAGATCAGCACCTGGCGGCGGCTGGGGCGCCAGCGGCTGATCCGGCGGCGCCGGGTCAGCGCATGCCAACAGTAGGCCCAGGTGCGGGTCAGGCCATCCAGTTGCTGGTGCAGTACCGCAGGCGGCGCTTCTTCCAGCAGCAGCACCAGCAGCCCGAGGCGTTGGCCGGCAGGGCCATGCAAGGGTAGGCACCACAGGCCCGCAGGCCACCACTCGCCCCAGCCTTCAGCAATGTCATCGGGTGGTGCACAGCCAGCCTGTGTCAGCCAGGCCGGCTGTGCGTCGGTCAGGCGCTCGTTCAGCCAGCGGCTGGCTCGGCGCAGCCACACCAGGTAGGGCGAATCCTCGCTGGGCCGCGCCAACCCCGACACGCACAGCAGCTCAAGGCCGCTGTTGCCTTGCTCGAATACCAATGCCTGGTGAAAGGGCAGCAGCGGGTAGAGGTCGTTGGCCATGCTGAACGCCAAGGCGTTCAGGGTCTCGGCGGCCATAGCCTTGTCGCGCAATGCATCCAGCTGCAGCAGCAGCTGCGGATGCGGAAGCGGCCTATTCACGGTCATGGTCGAACCGCGCTGTGCCGCTCATGCCGGCGATCAGTTCGGGATAGCGCTGATCGAAGCGCGCTTCCAGTTCCACCGTCTGTGCCACGGCATCGACCCTTGAGTTGATCACGCTGACCTTGGCCGGGTAGGTCTTGCCGGTTTCGTGCACCGTCACCTGCAAAGGTTGGCCCGGGCTCAGGCTCTTCAACTGGCTGGACGGCACATTCAGGCGCACTTTCAACGCCCCGTCGCTGACCAGGTCGAACAGCGGGGTACCGGCGCTGACGGTCTGGTAAGGCTTGACGTAGACCTTGGCCACATGGCCGGAAAACGGCGCCAGCACCTGGCAATAGCTGATCTGTGCCTCACCCATGGCGCGGGCGCCAGCGGCTTTCTGCACCTCGGTATTGGCCGCGGCCACTTCGATGTCGCCGACTGCGTCAAGCTTGCGCAGCTGTTGCTTGGCCTGCAGGTTCTGCCGGGCCATGGCCAGTTCGGCCACCGCAACCTTGCCGCGGGCCTGGGCCTCATTGCAGTTGAAACGGGCCAGCGTGGCGCCCTTGGCCACCTGCTCGCCGAAGCGGGCCTTGAGTTCGCCCAGGGTGCCGCTCATCTGGCTGGACAAGGTGGTTTCCAGCTCAGCCGCCAGCAACACGCGGATCAGCTGCGGGTCTTCGCCAGCGGGCAGTTGTTCGGCCTGTGCGTTAACGCAGGCCAACGTCAGCAGCAGCGGTACGAGAGGGTGTGCAACGATGGAAAAAGGCATGCCTGGCTCCCTGCAATACAACACCGTGAAGCGCAACGTGAACGGGTCAGCGTTCTTCATACTAGGAAGGAATGTTCGCTTTGCCCATGTTTTTTAACGCGTGCTCCGGGCGATCGCGCCTGTGCTATCACTATCAGGCATGCTGTTGATCCCCAACGGGCAGGGAGTGTCGAATGGACCGTCTTTTCCGCGTGCTGCTTGTGCTGGTCACGCTACTACCACTGCTTGGGCACGCTGACGAAGGCACAGGGAGCGCCACCGATGGCATACCGGGTGAGCCGGCAGAACTGCGCATTGCCAACCGAAGCATCTTCACCTTCCATGCCACCTTGCTGGGTGAGACGCCTGTTGCCCGGGCGCATCGGGCGGAGGCGGTGATCGATGAAGCATTACGCAGCACGGATGAGCTTCCGGTAACGGTCGATTCGATCATCTCCAGCCACCTCGTTCTGCTCGGTGGGCGGCGGGCGTTCATCGTTGCCCCTCAGGACCTGGGAACCACCGGGGGCGACACCCGGGCAGCCGCCGAACAGGCCGCCGATGTGCTTCGCCAGGTGGTGGAAGAAACGGGCGAGGCGCGCAGCGTGCGCTTCTTGCTCAAGGCGCTGGGCTTTTCGGCCGTGGCCACTCTGCTGTTCGTGGCGTTGATCAAAGGCGCCAACCTTGCACGGCGCAAGCTCAGGGGCCGTTTGCCGATACTCATGCGCCAGCGCGCCGACCAGATCCGGGTCGGCCAGATGCCGCTGTTCGACATGCAGAACGTCTACTACCTGATAGATCGCATGCTGCTACTGCTGTATTGGTGTTTTGTACTGCTGCTGAGCTACCAGTGGCTGAGCTTTGTGCTTTCCCAGTTTCCCTATACCCGGCCGTGGGGCGAGAGCCTCAACATCCATCTGCTCGACCTCCTGCGCTACGTGCTCGACGGTGTCCTGCACGCGATCCCCGGGATCGCCGTGGCCGTCATGATTTTCTTCATTGCCCGTGGCATCAGCGCATTCAGCAAGCGCGTGCTGGAACGCATGGCGCGCCCAGGGACGTTGAAATGGCTGACCCAGGAGACCTTGCAGCCAACGATGCGCCTGACCTCGCTGGCGATCTGGCTGTTTGCAGTGGTCATGGCGTACCCCTATCTGCCGGGCTCGGGTACCGATGCGTTCAAAGGCTTGTCAGTGCTGCTGGGGCTGATGATCTCGCTGGGCGCCTCCAGTGTCGTCGGCCAGGCGGCAGCGGGCTTGATCCTGACGTACTCGCGTACCTTGAAGACCGGCGAGTACGTGCGGGTCGGCGACAATGAAGGCACGGTCACTGAAGTCGGTATGTTCAATACCACTATCCGTACCGGCCTGGGCGAGGTGCTGACGCTGCCCAATTCGATGATCACCGGGTCGGTGACGCGCAACTATTCCCGGGCCGTGCAGGGCCAGGGCTACATCGTCGATACCGTCGTCACCATCGGCTATGACACGCCCTGGCGCCAGGTCGAGGCGATGCTGGTGACGGCCGCCCAGCGTACGGATGGCATTCTGGAGAAGCCCCGCCCGCAGGTCTTCCAGACCGGGCTATCGGATTTCTACCCGGAATATCGCCTGGTCGCGCAGGCGGTGCCCAGTGAGCCTCGGCCGCGCGCAGAGTTGTTGAGCCTGCTGCATGCCAATATCCAGGATGTGTTCAATGAGCATGGGGTGCAGATCATGTCTCCCCATTACCTGGGCGACCCTGCGCAGGAAAAGTGGGTGCCGCGCGAAAGCTGGTACAAGGCGCCGGCGCAGAAGCCCGACGGCCAGTGATTTGCACGCTACGGATTGTCGATGCCGTCATTTCACAGATACTGCTTCATCAGCTCCAAGGTCCCGCGGCCGCCTCGCCGCAGGCAGGCAACCACGGATAGCCAGGGTATGTCTGTGAGTGTCACCTGATCGTGTGGGACCGCTCGCACTTCGCCGGCAGTGGCGCCGGCGGGGCCGCCATCGGGCAGGTAAATCAGCAGCCACTGTTCCTGAGTTTCCAGTACGAGCCCGAATCTGAAACCTTCACCCTCGGCGATCATGCCCACTCTTGCGCCTTCCATGTTTTCCAGGCCGGCAAAACGGGATGTCGCATCCTTGATCAGTTGATAGCCGGGAAGATTGCCCAGGATTCTGTCTTCCAGCGCGCCGAGGGTCCGTGCCGCTATTGCTGTTCTGGCCAGTAAACCGGCCAAAAAGCATATGAATGCCAATGCCAGCAGCGCGAGCACTGTCAAAGAGGTGCCGCCCACAAGTGTATAGCCCGAAAACAACGGCATCACTTTTTGCAGGGGAGGCGTGAGAATATGGATCGCCTTTTCAATCAGAATCACCACCACCAGGAGCGGCAAGATAAACAGCACGCCGCCGGCGATGGTCGTTTTTATGAATTTATACATGTGCCGTTCCTCCCACCAAATTGTCGTCGATGCTCCAGCGGTGTCATGTCGAACCAGCGCTGATGGGCTCGACAGAACGAAGTGGTGCGTCGGTAACCCAGTTCGGAAGAGATCTGACCCACGGTCAGCGCTGTTTTGCGCAGCATCCGTTCGGCCTGGCTACGGCGGATGTTATCCAGGCATTCTTCAAAGTCGATGGCCTCATGGCTGAGGCGGCGCTGCAAGGTCCGAGGGTTCAGCTCCAGGGCCAGGGCGACCTGCTCGAGGGTGCAACGGTGGGAGGGCAGCAGGATCTTGATCAGTGCCTCCACTTCGCCTTTCAATCCATCGGCGGGTTGAGCGCGGACTTCCAGGAAGTAACGCACCATCTCGTGCAGTTGTGCGTCCTGTTTGACAATCGTCTCTTCCAGCACGTTCGAGGCCATGATGAGGCAGGTGCTGCTCTGGTTGAAGGCGATGGCGCATTCAAAAAAATTGACGTATTTCGCTTCATCCACCAGCGGCGGATGTTTGAAGCTCAGCGCGGTGAGTTTCAGTTGCGTGCCGCGCAATTCGCCAATCAGCCACCAGGCGGCCACCACCCAGTTCTCCACCGTATGGGGCGTCAGCGACTGGGCGGGCGCCGAGGGTTCGAAATGCAGAACCGCCTGGCCTGCCCGATGCTCAAGTCGAAAGTGGATCAGAGGGCTGTATTGGCCCATGTATCTGACGAGCGCCACCAGGGCGTGCCCGACGGTGGGTGCCGTAGTCGCCAGAAAACGTAAAGGGCCTGCCAGTGGCGCCCCATCCACCATCGCTGTGCCCCAGCAGGGCATTGCCAGTGTTTGCAAGCCGCTGTTGGATAGCGCGGGGAACTTGAGTTTTGCAAAGCCCTCGGTGTAATCGGGTGCAGGAGTTTGCGCAGTTGGAATTGAAGGTGAAAGAGGGGGGGGAGCGGAGGGCGGCGTCTTTGAATCCTGCAGTTGTTCATGTCGATCGCGAATGCTGTCCATGGTTTCGCGCCTATGAGCGTGTGGCGTGTGACAAAAGCCCCGCCTGAGTTCCAGGCGGGGCTTTTGCGGTTATTTTTTCAGCGCCTGGAATGAACCCACCATGTCCTTGGCCCACCCATCAAGCACGGCCTTGGCATCCTTTGCCTGCATGACTTGAGAGGAGTTGTCCAACTCGGTGCCCGCCCCCTTGCGCACCACTTCAGCGACGACCTGGTTGCTATCGCCGTCAATGAAGGCTGCCTCGGTGGCAATGCTCGTATCCTGATCACGAATGCCAGTGGCCGTGCTGATGCCGGCGGCGATCAAGGCAATCGGGATGACTTCATAGGGGCGCAGGCTCTTGGTCTTGGCACTCACGGCGGTGATTGCAGGGCGCACGACCAACACCCCAGGACCCGGGCTGGTTGCCAATGGCAGTACCTGGGAGAAGTGATTCTTCAGCGTCTGATCGTAATACGTGGTGATGCCTTGCAGCGTCGACTGCGGGATCTTTTCAGTGGGCTGAGGTTTCGGATAGAGCTGGCTGGGTTCCAGGTACACGCTCGTGTAGCGTTTGACATCGACCCCGGGTTTGATCCAGCGCATCACCGCCGCCCCGGAGGGTGACTTGTCCTCTTTCAGAACGCTGTAGTCCTTGAGGAAGCCGGAGTATTGATCGGATTCCACGTATTTGCTGGCGCAGCCATGCAGCATGAGCGTGGTGAGACAGAGAGTTGCGGCCAATACCTTGGTTTTCATGAGGATCTCCTTCCTTACGTTAGCGTGATGTGCGTCACTCAGAAGCGCCAGGTGGCGCCGCCGCCGATAATGTGCAATGCGCTGTTGTCATAGCTGCCCGAAAGCGTGGTGCCGGAGCGGCTCTTGGTCTGGTCCACATCCATGTCGCCCAGCCATACCAAGGTGTAGGCCAGGTGCAGGTCGAGTCCTTCATCGACTGCATAGTTGACCCCAGCGGCCAACCGCCATGCCTCACCCATCGGGTTGTCGACCGTACGGTCTTTGTCATCCACGGCCGAACTGTCGTACCCGAGGCCAACGCTCCAGCGCCATTGCGGCGTCGCTTGATACAGCGCCCCAACCGAGGCGTGCCAGGTGTCTTTGTATTTGCGGTCAACGGTGCGGCTGGTGCCCCCGCCATTGGCGTCGACATCCACGCCAACATCGCCGAAATCACTCCAGTCCTGCCAGCCGAGGCTGCCCAGCAGGGTCCATTGCTCATTCATTTCGTGGGCAATGCTGGCGGTGACGGTCTGCGGTACGTTCAGGTCAAGCTCCAGCGAGTCGACATCCAGGCGGCGCAAAGCCGCATTCAGCAGTGGGTTGCTGATGTCTTTCACATGCGGTTTGTCCTCGAACTCCAGTTTGACCTTGCTGGTGTAGGCCAGGCCGAGCCGGGTGCTGGGGTCCAGCTGATAAAGCACACCCAGGTTCACGCCGACGCCGACGTCGGTATCCTTGTATTCCAGCTGACCATCCGGGCGGTCCGCGAGCCCCAGCAGGTTGTTGTTGATGGCCATCTCGGTGCGGTAATAGCCGACCATGATGCGGGGGCCGATGCCGATCGACAGATCGTCCGTGAACTTGTAGGCCCATGTCGGCTGGAAAGAAACGCCAATGACCGCCGCTTCCTGGGTGAAGTAACGGCCTGCCCAGTCATCGTCATAATCCAGTGCGAGGCCAAAATTACCGTACATGCCGAAACCGATGGCAGAGCGCTCGTCGATCTGATGGCTGACGAACAGGCTGGCGCCAGGCAGGTACTCCAGGGAGTTGCCGCCCTCGTTGCCATCGAACTGGTTGTTGCTGTCGCGAGAAAAGCGCAGGTCACCCAGAATGACCTGGGCATTGGCACTGATCTGCGTGCCCTTGAGTTGCGTGATGCCCGCAGGGTTGCTCATGAGCACGCTGGGGTCGTTGGCCAGCGCGGCGGAGCCTGCGTTTGCCAATCCATTGCCTTCCTGGCCGGCCTCGTAGATGAGGATCCCGCCTGCCCAACTGGTATTGGCTTGCATGGCCGTGGCCAAGGCCAGCATTGGCAAGCTCACTGCACGTGTGCGCGCAGAAAACGCATGGCCGGGTCGATCGGATTTCATCGTTGGTCACTCCGAGTGCTGAGGGCTGTGAGGCCTACCCGTGTCTTCACCCATGGGCGGGCAAGGTCTGCAGCGCCTTGCCCGCGCCCGCTGGCGCCAGTGCGCCGTCAAGGGGTGACGATCGGGAACCAGAAGTCGAAGTTATCCATGTAGCTCATGAGCTCCTCGAGCTTGCCTTCTGCCCCATCCACCTTGATCTGCCCTGAAGAGACAGCATCCTTGAGGGTGGTTTCCTTGAGCATCAGCTTGTTCAACGTGTCGCGGGTCAGCGTCAACTTGGCGTCGGCGTCCTTTGCCTGCATACCTTCGGTATGGTTGAGCACGCCGTTGACCATCTCCACCGCGTACTGTTGTTTCAGGTCAGTGAAGTCGAAGTTGAGGGTAATGTGCTTGCCCTCGACTTCCGGGCCCTTCAAACGCATGGCCAGGTAGTCGAAGAACAGGTCCAGGTCCATGGCCCTGACAGTGTCCGGGCTGGCGGTATCCGGCGTTGGCAACTGTTTGACACCATCACGCAGTTCCTTGGCGCCGGTCAGGTAGAAGTTACGCCATGGGCCGCTCTCGGCCTGATAGCCCAACTGCTCAAGTGCGTCGGCCTGCATGTTTTTGGCTGCCTGATTGCTCGGATCTGCAAAGACGACTTTGTTGACCACCTCGGCTACCCAGCGGTAGTCACCCTTGTCGTAGTATTCCTTGGCTTTTTTGAGCACCGCGTCCGCGCCGCCCATCATGTCGACGTAGCGCTTGGATTGTTCTTCAGGCGGCAACTCCCACAGTGTGGCCGGGTTGCCGATGAACCAACCCATGTACAGCACATAGGTGGCTTTAACGTTGTGGTTGAGCGAGCCATAGTAACCGCGGTTGGAGAAGCGGTTGGCAATCGACTTGGGCAGTTTCACCTGCTCGGCGATCTCGGTCATGGTGTACCCCTTGTTGGCCAGACGCAGGGTTTCATCGTTGATGTAGCGGTACATGTCACGCTGGGAAGACAGCTGGTCGCGGACTTCCTTGTTGCCCCAGACCGGCCAGTGGTGCATGGCGTACATGACTTGCACGTCGTCACCCCACATCTTCAGCGCCTGGTTCAAGTATTTGGACCAAGGCAGCGGTTCGCGGATCTTCGCGCCGCGTAGCGAATAGGTGTTATGCAGGGTATGGGTCGAGTCTTCGGCCGTATTGAGCGCTTTCTTCTCGTGGATGTAATAGAGCATCTCGGCAGGCGCCTCACTGCCTGGTGCATAGAGGAACTCGTAGGTGAGGCCATCGATTACGTGCTTCTCGCCAGTCTTCTCGATGATATCGGTCGGCGGGATCAGGGTCACGGTACCCGCAGAGGTGGTGGTGCCCAAGCCTGCACCCAACTGGCCGGTTTCATTCGGCGGCAGCAGGTTGCCATACATGTAACTGGCTCGGCGGCTCATCGCGGTACCGGCCATGACGTTTTCGGACACGGCGTGTTCCAGGAAGCCTTTAGGTGCGTAGATCTTGACCTTGCCGGACTTCACATCTTTTTCGTCGACCACGCCACGCACGCCACCGTAGTGGTCGATGTGGCTGTGGGTGTAGATCACTGCCACGACGGGCTTTTTCGGCCGGTGCTTGAAGTACAGATCCAGTGCTGCCTTGGCCGTTTCGCTGGAAATCAACGGGTCGAAGATGGTGATACCCTCTTTACCCTCGACAATGGTCATGTTGGACAGGTCGTAGTTGCGCACCTGGTAGATGCCGTCGGTGACCTCGAACAGACCGGAAATATTGATCAGTTGCGACTGACGCCACAGGCTGGGGTTGGTCGTCGCGGGGGCGGTCTGCCCTTCCTTGATGAACCCATATTTGCTCGGGTCCCAGATCATGTTGCCACTGGCGCCCTTGATCGGCTCGGAAGGCAGCGGCGCGATGAACCCCTTGTGCGCCAGCTCGAACGAAGTCTTGTCGTTGAAGGGGAGTTCTTTGAGCAGTGCGTCGTTGGCCGCCTTGGTGGCATCGCTTGCAGGTTTCGGCGCTTCCTGTGCCCAGGCTTGAGTGGTGAGCGCAATCGCACTCGCCAGCAGGAATGACGAACCCAGTTTCCATAACTTGGCCGGCGTTTCTGAAGCGCTGGTAGACCGGCTCGGTTTCGCAATCAATCTCATGACAAGCTCCCTTTGTATTGAAGCGCTGTACCTTGAGGTAACTGCCAGCGATGTGTAGTGCAGAAAACAGGGTGAGTTCAACGTTTGAACGCTCATTGGCTGCTGCCTTCTGACGACTGTTTGAAGGCCTGAATGAGACGCGAAGCCACCTGACTGACTTAGACATTAGGCGACATCGAGGGCCTTTCCAGGAAAACGTTGAAAATTATTGAACTCTATCCACCTACGTAATAGTGGCCTTTTGATCTCAGGCAAGCGCAATGATGATCGGGCCACACACCGCCAGCAGTACATTGGAAACCGCATAACAGACGGTGAAACCCACCACCGGCGTATTGCTGCCGGACTGTTCGATGATCTTGTTCATCGAAGCGGCTTCGGTCTGCGCGCCCGCCAATGCGCCGAACAGGATCATCGGATGCAGCCTGAGCACGTAGCGCCCTACGTAAAGTGTCACCAGAGGTGGAATGAGGGTGACCAGGGCGCCTGCGATGAACAGCGAGAGGCCCTGATCCAGAATGGCGGTGAGCGCCGCCGGCCCTGCCAGCAGGCCGACTACAGCACCAAACGCCGTCAGGCCGAATTCGGAGAATGCCCACTGCGCAGCGGGGGGAAGCGCGCCAAGCTCGGGGTGTCGCGAGTTGTACCAGCCGATCACCAGCCCCGTCAGCAAGATGCCGCCACCAATCCCCAATTCGACGGGGATCATGCCGATATGCGTCGAGAGCAAGCCCAGCAGCGAACCAATGACCATGCCGAAGGCGTGCAGGGCAATGTCCGTGCGGTGGCTCGGTTTACGTTCGCGCCCCAGTTGCGCCGCCAGGCCATCTACGCTGGCCGCGCGTCCCGTCAGGCTGATCACGTCGCCTCGACGCAATATGGTGTCAGGGAGCAGCGGCAGCGGTAGCCCCTGGCGCGTGATGCCGGTCAGGAAGCACCCCATGCGTTCGGCACCGGTGATGGCCAGCTTGATGTCATGGATAGTGCGGCCGGCCAGGCGAGGTTTCGTCAGCACCACATCCGCACTGCGTGTGGGGAATGAGAGGCTCGCAGCGTCGTCCACCTCGGGCCCGATCCAGGTATCGAGTTGACTTACCGAATCGCGCAAGGCGTAGATGCCTAGTACATCGCCTGGCAGTAGCACCAGTGTCGGGTCCCGCTCGATTATCGCGTTGGCGCGGATCACCCGTTCGATGCTCAGTGACGGGTAGCGCGCCTCGACATCCGCGATGGTGTGGCCTGGTACCTGGGCCTCGAGCAGGCGGTGAGCCCGGACGACGATGCGCGTGTAGGGGATGCTGATCGCTTCCTCCTGACGCTCTATTCCCAACTCGCGCTCCAGCTCCTGGGCGCTGGTTTTCAAATCGACGCCCAGCAGCCTGGGCGCAATGCTGCCGACAAACACGATCAACCCTACGGTGCCGAAAACATAGGTAATCGCATAGGCGACCGCCATGTGGCTGTTGAGCTGCGCCTTGGCGGCCGCATCCAGTGGCAGTTGGGCAATGGCACTGCTGGCTGTGCCCATGATAGCCGTGTCGGTCAGTGCGCCAGCCCCAAGCCCTGCGGTGAAGCCGGCGTCAAAGCCATAGAGCGCGTTCATGGCGAGGATCACCCCGAGCGCCGTCGCGCAGAGGATCACCGACAGCAAGACCAGCTTCAACGTGCCGCGGTTGAGGCTGCCGAAAAACTCGGGGCCGCTCTTGAAGCCGACCGCGTAGATGAACAAGGCGAAGAAAACGGCTTTGAGTTCATGGGGCACCTGCACCCCGATCTGCCCGATCAGCAGGCCCATCAGCAAAGCTCCGGCAACCGAGCCAAGGTGAAAGTTGCCAACCTGCAGGCGCCCCACGATCACGCCAGATGCGATCGCCAGAAACACTGCAATCTCAGGGTTGGCACGCAAGGCACCCAGCGCCAGCTCGATCATCGCCTTCACCTCATCCCTTCATGAGTGATTTCCACGCTGTTGAGTATGAGGATAATCCTGGCGGGGCAGGGCGGTGTCGTGAAATGGACATCTGGAAGGGCACAGACTCCGCCACGTGCGACAATCGTTCCGTTGACAATCATCTAGGAAACAAATTGTTACCACATAGGTAGCCTGCTATCATTTGCCTTCCGTGAGATACGATGTCTGTCATGTGTATGACTGGTTGAGTTCGCTGCCTCTGGCGCGGCGCACTCGCGATTGTCCACAAGAGCAGTGCCTGAGCCTGCCGAAAAGCACGTATCACGGGTCTGAGTGATTAGTCATAGGTAGACCTGCATGTTGTTAGCCAAACAAACCTCGCGAAGGAAGTTCCTGCTTTCGTCGCTGATCGCCTTGCCCGCGATGGGCATCACCGTCAACGGCCTGAGTGCCGCGATGGCGGCGGAGATGGCGGCGCCGAGCCTCGACAGCTACACCCCGTGCTTCTTCACCCCGGCCGAATGGACCTTCATCCTCGCCGCCTGCGATCGCCTGATCCCCGCCGACGGCCGTGGCCCCGGTGCCCTGGAAACCAACGTGCCGATCTTCATCGACCAGCAACTGGCCGGTGACCTGGGCAGCGAGATCTACCTGGAAGGCCCGTTCGACCTGAATGCCCCGGCCACCCTCGGCTACCAACTGCCGTATACCCCTCAGCAGATCTACCGCAAAGGCATCGCCGCGCTGGAAAGCTGGTGCCAGGCCACCCACGGCCAGCACTTCGCCCTGCTTGACCTGGGCAAGCGCGATGACGTGCTGAAGAAGCTACAAGGCGGCCAGGTCGACTTCGCGGCCCACGGCGAAAGCGTGCTCAAGGCCAAGCTGTTCTTCGGCGAGCTGCTCAACCACAGCCGCCAGGGCTGGCTGGCCGACCCGATCTACGGCGGCAACAAGGGCATGAAGGCGTGGATCGCCATCGGCTTCCCCGGTGCCCGGGCCAGCTACCTGGAATGGGTTGCCCAGCACAACGTCCCGTATCCCCTCGGCCCGGTCAGCCTGACCGGCCAACGCGGTTGATCCCTTCGCTTCGAGTTACAGCATTCAAGGTTTTTATGCCACACATTACCAATGACGAAGTCGACGTCGCCGTCGTCGGCCTGGGCTGGGCTGGCTCGCTGATGAGCATCGAGCTTGCCCAGGCAGGCTTGAAAGTGCGCGCCTTCGAGCGCGGTGAAGACCGCACCAACGCCGATTTCGCCTACCCGAAACCGGCAGACCAGTACGCCTACGGCGTGCGCAACAAGATCATGGTCACGCCCAAGGACGGCGCGCTCACCGTTCGCCACAACCTCAACGGCACCGCCTTGCCCACCCGCCAGTGGGACGCCTTCGTGCCTGGCACCGGCGTCGGGGGTTCGGGCCTGCACTGGACCGGCGTGCTGATCCGCCCTACGCCGACCGACATCAAGCTCAAGACCTACGCCGACCAGGCCTATGCCCCGGGCATCCTGCAGAGCGACATGACTATCGGCGACTTTCCGTTCACCTGGGACGAGATCGAGCCGTACCTCGACAAGTTCGACAAGATCTGCGGCCTGTCGGGCAACACCGGCAATCTCAATGGCCAGATCCTGGTGGGTGGCGACCCGTTCGAAGGGCCGCGCTCCAACCCGTATCCGCTGCCAGCGCTGGAAGATACGCTGAACAACAAGCTGTTCGCCGACGCCGCCCGCAAGCTGGGTTACCACCCGTTCCCCAACCCGTCGGCCAACGTGTCGCGGGCCTGGAAGAACCCCTACGGCAACCAGATCGCGCCGTGCAACTACTGCGGCTATTGCAGCAAGTACCCGTGCCTGAACTACTCCAAGGCCTCGCCGCAAACCGCGGTGATGGACGCGCTCAAGCGCATGGACAACTTCGATTACCGGGTCAACGCCAACGTGCTGCGCGTGGAGCTGCACCCGGACGGCAAGACCGCCAAGGGCATCACCTACGTCGACGCCCAGGGCAATGAAGTGTTCCAGCCGGCCAAGATCGTCGTGCTGGCGGCGTTCCAGTTCGTCAACGTGCGCCTGATGCTGCTCTCAGGCATCGGCAAACCGTACAACCCGATTACCCGCGAGGGCACCGTCGGCCGCAACTACGCGTTCCTCAGCAACGGCGGCGCCACGCTGTTCTTCAAGGACAAGCACTTCAACCCGTTCGCCACCGCTGGCGCCACCGGGCAGATGTTCAACGACGTTTCTCCGGGCAACTACGATGGCCCGTCGCTGGGCTTCATCGGCGGCGCCAAGATCCACAGCTCGCAAGCCACCGGTACGCCGATCGGCACTGCGCTGCCGTCCGGCACGCCAGAATGGGGCCAGGGCTGGAAGGAGGGCATGCAGGACTGGTACGGCCACTCGATGAAGATCAGCATCTCCACCGGTTGCATGTCGTACCGCGACCACTATGTCGACCTCGACCCGACCTACAAGGACCCGTGGGGCCAGCCGCTGCTGCGCATCACCTTCGACTGGAAGGAGAACGAGCTCAAGCTGCAGCAGCACCTGCGCAAGATCGTGCTGGACATCACCCAGGAGCTGAACCCGGACAGCTACAGCGAAAGCTTCCTGGGCATGGATTCGCACTGGGACATCACCAAGTACGTGTCCACCCACAACGTCGGTGGCGCGATCATGGGTGACTCGCCGCACACCAGCGCGCTCAACCGTTACCTGCAGAGCTGGGACGTGCACAACGTGTTCGTGCCGGGCGGCAACGCCTTCCCGCAGAACTTCCAGGCCAACCCGACTTCGATGATCGGCGCACTGACCCTGTTCGCGGCCCAGGCCATCAAGGACCTGTACGTGAAAAATCCAGGCCCGCTGGTGCAGGCGTGAGGAGCGAGAACATGAAAACCCAATCCCGTTCCATCCTGTCGGTACTGCTGGGTGTCGCCGTGTTGGCCGCCGTGCTGGCGTGGATCGTCGCCGGCCTGCTCAACCGTTCGGGTGACGCCGCTGCCGAACTGACCCAGGCCGTGACCCCGGCGCTGATCGAGAAGGGCGCCTATCTGGCCCGCGCGGGTGACTGCGTGGCCTGCCACACCAGCCACGACGGCGGCAAGCCGTTCGCGGGCGGGCTGGGCATCGCCTCGCCGATCGGTACGATCTACTCGACCAACATCACACCGGACAAGCAGACCGGTATCGGCAACTGGACCTACGGCGAGTTCGAACGCGCTGTGCGCAGGGGCATTGGCCATGATGGCAGTGCGCTGTACCCGGCGATGCCGTTCCCGTCCTATGCCAAGGTCAGCGATGAAGACACCCGGGCGTTGTATGCCTACTTCATGCAGGGCGTAGCTGCGGTGGAGCAGCCGAACAAGGCCAACGACATTCCGTGGCCGCTGTCGATCCGCATGCCGCTGGCCTACTGGCGTGCACTGTTCTCGCCGGCGCCTGAGGCACGTGCGGCGCAGGTTGGCGGTGATGCGCAGATCACCCAGGGTGCCTACCTTGTGCAAGGCTTGGGGCACTGTGGCTCGTGCCACACCCCGCGTGCACTGACGTTGCAGGAGAAAGGCCTGGACGAATCCGCCAGCGGCTACCTCACCGGTACCGAGCTGAACGGCTGGAACGTCCCGGCCCTGCGCGGCATGCCGCACTGGAGCCAGGAAGAGCTGGTCGAGTACCTGGGCAGCGGCCGCAACGCCAAGGCCTCGGTCGCTGGCGAGATGACCGACGTGATCGCCAACAGCACCTCGCACATGAGCGATGCCGACCTGCAGGCCATGGCCGCGTACCTGAAGTCGCTGCCACCGGCCAAAGGCCCGGCGTACCAGCAGCAGGCCGAGCGCAGCGAGGTGACCACGGCCAGGTTGACGGCGGCCAAGGACCTGACCCTGGGTGAGCGGCTGTACATCGACAACTGCGGTGCCTGCCACTTCGTTTCAGGCAAGGGTGCAGAGCGTGTATTCCCGCGCCTGGACGGGGCCACGGTGGTCAACGCGGCCAATGCCGATGCATTGCTGCACGTGATCCTCGCAGGGGCGGCGACGCCTTCGACCGAGCGTGCGCCTTCGGTGCTGCCGATGCCTGGCTTTGCCGAACGCATGGACGATGCCGAGGTGGCCGAGTTGGTAACGTTCCTGCGCCAGGGCTGGTCGAACCAGGCCCCGGCGGTGACGGCGGAGCAAGTGCGCACTGTGCGTGCCGAGCTGCACGCTCACCCATGATGTTCGCTTTCACAGGCGTTCCGGTGGCTGCGCGCAAGGCGGTACGCGAACGCGCACTACACCAGACCGCTGCGCTTCTAGCCGATGCGCTCAAGGGAGCCGGATAGCCGGCCCTGCGACGGGGGTGCGCTGAAACTGAACTGAAAAGCCGGCATTCTCAAAAATGCCGGCTTTCGGGTTTTTTCAGGGGCAGGATAAAGGCCGTCAGCTTCCCTTGACTTCCCGCTTCAGCAACTGCATTTGCTGACGATAGTCCGCAGTGACTTGCCGTGCCTGTTCCGGGTTGTTCACCACCTTGGGCGTGATCAATACGATCAGTTCGGTCCGGTCGCGGCTCTTGGCGCTGCTGCCAAACAGCCAGCCCAGGCCGGGAATGCGCGACAACCCCGGCACGCGGGTGTCCGCCTGGCTGTTGTCCTGCTTGATCAGGCCACCCAGCAGCACCGTCTGGCCACTTTGCACCGCCACCTGTGTCGACACCGCGCGGCTGGAGATGCGCGGGTTGGGCTGGGTGGTGGTCACGACACTGTCATCGGCGTCGCTGACTTGCTGCTGGATGTCCATGTACACCAGGCCGCCGGGGTTGATGCGCGGCACCACGTCGAGGATGACTCCGGTCTGCACGTATTCGACACTGCTCAGGGTGGTGTCGGAGTTGCTGGTGTTGACCGTGGTCTGGCTGATCGGGATGTTGTCGCCGACCTGGATCTGCGCCTGCTGGTTGTTCAGCACCACCAGCGATGGCGCCGACAGCACCTGGGTCAGGCCACGGGTCTCCAGGGCGCGCAGGGCGACTTGCAGGTTGCTGCTGACGAACGAGTAGAACATCGAGCTGCTGCCCAGCGCCACGCCGCCGGCACCCAGCGCGCCCTGGCTGCCGCTTTCGTTGGCCACGGTGGTGCTGGACGAATTGCCTGCCAGGCGGCCCAGGTACCACTGCACGCCCAGGTCAAGGTCACCCGTGAGCTTGACCTCGAGAATGCGGGTTTCGATCTGCACCTGGAGCGGCGGGCTGTCCAGACGTTTGATGGCGGCTTCGATCTCTTTCCACTGCGCCGGCCGGGTGCGCACCAGCAGCTGGTTGCTGCTTTTCTGGGCGGTGATGCGCACGGATTGCTCCAGGCTCTTGGCATTGCCATCGCCCGCTTCGGCGGATGCGCTGCCCAATTCGGTCTCGCCGCCTGGCTCCGAAGGCTCGTCGTACGCTTCGCTCTGCTCGTCATCGGCCTGGTTCGCCTGGGCGGTCATGCCGCTGCCATTGAGGCCCTGGCTGTCGGTGCCGTTCAGCGAAGTCAGGCTGGTGGTCTTCAGGCCCGGTGCAACCTTGGCCGGGGTGTCGTCGCTGACTTTGCCCGAGCCGTAGATCTGGCGAAGGTAGCGCGCCAGGTCGGCGGCTTTCATATTGCGCACGTCGTAGACGAACAGCTGCGGCTCGTTGCCTCCGCCCTCGTCGATGGTGCGTATCCAGTCGCCGACCTCCTGCAGGTATTCAGGCTGCGACGAGATGGCGACGATCGAGTTGGTGCGTTCGTTGGGCATGAACTTGACCATGTCGGACAACGGCATGCCGCTGTCCGGGCCGAACAGCTTCTGCAGCTGTGGCATCAGCTCGGCCACCGAGGCGCGTTGCAGGCCGTACACGCCAATCGACATGCCCTTGAGCCAGTCGACATCGAAGGTGTCGATGGTGTCCTGGTAGTTGGCCAGCTCCTCCGGGGTGCCGGCCAGGCTGATGACGTTGCGCGCCGGGTCAACCAGCAGGAAGGCATTGTCACGCACGAACGGCTGCAGCAGCTTCTGCATCTCGCTGGCGCCGATGTAGCGCAAGGTGAACAGGCGCGCAGCGAGGCCGACGGGGGGCTGTGCCACGGCAACTTCCGGAACCAGCTTGCCGGCAACGGCCTTGTCGGCGGGCAGGATCACGTAGCGATCGCCCTGGCGGATCATGGCGTTGTCGGTCCAGGACAACAGGGTTTCCAGAATGGACAGCGCCTGCTGCTTGTTCACCGGTTTCGAGGTGGAGAAGCTTACGCTGCCTTTCACGCCCTGGCTGATGCTGTAGTTCTCGTGCAGCAGGTCGCCCATGACGCTGTTGATCACCGCCTCGATCGGCTGGTCGGTGAAGTTGAAGACGATATCACCCTGGTCGCTGGCGGCACGGGTTGCAGGCCGGCTGGCAGGGCGGGTGAAGCGCTGGTTGCCTTGAATGATCTGCCGGGTCGGCGCGGCGCTCGCCGCGGGCGCGAGCGGCGTGTCGTCGGGTAGTGCGGCTGGCGCTGGCGCACCGGCACCGTCGAGGGCCTCCTGCATCAGCGCCGGGTCATGCTGCAGGTCTTGCCGGGGCAGGGCACAGCCGGCGAGGGTGACGGCGACACTCAGGCCCAGCAAGGGCGCCCGCAGTGCAAGGAAGGGAAGTCGAGGGGAAAGCGGCATGGTCATGGGGTCGTCGTAAGCGGAAGAGTGATGGCGGGCGCGGTGGAGGGCGGTGGCAGGCGCAGCATCGGCATGCTGAGCGTGTGGCTTTGCCCGGCGCGAGTGAAAGTGGCGCTGGTGGCGCTGAGCTGGCTCAAGGTCCAGCCGCTGGCGAGGGTGCCGCCCAACGCAATCTTGCTGGCCGGTTTGCGACCTTCGCGCAGGTAGGCGAAGCGCCTTTCTCCGTCCAGCAGCACGCCGCTCAAGGTCATTCCGGACAGCGCCGGCGCCTGCCCCTGGGGGCCATGGGCGTCCGGCTGACGGCCCGGGCTGAATAGCGGATGCTGCCACACGGCCGCCAGCTGCCCCTTGGCGGGCTTGACCGGGCGCACGGGCGGCTGGCTGGGTGCGGCGTTGGTGCGGGCATGGGCTTCGAGCCAATGCGGCTGGGCCGGTGTCGCGAACACCCACGCCGCGCTGGCCAGCAACATCACGTTGGCGGTCAGCAGGGTCAGGCGGGAGGTCTTTGCCTTCATGGCTGGCCCCCTTGGTTATTGGCTTGCAGGTAGCCGCGAATCAGCAGATGCACTTCCAGGCGCCCGGCCGGGCCTTGGGCGGCGGCGGTGTTGCGGCGGATGCTCAACTGGTCGATGAACAGGCTGGGTTGGCCGTATTCCAAGGCCTGTAGTATTGCAGCCAGCGGTTCGATGGCGCAGGCCAGGGTCAGACTGACTTTAACCGGTCGATACGGCTCGGGCCTGGCGCCGTCGCTGTCACTGTCGGCAGGGGCGATAGGCATGCGCTGAGTCACCTCGCAGCCCGCGCCGGTCGAGGCCTGGCGACGTACCTGCTCGACGGCGTATTGCATGAGGTCGGCGGCCACGGCGTTGGGGTCGTCGCCGGGCAGCAGGCTGTCGCGCTGCGCCGGGTCGTTACGGGCCTGGCGCAGGCGCGCTTCCAGATGCGGCTGCTGAAGCATCAGGCTGGCGTAGCGGCGTTGCTGTTCACGCAAGGTCTGCGCCTGCTCATCGAGATCACGCAGCGGCGCCAGCAACAGGCTGTCGACGAACAGGTACCAGCCGGCCCAGAGCAGCAGGCCGAGCACGCCTAGCGCGACGATCTTGCGTTCCCTAGGGTTGAGCGGGCGCATGGGGCACCTCCCGCTTGAGCTGGGCGCTGATCGAAAAGCGCTCCTGGCCGGTGGCCTTGTCTGGCTGGATCATCCCTTGGAACTGGGCATGCTCCAGGGTGTTGCAGGCCTTGAGCTGGGCGATCATGGCGCTGCTGCGCGTGCTCTGGCCGGAGAATGTCACCTCGCCGGCGTCGTGGATTTCCAGTTGCTCGAGCCAGGTCTGATCGCCCAGGCAAGCGGTGAGGTCCGCCAGCAGCGCACTGACGGTAGGCTGGCTGGCCTTGCGGCTGGCCAGGTAGGAAGCGGCACCGACGCTGCTGTCGAGGGCCTGGCGCAGTTGTTCGATGTGCTGCACGGCCTGACGTTGGCTGGCGACTTGCTGCTGCATGACTGTCACCAGGCCCTGGCGCTGGTCGATGAACACGGCAATCAGCAGCAGGCAGCAGGCCGCCAGGCCCAGCCACAAGCTTTGGTCGAGGCGGGACGGGCGGGCCAGGCCGGTATCGCACCCGGCTGGCAACAGGTCCAGCCCCAGGCGCTGGCCGTCGTTGCCCAGCGCGTCGATGGCCAGCAGCGGCAGGCTGCGCTCACGGCAAACCACGAGCAAGGCGTCGAGGCGCTGGCGGGCGATGGCCACCAGCTCGACCTCGGCGTTCGGTGGCTGCTGGCGCACCACCCGGGCGACGAAGTGCACCTGTTCGGCGGTATAGGGGGTGTATTTGTCGATTTCGTAAGTGAGCACTTCGCGGAGGTTGCGCGTGGCGGCCAGCGGCAGGCTGATGCGCTGCACCAACACCTGCCGGGCATCGAGCACGAGCACGGCGGGGTAGTTGGCCTGAAGTTCGGCAGGCAAGGGCCAGCCCAGTACCTGCGGCGCCGTGCGCTGTCCGAGGCGTTCGGCCAGGGCGGTTGGCAACAGCTCGGTCAGTTCCGTGCGCCAAGCCAGCAACCAGCGCCTGGCCAAGCTCTGTTGCCACCTTGCAGCGCAGAAACGCAGGTTGCCGGCAAGCGACGCCAGGTAACGGCTCGCCAGAGAGGTCATTCCTGCCACCGCAACACGCGATAGGGTTTGCCGCCAGCGTGGGCCGGCAGCAGCACCAGGGTGACCTGCACCTGCGCGGCAAAGCCACCCTCCAGGGTCGCCTCGCTGTAGACGCTGAGGATCTGCCCAGCGTCGGCGACCTGGCCGTTGCCCCGGCGCAGACCGAGCGCGCGGGCCAATTGCGGCTCGACCAGGTTCGGGTCCGGTTCGGCGGTGCCGGACCACACGGTTATCGACGGCAGTACGCGCTCATACAGCGCATAGCTCATGCCGGGCAGTTGGCGAAATTCTTCGAGCATTCGCAGAGGTACCTTGTTGCGCCTCGTCCTTAAAGCGTGGGTGATGGTTTTGGCCCGCTCGCTGCCGGCGCCACAGGCGCGCAATAGCCGTTCGAGCGGTGCGACCGGGGTCGCGTTGAGGTCGAGCTTGCCGCGCTCGCTGGTCACCCTGATGCGCAGGGTGCTGCCGGCGAAGTGCTCGACATGCAACTGGCCGTCGGGCTGCCAGCGCTGCGCGTCGCGGCTCAGCAGGTTGGCTATGGCCAGCTCAAGGCCGGCCTGTGCGGCCAGCGCGGCCTGCGCCTGGCGGCTTTGCCAGAGGGCCTGGCGCTGCTGCAATTGCACAGAGACGGCGAGGCCACCGAGCAATACGCTCAGCAGCCCGATCACCCACAACGCCAGCAGCAGTGCGGCACCGCGTTGGCGCTTCACGGCCGACCCCCGTCGCCGGACAGGTCCAGCAGCAGGTTCACCTGCAGCGTTGGCCAGGCCTGCTGGCTGCCGTTCAGGCGCAGGTCGACCCGCACCGCTTGCGGCACCCGCTCTGGCCAGGGCCATTGCGCCAGCCAGCCGGTCGCCTTGCCCAGCGGGGTGTAACCGCGGTACTGCAGGTGCAGCGCTTCGACGCCATTGAGCAGGCGCTGTGGCTCGCCCCAGGCCTGCAACCGACGGCCATCGAGCCTGGCCAGCTGCACTTCGAGGCGATGGCCGCGCACCTGCAGGCGCTGGCGGTAAAGCCCGCCGCCCACCGAACTTGGCAGTGGCGCATAGAACATCACGCTGTCGGCAGCGCCTTCGAAGGTGCTGGTGTGGCGGCCATCGGCCGTGCGCCCGGTCAGCGGTAGCACCTGGCTCAGGGACTGGCGCAAAAAGCGCTGTGTGGCGCGGCGTTCATCCAGGTTGTCGCTGTAGCGCTGGGCCTTGGCCACGGCACGGGTCGAGGCCACCAGGGCGCTGCCGACCAGCCCCAGCAGCAGGCCCAGCAAGCTGATCACCACCAGCACTTCCAGCAGTGTGAAACCGCCCTGGCGTTTCATGGCGCGGCCCCTGTAGTGCGGGCGCGCAAGGTGCTGTAGCGCGAAGCGTGGCGGCCTTCACCCAGCGTCAGGTCGAGCCGGAACAGGGTGACGCGCCCTGGCGCAACTGCGGCCGGGCTCACATCCAGTGTCCACGCCAGCCCCTGCCAGCGGCCGCGCTGCCGGCCGGGTTCGAGCGTGCCGAGGTCGACGTCATCGATCAGCGAGCGTACGACACTGTTGTGCCGATCGGCACGCGCCACCTGTTGCAGCGAGCGGCCACTCTGGGCAAAGGCGCCGAGCAGGATCGACGCGGCGATCACCAGCAGGGCGATGGCGGCGAGCATTTCCAGTAAGGTGAAGCCGCACTGCCGGTTCATTGCAGGGCCTTCAGCGTCACGCGGCCGGTCAGCCAGCCGACATCAATGCGCCAGTGCCGCTCGCCGCGGGTAATCTGGATATTGCCGCCACTGGCAGCGCCATCGGGGTAGAACTCGAACGCGGCGCCCAGGCCGTCTGCGGTGTGCAGGCGCACGCTGAAATCTTCAGGCCAGCTGGCGGGTGCATGCCCGGCGGTCTGTACCTTGCGCTGCTGCAGGTCGAAGCCGGCACGCACCGGCTGGCCGCTGCCGATGGCCTGCATGCGCGCACTGCGCAGCGCACTGACCATGTGGGCCAGGGCCGTGCGTTCCTGCGCGCTGTGCAGGCCGCGGCCGACGCCGACCGCCAATATTGACGTGGCCACGCCCACCAGCACGATCACCAGCAACAGTTCGAACAGCGTGAAACCACGCTGGTGGTGCAGCGGTGCGGCCATGCTTACTGCCAGTTGCCCAGGTCGGCCTTGTAGCCTTCGCCACCGGGGGCACCGTCCTGGCCGAGGAAGACCAGATCGAAGCTGCCGTGCTTGCCCGGGTAGCGGTAGGCGAAGGCATGCCCGAACGGGTCGAGCAGGTCGGACGGCTTGGCGTAGGGGCCGGCCCATTGGCTGGCGTTGGCCGGTTTGTGCAGCAGCTGGTCGAGGTTGGCCGGTGGGGCGCCGACGTCGAGTGCGTAGCTGTCGACCTTCATGCTCAGGCTGGCCAGCTGGGCCTTGCCGGCACCGTACTTGCCCTTGTCGACGTTGCCGCCGACCTGGCGCACGACAATGGTCGCGACGATGCCCAGCAGCACGATGACCGCGAGCATTTCGAGCAGGGTAAAGCCCGCCTGGCGGGCGGAAGGACGGGAGTGGGAGCGCATGGCGGTTTCCTAGATTGTGCTGGTGAGGCTCATGAGCGGCAGCATGATGGCGAGCATGATCGCTGCCACCAGTACCGCCATGACGATGGTCAGTGTCGGCACCAGGGCCGCCAGCAGGCGGTCGATGGTGCGTTTGCTTTCGGTGTCGTACACATCCGCCACCTTGAGCAACATGGCGCCGAGGCTGGCCGACTGTTCGCCGACCTCGATCATCTGCAGGGCCAGGTCTGGCAATAGCGGGTCGGTGGACAGTGCGTGGGGCAGGCTGCAGCCTTGACGGACTGCCTCGCCGACCTGCCCGACGTGCTCGCGCAGCGCATGATTGGTACTGACGTCACGGCCAATCGACAATGCTGCGAGCAGGGTGACGCTGTTGCTCAGCAAGGTGCCGAGGGTGCGTGCCAGGCGCGCAGTTTCGAGCTTTTGCAGCAGCGCCCCCAGCAGGTGGCTGCGCCATAGCCGGCGGTCCTGGGCGATGCGCCGTTGCGGGTTACGGCGCATTACCAGCAGTGCCCAACACAGGGCGGCCAGGGCGCCGAGGCTGATCAGCCCCCAGGCATTGACGAAGTCGCCCAACGCCAGGATGGCCCGGGTCACCCAGGGAATCGGCACGCCGAGGTCCTGGAAGATGGGCACGAACTGCGGCACCACGTAGGCCAGCAGCAACCCCAGCGAACCGATCACGCCGATCACCAGGAACGCGGGGTAGATCAGGGCATTGAGCACTTCGGCGCGCAATGTCTGGCTGCGCTCCAGGTAACTGGCCAGCTGCGCCAGGGTGACGTCCAGTACACCGCCCGCTTCGCCGGCACGCACCAGGCTGGTGTAGAAGGGTGTGAAGATGGCCGGGTGTTCTTCCAGCGCCAGGGACAGTGGCTGGCCTGCCTTGACCTGGTCACGCACGCGCTCGAACAGGGCCTTTGCTGCCGGCTTGCGCTGGTTCTTCAGCAAAGTGGCCAAGGCCTTGTCCAGTGGCTGGCCGGCACTGATCAGGGTGGTGAGCTGCTGAGTGAAACTGATCAACTCGGCAGGCTTCAGTACGCTGCGCCGGGTGCCGGAACGCAGCAGGCAGCTGCCCGGCTTGAGGCTGAGCACGAGCAGGCCGCGCTGGTGCAACTGGCGCGCGGCCAGGGCCTGGTCGGCGGCCTGCACTTCACCCCGCTGCTTGCGGCCTTCGCTGTCCAGAGCGCTGTAGGCATAGACCGGCATGTCAGTCGCCACCCGTCACGCGCAACACTTCTTCCAGCGAGGTAACACCCAGCAGGGCCTGGCGCAGCCCTTCTTCGTAAAGCGTGACCAGGCCTTTTTGCCGCGCCGCAGCCTCCAGGCTGGCGGCATCGCTCTGGCGCATCAGCAGGCCGCGCAGGTCGTCGTCCATCACCAGCAGTTCGGTGATTGCGCTGCGGCCATGGTAGCCGCCACCCGGGCTTTGCTCGTCGGGGCGGTACAGCAGGATCGGCCGCTGCTCGGTGTAGCGCTGCAACTGATGGCGCTCGACGAGTTCCGGCGGGGCTTCGAAGGCGATGCGGGTAAGCGGGTCGAGGCGTCGCACAAGGCGCTGGGCGAGGATGCCTTGCAGGGTCGAGGCCAGCAGGTAGCCTTCGACGCCCATGTCGAGCAGGCGGGTGATACTGGCCGCTGCGCTGTTGGTGTGCAGCGACGACAACACCAGGTGGCCGGTCAGCGACGACTGGATGGCGATGCTGCAGGTTTCCAGGTCGCGCATCTCACCGATCATGATCACATCCGGGTCCTGGCGCACGATGGAGCGCAGGGCGGTGGCGAAGCCCAGGCCGATGGAGGGTTTGACCTGGATCTGGTTGATCCCGGTGAGCTGGTACTCGACCGGGTCTTCGACGGTGATGATCTTGCGTTCGGCGCTGTTCAGGCCGGACAGTGCGGTATACAGCGTGGTGGTCTTGCCCGAACCGGTCGGGCCAGTGACCAGGAAGATCCCGTGCGGGCGCGCCAGCAGCTGTTCGACGCTGCGCAAGGTCGGGCCGCTGATGCCGAGGCGGGCGAAGTCGAAGCTGACGGTTTGCCGGTCGAGCAGGCGCATCACCACCGACTCGCCGAAGCTGGTGGGCACGGTAGACACCCGCAGGTCCAGCTCTCTGCCCTGCATGCGCAGCATGATCCGGCCATCCTGGGGCAGGCGGCGCTCGGCGATGTCCAGGCGGGCCATGATCTTCAGGCGCGAGATGATCGCCGCCGCGTAGCCATTGGGCGGCGCTTCGCCCTCCAGCAGCATGCCATCGACCCGGTAGCGCACCTTCAGCTGGCTTTCGAAGGGTTCGACGTGTATGTCCGAGGCGCGCTGGTCGACGGCATGCTGCAGCATCAGGTTGACCATGCGCACCACCGGCGCTTCGGACGCCATGTCCTTGAGGTGTTCGATGTCGCCTTCGCTGACGCTGTCGTCGTCCAGCGTCTCGACCAGTGCGCCCATGGCCGAACGGCCGGCACCATAGGCCTGCTCGATCAACCCGGCCACCTGTTCGGCAGTGGCGATGACCGGCTCGACGGCCTTGTCGGCGTGATACGCCAGCGCCGACAAGGCATAGGCAGAAACCGGAACGGCTGCCGCCACGCGCAGGTGGCTGGCGGTCTCGCTCAGGGTGACGACGCCATGGTGGCGGGCGAACCGTTCGGTGGCGCCTGGCGTACCTTCCACGGCCTCGTCAGCCAGGCGTGCGGCGCCCAGCAAGTGGGCATAGGCGGCAGCCATCTGCCCGTCCTTGACGGCGCCGAGACGCAGCAGCGTGTGCAGTTTTTCATCCTCGGAAATGCCCTGAGCAATGCCCAGCCGAATCGCGCGCTGTATATCAGCCGGTTGCAGTGCGCCTGCACTTAGCAGCCACTCACATATAGAGTCGGCGGTAGGGAGTTCCAAGTTCATAGTGATGGCTTTATGCAATATGCTGGCTATATAGCGGCATTTTATTTGTTGCTGATTTAAAGGTGGCCGGAGAATACGTCGTTGTCTTTCATGGCGCAATAGAGTGCGTATCGCGATAAAGTTCCGATATTAAGCGAAGACTTTTCTAGTGGCGACGGAAGCTTACCAGATCATTAAACCTAGCTGCAACTAGGTTTAGTGAGTTATGTTTTATTGCCCTAAATGTCTTAAAAAAGACGATAACTGCCGATTCATGATCGTTCCTGGCAATCAATGATAAGTAAAGTAGTTGAGTTGTTGGATTGGTGTTTGCTGCGAGCTGTTATTTTTGCTGATTTAACCCTCTTTTTCATGGCCATTCGGCATGCCGTGGTGCTGACGCTCTGCCGTGACTTGAACTTTTTCTCGCAATCTCCAGACTTAGGCCGGCTGCATGCCTGGGCCCGGGCCATGTCATTCAATTCAAACCTTTCACTCGAGAACTATTCGATGAATAGACTATTGCTGTCGCTCGCCTGTTCGGCGCTGCTGGCCCCGCCGGTCATTGCCTTTGCCGATACGATGACTGCCAATCAACAGGCGACTCCCCAGAGCGCCCGCGAACACCTCGATGCCCAGCGCGAACGCATCACCGGTGTCGACCAGGTCAGCCAGGCGGGCACTGCTCCGGATGCCATGCTCGACGCCCCCGTCGATACCCGCGATACCCCGACACAGGTCAGCCAGCCATGAGCCGTACCAGCAACCGCAGCGTCAACGCGCTGAAACATACTCTCGGCTTGAGCCTGTTGGCGCTGGGCGTGGTCCAGGCATCGAGCGCCCTGGCCGTGGCACCGGCCACCGGCAATGAGGTCGAGGCGCGGGTCAGCTCGATCCTCGACAACATGAGCACCGCCGAGAAGATCAACTTCACCCGGGTCAATGACGGCCACATGATCCCGCCGCTGCTGAAGTGGGGCATCCAGGGCACCGTTGCCTACGACTCGTCGATGGGCGTGCACGTCAACAACGCCACCTTCGGCGCCCAGTACCCGTCGCAGTCGGCACTGGCGGCGAGCTGGAGCATCAACCGGGCCAAGGAGTTCGGCCTGGCCATTGCCTACGAAACGCGTATATCCGGCGGCCAGCAGATGCTCTCGCCAGGGGTCAACCTGTACCGCACGCCCTACAACGGCCGCTCCGCCGAATACCTCAGCGGTGAAGACCCGTTCCTTGGCGCCGTGCTGGCACCGGCCGTGGTCAACGGCATCCAGGCCCAAGGCATCCAGGCCAGCGGCAAGCACTACGTGGCCAACGAGCAGGAGGCCAACCGCCAGGCGGTCAATGTCGTGGCCGACGAGCGCACGCTGCGCGAACTGTATCTGCCGGGCTTCGAGTCGATGGTGAAGAACGCCAACGTCGCCTCGATCATGTGCGGCTTCAACAAGGTCAATGGCGACTACGCCTGTGAAAACCACCACCTGATCACCGAGGTGCTCAAGGGGGAGTGGGGTTACCAGGGCATGGTGATCAGCGACTTCAACGCCATTCACGACCCGTTCAAAGGGGCCTGGGCCGGCACCGACATCGATATGCCGTCGGGCCTGCAGTTCACCGAAGCCAACCTGCTGCCTTACCTGTGGAGCGGCCAGCTGACCCAGAACGTGATCGACGACAAGGTCAAGCGCAACTTGCGGGGCATCGTCAGCTACGACCTGCAGGAGCACATGAACAGCGCGCAGGCGCTTGAACATACCGAGTACGGGCAGCGCGCCGCGCTGAACCTGGCGCGCGAGTCCATCGTGCTGCTGCGCAACGCCGACACCGCCGCCGGCAAGCCTCTGCTGCCCTTGGCGCGAACAGCCAAGGTAGCGGTCATCGGTGACTGGGCGGCCCAGGCACCGGCTTCACCGTTCGGCACGGCCAACTCGCCACCCAACAGCTACGTGACCGAACTCAGCGGCCTGCAGCAGCTGGCTTCGAGCAGCAGCAACGTCACGTATCTGCCGGCGTTGAGCCTGAACCCGAAAGCGTCGGTGTGGTACCAGCCGGCCAGCGGCAAGGGCAAGGTCAGCAATGCCGGGGTCAAGGCCGAGTATTTCGACAATGCCAGCCTGAGCGGTTCGCCGGTGCTGACCCGCGTGGAGCCCGGGGTGAACCTGAACTGGACCACCGGTACCAACGAGACCAACAACGGCAGCACTGCCGTGAGCGGTTTCAGCCCGACTGCCGGCGCATTTTCCGCGCGCTTCACCGCGACCATCAAACCGACCCTCTCCGGCAAGCATGTGTTCAAGGTGCGCGCCGATGGCCCGTACAAGCTGTGGGTCAATGACAAGCTGGTGGTGGAAAGCGACGGCGTGCCGTACTCCTCCGACGTGGTAAACGCCTTGGTCACCTCTGGCCAGAGCGCCGCCCTGGTGGCCGGCAAGTCGTACACCGTCAAGCTCGAATACCGCCGCGTGCAAGGCAACTTCACCCCGGCACTGGGCGGCCTGGCTGGCGTGCAGATGAGCTGGGCGTCGCTGCGCCCGCCACAGGACCTGGCGCAATACGATGCTGTCGTGGTTGCCGCTGGCACCACCTACGAGAATGAAGGCGAAGGTTCCGACCACGGCTACGACCTGCCGGACCAGCAGGCCGACCTGATCAAGTTCGTCACCCGGGCAAACCCGAACACCATCGTGGTCATGCACGGCGGTGGCGTCGCCAACATGCAGCCCTGGGCCAACAAGGTGGGTGCCACGCTGCATGCCTGGTTCCCGGGCCAGCAGGGTGGTCAGGCGCTGGCCGAGATCCTGTACGGCAACGTCAACCCGTCGGGCAAGCTGCCGGTGACCATCGACAAGCAGATCGAAGACAACCCGAGCTATGCCTCCTATCCAGACCCGGCCGCCTACCGCGGCGACAATCCGCTGACCGAGATCGACTACAGCGAGGGCCTGTACCTGGGCTATCGAGGCTACGACAAGCGCCACGCCAAACCGCTGTACCCGTTTGGCTTCGGCTTGTCGTACACCACCTTCGACTACTCGGACCTGAAGCTGTCGAGCAACGTGATGACACCGGGCAACACCATCGATGCCAGGTTCACCTTGACCAACACCGGGGCCAAGGCCGGCTTCGAGGTCGCCCAGTTGTACATCCAGCCGATCGATCCGCAGGTTGACCGCCCGAAAAAGGAGCTCAAGGGTTTCACCAAAGTCTATCTGCAGCCCGGTGAGAGCAAGACCGTAAGCCTGCCGATCGACTCGCGCTCGTTGGCGTATTTCGTGCAAAACAGCGACAGCTGGGATGTCGATGCCGGCAAGTTCAAGGTTTGGGTCGGCCCGGATTCCGAGCACCTGACCCTGCAACGCACCTTGCTGACCCTGATCCCGCAGCACCTGACCACCCGCGACAGCAACCCGCTGCCCGCACCGCTGCGTGCCGCGGTACAGGTCAGCGCTTCGCAGGCCTACTGATGCAGGCGCGCCGGTTCAGGGATGGGCCGGCCGTTCAGGCACGGATGGCGTCGGCCAGGCGCTGCAGGTAGGCGTCAAACGTCGCACCGGCGTCGATCTGTGCCGGGGCGCGCAACCACTGGATCTGCAAACCGTCCATGACGGCGAAGATCTCCGTGGCCAGTGCCTTCACGTCGACATCGGCACGCACCTGGCCATGCTCCACAAGCGTGGTCAGATGCGCTTGTGCGTGGGCATGGGTGAGCTCGAATTTTTCCATGTACCAGGGCCAGGCCGGGTGCTGTTCCGACAGGCTCTCGACATTGATCATCATCGCTGCCTGGCACTCTGGCAGGCTCTGCACGCTGAACACCATGCTAGTGCGCACGAACGCCAGAAAGCTGTCCAGCGTCGGCGCCAGTTCAAGCTCGGCGAACCGTTCGGTGACTCGCTGATCACGGCGATCGATCAGCGCGCGCAACAGCGAGACCTTGTTCGGGAAGTGGTGCAGCAGGCCGACCGTGGTAATGCCGGCCAGTTCGGCGACATCGCGCATGGAGGCCGCAGCATAGCCATCCTTGGCGAACACCAGGGTTGCCGCATCCAGCAGCGCTGCGCGGCGCATCTCGCCCTTGGGCGCGCGGCGGCGCTTGGTAGCCGGCGCATCGGCCGACTCGGTGTGATCCTGTTCTGACATAAACCCACTGGTAACTGTGTTGAAGTGTGCGGGCCGCTGATTATGGCAAACATCTAGTGTTCATGCGCCCAATACGTGCCACGGCGGTTGATGGCCACGGCAGTGGCGATCGACATCACGGCGATCAGCGCGTTGCCACACCATAGCCCGAGCATCACACCGCTGGCTCCGTAAAGCTGCGCACCTGCCCAGATGAAAGGCACACTGCCCAACGTCGCGCGCAGCCAGGCAAAGGCGGGCACCCACCAGACCCGGCCACGGCTGATGAACAGCGAAAGGGCGATGAAGTCCAGGCCGATCAGCAGCCACAACCCAGGGCCGAAGCGGCACAGCTGTTCGACCAGCTGTCGCCCAGGCCCGGACAGCCCGAACAGTTGCCCCAGCCACGGCGCTGCAATCAGCAATAACGCCCACACCGCCAGACCATGGCCGATCACCAGCTTGCAGGCACTGCGCAGTGTTGCCTGTACACGCAGGCCAGCGCCGGCGCCGAGATTCTGTGCCAGGATCGGTATCAGCGCGCCCGGCAGCGCGAAATACAGGCAGTAGACGATCTGCAGCACGCGGTCCATCAGTGCCATGCCTGCCATCACCGACACCCCGAACGTGGCCAGTTGCACCATGCTGTAGGTGAGCATCAACGGCATGGCCAGGCTGGCCAGGGTGAAGGGCAGGGCGACGCGGTTGATCCTGCCGCCGTACAGGCGCAGCAGGCGCCAGCGGAGCTTGCCGCTCAGGCCCACATGCCGGTGCAACTGGTGGAGGCCGAACAGGGTACCGATGGCGCCGGCAATCAGGCAGGACAGCCCTGCGCCCCACAACCTGAGGTCGAGCACGAAAATCAGCAGCGGGTCGACCACGGCCAGGCACAGGGCTGCGGCCAGCACCACGGCCAGCGCCCGTCCGCTGTATCCGCAGGCGCGCAGGGCCTGGGCTGCGGCCTGGCCAATGGTCATCAGTGGTGAGGAGAGCAAGGCCAGGCCGATGAACTGGCGGGCGATGGTGGATGTGGGGGCATTGGCTCCGAGCAGGCCGGCAAAGAAATCAAGGTACAGCCACTGGATGAAAGCCACCCCGGCCGAGGCCAGGGTGGCGAGTAACAGCATGTGCGTGACCAGTGCCGGTACCGAGGCACATGCACCTTGGCCGACGCGGCGCGAAATCATGGTGCCTGCCGCGACGATGATGCCGGCCACCAGGCTGGCGTTGAAGAATGCCAGGGTCTTGGCGATGCCCACGGCGGCTACCAGTGCCTCGTCGTGCAGCATGGCGATGTAAGTCAGCGTCAGGATGTCCGTGAGGAAAACGGCGAGCAGGGAGAGGGCACTGGTCGATGCCATCACCCGCACATGGTGGTCGATGGCGCCGCGGGTGAAGGCGTGGGTCGGGGTTATCATGCAGGGTCGACAGCGGGCGGGTCACGGGTATGAGAATGTACGCTTTTATGGCGTTGCTTTCGAAACCTTTCGGGTCGTACAGCTCGGTTCGGCCGGGCCGGGCAGCCCCTCACTGCGGCTTCACGCGTGCCGCTCTCCCCGAAAGATTTGGGCCACTGCGCTGGCGGACGTCTTACACTTACGCTTTCGCTAGCTCAGAGTGTTGCTGTGAACTTCACTGATCAAACCTTCGATACGATCCTGAACGCACTGCACGACGGCGTTTACATCACGGACGGGGCAGGGATTACCGTCAAGGTAAACAGCGCCTACGAGCGTCTGACCGGACTGCAGAGCGAGCAGCTTATCGGGCGCAGCATGCACGACCTGGTACGCGACGGTGTCGTTTCGCAATCCGCATCCTTGCGCGTACTCCAGCAAGGCGCTCCGGTTTCCGTGATGCAAAGCCTCGGGAACGGCAAGAAGCTGCTGGTGAGTGCAACACCCATTTTCCTGGATCGCCGCATCAGCTACGTCGTCAGCGCCGTACGTGACATGACCGAGCTTCTGCGCATGAAGCATGAAAGGGATGAGCTGGCTGGTCTCAAGAAGCTGCGTCAGAGCACTGCGCAGTTGCATGCTGGCAAGTATGAACAACTGACGCAGTCGTCGCAGGTCTTTGACCAGGCGCAAACAGACCCGCTTTTTGCACAGGCGCGACGTGTGGCAGGCAGTGACGTGAAGGTGCTGCTATTAGGGGAAACCGGTGTCGGCAAAAGCGTCGTCGCTCAGTACATCCACAATGCCAGCGCTCGGGCCAAAGAGCCATTCATACCGCTCAACTGCGGCGCAATGCCAGAAAACCTCATCGAGGCGGAGTTGTTCGGCTACGCGCCAGGCGCGTTTACGGGTGCGGCTGCCAAAGGCAAGCGAGGGCTGCTGGAGATGGCCAATCACGGAACGCTGTTCCTGGACGAAATCGGCGATCTTCCGTTGTCGCTTCAGGTCAAGCTTCTGAAGGTGATCGAGGAGAAGCGCTTCATACCCGTGGGGGGGCTTGAGTTGCGCGAAGTGGATATCCGAATCATAAGCGCCACTCACCATGATTTGCGCCAGCGAGTAGAGCAGGGGTTGTTCCGTGCAGACCTGTACTATCGACTTAACGTGGTGCCCATCCGCATTCCCGCGCTTCGCGAGCGCGCTGGAGAGATCTCGACACTTCTGGAGCATTACCTGAGGCAGTTCAACGAGCGCTATGAGCGCAACATGAGCTGGGGCCTGGAGACCCTGGACTTGCTTTGTGAGTATGCATGGCCTGGAAATATTCGCGAATTGATCAACCTGGTCGAGCGTCTGGTGGTTATCTGCGAAAGTGACACGATCGAAGCGCTGGATCTTCCGGAGGAAATCCTTAACCTTCACGACGATCGCTTGAATCAAAATCGCCTGCCGCTGCGCAAGGTTCTGGAAAACGCAGAGCGCAGCGCAATCCTTTCAGCCATGCGCGTGCACAAGACCACGCGCTTGGCAGCCAAAGCGCTGGGGGTAAGCCAGGCAACCATCGTCCAGAAAATGAAACGCTGGGAGCGGTCTGATTAGGTTTCTGATCGGCAGTCGTTTTTCCGATTGAAATCGTGATCGCTGGCAGTGTCTGGGGCTGATCAGATCCAGGCACAACCCAGCAAATCCGGGCCTTCCGCTAATTTGGCACAGGTTTTGTTATCTCCTGGTTCATCTCAAATAAGAAAACGAGGATGAGCCGATGAGTGTTTCTGCCTTTCAAATCGCCAATAAGCTGTTGACCGGGGCCAGCGCGGTTGAACAGCTGGGCGCTGAGTTGACCCGGTTGAAGATTGAGAATCCATTGATCGTGACGGATGCGATCTTGGTCAAATCGGGCACTGTCGACCTCGCTTTGGCCCACTTGGGTGGCCGCCGTTATGGTCTCTACGACCACGTTCAACCAGAGCCTGAAATCAGTTTGGTTGAAGACTGTACCCGTGCCTTTCGCGAGGGTGGTCATGATGGGCTCATCGGCCTGGGCGGTGGAAGTGCTATCGACATCGCGAAAGGTGTCGCAGCCTTCGCGGGGCACGATGGCCCCCTGGCCGAGCTGTTCGGCGTAGATCAAGTAAGGCGCAAAGGCCCTCCGCTGATCGCAATTCCTACTACAGCAGGCACTGGCTCGGAGGTCACTAACGTGGCGATCTTCTCCGATAAAGAAGCGCAGCTCAAGAAAGGCATTGTGAGCAATTACCTGTTGCCTGATGTTGCTCTGGTGAGTCCGATCATGACGCGTACTTGCCCTCGCAGCGTCACCGCTGCCAGCGGTGTCGATGCGCTTGTGCATGCGATCGAAGCGTACCTTTCGATCAATCGCTCGCCGATCACCGATGCTATTGCGCTGGGAGCCATCAAGGTGATAGCACGCGCTTTGCCGAAGGCGTATGCCAACCCCGATGATCTTGTTGCCCGGGAAGACATGGCTACGGCCAGTCTGATGGGCGGCATGGCTTTTGGAAACGCAGGCGTGGGGGCAGTGCATGCGCTGGCCTATCCACTGGGCGGGCGTTTCAACATCGCACACGGCGTCAGCAACGCTTTGCTTCTGCCTCATGTAATGCGCTGGAACAAGCTGGCCTGTGTGGAACGTCTTCGCGACGTCGCTCAGGCAATGGGCGTGAACATCGCCGGCCTGAGCGATAGCCAAGCTGCAGACGCCAGCGTCGATGCGATGGTTGAACTGTGTGCAGCGGTAGACATTCCTGCCGGTCTTCGCGCTTTCAACGTTCCGGAGGATGCTTTGGCACCGATGGCCGAGGAGGCCAGCAAGATTGACCGGTTGATGCGCAATAACCCCCGCAAGCTCACCTCTGCCGAGGTCGAGGCGATCTACCGGGCTGCCTGGTAACGACTGGGTATACTGAAAATATAACAAGGCCTTGAAGAGAAAAGGCTAACCGTGATGACTGAGAGGGCTACTGCTGTGGAAGAAGTCAAATTATATGCAATGACCTGTGGCTGGATTACGATGCCTTATGGTTTCTTTATGGCGGGTGAGACGGGCGACCTGGCAATTCCGGTGCCGTGCTATTTGATCGAGCATCCAAAAGGCACGGTGTTGTTTGATACGGGGCTCGAGTTGCCTTTGCAATCGAAAGATCCAGAAGTGGTGAAAAAATCACTCGGAGTCTTTGCTGATTTGACGACCGTCAATTTTGTGCCGGGTGAGGATGTGGCCAAGCGCCTGGAAGCGTTCGGTGTCGACCCGTTGAAAATCAATTTCATCATTAATTCACATCTGCATTTCGATCATTGTGGTGGCAATGCTTGCATCCCTAACGCACGGCTGGTTATTCAAAAGCGGGAGTGGGAGGCAGCGAATAATGAGGAGAATATCAGCAATGAAGTGTATTCGCCTCGCCATTTTGATTTAGGCCACGATCGCCTTGAAATTGAGGGTGAGCATGATCTGTTCGGTGATGGTTCGGTTGTACTGATTCCGAGTTTTGGACACACGCCCGGGCATCAGTCACTGAAAGTAAAAGTCGATGGAAAAGATGTTGTAATTACTGCGGATGCTTGTTATCTGAAGGCTTCCCTTGAAAAGATGACGCTTCCCGATGCCATGGTAGTGAATGATGCCCAGGGCATGCTTGAGAACTTCAAGTTGTTCAAGCAGCTAAAATCCAAAGGAGCATTTGTACTGTATGGGCATGATCCCGAGCAGTCGAAGTTGCTGACGGATGGTTCAGTTCGCAGAGTGAGGCCAGAGAGCCTGGCCGGCCTGCAGTGAGATGTGTGAGTCATCCTGAATGATGCCTCACATTTGAAGTGCCTGAACGTTCGGGCACAGTTAAGAAAACCCTGTTATGTTGCAGGATTACACCCGCTTTTAATCGTAACTATAATAAGGACTGGCGTATGAAACCTGTATTGAAAATCTCCTTGCTTTTGGCTGCCGGCATTGCAACCTCCCAGGTTTTTGCAGCACCTGCACAAACGGATTTGCCCGACAGCTGCGCAAAAGATGCGAAAGGAAATTATAGCCAGGCATTTGATGTTCCCTGCAAGGCTTTGGACAACTTCTTGACCACGTTCAATGCCAAAGATGAACTGGCGTGGGCCAAGACATTGAACTACCCGCACGTGCGCATGTCCGGTAACCAAGTGACCGTTTGGCAAACGCCTGAAGCGTATGCAAAAGATCAGGACTTGCAGCAGCTGTCAAAGGCCATCGGCTGGGAAAATACACGGTGGAATTACCGTTATGTCGTCCAGTCCGGCAGTGACGGTAGCGGGAATGCAAACAAGTATCACGTGGCCCTTTCGTTTACACGTCTGGACAAAGCCGGGCAACCTATCCCGGGCCACACCTTTGACTCCTTCTACATTATTACGAATGTAGATGGCCATTGGGGTGCTCAATTCAGGTCCAGTATGGCTGGCTCTCTGCATGGGAAATCGGCTTATTGATTCATACATGACGGCCTGATGTCACCGGGATTAAAAACTGGAGCTTGCTACTCCAGCTTTTAATCCCGCCGCGTTTCTGTCTGGCAGACATTGGCTGGGCAAATTTCTCTGAAGTGCGGTACTCGATAGCGCCGCGCAACCCGCGCGTACACCTGACGCGCGACCGTGGCGTCTTACTTCTTGCCGGGCAATACCGCACTCAGCACCTGCTTGGCCGTTTGCACGATTACCCCCGCTTGATCGGGATCGCCTTTCAGCAAGCTGCTGGCAAATTTTTTCGCCTGCTCCAGTTTGATGTGCGGCGGCAGCGGCGGGACATCGGGGTCGGTCTTGAACTCGATCAGCACTGGCCGATCGGCGGCCAAGGCCTGCTCCCAGGCGCTGGCGACCTGGTCTTCACGGTCGACGAAAATGCCATGCAGTCCAATAGAGATCGCGAACAGGTGGTAGGGCACATCGGGAATCGACTGTGATGCTTCAAACTTGGGGTCACCCTCCATCACCCGTTGTTCCCAGGTCACCTGGTTAAGGTCTTCGTTGTTGAATACCGCGCAGATCCACTTGGGGTTCTCCCACTGCTGCCAGTATTTGGCCACGGTAATCAGCTCTGCCAGGTTGTTCATCTGCATGGCGCCGTCGCCGACCAAGGCAACGACCGTGCGTTGTGGGTGGGCGAACTTGGCGGCAATCGCATATGGCACTGCGGCGCCCATGCAGGCCAGGCCGCCGGATAGCGAGCAGTGCATGCCCTGACGGACCATCAGGTCACGGGCAAACCAGTTGGCGCAGGAGCCGGAGTCACTGGTAATGATGGCGGCATCTGGCAGGCGAGGGGAGAGCTCACGGACCACGCGCTGGGGGTTAATGGGGTCGGCCTTGACCAAGGCGCGTTTCTGCAAGGTCTTGTCCCACTGCGCGCGCCAACCTTCGATCTTCTTGCGCCACTTCCGGTCGGTCTTGTGCTCGAGCAATGGCAACAATGCCCGCAGGGTTTGGCCGGCATCGCCGACGAGGTTGACTTCCATTGGGTAGCGCAGGCTCAGCATGTCCGGCTGCAGGTCGATCTGTACGCCGCGGGCCTGGCCTTCCTTGGGCAGAAACTCGGAATAGGGGAAGCCGGAGCCAATCATCAGCAAGGTGTCGCACTCGCTCATCAATTGGTAGCTCGGTTCGGTCCCGAGCAGGCCGATCGAGCCGGTGACCCAGGGTAGATCGTCGGGCAGCACGGCTTTGCCCAGCAGTGCCTTGGCGACCCCGGCGCCCAGCGCTTCAGCCACTGCGGCAACGTGCTCGCCCGCCTGCAGGGCGCCGGCACCGACCAAGATCGCGACCTTGCGCCCAGCGTTCAGCACATCGGCGGCGTGTTGCAGGTCGGCCTCGTACGGTACCACTTTCGGTTTTCGGTATCCGACACCGGAATGCACAGTGCCATGGGCCCTTTCAGGTTGCTCATAGGGCATGTCCTGCAGATCATTGGGCAGAATGATCGCAGTGACCCGGCGTTCGCCGACCGCCGTGCGCACGGCGCGGTCGAGCAAATGGCGCACTTGAGAGGCCGTGGAGGCCTGCTGGACGAACGCGCCGGCCACATCCTTGAACATCGACAGCAGGTCCAGCTCCTGCTGGTAATGCCCGCCAAGTGCGGCGCGCGCCTGCTGGCCGACGATGGCCAGTACCGGTTGGTGATCCATTCGCGCATCGTAGAGGCCGGTCAGCAGGTGCGAGGCGCCGGGGCCGGAGGTGGCGATGCACACGCCGAGCTCGCCGGTGAACTTGGCGTGAGCGCTGGCCATGAACGCGGCCATCTCTTCATGACGGGCCTGAATGAATTCGATCTTGCCGTGGGCTCGGCTCAATGCGCCGAACACTCCATTGATGCCGTCGCCCGGATAGCCAAAGATGCGGCGCACGCCCCATTGGTGCAATCGCTCGACCAGAAAGTCGCCCACTGTCGTAGTCATCGTCTTTTCCCTGTCTGTCATCGATAGGGTCTGGACTGGGCTGCGAAGGGGAAAGTTTCAACGAGCTGTAGCGAGTCAGTCAGCAGAAACCTCGGCGCAGGCATGGCGTTGCCTGGCGCCCAACGACGACTTTTTGGTCATGGGGGCCTATCCCCAGGGCAGGAAGACGATGACGATCAGCCCCAAAAAGCAGACCGCAGCGGGTGTCTATTCTCTTTTTTACATTAGAGCGGTACGGCGTTGCACCCAAGCGCAACGGAACACCCATCCGGCACGTGAAGTCGAACGTTCACTCTCGACTGATTCAAGGCAGCTACACAGATGACCTTCATCGTCTGGTTCGCCATGCTGGGGGCGGTTTTGCTGCTGCTCGCGCTGTCATCGTCCTACTTGCGGTGGATGCCCGTCACCACCTCGGTCGTGTGCCTGGGACTTGGACTGACGCTGGGCTCAGCAGGGCTCGGGTTCCTGCAACTGGACATTACCCGATCCAGTGGCTGGCTGGAGCATCTCACCGAGGTCGCGGTGCTGTTTTCCCTGTTCTTCAGTGGGCTCAAGCTTCGGCAATCCCTGCTCAGCCGCAGGTGGTGGACAGCATACTTCCTGGCCGGCCCGGTCATGCTGATCTGCATCGGCGGCGTCACCCTGTTGCTGCACTATGGCTTCGATCTGGATTGGGGCGTTGCAGTATTGATTGGCGCCATCCTGGCACCGACCGACCCCGTGCTGGCCACGCTGGTGCAGGTGGTGAATGCTCAGGATTACGACCCGGTGCGGTTTAGTCTTTCAGGCGAAGCCGGGCTGAACGATGGCGTCGCTTTTCCATTCGTCATCCTGGGGCTGCTGCTGATGCAGGACGCAGCGCCCACCGAGTGGATCAGTGGATGGCTGATCAAGGACATGCTCTGGGCGATAAGCGCAGGCTTGCTGAGCGGGTACTGGATGGGACGCGGGCTGGGTCATTTGACTTTGTACCTGCGAATTCAAAACGAGGACAGCACCGTCTCACCCAATGACTACCTGGCCTTGGCCTTGATCGCCCTGGCATACGTGGTGGCCGAGATGATTCAGGGCTATGGATTCCTGGCGGTGTTTGCGGCAGGACTGGGGCTGCGTCAAGCGGAGGTGCATACCACCATGAACGCAAGCGAGCCAGCAGAGCATCTGGTGCAACCTGTAGTAGGGCATCAGCATGTGACGCCCGAGCATGCAGTCAAAGGCGATGTCGACCGCCTTGAAGATACGCAGGTAGCTGCAGGTATTATGCTCGGCGATATGCTGGCCTTCGGCAGCTTGATAGAACGTGCACTGGAGGTGTTTCTGGTAACGCTGCTCGGCGTTGTGCTGGTGGATCATTGGGACATGCGAGCGTTGCTGGTCGGCGGTGCACTGTTCATGGTTATCCGTCCGCTGGCGGTGATGTGCATACCCGGCAAGCGGCTGGCCACTTTCTGCCAGCGCGGCCTGCTGGGGTGGTTCGGAATTCGTGGAATCGGCAGTTTTTACTATCTGTTTTTTGCCTTGAACCACGGCCTGGCGGCCAATGTGGCGCCTCACGTCATCAACCTGGTGCTATCGGTGGTGGCGCTCAGCATCGTGATACATGGCCTGACGGCGCAACCGATACTGGCGCGCTACGAAGCAGCCCACCGCTCAGCACCATCGTCGAGAACGATGCCGTCATGAGGACGGGGTTACGAGCGGCTAGGTCCGACGAGTGGTCAAACTGACAAGGCGTTCAATCTGCTCAATCAGCTGGTCGAAATTCCACGGCTTGGGCAAAAATGCAGCATTGCCGGGCAAAGACTCGATTGGAACGATCGCATCGCCCGACGTGAGGATGACCGGTACCGAGGGCCATTTGCGCCAGATCTCCCGAGCCAACTCCAATCCGTCCAGTTCGCCAGGCATGTGGATGTCGGTGAAGACCAGTGCGGTGTCCAGCCCCCCCGTCAGCAGCACCAACGCCTCGTCAGCATTTGCGCAAGGTGTAATTGCAAGGGCGTAAAGTGACGAGAGGCTTTCGGCGGTCAGCGCTCTGAGTAATTCGTCATCTTCAACTACCAGGATATGGCTGGACATAGGGCATCTCGCGTCTCATACGCATTGGGCTGTAACCCTGTGGCTTGGTTGCGGTCGGGCGATGAGTGGCATGGATGTGCTGGCGCTTGAAAGTGTCTATGGTTTCAGGGCGAGCGAAACGCCGCTACGTAGCGGCAACACGGCCTCTGGACGGAGTGGTTATGCAACAGCTACCGCCGGATGAAACCATCCGGGCTGCCATGAAGAAATCCCATGCCAGGCTGCACCGGCAGCACGAGCTGGTGGTCGAGTTTGGCGTCATGTCCCTGAAGGTCGATGACCTCAATGCTCTGCTCACGCAGGCGTGCACTGTCGTGGCAGAGGGCATGAAAACGCGTTTCTCCAAAATCCTTCAGCCGCTTGCGGACAGTGACGCCTATCTCCTCACACATGGGGTGGGTTGGCAGCAGTCAGACATTGGGCACGCCACCGTGGGCGGCGATCTAGGCAGCCCGGCTGGGTATGCGCTCTCTACCTACCGCCCCGTCCTGTCAAATCACCTGGGGTTGGAGGAGCGCTTTCGTACGCCTGATTTGCTGAAGAAGTATGGGATCGAACGGGCCATCAACGTTCCCATACGAGGCCCGCTGGGGCCGTTTGGTGTGCTTGAAGCGGACAGCAGTAGTGGGGATGACTTCGTTGAAAGCGACCTGGTCTTTCTCGAGGGGATTTCCAACGTCATTTCCATGGCCGTTGAACGTATAGCTGCAGGCGTTGAGGCACCTCATCCTGATCCGTATTCGGAGAGTTTTCTGAACGCCAGCCCAGACTGCGTGAAGATTCTGTCGCCTGGTGGCGAGATCGAATTCATGAATGAAAAAGGTCTGGAGTTGATGCATTTGGCTGCTCTGCCCGACATCAAGGGTCAGGCTTGGTCTGAGTTTTGGCCTGAGGAGTCCAAACCGCTGGTGCTCGATGCGCTGATCAAGGTCGCTGCGGGCGAGACCGCAAGGTTCGAAGCCTTTTTTCCTACCGCTCCCAACGAACCCAAGTGGTGGGATGTGACGGTAGCACCGATCCTTGGCGCAGACGGCCAGTTGGAGAGGCTGATCGCGGTGTCCCGGGATATTACCGAGCGTCATCAGTACGAAGCTCAATTGTTGTCGCTGATCGAAGCTCAAAATTCTCGGCAGAATGCCAGTGACCTTTACCTGGAGGAGATTCACCATCGCGTGAAAAACAGCCTGCATCTGGTGAATACCTTACTGCTCCTGCAGGCGAATCTCTCTCCGGATACTGCAGTCAAACAGCAGTTGGAGACGGCAGCGGGCCGAGTCGTAACCATCGCCAGCGTGCATGAGCGCCTTTATCACTCGACAGAAGATGACGGGGTCATGGCGGCGGGCTATCTGAATGCCTTGCTGGGGGATCTCGGCAAAGCACTGGCGGATCGAGAAATTGTGCTGGAATCTGACGACTTTTTGCTGCCGCCAGAGCGCATGGCACCATTGGGCCTGGTGCTCTCCGAACTCATCACCAACGCATTGAAATATGGCAAGGGCACCGTTGAGGTCTTGGTCAAGCATGCGGGGGACCATGCTCGCCTGACGGTGATGGACGAGGGACCAGGTTTTCCGGATAGCTATCCGAAACCCACCGGCACAGGGCTCGGCATGCGCTTGGTTAAAAGCTATTCGGGCTACGGGAGCTCAGCGGTGAGCGTCGAACGCGCGGCGGGCAAAAGCTGTATTCATGTGCGATTCAAGCTTTAGAGATGCCAAGGCGTGATAACGCCTCCCCCGGCGAAGTATGGCCTCCTGAAGAGGGGGCCGATGGGCAGAGAAAAGGGTCAGCCCGCAGGAACCTAGGGATCGGTATGGCTTCTCAAGGACATCACCAGGCTGATCAGGAAGCACTCATGTTTGCCATCGACAGCAGCACCCAGCCCGTCCAGGCCTTACGGTTCGAGGACGACGGCGCGACGCCCAATAGCCGTTTCCCCGTGTTGCTCTACCGGCTGCAACTTGCGCCTGCGCATGACAATGCCAAAGCGTTCGAGACCTTGTTCGCCGCTCACCAGTGGACCCCGCTGTGGCGTGCCGGGATTTTCGATTACCACCATTTTCACCCCAATGCGCACGAGGTGCTTGGCGTTGCCCGCGGCCATGCTCGGATCATGCTGGGCGGCGCAGCGGGCCAGACGCTGACGGTCAAGGCGGGTGATGTTCTGGTTTTGCCTGCAGGGACGGGGCATCGTTGCATCGCATCCAGCGACGACTTTCTGGTCGTGGGCGCCTATCCCCAAGGGCAGGAAGATTACGACATCCAGCGACCGGAAATCGGCGCTCACCAGCAGACGCTGGCGCGTATTGCCCGCGTGCCCCACCCTGAGCAGGACCCGGTAAGCGGAGCTCATGGTGCCCTGATGAAACTCTGGCAGTGATCAGCAACACACCATGTGCTCGTAAGTGGAGGTGGCCTAGCGGTTGCATAAGGTGTCCAGTGCAGGTGACCAGACGTTATGCCCGCAGCGTTCACACACGACCGAGTCTTGAGCTTCATGGAAGGTCGGGAAGCCGCAACTGACACAACAGTGCAGGCCAGCGTTCGGGGGGGCCAGGTATTCCGGGCGATGTTCAACTGGCAGCACTGACAGCCCTGGGCGGGTGTCGTCAGGCCCGTAGAAATACAGACTGAGATCGCCATCGGTTTCCAGCAGGCCGAGTCGAACCTGGCCCAGATGCTCCACACCTTGTTGTCGCAGTTCCATGAAGAGCTCGTTGGATGAGATGTTCAAATTTCGCAACGAGTGGATCTCGTACATCCCGTCCTTCACTACCGTGATGGGTAACCCGTCAATCCAGGCCTCGCATGTTCTGCTGCGCCTCATCATGTAGACGGTTGCGCGATAGAGCAGCAGAAGCGTCAGGAACACCAATGCGACCGGGAGCAGAGGCACATCTTCGTAAAAGGTGACATCGCCTGCGGCTGAGCCCAAAGTCAGGATCACCACGAGTTCGAATCGGGACAGCTGCCTGATGCCACGTCGACCACTGAACTTCAGAAAGAAGAATACGGCGATGAAAGCCGCTGAAACGCGCAGGGCGACCTCCAAGAGAAAGGTCAGCGGGAACTCGCCAATGAGCATCCTGTGCAGATCAAATGAAACCATTCGCTTTCTCTCAGATGTCGCAATCTCCTGTTACAGATTGACTGGCAACGCTTGATCTTGGTTCCTGGGGTGGTATCAGCGTGCATGCTGCCTTGCGGGCACAAGCTTTGTCAGAGCTGGTCACCCTGTCGAGCTTCCGGCGTCAGTCTCGGCCACCACACAAACTGAACGGCGAGGTCAGCATGTGGGTCGGAACGTTACCTGTCACGAAAAAGGATGCTGGCGATGAAAGCGATGACTCGATTGTTCACTGGCCTTGCCATGATCGGCGCACTGGCAAGCACTTCAGCGTGGGCTGATCAGCCTGGCGCTGATTGGAAGGTGACCAAGGATCAGGCCGAAGCCACCTTGAAAGGTGCCGGCTACACCCAGATCACAAAGATCGAGGCCGATGATGGTCATTGGGAGGGTGAGGGCATGAAAGCTGACGGCAAGCAGTATGAGTTTCAAGTAGATCCACACGACGGGAAGATCATCAAAGACGAAGTGGATCACTGATCAGGGCGGGTGTTGCTCTCTGAACTGCCCGCGCATTGGGCGCGTAATGCTGTTCACTTAAGCAATTGGGGCCGCTCTGCGGCCCATCGCAGGCAAGCCAGCTCCTACAGGACCGCGCACATCTTGAAATCTGCGCTGTACCTGTAGGAGCTGGCTTGCCTGCGATGGGCTGCGAAGCAGCCCCAAGCAGCGTGACATCGACTTAAGTGAACAGCATTTCAGATGTGCGCACCCTGCAATGAGTACAACGACTCACTGCCGTTACGGATGCAGGCGTCCAGACTTTCGACACGCGGCAACAACCGGGCATAGAAGAACTGCGCCGTGGCGAGCTTGCTGGCGTAGAACGGTTCATCGTTCTCAAGACTGTGCTGAGCCATCTCTGCCATTTGCGCCCAGAGCCAGGCGTAGGTGACATAGCCGAACAGATGCAGGTATTCCACGCAGCTACTGCTGACCATTTCGGGCCGCTCTACAGCCTCCCGGCGCAGCCAGTGCGTCAGGTCGAGCAGGCGCTGCGCGGCAGAGCGTAACGCGGGCCCGTACAGGCAACCTTCGCTTTCTGCGTAATCGAGTATTTCCTGCACATGACTATCCAGTGTCTGGCAATCATCCCCAAGTACTTTTCTGCCCAGCAGGTCCAGCGCCTGGACGCCATTCGTGCCTTCGTAGATCTGGGCGATGCGCACATCCCGAACCAGCTGCTCCTGGCCCCATTCGCGAATGTAACCGTGACCGCCGAACACTTGCTGGCCCTGGATGCAGCTTTCCAGGCCGGTATCAGTGAAAAATGCCTTGGCCACCGGCGTGAACAGCGCGACCCGAGCCGCGGCGCGGGAGCGTTGTTCGGGGGCCGGTGAATACCTGGCCAGGTCTAGTTGCCGAGCCACGTACACGGCGAACGCGCGACCGCCCTCGGTCATGGCTTTCATGCCTAGCAGCATGCGCCGCACGTCACCGTGGACGATGATCGGCTCTGCCGTATTGCCGATATGCGTGGCGGCGTGCGGGGCGCGACCCTGCAAGCGCTCCCGCGCATAGGCGCGGGCATTCTGCAGGGATGCTTCGGCACAACCCAGCCCTTGGATGCCAATGGACAGGCGTTCGTAGTTCATCATCGTGAACATCGCCGCCAGGCCCCGGTGCGGTTCGCCGACCAGCCAGCCGCTGGCGCCGTCGAAGTTCATCACGCAGGTTGCCGAGGCCTTAATGCCCATCTTGTGCTCGATTGAGCCGCAGCTCAGCGCATTGCGCGCGCCGAGCGAGCCGTCTGCATTCACCAGCACTTTCGGCACCAGGAACAGCGAGATGCCTTTGGCCCCTGGCGCTGCGTCGGGCAGGCGGGCCAGTACCAGGTGGATGATGTTTTCGGTCAGGTCCTGCTCGCCACCGGTGATGAAGATCTTGCTGCCGGTTATGCGGTAGGTGCCGTCCCCGGCAGGCTGGGCGCGGGTGCGCAACAACCCCAGGTCAGTGCCGGCTTGGGCTTCGGTCAAGCACATCGAACCGGCCCAGCGGCCCTCGTACATGGCGGGCAGGTAGCGGGCCTTGAGCGCTTCTGCGGCGTGCGCATCGATGGCCAGGCACGCGCCGGAACTGAGTACCGAATACAGGGCAAAGCTGCTGTTTGCGGCGTACAGCATTTCCTCCACCAGCACCGACAGCATCTTCGGTGCCCCCAGCCCGCCATGCTGCGGATTGCCGCTCAAGCCGACCCAGCCGCCCTGGCTGTAGGTCACGTAGGCGTCACGAAAGCCAGCCGGGGTGCGTACCTGGCCATCCACCCAGGCAGCCCCCTCTTCATCGCCGCTGCGGTTGAGCGGGGCGAGCAGGTCCGCGCTGATGCTGGCGGCTTGTTCCAGGATGGCATCGGCTGTTTCGCCATCAATGTGCTGGGCGAGTTCGGGCAGTTCAGCCCAGAGCCTGGGCGCATCGAACAATTCGTTCAGCACAAAGCGCATATCACGCAGTGGGGCTTGGTAGGCAGGCATTGCGATTCCTCTTGTTGTGGGTCAGGCCCGTTAGAACCTTTTGAGTGTGCACGGTGAGGCGTGCCGGAAAAGGTGTTCTAAAAACAACTATTGATGACTCTATCAAAAATGATGAATATATCAATAACGCTCCCGTCGGGTGACACCGCCAGGTTCCGGGGCTGATAACAACAACATGAAAAAGGTGATGCTATGACCGCAGTTCTTTCCTCCGAACCAACCTTGTCCGGCACCGCAACTGCCGCTGCGCTGCTCGATCACGCCCGCGCCCTGCTGCCGGCCCTCAAGGCCCGCAGCAAGGACACCGCGCGGCTCGGCCACTTGCCGGCCGAGACCCTTGCCGACCTTGAAGCCGGTGGCTTGCTGAGCATGACCACGCCCCGTCGTTACGGTGGCAGCCAGGTGTCGGTGCGCACGTTCCTCAACGTGGTCGCCGAACTGGGGCGCGCAGATGCTTCCGTCGCCTGGGTTGCAGCCCTGACCAACGTTACTACCTGGTGTGCTGCGGCCTTCTTCGGCGAGGACGCTGCCAAGGAGGTGTTCGCTGGCGCCAAGCCGGCGCGGGTGACCGGTGTGCTTTCGCCGCGCAAGGCCGTTGTGCGCAAGGTCGAAGGCGGCTACCTGATCGAGGAGGGCATGTGGGGCTTCAATTCCGGCGTCAGGCACGCGACCTGGGACATGCTTGGGATCCCGCTGGTGGACGAAGCCGGCAAGGTGGTGGACCAAGGTGTGGCGCTGATCCCGGTCGAGCAACTGCAAGTTCTCGATGACTGGAACGTCATTGGCATCAGTGGCAGCGGCAGCTGCACCGTGACGGCGAGCCAGGTGTTCGTGCCGCAATCGCGCATCGCCTCGGTGACCGAGGCCATCGAGGGCCGCTACCTGGCCAGCCACCTGGCCGAGGAATCGCTCTATCAGAGTGCCTGCATGCCGATGCTGGCGATCATCCTGGCGTTCCCGGCCCTGGGCCTTGGGGTGGCGGCACTGGAAACCTTCCTTGAATCGCTGCCACGGCGTGGCATTCAGTACTCCTGGTACGCGAAGCAGGCCGAGGCTCCGGTTACCCATCTGCAGGTTGGCGAGGCATCGGCCAAGATCGACGCCGCACGGGTGATCCTGGAGCGCCATGCCGACGCCATCGATGCCAGCGCCGCCTCTGGAACCTACATGGCTTTCGAGGAGCGGGCCAAGGTGCGCCGCGACGTGGGTTATGCCGAGAAACTGATCTGGGAAGCCGTCGACCTTCTGGCGTCCGCTTCCGGGGGCTCGCTGGCGTCGGTCGGCAACCCCATGACGCGCATCTGGCAGGACGCACGCATCGCCTCGCTGCACGGCATCGTCAGCCCCAACACCAACTTTGAAACCTACGGCCGGATCCTCTGCGGCAACACGCCGGGTACACCTTTCATCTGAGCGGCCTAGCCGCAACGCGTTCGTTCGAGGAGTGCCGAGCATGCAGAGCAAACAGCTGGACGCGCGAGCCTTTCGCCGCGTGATGGGCAAATTCGCCACCGGTGTGACGGTGGTGACCTTCAACCATGACGGGCAACCCAGCGGCATGACCGCCAATGCCTTCATGTCACTGTCGGTGGACCCGCCCATGGTCCTGATCGCGGTGCGCAACCCGGCGCGCTTCGCCGCCAGCGTCAGGCCGGGCGATGCCTTTGGCATCAACTTCCTGCGTGAGGAGGATGAAGCGCTGAGCAGTCACTTCGGTGGTCGCCCGCAGCCAACCCTGAGCGCCGACTTTCGCCAGCTGGGTCAGTCGCCGGTATTGGGCGGTGCGCTGGTGCAACTGGCGGTGCGTGCCAACGCGGTGCACCCGGGTGGCGATCATCTGATCTACACCGCCGATGTCGAGGCCATCGAGGAGTCGGACGGGCGCCCGTTGCTGTTCTTCTCGGGCGCCTACAAGCAGTTGCATGCACTGGACCCGTCCACCTGCTGGTTCGACCGCGGCTAGTTCCCAGCGCTAACGCCCCACAATAATCACAAGAGGAGTGCAGCATGATTGCTGTACGCGATATCGCTTACGTGCGTTATCAGGTGCCGGACCTGGATGTTCAGGCCGACTTCCTGCGCGACTTCGGCTTGCGCCACCACGCCCGCACAGCCACCACCTTGCAGATGGCCGCCTATCAAGGCGGTTACCCTGTCTACCTCGCCGAGCAGGGCCCCGCCAAAGCCCTGGGTGCCGGCTTCCGGCTCGACAGCCTGCAGGCCCTGCAGGCCATTGCTGCACGGTTTGGCATCCAGGTGCTGGCCAACGATGAGCTGGGTGCGGGCTGGGTGGTCACCCTGCACGACCCGGACGGGCTCCGCGTCGACCTGCTGTATGACGGCGATTGTGTCGAGGCCGAGCCGGTAAGGCCGGCCCTGACCCTCAACACGGCCGAGCGGCGTCAGCGTCGGGGCACCACCAACCGGGTCGCGCTGCAACCTTCGCGGGTGATGCGCCTGGGCCATGTGGTGCTCAAGACCGTCGATTATCCGGCCATGTTCGCGTTCTACCACGACGTGCTGGGGCTGCGGGTTTCCGACAGCTACTTCGCTGGCCACCAGGACAACACCGTGGCGGCATTCATGCACTGCGGCCTGGGCGAAACCTACACCGACCACCACACCGTGGCCCTGCTCAATCTGGGGGCGGAGCAAGCCGGCTTCGATCACTGTGCATTCGAGGTGCTGGACTGGGACGACCTGGCCAGTGGCAGCCATTTTCTCCAACAGCAGGGCCGCCGCCATTCCTGGGGCATCGGTCGGCACGTGCAGGGTAGCCAGGTCTTCGACTATTGGCTCGACCCGTTCGGCAACAAGGTCGAGCACTGGACCGATGGCGACCTGGTCAACGACAGCACGGCGGTGGGCCATGAACCGCTCAGCCCCGATGCCCTGGCGCAGTGGGCGCCACCCTTGTCGCCGGACTTTCTCGGTTGATCACGCACCTTCTCCCCATACAAAAGGAACACCTATGAAACTGGCTCGCTATACCCATGACGGCAAGACGTCCGTTGGCCTGGTCCAGGACAACCGTGTGATCAACCTCGACCACCTGCTGCCGGCGTCGGCACCGGTGGACGTCGCGGCCTTGCTGGCCCGCGCCGATGTCCTCGCGGACGCCCGCACCCTGCAGGCCACCGCTGAAAACAGCGTGGCGCTGGAGCAGGTACGGCTGCAAGCGCCCATTCTGCGCCCCGGCAAGTTCATGGCGCTGGGCATGAACTACAAGGATCACGAAGCCGAAGCACGGCGCCTCAACGTGCCCATCCCGGCGTCGCAGGTGTGGTTCAGCAAGCAGATCACCTGCATCAACGGCCCTTACGATGACGTCCATCATCCTGCCGTCTGTGAACGCCTGGACTACGAAGCAGAGCTGGGCGTGGTGATCGGCAAGGGCGGCCGACGCATCGACGCGTGCGACGCGCTGCAGCATGTGGCCGGCTACTTCGTGGCCAATGACGTCAGCGCCCGGGACTGGCAGGCCAAGAGCCCGACCTGGACCCTTGGCAAGTCGTTCGATACCCACGGGCCGATCGGGCCATGGATTACTACGGCAGACGAAATTGCCGACCCGCAGCAGCTGACTGTCAGCCTGAGCGTGAATGGCGAGCAGCGCCAGCAGTCTTCCACCGCGCTGATGACCTACAGCATCGCGCAACAGATCGCCTACCTCAGCGAGGTGATGACCCTGGAGCCTGGCGACATCCTCATCACCGGCACGCCGGCAGGCGTCGGCATCGGCATGCAACCGCCGGTGTTCCTCAAGGCCGGTGATGTGGTGCGGGTCGAGATCTCGGGCCTGGGCCACATCGAAAACACCATCGTCGACGAACCACGCTAACCAGGCCCGGCGGCTTTGCCTGACAAGGCCGCCATACGGAAGGAAATTGCCATGGCTGCAAACGCTTCGAAAGTGATCATCACTTGCGCCATCACCGGCTCGATCCACACGCCCTCGATGTCGCCCCATCTACCCATCACACCTGAACAGATTGCCCGCTCCGCCATCGAGGCGGCCGAGGCGGGGGCTGCGGTGGTGCACTTGCATGCCCGCGATCCGCAAAGCGGAATGCCGAGCCAGGACCCACGCCTGTTCGAGCAGTTCCTGCCGCAGATCAAGCGCGAATCCGATGTGGTGGTCAACCTCACCACCGGAGGGGCACCGACCATGTCGGTGGAGGAGCGCATCGCGCCAGCCTTGCAGTTCAGCCCGGAGATCGCCTCGCTGAACATGGGCTCGATGAACTTCGGCATGTACGAACTCCTGCAACGCTATAGCGAATTTCAGCATGATTGGGAACGGCCTTATCTGCAGGCCAGTGAAGAGCGGATCTTCCGCAACACCTTCAAGGACATCGCGCAGATCCTGGCGGCCTGCGGCGAAAACAACACGCGCTTCGAGATCGAGTGTTACGACATTGGCCATCTCTATACCGCTGCCCACTTCCGCGATCGCCTGTTATTGCAGGACCCGCTGTTCATCCAGTCGGTGTTCGGCATTCGCGGTGGCATCGGCACCCACCCGGAAGATGTGGCGCACATGAAGCGCACTGCTGACCGCCTGTTTGGCGAACGCTATCACTGGTCGGTGCTGGGCGTGGGGGCGATGCAACCGCGCATAGCCATGCAGTCGCTGTTGCTGGGCGGCCACGTGCGCGTGGGGCTGGAGGACAACCTGTGGCTGGGCAAGGGCCGCCTGGCGCAGAGCAATGCCGAACAGGTGCGGGCGATCAAGGCGCTGATCGAGTCGCTGGGTTTTGCCGTGGCAACGCCTGCTGAAGCGCGCGTGCTCATGCAGTTGAAAGGGCGCGATAACGTCGCGTTCTGATCATCGTTTCATCTTCGCAAGTGTGTAATCCGGCAGCGCCCGCTGTTGCGGCGGCGGGTGCGGCTGGCCGGGATTTGCTGCAAACGCTTCGAGTCATCAGTTCCAAAAACAATAAATAAACTGTGCAGGCGTAACCATGAACATTAAAGCGATGCAGGCCTGTGGCGTGCTGTTTTTCTTCGCGTGCCCGTTGGCCCAGGCCATGAACTTCAATATTCCCACTTCCAGTAGCATCGAATCGGCGCAGATGGGCGGCGCCTCGCTGGCCTTCCCACAGTCTGCGGCCATTGCCAGTGACAACCCCGCCGGCATGAGCGAACTGGGCAATCGCATCGACGGCGGCCTGCAGCTGTTCTTCGGCAGTTTCCGCTCAAGTTTCGGTAACGAGAACAACCGAGATGATTTCAAGGTGCGGGCACCGATTCCCAGTGGCGGTATCAGTTATCAACTTGATGACCGTACCGCGCTGGGCCTGTCGGTCTACTCGATTGGCTCGGGCTCCGACTACAGCCACGCTGCGGTGCCTGGCATGGGGTTCCCGGCGGTGAAGACCAAGATCGCCTACGTGAACTTCGCACCCACGCTGGCCTACAAGGTCACCCCGGGCTTGTCGCTGGGGCTGTCGGCCCTGGTCGGTGTGCAGCAGGTGCAGGCCCGTGGCCTGGTGGTGCCGCAGGCGGACGGCAGCCTTGGCGTGTCACCGACCCATGGCATAGCCACCAGCACCGGTCTGGGCTGGCGGGTAGGGGCGTTATGGAAGGTCGATTCGCGCTTCAGCCTGGGCGCGGCGTACTCGCCGAAGATGCGCTTCAGTGATGCCGATGGCTACAAGGATGACCTGCTGGCGATCTCCGGTGGTCACCTGGATTTGCCGGAGCAGTACGGAGTCGGCATTGCCGTGCACCTGACGCCCAAGCTGACCGTGGCGGCGGATTACCTGCGCATCGAATGGGATGAGGTCGGCTTCTTCAGCAACCCCGATGGCGCGGGCATGAACAGCCAGGACGTCTGGCGGGTCGGGATGTCGTGGAATGCGAGCCAGGCGTGGACGTTGCGTGCCGGCTTCAAGCACGCCACGGCGGCGGTGGATGCGCAACACACCAATGCCAACTATTTCTCACCGGGCATTCTGAACGACTCGGTATCGGCGGGCTTTACCTATCACCTGTCGCCGACGACTGATTTGTCGTTGGGCTACGAGTTCGAGTTCCCCGAGACGCTGCGCGGTAAGGGCCCGAGCACCGGTACCAACATCGGCGCGCATTATTCCTCGGTGCTGCTGGGGCTTGGCGTGCGTTACTGAAGGGACGGTTGGCTGGCGCGCACAGGCGAGTCGAGTATCATGTCCGCACCACTCAACAGCGCCAGCCGATCGCCACCATGAATGAAGACAAAAGCCCCAAGGCAGCCGAGCCACGCAAGCCAAGGGTCAATGAAAAGGCGCGCCAGCGTACCCGCAGCAAGCTGTTGCGTGCTGCGCGCACGGTGATGGGGCGCAAGGGCATCGAAGCTACTGCCATCAACGACATCACCGAAGAGGCCGAGCTGTCGTTCGGTTCGTTCTACAACTACTTCTCGAGCAAGGAAGAAGTGGCGCGTGCGGTGTTCATCGATGATGCATTGCACATGATCGAGGCGCTGGATGCCGCTACCATCCCGGCTGCGGGCATCGCCGAACGGGTAGGTGTCAATATCCGTCGCACTGTTCACCGCGGCCTCACCGACCCGGTCTGGGGCTGGTTCCTGGTGCATTCGGTGTACAGCATCAACGACATGATCGAGACCATGGGCAATCCGTTGGCCCGGGATATCCAGGTCGGTAACGATGAAGGCGCTTTTCAGGTGGTCGACATCGTTTCCACGGTCGATTGCATCATCGGCGGCATGCTCTACCTGCTGCGCAAGGTGCTGGAGGGCGCTCGCCCGGCCTCGGCGGTGGAAAGCATGGTGCATTTCGTGCTCAGCGGCCTGGGTGTAAACCACCAGGAGGCCGAGCGGATCATCAGCATCGACCTCGATACGTACGGTAATCAGCCCGCCTGATCGTGCCTGCCCAGCGGCGTGTCAGCCCGCTGGGCGACGATAGGCCAGAAATTCCCGGCCCTCACGGGAGTTGAGGTTCAACGCCCACACCGGTCGCGGCAATTCCAGCGCCCCGGATCCCCAGTCCTGCAGGTAGGTCAGCGAAAAATCCACGCCACGCTGGCAGGTCGCAGGGTCGACGCCCAGGCTGATCAACGCCATGTGCACACAGGCATCCATGTAGTCATTGACGTTTTCCACGCCTTGCAGGATGGCCTGGATGGCATGCGCGGATGCGCCCATCAAGAAGTCGGTGGCGGCGTCCAGCCGTGCGAAGGCCAACTGCCCGGCGGCGCGGCCGCTTTCCAGGTCCCGGCCCATGTACTCGGCCACCAGTGCATGGTGCGGCCATACATCCACACGGGTCACGAAGCCGGCCCACTTGCGATCCAGCAGGGCACGCACCAGGAATACCCGAAAGCCCACCGAAACGCGCTTCCACGGTTCTTCGAGAATGTCGTAGAGCGGCAGGATGTCAGTGGTCATCTGGTTGCTCAGTTCCTGGCCTAGCGCGATCAGCACCTGGTCCAGCGAGTCGAAGTAACGGTAGAACGTGCCACGGGACACCTTGGCCTCGCGGATTACGTCGTCGATCACTGGTGTGGCACCGGCGGCTTCGGCAAAGACGCGCATGGCCGAGTCGAGCAAGCGCGTACGCATCATCAGGCGTTTCTTTTCCGCCATACGTGGGCGGTGGTCGCTGCTGGTTCGCCCGGCAGGGGCGAGCGAGTCATGGCTGGGCATGGGTCATCTCGTCGAGTGACAAAATGTCATTGTTAAAAACTATGCATTTCATCGTGTAAATAAATTTATTTGATAAAAGCTATTGAAGAAGCCTGTGCCTTGTCCTACATTCTAGCAATGTCGGAATGACAAGTATGTTCCATCTAATGCTGAGTCACGCTGGCAGTTTCGTCATAAAAACAACAGGAGACGAAAAATGCTCGTTCAAGCCTTGACCCCCCGCGTATCCCGCCCGCTGCCGCCACCGCCGCGCCGTAAGCTTCTGCATCTCTAATTTAACCGCATTCTCAGGCATCCCCCGAACCACGGTCCGAGCGCGTCGCTGAAGACGGCGCGAGGATTCGTTCGCCCAAAATAAATAAATGACACTTTAGTCATTGTCAAAGGTGGAAACCATGACAGAAGCCATGAAAGCGTTTGATGCAGACGTGTTGCCGCTGGCCGACCACGGACTTTCTCTGCAGGCACTGGTCGAGCGCGCCGCCGCGCTGCAACCCCTGCTAAGCAAAAATGCCGCCGAATCCGAGACGAACCGCCGAGCCGCCGAGGAAAACATCCAGGCCATCCGTGACGCCGGCCTGTTCCGTCTGATGGTGCCCAAGCGGTTTGGTGGCCATGAAGGCACATTACGCTCGCACCTGGAGGTATCGGCTGCACTGGCAGAGGCATGCGGTGGCACGGCGTGGGTGGTGGCGCTCAGCAATGTCTGCGCCTGGTTCACCGGCCTGTTCGATGAGCGTGCGCAGCAAGAAGTCTTCGGCAGCAACCCCGATGCCCGTGTAGCCGGTGTGTTCAATACCTCGCCAACCACCCGAAGAGTCGAAGGTGGCTTGGTGATTTCCGGCAAATGGTATTCCTCGTCCGGCAGCCTGCATGCCGACTGGGCAGCGATCGGCGCCGAGGAACGTGACGCCAACGGCGCCCTGGTGGCGCAGTACCTGGCGCTGATCCCCAAGGCGCAGTACCGCATCGAAGACACCTGGTTCACCGCCGGCATGCGTGCGTCCGGCAGCAACTGCATCGTCGCCGAGGAGGTGTTCGTCCCCGACCACCGCCTGCTGAACATGGGCGCGGCCATCGAGGGTGAATACGCCACCCCGTTCAAGGACGAAGCCAGCTATCGGCCGCTGTTCGTGCCGTTTGCCGCGCTGATTCTCAATGGCCCGCAGCTTGGCCTGGGGCGCGCTGCGCTGAAATACGTGATCGCCAATGCCCCGCGCCGCGCCGTGGCCTACACCTCGTTCGAAAAGCAGACCGACTCGGTGGTGTTCCAGACCCAGGTCGCGGAAGCTGCGCTGAAGATCGACAGCGCCCACTTGCGCGCCATGCGTGCTGCCGACGAACTGGATGAGGCGGCCCGCCAGGGCATCAAACTGGACAACGTGACCCGTGCGCGGATCCGTGCCGACGTCGGCCTGGTCAATACGCACATCCTTGATGCCATCAACATCCTCTTGTCCGCCCATGGCGCTGGCAGCTTTGCCGAGAGCAGCCCGATGCAGCGCTGGTGGCGCGACTCCAACACGGCTGCGCGGCATGCCGTGGCGCTGCCAGCGATTGGTCTGGAGTTGTACGGCAAGGCACTGCTGGGCGTCGAAAACACGGTCACCGCACTGATCTGACAAGAGGGCAACCCCATGGACCCCAAACTTCTGCGCACGGTAATGGGCCAGTTCGCCACCGGCGTCACGGTGGTCACCTTCGTGGCCGACGGCGAGCCAGCAGGGATGACCGCCAATGCCTTCATGTCGGTATCGCTGGAGCCACCGCTGATCCTCATCTCGGTGCGCAATGCCTCGCGCTTCAACCAGTGGGTGAAGGAAGGGGTGTGCTACGGCGTCAACTTCCTGGCCGAGACCCAGCGCCCGCTGAGCGCCCACTTCGGTGGGCGGCCAGAGGAAGGCCTGGCGCTGCCTTACTGCTTCCACGAGCAGACGCCCTTGCTCGACGGCAGCCTGGTGCAACTGGTGGCACGCACGGTGGACGTGCACCCGGCCGGCGACCACCTGCTGTACATCGGCGAAGTGGAACACCTGCGCATCGGTGAGCAACGCAAGCCGCTGCTGTTCTACAGCGGCCGTTATCACCAGGTGCACGCCCGCGCGCCGGGTGTTGAGTGGAGCGGTTGCCGCGACGGTTGGTAAGCCAGCCAAGAACCTGATCGCGCGCAAGCGCACCTGGGCCTGCCCGTTACCGGGCAGCCATGGGCGGCTTGCGCCTGTAAAACCTGATTGAGCCTTATGCCATGACTGCCAAGATCACCGATGTACCGCGCGATCGCACCGAGCACGACAGCGACCGCCAGGAAACCCATGAATGGCTCGACGCCTTGGAGGCCGTGGCGCGTAGCGCCGGCGGCGAGCGCGTGGACTTCCTTCTGCAGCGCTTGGCCGAGCACGCCAGCCACCTGGGCGTACACCCGTCCGCCCACCCTTACTCGCTGTACCAGAACAGCATCGCCCTGGATGACCAGCCGGTCTTTCCCGGCGACCTGGCCATGGAAGAACGCATCACCTCGATCATCCGCTGGAACGCTCTGGCCATGGTGGCACGGGCCAACAAGGCCTATGGCGAACTGGGCGGGCATATTGCCAGCTACGCTTCGGCGGCCGAGATCTTCGAGGTCGGTTTCAACCATTTTTTCCGCGCCGACAACGAGCAGGGCAAGGGCGACCTGGTGTATTTCCAGCCCCATTCGGCGCCCGGGGTGTACGCCCGGGCGTTCCTTGAAGGACGCATGAGCGCAGAGCAACTGCAGCGCTACCGCCAGGAAGTCGATGGCGGTGGCTTGTGCTCCTATCCACACCCCTGGCTGATGCCGGACTTCTGGCAATTCCCCACCGGCTCCATGGGCATCGGCCCGATCAGCTCGATCTACCAGGCGCGCTTCCTGCGCTACCTGCAGCATCGCAACCTGGCCGATACCGCACAGCGCCACGTCCGGGGCGTGTTTGGCGACGGCGAGATGGACGAGCCGGAGTCGATCGCGGCGCTGTCCCTGGCCGCCCGCGAAAAACTCGATAACCTGACCTTCGTGATCAACTGCAACCTGCAGCGCCTGGACGGGCCGGTGCGGGGCAACGGGCAGATCATCCAGGAGCTGGAGTCGTTGTTCAGCGGCGCCGGCTGGAACGTGATCAAGGTGGTCTGGGGCTCGGACTGGGATGCGCTGTTCGCCCGGGATCACAACCATGTACTGCTGCGCCGTTTCGCCCATACCGTCGACGGCCAGTACCAGACCCTGGGTGCCAACGACGGCGCCTACAACCGCGCGCATTTCTTCGACATCGACCCGGAACTGCAAGCACTGGTTGCGCACATGAGCCCGGCCGAGATCGACGGCCTGCGCCGCGGTGGCCATGACTTCAAAAAGTTGCATGCCGCCTTCGCTGCTGCCAAAGCACACAAGGGCAGGCCAACGGTGATCCTGGCCAAGACCAAGAAAGGCTATGGCATGGGCCAGGCCGGCGAATCGCGTAACACGTCGCACATGCAGAAAAAGCTCGACGTCGAGGCACTCAAGGCATTTCGCGATCGCTTCGCACTGCCGATGGATGACCAGGCGCTGGAGGAAATGCGCTTCTACAAACCCGCAGAAGACAGTGCCGAAATGCGCTACCTGCATGCTCGCCGGGCTGAACTGGGCGGCTACATGCCGCGCCGCAGCAGCACTGCCGAAGTTCTGCAGGTGCCGGCGCTGGCCAGTTACGCGCAGTTCGCGCTTGAGCCTGATGACCGTGAAGCATCGACGACCACGGCCGTCGTCAGGCTGTTCACCAACCTGCTGAAGGACAAACAGCTGGGCCCGCGCATCGTGCCCATCGTCGCCGATGAAGCACGCACCTTCGGCATGGCCAACCTGTTCCGCCAGGTCGGCATCTACTCGCCGGTAGGGCAGCTGTACGAGCCGGAGGACGCTGGGGCGATGCTCTATTACAAAGAGTCCCAGGACGGGCAGTTGCTGGAGGAAGGTATCACCGAAGCCGGTGCGATCTCGTCCTGGGTGGCAGCGGCAACCTCGTACAGCGTCAACGGCCTGCCCATGTTGCCGTTCTACATCTACTACTCGATGTTCGGCTTCCAGCGTATCGGCGACCTGATCTGGGCCGCCGCCGACCAGCGTGCCCGTGGCTTCCTGATCGGTGCCACCGCTGGGCGCACCACCCTGGCCGGTGAAGGTTTGCAGCACCAGGACGGCAGCAGCCAGCTGGTCGCCGCCACCGTGCCGAACTGCCGCGCCTACGACCCGGCGTTCGCCGCCGAAGTGGCAGTGATCATCGACCACGGCAGCCGGCGCATGCTCGAAGCGCAGCATGACGAGTTCTACTACCTGACCGTGACCAACGAGAACTACGTGCAGGCGCCACTGGACGTTACCCAGCACGCCGACGTGATCAAGGGTATGCGTTTGTTCGGCACGCGCGGCGAAGGCCTGCCCGCCGTGCGCCTGCTGGGCTCCGGGGCCATCTTGCGCGAAGTGATCGCGGCCGCCGAGTTGCTGGCCGAGGAGTGGGGCGTGGCCAGCGAGATCTGGAGCGTCACCAGTTTCTCGGAGCTGGCCCGCGAGGCCCGCGAGGTCGAGCGCCAGCAAATGTTCGGCACTGAGGCCAAGGGTACCAGCCACCTGCAGGCCTGCCTGCCCGGCAGCACCCCGGTGGTCGCGGCCAGCGACTATGTGCGCGGCTATGCGCAACTGATCGCCCCCTACCTGCAGGCGCCCTATACCGCGCTGGGCACCGACGGCTTCGGCCGCAGCGACACCCGCCCGGCATTACGCCGCTTCTTCGAAATGGACCGCCAGCACATCGCGTTGGCGGCGCTGGCCGGCGTCGACCGTGACAAGCATGCCCAAGCCCGTGCGCGTTATGCCATCGATGGCCGCAGTGCCGCCCCTTGGAACCGTTGAGGAGTGAATGCCATGCAACAACTGATGGTTCCGGATATCGGCGACTTCAAGGACCTGCCTGTTGTGGAGGTGTTGATCAAGGCCGGTGACGTGGTCGCCGTGGAGCAGCCGCTGATCGTGCTCGAGTCCGACAAGGCGGTGATGGATGTGCCCAGCACCTTGCAGTGCATCATTCGCCAGGTACTGATAAAGCCAGGTGACAAGGTCTCGCGCGGCAGTGTAATCGCCGATATCGAGCCGGCTGGAGAACAGGCAGCGCCCATTGAGGCCGCGCCGATGGTAAGCCCTGAGCCGGTAGCCGCCAAGCCTGCCACCGCGCCGGCACCTTCCGCTGAAAACGTACGCAAGCCACAACTGGCGCTGGCCGGCCCGGCCGTGCGCAAGCTGGCACGTGAACTGGCTGTCGAACTCGATCAGGTAACGGCCACCGGCCCCAACGGCCGGCTACTGCGCGAGGACGTGCTGGCCTTCGTCAAGGCACAGCGCGAACGGCCGACTGCCAGCGTTGGCGACGGGTTGGGCCTGCTGCCGTGGCCGGAAGTGGACTTCAGCCAGTTCGGCCCGGTCGAACGCCGCGCGCTGTCGCGCATCAAGCGCCTCTCAGCGGCCAACCTGCACCGCAACTGGGTGCGGATTCCCCACGTCACCAACCATAGCCAGGCCGATGTCACCGAGCTGGAGGCCCTGCGCGTGCGGCTCAACCAGGAAGCGCGCGACAGCCAGGCCAAGGTCACCTTGCTGGCGTTCCTGATCAAGGCCTGCGTGGCGGCGTTGCAGCGCTTCCCGCAGTTCAACGTGAGCCTGGAAGGCGACGAGGTGGTGCAAAAACACTACTACCACATCGGTTTTGCCGCCGACACGCCCAATGGCCTGGTGGTGCCGGTGATCCGCGATGCCGACCGCAAGGGCATCGCCGCGCTGGCGGCGGAAATGGCCGAGCTGTCGCAACTGGCACGTGCCGGCAAGCTGTCGCCTGCGCAGATGCAAGGTGGCTGCTTCTCCATCTCGTCCTTGGGCGGCATTGGCGGTGGCCACTTCACCCCGATCATCAATGCCCCCGAGGTGGCGATCCTTGGCGTCGGCCGCGCCGACCTGCAACCCCGTTGGGACGGCAACGCCTTCCAGCCGCGCCTGCAACTGCCGCTGTCGCTGTCCTGGGACCACCGTGCGGTGGACGGTGCCGAGGCCGGGCGCTTCCTGGCCTACCTGGCGACACTGCTCGGCGACTTTCGCCGGGTGGTGGTCTGACAACAACAAGAAGGAGAACCAAAATGAGCGTTTCCCAAGCCCGCACCGCAGTGATCGCCGAAGGCGAGCGCGTGGTGCCGATGAAAATGGCGCACCTGGTGTTCCGCTGCGCCGACCGCAAGGCCATGGTCGACTGGTACCGCAAGCTGTTCCAGGCCGAACTGGTGTTCGAAGACGAGATCCTCACCTTCATCACTTATGACGACGAACATCACCGGCTGGCCTTCTTCAACATGCCGCACCTGCCACCGAAGGCCGACGAGGTCACCGGCGTACACCACATCGCCTACAGCTACGCGCACATCGACGACCTGCTGCGCACCTACCTGCGCCTGAAGGAGGAGGGCATCCGCCCGTACTGGTGCATCAACCACGGCCCGACCACCTCGTTGTATTTCCGCGACCCGGAAGGCAATGACATCGAGCTGCAGGTGGACAATTTCAGCGAAGCCGCCGACGCGGCGGCGTTCTTCCACAGCGAAACCTTCGCCAACGACCCCATCGGCCTGGAGTTCGACCCCGACGCCATGGTCGATCTATGGCTCGCAGGTGCCAGCGAAACCGAGCTGTGCCGCCTGGGGACCGCCGGCACCGGTACCCGCACTTTGCTTGGATGAGGAGAGGCCTATGAAACTGTGCACCTTCAAGACCCCTGGCGGCCTGCAGGGCATCGGTATCGTCGTGGAGGGGGGCGTGATCCGCATCGCCGATCACCTGTCCGCCGCGCCGCGCGAGATGGCTGGGCTGATCGCTGAATGGAACCTCTGGCAGGAGCCGCTTCGCCGCCTGGTGCAGCTGCAGCCTGCTGATTTCACCCTCGAGGAAGTGACCCTCATGGCGCCAGTGCCGCGCCCGGGGAAAATCCTCGGGATCGGCTTGAACTATGCCGACCATGTCGCCGAGTCCGGCATGGCCACACCGGCTGACCAGCTGTGGTTCGCCAAGATGAACACGTCGGCCAACGGCCCCTACGCCGCCATCGACCTGCCGCAGGTGTCGGAGCAGTTGGACTACGAGGCGGAGATGGTTTTCGTGATCGGCAAACGCTGCCGCCACGTCAGCCGCGAACAGGCCCCCGAGGTGATCTTCGGTTACTGCGTGGGTAACGACGTGAGCGTGCGCGACTGGCAACTGCGCACTTCGCAATTCGTGCTGGGCAAAGCCTTCGACGGGCACGCGCCCTTCGGCCCCTGGCTGGTCACCCCGGACGAGGTGGGCAACCCCCATGAGCTTGGAATCCGCTGCTTTGTCAACGGTGAACAGCGCCAGGGCTCCAACACCCGTGAGTTGATCTTCGACTGTTACCAGCAGGTCGAGCACCTTTCCAAAGTGATGACCCTCGAGCCGGGTGACGTGATCTACACCGGCACGCCGGGCGGGGTCGGTATCGGTTTCAAACCGCCGCGCTGGCTGCGCGAAGGTGATCGGGTACGGGTTGAGATCGACGGCCTGGGGAGCATCGAGAATGTCGTCCGTACAGAGCAACCGCGGAGTGATGGCCATGCAGCCTGAAATGATCGAGCAGCACATCCTGCTCCTGGAAAGCGAGCGCTGCCGGGCGCTGGTACAGCGCGACGTACAGGCCTTGGCGGCGTTGATGGATGACCGTCTGGTACACGTCCACGCCACCGGCAAGGTGGACGACAAGGCGCAGTACCTGGAAATGGTCGCCGGGCATATCGACTTTCTCAGCGTCGAGCGCGCCGACATGCGTGTGCGTGTGCAGGGTGATACGGCCATCGCCAGTGGCCGACTGGAGCAGGCCATTGTCCTGCGCGAGAGCGGTGAGCAGCGGCTGATGAAAGCCTACGCCACCCAAGTATGGATTCGCAGCGAGGGCATCTGGCGCCAGTGTGCCTTCCAGGCCACCAACACCTGACCCACGCAACTTCTGAGCTACGCAGCTACGCAGGCCGGTCCCGGCCTGCGCCGGCAGGGACGCCGGGCCCCACGATAACGACACAAAACAACAACAAGAGTCCCTATCCATGAACAACATCCGGGTGAAAGCGCTGGGTGCGGTACTGGCCGCCTTTGCGATTATCGATTGCCATGCCGAGCCGGCCGAGGAGCCCGCCGAAGGCGCCTTGTTCCGCAGCCTGTTTGGCGATAGCCTGCAACGCGACTACGGTATCAGCACCTCCTTCCTGCTCGACATCGGCTACTCGCGCAACAACCGCTCAACCCATGATGAGCGCCGCGACGGGCTGAGCAACCTGCCCATCAGTGGGTTTTCCGACGAAGGCTTCGAGCTGGGCAGCCTGCATCTGTTTGTCGACAAGCCGCTCAAGGCCAACTTCATCCCGCGCATCACCCCCTTGCCCGGCCCTGCACCGGACACGGCGGATTTCGGTTTCACCTTCGAGACCTTGTACGGGCGCAATGCGCAGTTCTCCAGGGCCTTTGGCTGGGACATGCACTGGGGTGTCAATTCGCCCGGTGACGATGACACTGAAAAAGCCCGGCGGGACAGGCAGAACTTCGTTTCCACGCCCAACCTCGCCGCCACCGCCTATCTGCCGTACGGGCCCGGGTTCACGTTGATGGCGGGTATCTTCGGCCCCGCTTTTGGCTACGAGATCCCGCCAAACATTCGCCTGGCCCGCAACCCCTTCGCCAGCCGGACCTACGCCTTCGTCAGCAACCTGGTGACCGTCAGCGGCGTCATGATCGGCAGCCGTCTGGTCGACAGCCCGCATGGGCTGTTGGGAGTGGAATTGGGCGTGGCCCAAGGCTGGAGCAACCTGCGTGACAACAATGACGACAAAGCACTGTTCGGCGCACTGCGCTGGCGCACGGCGGACATGCAGACCTGGGTCGACTATGAGTTCATGGTCGGCAACCAGGAGAACCACAGCTTCAAGGACGTGCAAGCGCCAACCTCACGGCTTATCTCCCCGGACGGCCAGCTCAGGCAACAGCATTCGTTGAACGGCTGGCACCGTTTCGATGAGCGCTGGTCGATGGGCGCGGAGCTGGTTTACGGCCGTCAGGATGGCGATGGCAAACCGAGCACCGTCGACATCGTCACCGGGCCAGGCTTCGACGGTGCGCATTGGTGGGGTGCCAATGCGGTGCTTACCTATCAGGTGCGGCCGGACTTGACCTTCTCGGTGCGCGGCGAGCACTTCAGCGACCCGGACGGCTTCACGCTGTTCCCTACGACCACCGCGCGCGGGGACTTCAATGCGATTACCACGGGTTTTCGCTATGAGGTCAGCAAGCACCTCTCGTTACGCCCGGAGCTGCGCTATGACTGGTTCGATGCGCGCGAACACGACCGCCCATTCGGCAATGGCCGAGACCGCACGCAGCTGACTGCGATGGTGGAAGCGTTGCTGTACTTCTGAACGCAACAGAAAAAGCCCTGGCAGTTCGCACTGCCAGGGCCAGGTTGCTCGCTCGATTTACGCGCTGGCGGCGCAGCGCTTGGCAAAGGCCAGTTGCTGGAACTGGAACGCTTCGCCCATGCGGTGAAAGTCGATGCAATGGCCGGCGTCCCGGAACAGTGCGGCGTCCATGGCCGGGCAATTGACAAAGGCTTGGGCAAAACGCTGCACAGTGGCTTCATCGACAGGCCACAACTGCTCGAACTCCGGTTGCCGATAGTGCACGGGCACCTTCACCTGTGCTGCGAGATGGCCGACCTGCCTGGGCCACTGCATGCCGATGTCCACCAGCTCGCTGCGCGGGGCAGGGGCGCACGCGGCATGGCTGGCCTGGGGCATGATGGCGTGGTCGTAGGTGGCCGGCGGCCCGAAGAAAAAGCCATCCATTGCCTGGGGCGGCACGCTGACCAACGCCTGTTGTGCCGGCACACTGTTCCACTTGTCCTTGGACGCAGGCACTGGGTCGAGCCCGACGCCAGAAATCGCGATGCCCAGCAGCGGCCAGGAAGGCTGGCGCGCAGCGATGGCGATGCTGATGGCCGCGCCGATGGAGTGGCCGATCAGGACGATACCGCTGGCGTTGTGCGGGTAGCTGTGCCACAGGTCCTGAATGGCGGAGTCGAGAATCTCTGCGTTGTCCAGGATGCTCGGGGCGTTTTCGGCGTAGGTTGCGCTCATGCCGTAGCCAGGGCGGTCGATGGCAAAGATGGGCAGCCCTTGCGCCTGCGCCCGGTCCAGTAGCGAATGGCCCGGCACGTCGAAGTAGCGGGAGTTGTAGGTGCCACCATGGATGGCCACGATCAGAGGCAGTGGCTCCACGCTCTCGGTTTCGGGCATGCGACCGCGTCCTGACAGCGAGACGCCCAGACCGCGGAAGACGTATTCCTGTTTGCACATCGGTTTCGCTCCTCTTGTTGTTCTTGTGTGCGGCGCTGTAAGCGGATGTCAGGCAGAGAGCCAGGCCTGTGCGGTCTCGCGTATGGCGCTTTCCAGTTCGCTACCGCGAGTGGCGAACGTGCGGTTCAGCGGGAAACCGCTTATCTCCAGCAGGTAGGCCAAGGGCGCATACTCGCGCGGATAGCGCGCCAGCACCTGCGCATTGATGGTCACCGGCCCGCTGGGAAAGGTGAAAGCGCCGATGTCATATATGCTCTGGCGCTTGAGCAGCTTCCACTGGCCGTCACGCTTTTCCGCGAGGTCATAAAAGCGGTTGTGCACGCTGCAGCCCAGCTCCAGGCGTACATTTTCGGCGACGATCACCGCATTGGTCTCGACGATGGCGCGGTTGCCGTTTATCTGGACCACGGGCGTACCGATCAGGTGCTTGGTGCGCAGCTCGGAGGCGCCCATGCGCCGCGAGCCCTCGATGAACCCGGTGAACGGGCCTTCGTACCAGGTGATTTCGATCACGCCATCGGGGTGGAACAGTGCGGCCAGTTGCTCCCATTGGCCGAGGTCCCGGTGAATCCAGCCGGTGATGAGGTCGGTAATCTGTAGTCGGTCATGCAGGTAGCTGTTCATGGTGCAGTACTCGTTGGGATGGACAATCAGCCCAAGCTTCTTCCCGTTCTGAAGTAAACTCAAATAGATTGATCTGAATGATTGATCACAAAAAATGAACGGAGTTGAAGATGGAGCTGCGTCACCTGCGTTATTTCCTGGCCGTGGCTGAAGAGGCGCATTTTGGCCGTGCGGCCAAGCGCCTGCACATCGTGCAGTCGGCGTTGAGCATGCAGATACGGGCACTGGAGGAGGAACTCGGTGGCCCGCTGTTCGTGCGCACCAGCCGCCGGGTCGAGTTGACGGAGGCCGGCACGCTGTTTTACGCAGAAGCGCAGCGCACCCTGGCCCAGGCTGCGCATGCCCAGCAGACGGTACAGCGGGCAATGCGCGGCGAGATGGGCACAGTGCGCATAGGTTTTGCCGGCAATGCGGTATTCAGCGGGTGGCTGAAGGTCGCCGTGCGAGCGTTCAATGCAGCCTATCCACAGGCTGAAGTGGTGCTGCGTGAATTGGCGCCGCAGCAGCAGGTTGAAGCAATTCAGGCGGGGGAGTTGGATGTCGGTTACGCCCCCAGCCATGGCGGCCAGATCGTTGACGCGTCGCTGTGCTTCGAGCGTATCGGGACTTGGCCGTTGCTGGTGGCGATGCCCGACAGCCATCCGCTTGTCGACGTCAGCCCCTTGCAGGTTGGCATGCTTGGCGATGCGTCATTGATCGTCTATGCCGCCCATGGCGCTGACGAAAACATGCTGCGTGGCTTGCGCCAGGCACTGGGGCGCGAGCCCAAGGTGCACCGCACCGGCAGCACCCTGAGCCTGCTGGCGCTGGTGGCCGCAGGCCTGGGTGTGGCGCTGGTGCCGGAACCGCTGTTGCAAGTGAATATTCCGGGTGTGGCCTATCGCCGGCTCGACGGTATCGAGCAGCAAGCAGACCTGCTGCTGGTCAGTCGCAATGACGAGGTGAACGGTGCAGTGCGTGCGTTTTTGCAGGTGGCACGCCACGCACAGGCTTAGGCGCGCGATTGGCCAATGGCGTCGCGCACGGCTTCAAGGGCCTGTCGGAATTCGTCCTTGCGGGTTACGAACCGTGCGGTAGGCGCGACCACCGACACCGCATGAGGCCCCATCAGTGTTGGTAGCAGAACGCTGATGGCGCTGACGCCAGGGGTATGCTCCTCGTTGTCCAGGGCGATGCCTGTGCCGCGGATCTGCGTGATCTGCTCAAGCAACGCAGGCAGCGCCAGAGTGTTGGCGGTGAGCTTTTGCGGTGCGGGTGTCAGCCACTGCACGATGCTGTCATCCGTCAAGGTCGACAGCAACACTTTGCCGTCCGCCGTGGCGTGCATGGGCATCGAGCGGCCCAGCGGGATCACCACCCGCAGCTCGTTTTCACCAATCACCCGGAAGATCGCGTGGGTCTGCTGGCCGCGGATGCACGACAGCACAACGGTCTCGCCAAGCGTCTCGCCAAGGTCTTCCAATGACTGCCTGGCGATGGAAATGATGTCGCCATGGGCCTGGTGAATCAGCTCGCCCAAGGCCGGCCCCAGGCGATAGCCGCTACCGGGCAGGGCCTCCACCAGCTTTTCCACTTCAAGCGCGGCGATGATGCGTTGCACGGTAGAGCGTGGCAGGCCGACGGCCTGGGCGATGGCCGCCAGGCTCAAGCCCTGCGGTTGCGCGCCCAGCGCACGCATGATGGCGCTGGCTCGGGCAATGACCTGAATGCCACCACTGCGCAGCTCTTCTGCTGCCTTGTCTTTCTCAACGCTCATTTCATTCCTCGAAAACCGACGTGCCGGCTGCACCTTGGCGGCCGGCTCGAGTGTACAGGTTCATCGTCGCATCGACAGCGGCTGGATATTTCGAAGCTGGTTTTCTCCGAAAACATATGTGTATCATAATGCGGTACACGGTACTGCATGGTGGTTATGTTTCGCTTCCCGAGGGTGTTTCTCGGCAAGTGACCGCCCCGGTACCATGCCCAAGGAGAAACGATGAACATCAGAATCATGCAGAACCTCGGCGCGTTGCTGTCGATGACACTCGTGCTGTCCGCTTGTGAAAAGGCGCAGCAGACGATAGATACCCCAGCCCCCGAAGTAGGCGTGGTCGAGCTCCAGGAGCAGGATGTGTTGCTCAGCAGCGACCTGCCTGGGCGAACCTCGGCCTACCGGGTGGCAGAAGTGCGTCCGCAGGTCAGCGGCATCGTGCAGAAGCGCCTGTTCACCGAAGGCGCCGTGGTACGCAAAGGGCAGCAGCTGTATCAGATCGAACCGGCGCTGTATCAGGCGGCGTTCGACAAGGCCGAGGCAAGCCGCGATACCGCCCGCAACCTGGCCCAGCGCTACCAGCGCCTGCTCGAGACCAAGGCCATCAGCCGCCAGCAGCTCGACGATGCCCAGGCCAACTGGAAACAGGCCGAGGCCGAACTGAAGACCGCGCGCATCAACCTGGAGTACACCCGTGTACTGTCGCCGATCGACGGCCGCATCAGCCGCTCGAACTTCACCGAAGGGGCCCTGGTCAGCGCCCAGCAGAGTCAGGAACTGGCCACCATCAACCAGCTGGACCCAATCTACGTGGACGTCACCCAGGCCTCCACCGACCTGTTGCGGCTGCGCCGCGAGCTGGACGCCGGGCACCTGGCCGTTGTGGGACCAGGCGAGGTGAAGGTAGACCTGACGCTTGAGGACGGTACGCCCTACGCCCACCCCGGGGCGCTGAAGTTCTCCGAGGTGACGGTTGACCCGAGCACGGGCGCGGTGACGTTACGTGCACAGTTTCCCAACCCGGACGGCATCCTGATGCCTGGGATGTTCGTCCATGGGGCGCTGGCCGAAGGGGTGCGCCACAAGGCGGTCCTGGTGCCGCAACAAGGCGTGACCCGTGATCTCAAAGGTGAGGCTACCGCCTGGGTCGTGGGTGAGGGCGACAAGGCCGAGCTTCGGCACATTCGCACCATACGCACGGTCGGCAACCAATGGCTCGTGGAGTCTGGCCTGAGTGCCGGCGAGCGGGTCGTCACCGAAGGCGTACAGCGTGTGCGCCCCGGCATCGTGCTCGAGCCTGTCGCCGCCAGCAACGTCGCACCGCTGCAAACCATCGCAAGCTCGCAGCACTAGAACTGCCCCGGCATCGCCGCCACTTTCCGGTACATACAAATGGCATCGTTTTTCATCAACCGGCCGATCTTCGCCTGGGTGATCGCTATCGTGATCATGCTCGCTGGCTGTTTCAGCATCCTCAAGCTGCCGGTCAATCAATACCCCAACATCGCCGCCCCGGCGGTGAGCATCACCGTCACCTATCCAGGCGCTTCGGCGCAGACCGTGCAAGACACGGTGGTACAGGTGATCGAGCAACAGCTGAACAACCTCGACGGCCTGCGCTATATCTCGTCGGAGAGCAACAGTGATGGCAGCATGACCATCATCGTCACCTTCGACCAGGGCACCGACCCGGACATCGCCCAGGTGCAGGTGCAGAACAAGCTGCAACTGGCGACCCCATTGCTACCCGAAGAAGTGCAGCGCCAAGGGCTGCGGGTCGCCAAGTACCAGATCAACTACATGCTGATCGTCGGGCTGTATTCCGAAGACGGCAAGATGGATGATTTCGACATCGGCAACTACATCGCCTCCAACCTCAAGGACCCGATCACCCGGGTCAAAGGCGTGGGCGACTTCCAGATGCTGGCGGCGCAGTACGCGATGCGTATCTGGATGGACCCGCAGAAACTGCTCGGTTACCAACTGACGCCTCAGGATGTCATCGAGGCGGTGAAGTCGGAGAACGTCCAGGTCTCCTCGGGTGCCCTTGGTGGTTTGCCGACGCATAAAGGCGTGCAACTCAACGCCACGGTGTTGGGCATGACGCGCATGACCCGTGCCGACCAGTTCCTCGAGATCCTGCTCAAGGTCAATCCGGACGGCTCTCAGGTACGTCTGAAGGATGTCGCCACGGTGGCGCTGGGGGCAGAGGACTTTTCCATTTCCGGTACCTACAACGGCAAGCCTGCCGCTGCCATCGCGCTGCGCCTGGCCACCGGTGCCAACTTGCTGGACACGGTGCAACGGGTGCGTGACACGGTGGGTGAGCTGGAACCCTTCCTGCCTGCGGGCTTGAAAGTGGTCTACCCCTACGACACTTCGCCTGCGGTCGGTGCCTCGATCCACGAAGTGGTGAAGACCCTGTTCGAAGGCATCGTGCTGGTGTTTCTGGTGATGTACCTGTTCATGCAGAACCTGCGTGCGACGCTGATCCCCACGCTGGCCGTGCCCGTGGTGCTGCTGGGCACCTTCGGGGTGCTGGCGGCGTTCGGCTTCACCATCAATATCCTGACCATGTTCGGCATGGTGCTGGCTATCGGCCTGTTGGTGGATGACGCCATCGTGGTGGTGGAGAACGTCGAACGGGTGATGGTGGAAGACAAGCTTTCGCCCAAGGAGGCCACCCGCAAATCGATGGGGCAGATCCAGGGCGCGCTGATAGGAATCGCCATGGTGCTGTCGGCGGTGTTCGTGCCGATGGCGTTCTTTGGTGGAGCCACCGGCATCATCTACCGCCAGTTCTCCATCACCATCGTTTCGGCCATGGCGTTGTCGGTGGTGGTGGCCATGATCTTCACCCCGGCGCTGTGCGCGACGCTGCTCAAGCCCATAGGCCATGACCATCATGAGAAAAAGGGGTTCTTCGGCTGGTTCAACCGCACCTTCGACCGCAGCGCCGATCGCTACAAGGCCGGTGTGGTGGGCATTGCCAAGCGCAAGGCGTTGTTCCTGGGCGTTTACGCCCTGATCGTGGTGGCACTCGGCTGGTTGTTCCCCAAGATCCCGACGGCATTTTTGCCTGGTGAGGACCAGGGCACGATGTTCGTTCAGGTCCAGATGCCGACCAACACCAGCGCTGCACGCACGCAAGTGGTGCTCAACGAGGTCCGTGACTACCTGCTTGAGGAAGAAGGCGGACTGATCGACTCTGCGTACACGGTGAACGGCTTCAACTTCGCCGGCCGGGGCCAGAGTTCGGGGATGCTGTTCATCGGGCTCAAGCCGTGGGAAGAACGCACGGGTGCCGATGACACCACCATCTTCGCCCTGGCTCAGCGCCTGCAGGCGCGAGCCTCGCAGATCAAGGATGGCACCGTGATCGCCATCGTGCCGCCAGCGATCCTGGAACTGGGCAATGCCATGGGCTTCGATTTCTATCTGCAGGACCGTGTGGGCCTGGGGCACGAGAAGTTGATCGCTGCACGCGACCAGTTCCTGCAGCTCGCGGCAGCCGACCCGGTGCTGGCTAACGTTCGCCCCAATGGCATGAACGATGAGCCGCAGTATCAGATCGTCATCGATAAAGAAAAGGCCCGTGCGCTGCAGGTGAGCATCAGCGACATCAACAACACCATGAGCAGCGCATGGGGGGCGTCGTACATCAACGACTTCATCGATCGCGGGCGGGTCAAGAAGGTGTACGTGCAGGGCGAAATCAGCTCGCGGATCTCGCCTGAAGATTTCAGCAAGTGGTACGTGCGCAACGCCAACGGAGAAATGGTCAAGTTCTCCTCCTTTGCCCACGGTTACTGGACCTACGGTTCGCCAAAGCTTGAGCGCTTCAATGGTGTGCCGGCGGTGGAAATTCAGGGTGAGCCTGGGCCGGGCTACAGCTCGGGGGATGCGATGCAGGCGGTGGCGCGGATCATCGCCAAGCTGCCCGAGGGGGTCGGCTTGCAGTACACCGGTATTTCCTATGAAGAACGCCTGTCCGGCTCGCAGGCGCCAGCGCTTTATGCAATCTCGGTGCTGATCGTGTTCCTGTGCCTGGCCGCACTCTACGAGAGCTGGTCGGTGCCGCTGGCCGTCATCCTGGTGGTGCCGCTGGGGGTGATCGGTGCGGTGTTGGCCACCATCGGGCGTGGCTTGGCCAACGATGTGTTCTTCCAGGTGGGCTTGCTGACCACGGTGGGCCTGTCGGCGAAGAACGCCATCCTGATCGTCGAGTTCGCCAAGGCGTTGCACGAGCAGGGCATGCCTCTGATGCAGGCCGCCGCAGAGGCGGCACGCCAGCGGTTGCGGCCGATCATCATGACGTCCTTGGCCTTTGTCCTCGGGGTGCTGCCGCTGGCCATCTCCAGCGGGCCAGGGTCGGGCAGCCAGCACTCCATCGGTACCGGTGTGGTCGGTGGCATGCTCACCGCAACCTTCCTGGCGGTGTTCTTCGTGCCGTTGTTCTTCCTGGTCATCACCCGCCTGTTCAGCCGCAAGGCGCAGCAGGCCAATACCGAGGCTCAAGGAGAACGCGCATGAAACACGGCAAACTGAAAACCGCCCTGGCACTGGCCGTGAGCCTGGTCAGCGGTTGCTCGCTGATCCCGCAATACCACCGGCCAGCGGCGCCGGTGGCCAATGACTGGGTAGACACGCAGGCCAGTGCGCAGCCGCTACTGCCGTGGAGGACGTTCTTCGCAGACCCGCAGCTCAAGGCGCTGATCGCGCAAGCGCTGGAGCACAACCGCGACTTGCGCGTGTCGCTGCTCAACATCGAGAAGGCCCGGGCGCAGTACCGTATACGGCGTGCCGACCTGTTGCCGTCGATCGATGCCACCGTGTCCGGCAGCAGCCAGCGAACGCCAGCGGACGTGTCCAGCGACGGTCGCACGGGCACCGGCCACCGGTATGACGCAGGCGTCGGCTTCGCTGCCTACGAGCTGGATTTCTTCGGCCGTGTGCGCAGCCTCGATGAGCAGGCTCTGGAGCTTTACCTGCAGACCATCGAGGCGCAGCGCAGTGCCCAGATTGCACTGGTCGCGGAGGTTGCAAACGCCTACTACCAGTTACAGGCGGACATGCAATTGCTGGCGCTGAGCAAGCAGACCCTTGAGAGCCAGCAGGAAAGCTACCTGACCACTCGTAGCAGCTACCAGGAGGACGTTGCCACAGAGCTGGACCTGAGCCAGGCAGAAAGTACCGTGCGCTCGGCCCAGGCCAGCCAGGCCAAGTACCAGCGGCTGGTGGAGCAGGACCGCAATGCGCTGGTGCTGCTGGTGGGCAAGCCATTGGCCCTCGAGCGAATGGCCCAAGTCGGGCCTGGGGCGTTTGAGCTGGATCAGGCCCTGCCTGCAGGGCTGCCATCGCAGACACTGACTCAGCGCCCGGACATACTCGCTGCCGAACACGCGCTCAAGGCCGCCAATGCAAACATCGGCGCCGCCCGCGCTGCATTCTTCCCGAGCATCAGCCTGACCGCTTCGGCGGGGTCGGCCAGCAGGCAGCTGGGCGATCTGTTTTCGGGCGGGCAGGGGGCCTGGAGTTTCGTGCCGTCGATCAATGTGCCGATCTTCGACTGGGGCCGCAACCAGGCCAATCTTGATGTAGCCAAGGCACAAACCTCTATTGAGGTCGCCAACTACCAGAAGGCCATCCAGGTGGCATTCCAGGAGGTGTCCGACGGCCTGGTCGCGCGCGATGAACTGGGCAAGCAGGCCACGGCCCAGGCGCTGCTGGTGCAAGCCAATAGCCGCAGCTATGCACTGGCCGAGCAGCGATTCCAGACAGGCGTGGACACCTACCTCAACAGCCTGGATGCCCAGCGCAACCTCTTCGCTTCGCAGCAAGAGCTGGTAAGCACCCATCTGGCGCGTAGGCAGAACCTGATCGCGCTGTACAAGGCGCTGGGTGGAGGGCGTGAGTGATGCGCCTGAAGGGGAAGCAACGGCGTATCGAGCGCTACGCTGCCCCGGTCATGGAACAGGCGTGGGCGGGCGACCCTGGGCGTGTTGATGCCACGTACTGGGCTCAGCGAGTGCCTCAGCGCTTGAGTGCCTCGTGAGCCAGCACGTTGCGCGTAGTGGTCTCATAGTGGCTGGCCAGCAAGGCGCATGCCTTGTCGACGTCCCGTGCCAGCGCGGCTTCGAGCAACGCCCGATGTTCGTGGGGCACATCACGCTCGGTGTCACCCTGATAATGGACAGACAGCATGCGGTAGCGCGCCGTCTGATCACGTAGCAGGTGCGACAGGCGCAGCAGCCAGGGGGAGCGACAGTTGGCGATCAGGGCCTGGTGGAAGGCTTCGTGGGCGTTTTCCCACTCAGGCTTCATCAGCCGCTCGGGGCCTTCGGTGCCCGGCAGGCGATCGAGGCGGTGATGTGCGGCGATCAGCTGGCTCTCCCATTCCAGGTCGCCCTGGCCAATGGACTCGGCCAAGGCCTGGCATTCAATCAGCAGCCGCGTTCTGGTGATGTCCAGCAGTTCATCCGCCGAGATGCGGCCGACACTGAAACCCTTCTGGTCTTCAGAGGCGACGAAGCCGCTGGTGGCCAGCCGTGACAGCGCCTCGCGCAACGGAATGACCCCGGCATCGTAATGCTCGGCCAGCTCTTTGAGGCGCAGGCGGCTGCCGGGTGCCAGACGGCCATTGATGATGTCTTCACGCACGCGGGCCTCCAGTTGCGAGGCCATGGTGCGTTTTTCCGAGGGTACGGGCAGTGCAGCCCAGCGTTCGGCTTGATTCATGGGGCGGTACCACGGATGAGGGCTGATGAAGCAAATCATACACAGATGGGGTATTTATCGATAATCCAGAGAAAATATATTTTTCAGTTGACTGCATATTTTATCGGGATTAGCTTTGAAGCATGCCGCTCTGCCTGACGGCTCCTACGAATCAAAACAAGAGGTGTGCTCCATGCGTTATGTTCGTTTCTCCCATCAAGGCCGCCCAGTGTTGGGCGTTCGCACTGCCGAAGGTGTCCGGGTACTTGGCGACGAGTCGCTGGAATCGCTGCTGGCACGCGGTGTCGACCTCACGGCCTACGGTGCCCAGGCGCAGGGTGCGCTGGTCGAGATTGGCGAACAGGATTACCTGCCGTTGATGAGCCGGCCGAGCAAGATCATCTGCGTGGGTTTGAACTACGCCGACCACACCAAGGAATCGCCTTACGCCCAGCCGGATTACCCAACCCTGTTCCCGCGCTTCAACAGCAGCCTCACGGCCCACAACAAACCGCTGATCCGCCCGCGCATTTCCGACACCCTGGACTACGAGGGCGAAATGGCGGTGGTGCTCAAGAGCGGCGGGCGGCACATCAGCAAGGAGCAGGCGTTGCAGCACATTGCCGGTTACGCGCTGTTCAACGAAGGCTCGGTGCGCGAGTACCAGTTCAAGTCGCCACAATGGACCGTGGGCAAGAACTTCGACGACACCGGTGCCTTCGGCCCTGACTTGGTGACGGCGGACGAACTGCCGGCTGGCGGCAAGGGCCTGCTGCTGCAGACCAAGGTCAATGGCAAGGTGGTGCAGTCGGCCAACACCGATGACATGCTCTTCGACGTGGCCACCATCATCTCCACCTTGAGTGAGGCGGTGACCCTGGAAGCAGGTGACGTGATCGTCAGTGGCACCCCGGCAGGCGTCGGCTTCGGGATGGACCCAAAGGTCTACCTGAAAGCAGGTGACGTGGTTGAAGTGTCCATCGAAGGCATCGGTACCCTGGTCAATCCAGTCGTCGATGAAGCCTGATTGATTCCGGGCATTCCCGGCCAGATCGAAGCCTCTCGCTCCGAGGCTTCGACGAAAGAACAAAAACGGGAGGCGATCATGACTATCACGACCTGTGGTGTGCATTCGATCGATCATTACGCGCTGTTCGTGCCTTCACTGCCCGACGCGCAGGCATTTTTCGCCAACTTCGGCTTGGGCGTCGACGCGACCCCGGACAGCTTGGATCTCACTGCTGCTGATGGCCATCGCTGGGCCAGGGTCTTGCCAGGGCACAGCAAGCGTCTGGCCTACCTGAGCTTGAACTGCTTCGCCGAGGACTATGCTGCCTTGCGCGAGCAGGCCGAGGCCGCTGGCGCCAGGTTCGAGGAAGGCAACGGCGAAGGTTTCTGGTTCCGCGACCCTGACGGCAACCTGCTGCAGGTGAAAGTGGGGGCCAAGCATATGCCTGACAGCAAGCATGCGCTCGCCGTGCGACAACCTGCCGTGCGCGGCGCCGGCACCCGTGACGCAGTGGCGCAGGTGCGCCCACGGCGCTTGTCGCATGTGCTGCTGTTCAGCCCCGACGTGTCCCGTGCTGTCGACTTTTATGGTCGTGCGCTAGGGCTGCGCCTGTCCGACCATTCCCAGGACATCATTGCCTTCACCCACGCCCCTCATGGCTGCGACCACCATCTGGTGGCCTTCTGCAAGAGCAGCGCCAAGGGATTCCATCACGCCGCCTGGGAAGTCGACAGCGTCGACGACGTGGGCAACGGTGCCGAGCAGATGGCCAACGCAGGCTACCGCGAAGGCTGGGGCACCGGGCGGCACTGCCTGGGGTCCAACTACTTCCATTACATCCGTGACCCGTGGGGATCGTTCTGCGAGTACTCAGCCGACATGGACTTCATAGACGCCGGCAGCCAATGGCCGGCGGGTGACTTCCCACCAGAGAACTCGCTGTACTTGTGGGGCCCGAATGTCCCCGAGTACTTCGTCCTCAACACCGAGACGGACAACCCACCCGTCAAGGGTTAACGCCCCAGCGACGCAGGCCGCATCTGGCCCCGCACTTTCCTGGCAGACAGGGAGGCGGGGAGCGGCTTGCCCAAACCCACCCGGTTTCAGGTCAGCAAAGATGAACGAAAACAAGATCCATGATGTAGCCATCGTCGGTTACGGCCCAGTCGGGCAGACCCTTGCCATTCTCCTCGGGCGCATGGGTTATGACGTGGCGGTGTACGAGCGTTGGCAATCCCTCTATCCACTGCCGCGTGCAGTGTTTCACGACCACGAAATCCGTCGCGTCTTTCGCATGATGGGGCTTGAAGAGGCGCTGCAGGAAATTTCCCAGCCCTCGGCCTGCTACCAGTGGTTCAACGCCGACTGGAAGGTGCTGGTGGAAATCGACTGGTCCGCCGAGTCCATCAGTGACGGCCCCTTCGGCTACCTGTTCAACCAACCCGGCCTGGAGGCCATCCTCGACCGTACTGCCAAAGCCATTGGCAACGTCGAGGTGCACCAGGGCTGGGAAGTCCTGGCGCTGAGCCAGGACGCCGACGGTTGCGAACTGCACATGCAGCGCACCCAGCGCGAAGGGCAGGCGCAACCTGACGAACAGCGGCAGGTGAAGGCACGCTACGTCATCGGTGCCGATGGCGCCAATAGCCTGATCCGTCGCCAGTGCGGCATCGACTGGCAGGACCTGGGCTTCGAGGAAGACTGGCTGGTGGTCGACCTGCAACCCAAGCCAGGCATACAGCTGGATGTGCCAGACATCGGCCAGTGGTGCAACCCCGCGCGGCCGACCACCATGGTCCCTGGCGGGCCAGGCTATCGCCGCTGGGAGTTCATGCGCCTGCCCCATGAGCGCATCGAGGACCTGCAGAGCCTGGACAAGGTCTGGGAGTTGCTGTCGCCGTGGGTCACCCCGGATACGGCGACCCTCGTGCGCCATGCCGTCTATCAGTTCCGCTCGCGCATCGCCCACACCTGGCGCCATGGCCGTGTGCTGTTGGCTGGTGACGCCGCGCATCTGATGCCGCCGTTCATGGGTCAGGGGATGTGCTCCGGGATTCGCGATGCCTGGAACCTGTCGTGGCGCCTGGACCTCATCTTCAAGGGCCTATGCGCCGACACGCTGCTGGACAGCTATACCCTGGAACGCAAACCACAGATCCGTGCAGTGATCGATGCCTCGGTGAAAATGGGCAAGGTGGTCTGCGTGGCCGACCCGCAAAAGGCCGCCGAGCGCGACGCCGCATTCCTTGCCGGCGAAGTGCCGCCGTTGCCACCATTCCCGGGCCTGGTCGATGGCGCGGTGTACAAAAATCCGCTGACCGGCGGCACATTGGGCCTTGCGGGCACGCTCGGGGTACACGGTGAAATCGAGCACGGCGGGCGCAAGCAGCGCTATGACGATGTGTTCGGTCGAGGCTTCCATTTGCTGAGTATCGGCGACGATCCGTTGGCGGGCTTGAGCCCGGCACACCAAGCTCTGCTCGAACATCTGCAAGTGAAGAGCGTGCGCCTGAGCCTCGACGGCACGCTGGGTACTTGCCGTGACCTGTCCGGCAAGTATCACCGCTTCTTCGCCGAAGCCGGGTTGCAGGCCGTGCTGGTGCGTCCGGACTTCTACCTCTACGGCGGGGTGAGCGAACGGGGTGAACTGCCGCAGTTACTGGATGCGCTGGGCCGTGACCTTGGCCTACAGCAGGCACCAGAGCAGCACCGGTTACGAAGAGTGAGCATGCACCTTTGACCATCCAATGGAGTGATCTTTATGAAAGCAGCCATCGTCCATGCCTTTGACCAGCCTCCGCGCTACGGTGAGATCGATGCCCCGCAGGCCGATGCGGGTGAGGTGCTGGTAAGGGTTCGTGCCGCCGCGCTGAGCCAGTTGGTCCGCGCACAGGCCAGTGGCAAGCACTACAGTAGCGGCAAGACGATACCGTTCGTGCCAGGCGCCGACGGTGTCGGCCTGCGTGAGGACGGCAGCCGGGTGTATTTCGCTTTTCCGCGCGGTCCTATTGGCGCCATGGCCGAGACCGTTGCAGTGGATGCACGCTACTGCGTGGCGGTGCCGGATGATGTGGATGACATAACTGCCGCAGCGATCGCGAATCCTGGAATGTCATCCTGGGCAGCTCTTGAAGCACGGGCTGGCTTCAAACCAGGAGAGCGAGTGCTCATCAATGGTGCTGCCGGAGCTTCCGGGCGGCTGGCGATTCAGGTAGCGAAGTATCTAGGCGCGTCCTGGATCGTGGCGACGGCACGCGACCCCGCCGTTCGGGACGAGCTGCTCGCGCTGGGGGCGGATACCTTCATCTGCCTCGATCAGCCGGCCGAACGTCTGACCGCCTTGCTGCGCCAGGAAATCCAGGGAGGCGGGATCGACATCGTCCTGGACTATCTGTGGGGCGAGCCGGCGGCGTGCATTCTGAATGCGCTGGTGGGAACCGGCAGCGGTGAGGCCGCCCACCGGCTGCGCTTCGTCAACATCGGCGCGATTGCTGGAGCGACCTTGCCAATGAACCCGGGGGTATTGCGTAGCACCGGCCTGGAAATGACTGGCAGCGGACTGGGCAGTATCGCCACCGAGGATCTGGTCAAAGTGGTGGGGCGACTGTTGGAAGCGGTCAGGCCTGGCAATCTGGAAGTGGATGCGAAAGCCATGCCCTTGAAACAGGTCGAGGCGGCTTGGCAACTTGATTCTACGAGCCGGATCGTGTTCGTTGTGTAGCAGGAGGAGTGTTTCAGAAGTACTACTTAGCATTATTTGCCCAGCGCTCGCGCCGCGCGAGCGACTGAGGCAAGGATGTCCTCGGTCTTTTTGTGCCACCGAAACAGCGCTCATGCGCACAGCATTGGAAGTTGTCGGGCAACCAACGCTGCGGCGCTGGCGTTCAAGGCGACACGCTTGAGTTCGCTGCGCAGAACCCATTTGCATGCCACGATTTCGTGATGGGGGCTGGCCCGATCATGAGGGGAAAGTTGAGTGGTGAATATGTAGTGAAGGATGCCTTCCACCTCAAGGCTGCAGAGCGGTAGGAGTCCTTGGGCGCAAAGGCCGGCCTCTTCTCTCAGCTCACGGATGGCTGCCTGTTGTGGCAATTCCCCTTGCTCGATCGCGCCTCCGGGAAAATTCCACTTTCCGCCTTTCTTCTTTACCAGCAACATTTTGCCATCCTGTGTACAAAGCACGGTGGCTCTGGCTCTGCCATGGTGGGCTTGCTTTCCTGGCATTGAAAGTGCTTCCTAATTCTTGAGTGCTTTATGCCGGATTGACTGCATTTTCGAAAGCTTCATTACCGGGGGCCACCGCGCAGATGCCAGGTTCAACGCTCACCTTGTTCGGCTTTGCTACCTTTCGGATGGCAGTGTTCGCCGATGTGGATGTGAGCTTGCTGGTAATGCTTAACGGCCTGCGACTGTTGAAGAGATAACCCGACACTGGCCAAGGCGGCTGGCTGCGGACTGGCGGTTACGAGGCACGGCCAAGCGCGAGGATTACTGTGAAACCGGATGGCAAGCAGCCCGATGAACGAGGGGTTTGCCATCCATGGGGCAGCTCTGCATACTCCGACACAACAAGCCAACTCACAGAGTCCAGCCTGCTTCGGGCTCTTGAACAAAATTGGCGTAACCACCGTGAACCTAGCCGTTTCCTCCGACTTGAAGTGGAAGTGACGGATGTTCGATACAACCCAATCCCGTGCAATGTTATCGCGCCTGGCAGGCGTGATGCTCGGTGTATTTCTGTTCGCCATGCCAGCGGGCGCCGCCGAACCGTTCAAGGTGGTTACCACCTTCACCATCATTGCCGACATGGCCAGGAACGTGGCCGGTGACGCGGCTCAGGTGGAGTCGATCACCAAACCCGGCGCCGAGATCCACAATTACTCCCCGACCCCAGGCGACCTGCGTCGTGCCCAGGGCGCCCAGCTGATCCTGTGGAATGGCCTGGGCCTTGAACTGTGGTTCGAAAAATTCTTCCAGCGCCTGGACCAGGTGCCTGGGGTGGTGGTTTCCGACGGTATCGAACACATGGGTATAGCCGCCGGCCCCTACACCGGTAAACCCAACCCGCATGCCTGGATGTCGCCGCGCAACGCGTTGATCTATGTCGACAACATCCGCGATGCGCTGGTCAAGTACGACCCGGCCAACGCCGCCACCTACACTCACAATGCACAGGCCTACAAAGCGCGGATAGAGGCGACCACCGCGCCGATCCGCGCAAAGGTGCAGCAAATCCCGCCCGCCAAACGCTGGCTGGTCAGCAGCGAGGGCGCTTTCTCGTACCTGGTCCGTGACTTCGACTTGAAAGAGCTCTACCTGTGGCCGATCAACGCCGACCAGCAGGGCACGCCACAGCAGGTGCGCCGGGTCATCGATACAGTCAGAGCCAACGAGATTCCGGTGGTGTTCAGCGAGAGCACCGTCTCCGACAAACCCGCGCGCCAGGTAGCGCGGGAGACCGGCGCGCAATATGGCGGGGTGCTCTACGTCGACTCGTTGAGCACACCCGACGGCCCGGTACCCACCTACCTGGACCTGCTGCGGGTCACCACCGAGACACTTGCAAAAGGCCTGGGCGAGGCGCACAACCGATGAATCATCCCCATACGCCCGCACCCGAGATACGTAGCATGAAGACCGCAACGCTCCAGCCAGGCATCGTCGTCAAAGGGGCGACGGTGACCTATCGCAACGGCCATACCGCGCTGCAGGATGCCAGCTTCGAGCTGCCCCTGGGCACCATCACCGCGCTGGTCGGCATCAACGGCTCGGGCAAGTCGACCCTGTTCAAGGCCATCATGGGCCTGGTGCGCCTGGCCGCAGGCTCGATCAACGTGCTGGGCCTGCCGGCCGAACAGGCGCTGCGCAAGAAGTACACGGCCTATGTGCCGCAAGCCGAGGAGGTCGACTGGGACTTCCCGGTGTTGGTCGAGGACGTGGTGATGATGGGCCGCTATGGGCACATGGGGCCGCTGCGCATTGCCCGGCCCGCCGATCGCGAGGCGGTGGACGCTGCACTGGATCGGGTCGACATGCGTGCGCTGCGCAAACGCCAGATCGGCGAATTGTCCGGTGGGCAGCGCAAGCGTGTGTTCCTGGCCCGTGCACTGGCCCAGGACAGCCGGATAATCCTGCTCGATGAGCCGTTCACCGGCGTCGATGTGAAAACCGAGGACCAGATCATCCAGCTGCTGCGCGAACTGCGCGAAGAGGGCCGGATCATGCTGGTGTCGACCCACAACCTGGGTTCGGTCCCGGAGTTCTGCGACCGCGTGGTGCTGATCAAGCGCACCGTCCTGGCCCACGGGCCCACCGACGAGGTGTATACCCGCGACAACCTGGAGCTCGCCTTTGGCGGCGTGTTGCGGCATTTCGCGCTGATCCAGGGCAGCGAGCAGCTGCACCCCCCGGTGAGCGTGTTCAGTGACGACGAGCGCCCGCTGATCCTGCGCGACGGCGTGCCGGCCCGGCGCGAAAACGACAGCGACAACGAGGCCCACCGTGATTGAATTGCTGCTCGAGCCTTTCGCCTATGGCTACATGCGCAATGCCCTGTGGGTTTCGACATTGGTCGGTGGGGTCTGCGCGTTCCTGTCCTGCTACCTGATGCTCAAGGGTTGGTCGCTGATCGGCGATGCCTTGTCGCATTCCATCGTGCCGGGTGTGGCCGGCGCCTACATGCTCGGGGTACCGTTCGCCCTCGGGGCTTTTTTTGCTGGCGGGCTGGCGTCGGCGGCCTTGCTGTTCCTGCAACGCCGTACCCGGCTCAAGGAGGACGTGGTGATCGGCATGATCTTCACCTCGTTCTTCGGGCTCGGCCTGTTCATGGTCTCGCTGTCTCCCACCTCGGTGAACATCCAGACCATCGTGCTTGGCAACATCCTCGCGATCACCCCCGGCGATACCTTGCAGCTGGCGATCATCGGCGTGGTCACCCTGGCCGTGCTGCTGGCCAAGTGGCGTGACTTGATGCTGACCTTCTTCGACGAGAACCAGGCCCGTGCGCTGGGCATACGGCCCGCGCGCCTGAAGTTGTTGTTCTTCGTCCTGCTGTCGGCCTCAACCGTCGCCGCGCTGCAAACGGTGGGGGCGTTCCTGGTCATCTGCATGGTCATCACCCCCGGCGCCACGGCGTACCTGCTGAGCGACCGCTTCCCGCGGCTGCTGGTGATCGCGGTCAGCATCGGCGCGCTCACCAGCCTGACAGGCACCTACCTCAGCTATTACCTCGATGGCGCGACGGGCGGCGTGATCGTCGTCCTGCAAACCCTGATCTTCCTGCTGGTGTTCGTGCTGGCGCCCAGGCACGGCATGCTGGCCGCCCGGCGCCGCGGGCGGCATGCACCGGAGGTGCTGTCATGAGTGCACTGACATTGCTGGTAGAGCCGTTTCGCTTCGACTTCATGCTCAATGCCATGCTGATCGCTGTACTCATCGCCATCCCCATGGCGCTGCTGTCCTGCTTCCTGGTACTCAAGGGCTGGGCGCTACTGGGCGATGCGATTGCCCACGCGGTGTTCCCTGGGGTGGTGATCGCCTACATCGTGCACATTCCGTATGCCATCGGCGCGTTCATCGCGGGGATCTTCTGCGCGGTGTCCACGGGCTTTCTCAAGCAGAACAGCCGCATCAAGCAGGACACGGTGATGGGCATCGTGTACTCGGGCATGTTCGGGCTGGGCCTGGTGCTGTACCTGAAGATCGAGTCCAGCGTGCACCTGGACCATATCCTGTTCGGCGACATCCTCGGCGCAAGCGAGCAGGACCTGTGGTTGTGCGCCGGTATCGCACTGCTGACCGCGGCGGTGGTCGCGACCAAGTGGAAGGACCTGATGCTGTTCACCTTCGACACGGTACAGGCCCATGCAGTCGGCCTGCGCACCGGCTGGCTGCACTATGGGTTGTTGTGCCTGATCTCGCTGGCGGTGGTGGGGGCGTTGAAGGCGTCCGGGGTGATCCTGGCGATTGCGCTGCTGATCGCCCCCGGTGCCATTGCGGCGCTGATGACCCGCGAACTGCGGCATATGCTGTGGGTTTCGCTGGTGGTTGCCATCGGCTGTGCGTTCCTCGGGGTCTATCTGTCGTTCTACCTTGACAGCGCCCCGGCGCCCACGATCGTTCTGGTGTTCGCGGTGCTGTTCATGCTCACCCTCGGTTATCAGTCGGCCGGGCGTGCTTGCGCCAAGGTTTGTTAGCTGATGCAGGTGTGAGCTAGGCGCTGGTGCTCGACGGCCCGTGGCTGTTGATCACTGGCCAAGGGTGTTGCGCAGTTGCCAGTCCAGGCGTTGCAGCAGCGCCGCAGCACCAAACGAGCAGCTTAAGCCGACAGCGAAGATCGCCATGTCGTTGGTGGCTTGTGCCCGGCTCTTTCCGCCGGCACTGAAGGGCGGCACCAGTGTCCAGCCATGTCGCACCATCAGATCGCGACCTCGCCGCCGATATCTTCGTCCAGGTGTACAGGGTGGTTTGCGTCGGCGAGCATGGTTTGCGCCAAGTCTTCCGGCAGGGTGGTGACGTTGCGGCCGCCTCGGATATCAGCCGCCAGCAAACCCAGGAACGCACCGATGGCAGGGTCTTCATGGAGGGTGTCTATGCGGTTGACCACGACTTCACCGTCGCGTACGTCAAACGCGATCTTGCCACCGGTATCAATGCCCAGTAGCTGGCGAACGGATTTTGGCACTGTGACCTGCCCCTTCGAGGTCAACGTGGCGATTTCGTGGATGGCAGGCATGGGCGTTCTCCCGGATGTTTTGATTGAATGGTAAGGACTAATCCTTACTTGGCCAATCTTGGTTTTCTGCTGATCAAGCATAAGCAGGGTGAGAGCTCGGAAGCACAGCAGATGAGTTACACCACTTCCCGGGACACGATCCAGTGGAACTAGATCAGAGACTATCGGGATCCCCAAAGAACATTTGGATATGGCTCTAGGACGGGCTTTCTGTGTCAGAAAAATAGAAATGTACCCCCAAAAATACCCCTCGATAACCCCGGCAGGATGCGCGAACGAGATTGGCGAGTTCTGAATGCTGATAGTGGAATCTAGTGGTTTGCAGTGTAGCTTTCTGGAGGGTGCCGAAATTTCGCATATCGTTTTGCATGGTTCAGTTGTAAGAGCGCCTTCTTTTAAGGACTTCACGAGCGTCGGCGACCCCAACCCGTACCTATCTGATAGATTTTCTTGCGTATGCCGGGACAATCGCCTGGACGGCCCTCACGGCTTAGGCTTGGATCTCCATTGCTCTCACCAGCGTTGCGCCGGCTTGAACCACATCTCTCCGGGCCAAGGCAAAGCCAGACTCCATCCAGTCCACACCTATCCCGATGACTCCACGGATAACGCCATGGCGCAGCACGTCGCTGCTAGGTGTCGCTTGGGATAAAGCCTCGGACAGCAGCTGGGCAAAGGACTGACGCCAGGAGGTACAAACCTCGCGTGCAAGCTGGCTGATGCTCGCCGCATCTACCGCAAACAAGCGAGCGGTGACCGGATCCTCAGCGATGTCACCGTAGTAGGTGTCGAGCATGGCGATGACTTTCTTCGAAGGCTCAGCTTCTCGAAGGCAAGCCTGGTGCAGCCGCGAAATGATGCGCGCACTGGTGTCTTTGTGCATCGCGATGAACAGGTCTTCGCTATTCGTAAAGTTCTCGTAGAAATAGCGCTCCGTGAGACCTGCAGCTTCACAGATAGCCTTGACGGTAGTGGCATGGAAGCCGCGAGTGCCGTACAGGTCTTTCGACGCTGAAATTAGCTTGGCTCGCCTTTCCAGTCGTCTCTCTTCAGACGAGCTCCCCCGGTAATTTCGAGGCGCTTTGCGGGAATTTTCTGGGTCAGAGTCTGCATTTTTCATTCGCGCAGGATAGGGCGCCCGGCGGGGTGTTTCAAGCGCCCTGGGTGCCAGACTGGCATCTCGTTCGTTGATGATTATTTGACAATGTTCGTTGTCAGAATTAAGGTGTTCCCTCCTAGGCGGTCTCCATTACCCGGTGGAATTTGATGCCCAGCCGCTCTAGGAACCGCTGCTCGAATGTGGAATCTGACAATGCGAATCGATAGTTTTCTCCTGCTGATGAAATCTCCGAGTGAGTTATCGCCCTCCAGACGACCGCCCAGGATGGGATTGTCAGGCTGTCGTTGCTGGCTAGGTAGAGATGAGTCGCGTTGTGTTGCTCAGGGCCTGCAGGAGAGCAGCTCCTTATGATGACTCGAGACACCTTATTGAACGGTGAGTATTTGCGAGCCCACGAGGCCCTGCTACCTACCGAAATACTGTGGTCTATGGCTGATATCGAGGAATCGATGGCTTCCACGCTCAGCAGACGAGATGAGTCAGCTCCGGTATGGCTTTTTGCATACGGCTCGCTGATGTGGAATCCCCTGGTTGAGTATGAAGAGGTTCAGCCTGCGACCCTGGAGGGTTGGCAGCGTCAGTTCTCCATCCGGCTGACCTCTGGGCGCGCAAGCGCCGAGTCACCTGGTCGCATGCTTTCGCTTGGGCCTGGTGGACGCACTGAAGGCATTGCTTTTCGGCTACCCGAGCAGGATCTGGAGCGTGAATTGAAGCTTGCCTGGGTGAGAGAAATGGTGGCGGGCTTTTATAGGCCTGAGTGGATGCCCATTCGATTGCAAAACGGAAGGATCGCCAGTGCCTTAGTTTTTGCTGGCCGGGCAGACCATCCGATGTATGAGGTGGACAATAGCTCCCAAACCGTTGCTCAAGTGGTAATAAATGCCAAAGGTTATTTAGGTTCCAATGCTGAGTATGTACATCAGCTCAAAGCGGTGTTGGCGGAGTTTGGGATTTCTGACGGCTACGTCAATGAAATAGCTTGTGCGCTGCACGCCAGGCGACTTGATTCGCCGAAGTAATTTGAATAAGGGGAGGGCGGAGACGTCATCCCCGAATGTATTTCTGTTACGTAGACACTGAAGTTATACACACTTGTACAGCGCCATTGCGGATGGCGCTGCGCGGTATCTATTACATTGAATTTTGGAGTTGATCATGCGCCTTCTTGAGAAAGCCCTTACTTTTGATGATGTCCTGTTGGTGCCCGCATACTCAGAGGTGCTTCCCAAGTCGGTCTCACTGGCAAGCCAGTTCACTCGTAACATCCGACTGAATCTGCCATTTGCTTCTGCTGCTATGGACACGGTGACCGAGTCGCGGTTGGCCATTGCCATCGCACGTGAAGGTGGTATTGGCATCATCCACAAAAACCTCACGCCCCAGCAGCAGGCGGATCAAGTGGCCCTTGTGAAGCGATACGAAGCGGGCATTCTCCGAGACCCGGTCGTCACGACTCCTGCAGCGACTGTGGCTGAAGTCAAAGCGCTTTCGGCCAAGCTGGGCATTTCAGGTTTTCCAGTGTGCGAGGCCGGGAAGGTCGTTGGAATCGTGACTGGTCGTGACTTGAGGTTTGAAACTCGCTGTGATCTGCCTGTTGGTGAAATCATGACGCCTCGTGAGCGACTGATCACTGTTAAGCAGGGCACGACCCCTGAGGAAGCCAAGGCTCTTCTCACCAAACATAAGCTTGAGCGCCTGCTGGTTGTTGGCGAAGACTTCGAGCTCGCAGGCTTGATCACCGTAAAAGACATCAACAAGCAGACCGAATTTCCCAATGCTGCACGCGACGCATCAGGCCGCTTGCGGGTCGGTGCGGCGGTAGGTGCAGGCGCCGGTACCGACGAGCGTGTGGAGTTGATGGTCAAGGCGGGTGTTGATGTGATCATCGTGGACACGGCTCACGGTCATAGTAAAAGCGTGATCGACCGCGTGCGATGGATCAAGCAACACTACCCGCAAGTGGATGTGGTCGGTGGCAACATCGCTACTGGAGCTGCAGCTCTGGCGCTTGTTGCTGCCGGCGCCGATGCCGTGAAGGTCGGTATCGGCCCAGGTTCAATCTGCACGACCCGTATTGTCGCGGGCGTCGGTGTCCCTCAGATCACAGCCATCGATAACGTTGCAGAGGCTCTCAAGGGTACAGGTGTGCCTGTAATCGCTGACGGTGGGATTCGATTCAGTGGGGACATTCCTAAGGCAATCGCGGTAGGCGCATCGACAGTGATGATGGGTGGCGTATTCGCGGGTACTGAAGAGGCGCCTGGCGAGACCATCCTGTTCCAAGGCCGCAGCTATAAAAGCTACCGTGGCATGGGCAGCATCGCAGCGATGCAGCAGGTACAGGGCAGCGCTGATCGTTACTTCCAGGACAGCTCAGCCGACAATCCCAACTCCGACAAGCTGGTGCCAGAGGGCATTGAAGGGCGTGTGCCCTACAAGGGGTCGGCGCTTGGCATCATCTTCCAGATGGCGGGAGGCCTGAGGGCGGCGATGGGCTATTGCGGCTGCTCCACGATCTCCCAAATGCAGGAGCATGCATCATTCGTACAGATCAGTTCGGCTGGCATGAGTGAGTCCCATGTTCATGATGTTCAGATTACTGCAGAAGCACCGAACTATCGCTCCAATTGAAGCACTGAAGTTCTAAATCTTAGTCGCGTTGCCACTCCCTTGCGACGACTATCCTGACCCAAGCTCTGCTTGGGTTTTTTATGAATTATGGGTGGACTGTGATTCTAGCGTATGTGTAGTGATATGACAGAAAGCAGTCGTCGCCTCACCAACCTATGGTTCTAGTGGGGGCAGCTCCAGCAGAAGCGCTATGTCTTTCACGATATTCTTGACTGGGCTCTTTAGTGCCAAGGCGCGCTTAGTGGGGATCATTTTTCGATGCCCTCTGACGAAGAGTGGATCCTTGAAGACTTCTCTTAATCTGACTAGCGCCCCACTCATCGCTGGCTGCTTAACGCCAAGCCGGCATGCTGCTTTACTGACACTTTGCTCGTCAAGGAGGGTGTCCAGGCACTTAAGTAAGTTAAAATCGAGATCCAGAAGTACTTTCATGGGTAATCCGTAGCAGGCCATATTGCTATATGAGTCTAGCGTTTGCTGGCGATTCTTCGCTAAATCGCTTGCTCAGGTTGTGTAAGCTTCAAATTGGCGTCAACCTGATCGAGCAGGTCGGCGTTAGTTGAGGCCCACTCATAAAGCCCCATAAGTGGCTGAAGCAATTTCTGTCCAAGCTCTGTCAGTGAATATTCGACCACAGGTGGAATAACCTGATGAACCTTCCTGTGTATCAAACCTGCTGCTTGAAGCTCCTTCAGTGTTTGATTTAGCATCTTTTTGGAAATGCCAGGCATAACTCGCATCAATTCATTGGTGCGGAAGCTCCTCATGCCCAGTGCATAAATAACCATTGAAGTCCACTTGGGGGACAGCAGGTTGTGAATCCGCCGAGGAGGGCAATCCTCGTAAACAATATATTCGCTAACGTCTGACATATGACCCTCTCAATTGGTGCGTATGCTGCATTAGTGAAGTGCGCACCTTGCATTTGTCGAGGAAATTCAAGGGAATAGGTCTATGGGGTAACCAAATGGTTACCAGGTTTCTGAAAAGTGCCTAATAGACATAATGTTCCTCGTTCGGGCACAGTGTAATGGATTTTTAAGAGCTTACCTAGGGGCTTGGCTTATGAACTTGAAGGATGTGTTTCAACCATTGAAACTGGCCCGAGGGTCAGCGCTATCAAATAGAGTTGCTTTAGCCCCTTTGACAAATCAGCAAAGTAACGATGATGGAACGGCTTCGCTTGATGATCTTCAGTGGTTTGAGATCATTGCCAGTAGCGGGTATGGCTTCGTCATGACTTGTGCTGCCAACGTCCAAGCTAATGGCAAAGCCTTTAGTGGGCAGCTTGGGATCTATTCTGATCGTCATCTGGAAGGGCTGACCAAGATCGCTTGTACCTTGAAGAAGCGCGGCGTGGTCTCGTCTGTTCAGTTGCATCACGGTGGTATGCGGGCCGCATTTGCGGATCCTGATAATCGAGTGGGGCCAACCAAGAATCTGATGTACGAGTCTCGGGCTCTGTCCAACTCTGAAGTCAAAGAACTCCGAGATGACTTCATCCGAGCGGCAAAGCGCGCTCAGATTGCCGGCTTTGATGGTGTTGAGGTGCATGCGGCTTTTGGCTGGATCCTTACCCAATTCTTGTCCCCGGCCTTGAATCGTCGGGTGGACGAATATGGCGGCAGCTTCGAAAACCGCACTCGCCTGATTAGAGAGATCATCAGCGGAATCCGTGCTGAATGCCGTAGCGACTTCCAGATCGGCCTTAGGCTCTCAATGGAGCGGTATGGTCTGGAGCTTGCTGACATCGTCCAGCTGGCTCGAGTGGTCATTGAAGAAGGGGAAATCGACTATCTCGATCTTGCGCCTTGGGACGTAAACAAAGTGGTGCAAGAAGGCGAGTTTGCTGGGCGTCGCATCATTGATCTCTTCACAGAGATTCCGCGTGGGAATGTCAAGTTTGTAGTGTCTGGGAAAATCCTAGATGCTTCGGATCTATATGATGCCCTGGATTCCGGATTTGACTTTGTCATGGTGGGCAAGGCAGCAGTCCTGGAGCCGCGTTTCCCCAAAATGATCCAATTAGACGCCAACTATAAATCCCCCGACATTCCTGTAACTCCCTCGTATCTCACTGAGCAGGGGTTAAGTGATCGTTTCATCGATTACATGAAAAACTGGGATAATTTCGTTCGTTAATGTGGAGGCATTGCTCAATGCTGAGCTATTTGTTTTTAGGTGCCAATGATGTCGCCGTTTCTGCAAAATTTTATGAGGCAATTCTGTTCCCGCTGGGTTATGAGCGAAAGGACTGGTCTGGTAAGGCAATTTTCACGTTGCCTGGCACGCCGGATGAGTGGAACGGCCCTGGAGCTGTTTACATTGCAAAACCCTACGATGGTCAGCCAGCAACTGCTGGTAATGGCACAATGGCAGCGTTCCGGACTCAGACCCGCAAGCAAGTCGACATCTGCTACGCAGCAGGCTTAATTGCGGGTGGGGAGAATGATGGAGCGCCAGGCGTTCGCGAGGAGTACAGCGAAGATTTCTACGTCGCTTACTTGCGTGATCCGGCAGGGAACAAGGTGGCGTTTTTCTGTAACTACGAGTGATGCGAAAAGGGCAGGTGATTACCTGCCCCTTCTTCTGCCGCTTAGGCTAGTACTGGGTAGATGACCTCTGCCTTCCAGGCTTCTACCGGCTGGCTGTGCAGCTCCCAGAAGTGCTCAGCAACGTCTTGAGCTTCCTTGCTGCCTGGGTTGATAAAGGCCGCTACGGTAACCGTGGCCACGTGTACGCCAAGCGTGCGGGCACTGTCGAACAGGCCAAGGGCGAGTGCTCGGATACCAGCTTTACCGATGCTCAGCGACAGGTAGTCTGGACTTGGTGCAAGACCGAAGCCGCCACCAGTCAGCAGCAGAGTACCTCCGTGGCCAGACAATGCGGATAGGGTGCTCTGGGCAGCGGTGAGCGCACCACCGATGTTGACAGCCAGATCAGAGTTGAACGTGTCTGCAGGCTGATCCTGGACGTTAGAGGCGCGCAGATTAGCTGCGTTGTAATGCACCACATCCAGACGGCCATGAGAAGCAGCCACTTGCTTGAACAGATTCTGGATTGAGGCAGGGTCAGCTGCGTCAACCGTCTGGGCCACAGCTGTAATGCCCTTGGCCACCAGCTGGGCAGCGAGAGCCTCAGTCTTCTCCTTGGTACGAGCAGCCAGGATCACTTGGTAGCCCTCTCGACCGAACCGCTCTGCAGTAGCCAGGCCCATGCCAGGGCCGGCGCCGATGCTCAAAAACGTTTTCATAGCGAACCTCCGAGTGTTGATGTCAGTAGGTTAATTCATGCGCTATGATTAGATAATTGCCGGTATCAGCAGGTGTTAAATGCAAAATCAGCATGAGTTTCCTGGCAACGTTTCGATTGATGAGCTCGCTGCTTTCGTGGCCGTGGTGCAGTTTTCAAGCTTCAAGGGGGCTGGCAAAGCGCTAGGCAAAGACTCGACGGTAATTTCACGACGGGTAGGCCAGCTTGAGACTCACCTGGGGGTTCGTTTGCTTGCCAGGAACACGCGTAACGTTGCTCTGACAGAGGTTGGTCAAACGTACTTCGCTCGAATCTCTGAGCTGCTGCGGAGCCTTGACGACGCAACAAACGAAGCCCGCAACTTCACCTCGACCCCGCAAGGGGCACTGCGCGTTTCGTTGCCTGTGACTTTCGGGAAGCAGTCTGTGGCCCCGTTGCTGCCGGCGATTTTGAAGAAGTACCCCAAGCTGAAGATCGACTCGTTTTTCACCGATCGTTATGTAGACCTGGTGGGTGAGAGCATCGATGTGGCACTGCGAATCGGCAGTCTGGACGACAGTTCGCTCGTCGCTCGAAAGATAGCCTCCTACCGCAGCATCCTGGTTGCCTCGCCGGGTTACCTGGCTGAGCGTGGAGAGCCCAATAGTCCGGAGGATCTTTGCAATCATGCCTGTTTGGGATTCTCCAATCACGCGAGCTGGCCGGACTGGATTCTCACCAATGATGTGGAGCGCAGGGCAATTCGCCCTCAAGGGCCCCTGGTGTCGGATAGCAGCGAAGTGCTGTCCATGGCGGCCGTAGCAGGCACTGGAATCATCCTCGGCCCGACTTGGCTATTTGCCAAGGAAATGCAGTCGGGAGAACTTGTCCGTGTACTGCCCGAGTGGAGAAGCGCCGGTGATGGAGGAATCTATGCGATTCTGCCGCCAGGCCGGCTGGTGCCGGCTAAATCACGAGTGTTCGTGGACGAGCTGGTTGAGGCATTGTCCTGCGATTGGCTGTGATCAGGATTCGGTAGAGGTATGGTTCTCTAACCTGGCCAGCTCGCGCAGTTGGTTGAAAACGGTGATGAACCGCGAAACCTTTCTGAGGGATGAGTGCATGGTGATCCAGTAGCTCTTCTTCAGCACGATCTCATCCGGGAGGACGCGGAGGAGGCAGGATTGCTCTGCGATGAATGTAGGCAAGATGGCGATGCCTAAATTTGACTCTGCAGCTTTCATCTGTCCCAGAATGCTGGTGCTCCGGTATTTGATATGGCCAGGGGCGGTGTATTCCGCAGGTTTTGGAACGTTCTTGGCGAGCACCATCTCCGACACATAGTCGATGAAATCATGCTCCGATAGATCTGTTTGAGCGCTAATCGCCGGGCGTGAGGACAGGTACTGCGAGGAGGCATACAGGCCTAGTTCGTAATCTTGAAGCTTGGAAGCGATGTATGGCCCGCGCTCTGGTCGGTCGATAGTGATAACGATGTCAGCTTCGTTGCGTTGAAGCGGAATCACTCGGGGAAGGGCGAGCGTTTCCACTTTCAGCGCCGGGTAGCTCGCCATGATTTGTGCGATATATCCGGGCAGGATTTGCGTCCCATAGGCTTCGTTGCAGCCAATTCGAACAAGCCCTGATACGTCAGCATTCTCGTCCACACTGGCGGTGATATGGCTATAGGCGAGCTCCATGTCCTCGGCGCTTTCGAGTATTCGCTTGCCTCGTTCGGTCAGGGTGTAGCCGTCCTGTGTCCTAACCAGTAGCTGGCCACCCAGAGTGTTTTCCAAGGCCCTCACTTTACGCGCGACAGTGGTGTGTTCCACGCCGAGGCGCCTGGCCGAAGCTGTGAGCTTGCCGGTTCTAGCAAGGTCGAGGAAGAAGCGCAGGTCATCCCAGTTCAAGGTGTCCCCTCGGAAGGTGGTGCCAATAGGTGCCACTGTAACTCGGATCAGGATTTCCCTCACTGTGCATCAATGCACAGAAGGTGTGCGCCCGGCCTGTCTTCTAGGTGGGACGTGTGGCTGATATACCTATTCCCGCACATTCAACGCCCCTGCTTTACAGGGATTCCAATAATAAGAAGTCTGGAGGATGTATGTCGTCTATCGGATTTATTGGGTTGGGTAACATGGGTTTGCCCATGGTGCTCAATCTCATCAAGGCCGGCCATACGGTCAAAGCCTTCGACGTGAATACTTCAGCAATGGATGCGGTCTTGGCTAAAGGTGGTCAAGCTGTTTTCAGTGCTTTAGACGCAGCTGAGGGCAGCGAGATCGTGATCACTATGCTGCCTAACAGCAGTGTCGTAGAAAGCGTTTACTTGGGTGAAGGTGGCTTCATCTCCCGTGGGGTCAAAGGCAAGTTGTTCATCGACTGCTCGACCATCGACCCGTCTACCTCAAGGAAGGTTTCTGCTGCGTTAGAAGCACTTGAAGGTGCTTTCCTGGATGCACCGGTTTCAGGCGGGATTATGGGCGCTCAAGCTGGCACCCTCTGCTTCATGGTTGGGGGAGGCGAGGATGTGCTCTCCCGAGCGTACCCAGTATTCGAGTGCATGGGTAAAAAGATCATTCATGCCGGTGAGCCTGGCGCTGGCCAACTCGCCAAGATCTGCAACAACCTGATGGCAGGCATCCTGATGGCGGGAACTGCAGAGGCGCTGGCCCTCGGCGCCAAAAATGGCCTGTCGCCCAAAGTCCTCAGTGAGGTGATGGTAGGCAGCAGCGGAGGGAATTTCATGGTCGAGAAATGGAATCCCTGGCCTAACCTCATGCCCGGCGTTCCAGCGAGCAACAACTATCAAGGCGGCTTCCACGTGAAGCTGATGCTCAAGGATTTGGGGCTGGCGATTGATTGCGCCCAGGACTCCAATGCTGCGGTGCCGCTCGGCGCTGCAGCCCGCAACCTCTTTGCGCTCCACGGCAGTCTGGTAGAGGGCAATGAGTTCCTGGATATCTCGAGTATCCAAAAACTGTACTTCGCAAACATCGATAACTATAAGGGGTGATCAAATGCCAAAGGCCTACTGGATTGCGCATGTCGACGTCGTAGATGCTGAGCCGTATTCCGTTTACGCAAAGCTAGCGAGCGCGTGTTTCGCTAAACATGGTGCAAATATCCTGGCGCGGGGCGGCCCTTATCAAGGACTGGAAGGCAAGGTACGCGCACGCAACGTGGTAATCGAATTCGAGTCGATGGATCACGCGCTGGCCTGTTACAACTCTCCGGAGTACCAAGAAGCCAAAGCTCATCGTGAAGGCAAGGCGGAAGCAGAGCTGCTGATCGTCGAAGGCGCTTAAATCGCGACTGCTGCATTTTCTGCACATTTGTTTTTCGTGGGGTGAAGCAAATGTGCAGCTTGTTTTGTGTTACTTGATCTGGCCACACATCGGGATGTGGCCTGGTCATGAGGCAGCAATGCAATTTAGGCACTTGAAGGCCTTTATGGAGGTGGTACGACAGGGTGGATTCACCCCAGCCTCCAAGGTGCTCCAGCTGACCCAGTCGGCGGTGAGCAAACAGATTTCTCAGCTCGAGAAAGACCTGGGGTATTCGCTCCTTGAGCGCACCGTAGGCAGAATCTTGCTGACTCCAGCAGGGCAGGTGGTGTATCGGCGCGGCGAGCAGATGCTCATGATCCGCGCAGGCCTGCAATCCGAACTGGATGAGCTTGAGGGGCTGTGTAAAGGCGAACTTCACCTCGGCCTTCCTCAGGCTGGCTGCGATGCACTGTTCGGCAAGCTCCTTGCGGAGTATCGGCTCAGCTATCCCCACGTAGCGATTCGCCTTTTTGAAGGCACGAGCAGGAGTGTCGGTGAAGCGCTACAAGCAGGGCAGATAGAGATTGGTGTCGGCTCGTCATCAGCAAAGCTTTCATTCGACAGTCAGCCGTTCTGTGATGAGCCTGTCGAGGTTCTCCTGTGTGACTCTGATTCCCTCGCCTGCGCAACGGCACTGACACTCTCTGATCTCTCAGAGCATCCATTTCTGCTCCATCAACCTGGTTTATGTCTGAATGATCGGATCCTGCAGGTCTGCGCCCAAGAAGGATTCTCGCCTCGGGTTGGTTGCCGCAGCGCCCAGCTTGATTTTCTGATTTCGCTTGCAGCCTCAGGGCAGGGTGTACTCATCCTTCCAAGGGTCGTAGCTCATGCGGTGCACAAGCCTGGAATTACCAGGGTGCCACTTCTCTCCTCCACTGAGCTTCGGTGGCAGCTCTCCTTCATTGTGGAGAAAAAGCGCTCGTTTGACGTCACCCGCGCGTGCCTGGTTGGCATTGGCGGGCGATTTCACCTCGGCTTTGCGATAGGCCACTTAAGGTCAGGAACGGCTTGCGTATAATTTGACATCGATCGTTGTCAGATATTACCTTTCTGATCGGCAGAGGAGAGGCCATTGAGCCAGTTGGGAGGAAGTAATGCAGAGGAACGCCGTCTAGAGCGTCGTAGGAGGTTGCTTACAGCATCCACTGCTGTCTTTGCACGATCGGGCTTTCGAGGCACGACTGTGAAGGCAGTCTGCATAGAAGCTGGGCTCACTGAGCGGTGCTTCTTCGAGAGCTTCCAGAGCAGCGAGGCGCTCTATTGCGAGCATCACCGCGAGATAGGCAAGCGGATCATCGACGCGATACTGGAGGTAAAGGCCGACTTGGTGGCAGGGGCTCAACAAAAGTACAAGAGATGCTCCGCCGCTTCTTTGAGTTCTTTCGTTCCTACCCAGGCGAGGCGCGTATTTTCGTAGTGGAGTCCACGTACATAAGTCCTGATGTCCATGAGGTGTGTAGAGAGTGGCGCTCGACGCTGGGTAGCATCCTGGCCGAGACCATCAACCCTGATGGTTACTCTCCAGGAGGGATGGTGCCGGCGGCAGTCGCTCGCGCACTTTCGAGTATCGCTATCGACTGGATGGAGGATGGTTTTGCTAGCCCTTGCCATGAGGTCATCCGCGCAGGGATGGCCATCGTTACGGCGTTAAGGCCAAGCGGTGCCTACTGAGATTGCTGGATGCTCCACATTTGAGAATTGAGTGAGTGTGTAATGACTAAGCATCGGGTATTGGGGATCTCAGGCAGCTTGAGATCCCAGTCGACCAACAGCCTTTTCCTGAGGGTGATGGCGTGTGCCTGCCCAGATACCGTGTCCTTCAAGATTTTCTCCGATCTAGGGCGCATTCCGATCTTCAATCCTGACGATGAGGCTGAGCCTGGTCATGTCGTGACTGAGTGGCGGGAGACGCTTCTAGGGGCTGACATGATTCTCTTGACGAGCCCTGAATATGTCCATGGAGTATCGGGTGCGATCAAAAACGCATTCGACTGGATTGCGAGTAGTGGGGAGCTGATGGGCAAGTTGCTCGCCTTTCCGAATATTTCTTCGCGAGCCAGTATTGCTCATGCTCAGCTGGCCGAGACGCTTCACATCCTGGGCACTCGAAGGGTAGAGGAGTGCAGCCCAAAAGCTACCTTGGATGAGCCGCTGATCCAGCCTGATCAAGACGTCGAAAATATCTTGAGTCATCCGCTGACTGGCCCACGTATCCGTGCGCTTTGGACGAGCATCGAGAAGCGTTTGGACGTGGATAAGGATGGTCTCGATACTCCACCAAGCCTCACTCGATATCTGTGGTAGCTCCTGAAATCGTGACCCTGCAACCTATTGCGATGCGCTTGGAGAAACCAACAGAGTCCGGGCCAGCTCAAGCCACGCCTTGGCAGCAAATGAGAGCTGGCCTTGTCGACGCCAGGCCAGGGAGATCTTCCAGGTGAGCGACGGTGACTGGATCTCTGCGACTGTGAAACTGTCGGCGTGGAGCGTATCGCAAAAGACTTTGGGGAGCAGGGTGACGCCCACCCCGAGATTGACCAGCGAGGCCATAAAGTCCCACTGACCGCTGCGTCCGCTGACCTTGGGCGTGAAACCAGCCTCGGTACAGGCATTCGTTACCAGGTCGTTGAGTGCGAAGGAGTCTCCATAGAGGATGAACTCGCTCTCTGAAAGCTCCTTCAGATCCACGGCTGTCCGCCCATGCCAAGGTGAGTTCTTGGGTGCCAAGAGGCAGAGGGGCGATTCGAACAGTGGGAGCGAATCGAACTCTGACCACAGGTCGGTCGCGCCTGAAAAATCCAGCAGTGTCCCAAGCTCCAGCACGCCATCCCGAAGATATCCCAGAGTGGCGTTGCTACCAATCTCGAAGAGCTTGAGCTCGATCTTGGGGAAGGCGGAATGGTAGGCGCCAAACACTGGAGCCAGGATGGAATGGGTCGAGGGTGAAAGCCCCATGCGTAACACGCCTCGCTCGACCTTCTGAAGATCACTTACTTCGAGCTTCATTCGGTCGTGCAGCCCCATCATTTCCTTCGCGCGCTGGTACACGATCTCACCCGCGTCTGTGACGGTGAAGCGCTTACCTTCACGTGCCAGGAGGGGAACTCCAAAGCTCTGCTCTAGCACCTGAACCATTTTGCTCACCGTTGGCTGAGTCAGATGCAGGCGCGCAGCGGCCTTGGTGAAGCTCTTCTGATCAACGACCTCTACGTAATAACGCAGAGCGCGAATGTCCATGGTTCATTCCCAGCTTGCATGATTTTCATAATTTTAATTCATTTTTTCTTTGCATGCCTTGTCGGTAGCATTTACTTAACCATTTCAGCTACTCCCCAGGAATAAAACGATGTCTTCTGTATCCCGCTTGACCGACCCTAACCCCGCAATACGCTGGGTTAGAGCAGTCGCTCAGGTGCTGCTCTTGAGTGTGATTTGGTTTGCGGCTGATCGTGGCGCGAAGATGCTAGGTCTTCCGATCTCTGGTGGCATCTTCGGGCTGGGTATTCTCGTTGTGCTGCTGCTGACAGGTGTCATCAAACCAGCCTGGGTAGAGGGTGGGGCAGAATTGATTCTTGCCAATATGCTCCTGTACTTCATTCCCCTGGTGGTGTCGGTGGTTCAGTACACGGATCTCTTCGAGACCGAAGGCTTGAAGCTACTGGTTGCCATCGGCCTCGGGTTTTTGTCTGTCTTAGTCGTCACTGCGTTTGTCGTGGAGTGGGCATGCCAGCTGATCCGGAAGCGCCAATACACCAACCTCACTGAAGCTCGAAGAAACCGCGCACTTGTGGCAGGGCAGAAATGATCATGAAAGATTCCATGCTTTCCCTGGTTTTCCTGTTTGTCACGATTGTGGTGTTTTATGGCAACCAGGCCGTCTACAAGAAGCATCAACGCATCTGGTTGATCCCCGCGATCCCAACGTCGATCTTGCTGATCGCACTGGTACAAGCAACGTCATCCAGCTACCCACTCTACTTCAAGGACACCCAGTGGCTGGTTTGGCTGCTCGGCCCAGCAACAGTAGCCTTCGCTTTGCCGATTTATCAGAATCGTCGGATCGTCCGGAAATACTGGATGGCCTTGGTAGCTGGCAGCTTGGTCAGTATCGCGGTGTCGGTCGTGGTAACGCTGCTAGTCGCCCAGGCATTGAGCTTGGATAAGGAGATTACGCGTAGCCTGCTTTCCCGATCAGTCTCTACACCCTTTGCATTGGAAGCGACTGCCAACCTTGGTGGTACCGCACAGCTCACTGGGGTCTTCGTGATTATCACTGGCTTGTTTGGGATCGTTCTCGGCGAGGTGATTTTGACCTTGATACCACTGCGCAGTCGCCTTGCAAAAGGAGCCCCACTTGGTACCGCAGCGCATGGGTTTGGTTTAAGCATTGCTCGAAGCCTTGGTAACGAGGAGGGGGCGGTAGCGAGTCTGACGATGATATTCAGTGGCGTTCTGATGGTGGTGTTGTCACCCCTGATAGCGCGGATGGTGGCGTAATCAAACGCATCTAAATCGGGTGGTCTGGCACTGTGTCCGCTCCCCAACACAAAAACGGGGGCGGGCAGGTGTCAGTTTTGGTCTATGCAGGTTGGCAGTGACAGGCAGGCCAAGCTGGCGTGCGGGCGTTAGGTTAGATCAGGACTTGGAATCGGCACGATACGCATGGATTCCAGTGTTTTTGAGCTGACAGAAGAAGGTAAAAAAATGCCCAACGCAACCAAACCCATTGGCCTGGGAATCCCGACTCCAACACCGGAAGACATCCTGGCTATCTCGGCCAACCTCGGTCTGAAAATCAGTCCGGAAGATGCGGTTGCATACGCCGAGGTAGTTGGTACCAGCCTTCACAACTACAACATCGTGGACGGGTTGCTGGCAGACCATGTCACCCCCTCCAAGATCCAACGCGAATTCATGATTCCCTCCGTTGCGGAGAACCGTAACAACGCTTGGTATGTCCGCTCGAACGTACAAGAATGCAAAACCGGCAAGCTTGCTGGTCGCACCATCGCGGTCAAGGACAGCATTCCTGTCGCAGGTTTGCCGATGGTTGCCGGCTCCAATATCTTCGATGGTTACGTACCTGACTTCGATGCAGAAGTAGTGAGGCGGATCCTCGCTGCTGGCGGCACCATCACCGGCAAAGCACATTGCGAGTATCTTTGTTTTTCCGGCAGTAGCCATACCAGTGTGGGTGGCCGGATTGGCAACCCTTGGGATCAAACCCGCTCTGCCGGTGGCTCTTCCTCTGGCTCGGCTGCGCTGGTTGCTTCCGGTGAAGTTGATATGGCGCTGGGTGCCGACCAGGCAGGCTCCATCCGCATGCCTGCTTCCTTCAGCGGCATTGTGGGACTGAAACCGACCTTCGGCCTGGTACCGTACACCGGCATCCCTTCGCTCGATGCATCCTTCGACCACGTCGGCCCGATGACCGCCAATGTTGCCGACTGCGCTCTCATGATGAGTGTACTGGCCGGCCCGGACGGTATCGATGCGCGGCAGCAGGGCGTTGAAGCTTCTGACTACGAAGCCGCACTTGGCCAAGGTGTTAAAGGCCTGCGAATCGGCATCCTGAAGGAAGCTTTTGAAGTGCCTGGAAGTGATCCCCGTGTCGGAGCCCGGGTGCGTGAAGCGGCTGGCATCCTGGAGAAGCTGGGCGCTACGGTGGTAGACGTCTCTGTCCCAATGCATCGCCACGGGCTGGATATCTGGACGACCGTAGGTTGGACTGGCATGACCGAAACCGCCATAAAAACCAATGGCTTCGGGATCATGCGCAACGACCACTACCCGGTTCACCTGATGAAATGGGTACACGAGCAGGGCGCAGGAATTCACCAGGCTCCGCCAAGCATCAAGCTGTTCTTCCTGATCTCCGAATACGCCCGTAAGCACATTGGTTGCGTGGGTTACGGCAACGGGATCAACGCCGCGCGCATCCTCCGTGGCCAGTACGACAACCTGCTGAACAAGGTTGATCTGCTGCTCATGCCGACCACGCCAATGACTGCGCTGACACTTCCTGATGCAGCGACGACTGTCGAACAAGAGCTCAAGACCTCGCACCCAATGGCCTTGAATACGGCACCGTTCGACATGACTCATCACCCGGCGATCAGCTTGCCATGCGGTGGGGTTGAAGGCTTGCCTGTGGGGCTGATGTTGGTCGGTCGCCATTACGATGAGTCGACCATCTTCCGTGCGGCACAGGCGTTTGAGAGCACTGGCGAAGGCAAGTTTCGCTAAGTAGAACCAGCTGTACCCCTAATAAAAATACGCGTATGCGGCGGCAGCTGATCAGCTGTCGTCGCGCTTCCCTGCCCGCAATAAAACAGCTGCCTGCCCAGGCAGCACTACAAAAGTGTGAGGGTGGTTTATGAGCAAGCTCAAAGAGTGGTTCCAAGGGCCTCAGGATATTACCGAGGCTGAAGCGGTTGAAGACTATGCGGTTGGTCGAGTGCCGGCACGCTACCGTTGGCCTATTCCGGCCATCATCTTGGTGTTGCTTGGGAACTCTACAGCCATGTTCTGGTTCAGCCTTGGCGCCGACATGGGCTATGAGGTGGGTTGGCCGAACATGATCTGGCCGTTGCTATACATGACGGTCATCGCTACGGTCATCGGTTCCTGCATCATGAAGCTTGCCAGCAAGGAAGGCCTGTCGATGAACCTGATGACCCGAGGCCTGGGTTTCGGGTACATGGGGTCGGCCTTCACCTCCCTCATCTACGCGGTCAACTTCATTTTCTACTTCCTGTTTGAGGGCACCATTGTCTCGCACGGCATCGCCCACTACGCAGGCATCGAAGTTGACTCGCCAGCAGGGATCGGGATCTTCGCCGCTATCGGAATCGTCACCATCTGGTTCGTCTGGAAGGGCATGTCGTCTATGCAGTTCCTGCAGACCTGGGGTGTGCCTATCTTCATCGTGCTATTTGGCTTCTGCCTCTACCAGCTGACTCACAACTACGATGTGGTGATGCCGAATGACTGGAAGCCGAAGGGGGAGGTTAACTCCGCAGCCTTCTGGGCCGTCATGAACATGGCCAACGGTCAGATCGTATTCCAGGGTTTGCTGGCCACCGACTATGGACGTTTTGCCAAGCCAGGCATCACGCACAAGGGCACCTCGGTCATCATGCTGGGTATGCTGCTGCCGATCGTGTTCGTGATGCTGTGCGGGGCTTTCCTGGCCTATACCTTGATTCCAACCCTGGAGCCGGGTGACGCCTTCTCCCTGGCCAAAGATCCTGGCTTCGTCTTCCCTGCGGTCATGGCTCTGACCGGTGTCGTCTTCACCATCATCACTCAGGTACGTATCAACGTACTGAACCTGTACTCCGGGTCGATTGCTCTGTCCAACACCATGGACATGACCTTCAACTTCCGGCCTGGTCGTCAGTGGTGGATGCTGCTTGTACTGGCGCTGGGCATCGTGTTCTACGTGTGCAACATCCTCCAATACACCGGTACCTTCCTCGCCATCACCGGCATCCTGACCAACACCTGGGTGTTCATCATTCTGGCCGACTACTACATCTGCCGGAAGGTCATGAAGCTCGCCCCTGACGACTTCATCGAGTTCCGCAAAGAGTATCTGTGCAAGTGGAACCCTTGTGGCGTGTTCAGCCTTCTGATCGCAGTGGCGATTGGTGCTGCCGGCGTACTGGGTGCGTACCCGATGTACTACGCATCATTCATCGCGATGATCGTAGGGCCGATCCTGCACGTGATCGCTACCAAGATGACAGAAGGGCGGTACTACTTCTCCGAGTTTCCCCAGGACGTGGAGACCAGCTGGAAGCCCCACGATACCTACCAGGGGCCGAAACCAGTGGTTGAGTTGAGCTGAGTTACGCAATTAGAAAGGGGCGCCAAATGGCGCCCCTTTCTATTCAATGTCATTTTCAGGGTGGTGGCATTGCGGCTCTAAGCCTGCACTCGAGAGCGAGTCTGTAGGCGTTGATTAGGTGTGGGCCCAATGAGCCTCCCATTTCCTGATGCTGCGCGAGCACAGTGGTATGGTCGGCATCGGTGAGTCGATTCGTGAAAATGAGCCACGCATGCATATGAGCCGTTGTCTGAGTTGGTGAGTAGCCAACGGTTTGAGAGAGCTTGCGTGCTTTTTGATCATCGGTGATGAAGCCTTGCCGGATTTTGGCTGCAAAAGCTATAGAGGAGAGTTCTCCCATACCGAGGCTCTTGCGGCTCTTGAGGTCTGCGATCGCTTGAAGGTCATCAATGCTACAGGAGTGACGCATGAACTTGCCTTTGGCTAGTTCTTTCCTGAGGCGCTCCCGAAGCTCCAGGTCGGCAGGTGTAGGAGCACTCCTGGTTTTGACTAGGCATTCGTAGTGCACGAATGTCGTCATGCAGAAATCGCAGTTCGCTTCTTGCGCGGCGGCGTACAGTTTGGACGAGGAAAGGATATTCCAGACAGAGCACGTATCCGCCACATTTACCTGGAAGAAAATTGAGGGATCAATAGCCATGGATGGTTCGTCCATACAATGAGGCCATGCTAGAAAGCTCGCCGTGCCCGCATAAAAGCGCCTCAGAAAGCCTTCCCAGACTGATGATCTGCCTGCTGTAAGCTTCCAGGCAGAGACTTACGTAGTGATCTGATAACCCTCGTGACAGCAGCATAGATTTTCGGATGCGTTGCTGATCAGTGAGTGTTTCAGGAAGCTCAGGGTCAATCTTGGCTTCCCTTGGAACGCGGTAGCCTCGGATGCGGGCGCTGGTAGGCTTGTCGACTAATCCTGCCGTTACCAAGGCGACGCCCAGTGCGTTGCAACTCACCCGAAATTCATTCGCCCATCGATGTGTGTCAGCTTCATCCCAGAGGGCTGGTGATGGGAGGTGTTTAAGCACTGCTGGCGGTAAGAGGTAACAGGAAGCAAATCTGTTAGCCCTGGTCTCGCGAAGATCATCCTCGTTGACATAGCTGACATTCACACCCTCAGAGCTGTCAAAAATCGCATGAGCCATCTCATGAGCAGCACTAAAGCGCTGTCTGTAAATGTCCTCGCTGTGATTGATCAGCACGCATTTTCCCGCTGTCGGGTGCAATATGAATAAGCCAGAGATCTTTGAGCTGGAGAGCCTACGGCGGAATACGTGCACACCTACGGAGCGAAACTCAGCGTAAATGTTACGCGGAACCTCCCTGTCGCTATGTCCCATTTTTTGTCGAAAGGCTTTGGCAGCCTCCTCAGCATGCCGTTTGTAGATGCGTCCGGCTGGCCTGAAATCAAACTGTTGAGGTACCCCATACAGCTGTTCAGTGAGGTACTGTTCTGTCTCGCAGAGGTACAAAAATTCTTGTATGGCTGAGCGATCCTCTTTGGTGAGGCTACGACCATGCGCGCGGTACAGTGTCTCTGTCTCCTCAAAGGGCGCAACCGTGGCGTTGGAAATGAGAAACGTGAAATCGCACCGGTAATAGTCGGCCAGTATCAATACTTCGTCGCCAGTCGGCTCCAGCGCGCCCTGCTCGATGCGAGTCAGGCGGATAGGATCGATATCAGTGGCCGCAGCGACCTCTTCGATTGTCTGCAAATGCTGGTCGCGGTAGCGAAGGAGCTTGTTGCCAAGAGATTGGAGGTTCATGCGCTGCTGGCTGTCCTTTGAGAGCCCATGCTCGAAGAACATCATAGTCCAGCAGGATTTGGTGAGGATAAATTAGAAAAGGATGGGGTAGGCTGAATTGAGTAGCCTGCTGAAAGGCTGCCCGGGATAGCCCCGAGCAACCTCTCGACAGCAACTACTTCAAGGTGATGGTGGTGTTCACACCGTCATTAACGGTCTTGTCGTCGAACCAGCGGCTGGTGACGGTTTTGGTCTGGGTGTAGAACTGGACAACTTGCTTGCCGTAAGGGCCCAGGTCACCCAGCTTGGAGCCGCGCGAGCCGGTGAAGCTGAAGGCAGGAACCGGTACCGGGATTGGGATGTTGATGCCAACCTGGCCGACATCGATCTCGCTCTGGAACTTGCGAGCCGCTGCGCCGCTTTGAGTGAACAGGCCTACACCGTTACCAAACGGGTTGGCGTTCACCAGCTCGATTGCGTCGTCCAGGGTCTCAGCTTCCAGTACCACGAGCACCGGGCCAAAGATTTCCTGGGTGTAGACGTCCATCTCGGTGGTCACACCCGAGAACAGGGTAGGGCCGATGAAGTTGCCGTCTTCGTAGCCAGGAACCTTGATGTCGCGGCCATCCATTTCCAGCTTGGCGCCTTGACGAACACCGCTCTCGATCAGATCCAGGATGCGCTGCTTGGCGCGCTTCGAGATCACTGGGCCGATGTCGGTGCCAGGCTCGGAGCCAGCGTTCACTTTCAGCTTCTGAGCCAGTTCCTTGATGTCCGGCAGCCAGTTGCGCGCCTCGCCTACCAGTACGATGACCGAAGTGGCCATGCAACGTTGGCCGGCAGCACCGAAACCAGCACCCACCAGGGCGTTCAGAGTGTGCTCACGGTTTGCATCAGGCAGTACCACCGCGTGGTTTTTAGCGCCCATCATCGACTGAACGCGCTTGCCGTGCTGGCTGCCCAGGTTGTAGACGTGGGTGCCGACGTGGGTCGAACCGACGAACGAGATGGCTTTGATGTCTGGGTTGGTGCACAGGGCATCAACGACTTCTTTGCCACCGTGCACGACGTTCAGCACGCCTGCAGGGATACCGGCTTCGAGGCCCAGTTCCACCAGCATCATGGTCGACAGCGGATCTTGTTCCGAAGGCTTCAGAACGAAGGTGTTGCCGGTGACGATAGCCATCGGGAACATCCACAATGGGATCATGGCCGGGAAGTTAAAGGGGGTGATGCCGGCGCATACACCGATCGGTTGGCGCAGGGTATAGGTGTCAACACCGCCGGCAACGTTCTCGGCGAACTCGCCCATTTGCAGGGTGCTGATCGAGCAGGCGTGCTCCACGACTTCCAGGCCACGGAAGATGTCGCCTTCGGCGTCGGCCAGGGTTTTGCCTTGCTCGGCGCTCAGAACAGCCGCGATGCGTTTCGAGTTCTCGCGGATCAGCGCCTGAAGCTTGAGCATGATGCGCATGCGGGCGCCCAGTGGCGTTTTCTTCCAGCTGTGGAAGGCACGTTCGGCAGAGTCGATCGCGGCCTTCACTTCCTCCTGGGTGGCCAGGGGGACTTTTGCCAGCACTTCTTGCGAGGCAGGGTTAACCACGTCGAGCCACTCGGTGGTTTTGGAATCGACCCACTCACCGTTGATCAGCAACTTGACCTGAGCCACTGTGGTGTCGTTCTTGTTCAGTGAAGCATTCATGAGTGTCTCCTTGGGTTACAGGCTTGAAATCGAAGCTTTTACTTGGAGGTTTCAACGGCATCTAGGTCGACGTTCTTGGTCTCTTTCAGAGCCATGAGGCCGATCACGAGGCTGATGCCCGTTACAAGCACGGGGTACCAGAGGCCGTAGTAGATATCGCCGGTGTACACCACCAACGCGAAGGAAATGGTCGGCAGCAGACCACCAAACCAGCCGTTACCGATGTGGTAGGGCAGGGACATCGAGGTGTAACGGATACGGGTAGGGAAGAGCTCGACCATCGTTGCTGCCAGTGGGCCGTAGGTCATACAGGCGATGAGGATCAAGGCAACGATGATGGCCACCACCATTGGCTTGTTCACTTGGGCAGGGTCAGCGGTTGCTGGGTAGCCAGCGTCCACGGTCACCTTCTTGATGACCTCAGCATCGAAGCCATTCATCACAGTGCTGCCAACGGCGATCTTGATCTCGCTGCCAGCAGGGCCTGCCACGGACTCGTATGGAATACCCATCTTGGCCAGGTAGGTTTTAGTCTTGTCGCAAGCGCTATCAAATTTGGCTTTGCCGACCGGGTCGAACTGGAAGTTACAAGTTGCAGGGTCAGCAGTCACAACCACAGGGGCGCTGGCGCTGGCCTGGGAGATCTGTGGGTTCCCGTAGTAGCTCAGGGCTTTGAAGAGCGGGAAGTACAGCAAGGTGGCGAGCAGAAGGCCTACCATCAGAATCGGCTTACGGCCAATACGGTCGGAGAGCGAGCCGAAGAGGACGAAGAACGGAGCACCGATCACGACACTGATGATCAGCAGCGTGTTGGATTGCGCCGGATCCATCTTCAGGAACTGGGTCATGAAAAACAGTACGTAGAACTGCGAGGTGTAGAAGGTCACGGCCTGGCCGGCGTTGATGCCGAACAGCGCGGTAAGTACGACCTTCAGGTTCTGCCAGGAACCGAATGCGTCACGAATCGGCGAGGTGCTGGTCGTGCCTTCTTCCTTCATTTTTTTGAAGGATGGCGACTCATGCATGCTCATACGGATCCAGGTCGAGATACCAACCATGATCAGTGAAAGGAGGAACGGAATGCGCCAGCCCCATTCTTCGAACTGATCGCCTGTGGCTTTGCGGCAAATCAGGATGACGAGCAGAGACAGGAGCAGGCCAAAGGTCGCGGTGGATTGAATCCAGCCGGTGAACATGCCGCGTTTGTTTCTCGGCGCATGCTCAGCCACGTAAGTCGCAGCACCGCCGTATTCGCCGCCGAGTGCCAGGCCTTGGAGCATGCGCAGAACGACGAGGATGATCGGGGCGGCAATACCCCACGACGCGTAGGTCGGTAGAACGCCTACCAGGAAGGTCGACAGGCCCATCAGGACGATAGTGGCCATGAAGGTGTATTTCCTGCCGATCATGTCGCCCAGGCGACCGAACACCAACGCACCGAACGGCCTAACCAAGAAGCCAGCGGCAAAGGTCATCAGCGCGAAGATGAAGGCAGTGGTGTCGTTCACACCAGAGAAGAAGTGCTTACCGATGATGGCGGCCATGGCGCCATACAGGAAGAAATCGTACCACTCGAAAATCGTTCCAAGGGAAGAGGCAAAAATCACCTTCTTGTCTTGCCGTCCTATCTCGTCAGAGCCAACGGTGCGCTCTTGGGCTATCTCATTCATTTGCAGTTCCTCGGCCCAGTGGGCTCGTTTTGTTTTTGTTCTTGACTGCCGGCCAGTCGAGTGGCCGCCATCGTGACCTTGCTGAAGCAGGTGCCCCGAAAACTCGGTAATGCTCGATGGTTCCTGTTGCTGACAACGGGGCCAAAGTCTCCAGTTACCTGTGGTAGTGGAACCGAGTCTATGAGTGGCCTAGCGAGTGGCACAGAGCAGAATCTGCTCAATGGATGTGCAAAAAATGGGGAATGGGCCGCTGGTCGCCCCCTACCGGCTGCACAGCCGTTTAAGCTGATGATGGAACGGCAGGCGACAAGGATTTGTGCAAATCTTGCAGGTCTGTAGTGCAAGAAACCTGGCTTGTTGCACGTGGTGCAAGGTGCGACCTTTGGTGCAGTGCAATCACTGGAGGTGAGTCATGGTTGATGTAGTGCGATTTGAAAGCTTTGGCGATGCTGATCAACTTCACCTGGAGAGCGTCCAGGTCGGTGAGCCTGCTGAAGGACAGGTGCGTCTCAGGCAGCACGCAGTAGGTGTAAACCCGCTGGATATCAGTCAGCGCCGTGGTGAAGTGAAGATCCCGCTTCCCTCGGGTATTGGCCTTGAGGGCGCCGGTGTCGTCGAGGCCGTGGGCCCCAACGTGACAAACGTGAAAGTGGGTGATCGAGTTGCATACGCAACCGGCCCGATTGGTAGCTACGCAGCCACCAGGCTCTTCCCTGCAGAGCGCTTGGTGAAGTTGCCGGATAACGTTAGCTTCGAAGAGGCGGCAGCTGTTCTGTTCAAAGGCATCACGGCTCAATACCTGATCAAAACCACTTACCCGGTCACCAAGGGCACGAACATTCTCCTCTACGGTGCTGCAGGCGGCGTTGGCCAGCTGCTGGCATCTTGGGCGAAGCACCTGGGTGCGAACGTCATTGGTGTCGTCTCTAAAGAAGCGAGCATCGAGCGGGCGCGCGCTGCCGGCTGTGATCACGTGTTCGTCTTCGACAGCGCTACTCTGGCAGCCAATGTCCAAGAAGCCACGGGTGGTAAGAAAGCGGATGTTGTATACGACGGTGTCGGTAAGCCAACCTTCGAGACATCATTGGATTGCTTGAAAGTGCGCGGTCTTATGGTTTCTTACGGCATCACGAGTGGGGTGCCAGATCCGGTAGCAGTAGGAACACTGAACGCCAAAGGTTCGCTGTACCTCACTCGGCCTGGCTTGGTTGCACATGTTGCTACGGCGGAGGCCTACCAGGAGCGTGCGGCTGACGTTTTGGACGCACTTGCCAAAGGCATCATCAAGGCTCACGTCTCTAAAACGTATCCGCTGAAAGAGGCCGCTAAGGCCCAGCAGGACATCGAGCATGGTCATTCCAAGGGTTCGATTGTACTGATCCCCTAATCAGCACATTTGCATTGTTGAGGTTGTAGATGGATCCGTTCGATAGCCGTAAAGCCGATGAACTCTCAGCGATCCTTGCGCTTGCTGACCATCAAACGTTTTCAGCGGCGGCGAAGGTTCTCGAACGGCATCCATCCGTTCTGTCCAAGCGGATCTCAGCGTTGGAAATGAGGCTGGGCGTTCGGTTGGTTGAGAGGACGACCCGCGCTGTTCGTTTCACCGACGTCGGTGCTCGATTCGTCGAGAATATTCGTGCCGCTGCCAGGCTGATCGGTGAAGCTCAGTCTGAAGCGTTACAGGACTCTTCCGAGATTCAGGGAACGCTCAGGCTGTCGCTGCCATCTGCCATGGGGCGGATGTGGCTGAGCCCGTTGATCGCTGAGTTCGCCAAGCGGCACCCGCATTTGTCCTTGGAGCTCGAGTACACGGATGAATTCGTAGATATCGTCTCCAAGGGTTATGACCTGGCCATACGCATCGGTGATCTGCCAGACAGCCGGCTTATCGCACGAAAGCTTTGCGATCAAACACGCATCCTGTGCGCTTCGCCCGAATACATCGAGCAGCGTGGAGCGCTCGCGCATCCCCACGATCTGGTGAATCACCAGTGCCTTTCCTATACCGGATTCAGCACCTTTCCTGACTGGCGCCTAGTGTCGGAAGGCAAGGCTGTCACCATCCGGCCAAAGGGGTCGATCAAGAGCAACGACAACGAAGGTCTGCTCATCGCCGCCACCCATGGTTTAGGTATCGTGGCTGGCAGCACCTGGCTGATGGCCAAGGCGATCAGCACTGGCAGGCTTGTTCGAGTTCTACCCGAGTGGACATTCAGTACCGACTCAGGCGTTTATCTTGTTAGGCCCTCATCTGCTTACACCTCTGCGAAAGTTGATGCTTTCAAAACCTTCATTGAGTCCCGTTTTTCTGCCAGGGCACCTTGGGAGGATTTAGAGGGGTAAGTCTGTACCGTGATTGAGAATTGAGTTATGGCAAAAAAACAAAAAAATGAAAACTGGGATGACTTTCGATATTTTTTGGCCGTGGCGAGGGCTGGTACCTTGTCGGGCGCTGCTGAGAGATTAGGTACAGAACATACAACTGTTGCACGTCATATTTCAGCCTTGGAAGATGGCTTGAAAATAAGACTATTCCACAAAAGCAATTCTGGCTATGAGTTAACTCCCGAAGGGGAGAGGGTGCTTAATGCTGTAGAAAGTATGGAAAGCATTTTGCTCTCCTATAAAAGTGATGAGACTGACCCAGGGCAGATTTCAGGTCTGGTCAGGATTGGTGCACCAGACGGGTTCGGGAGTGTATTCCTAGCGCCTAGAATGGCAGAGCTGACAAGGAAGTATCCGAACCTTGAGGTGGAAATCTACGCGGCGGCGCGGGTGTTTAGTCTCTCTAAGCGGGAGGCGGACATCGGCATCAGCTTGGCGACTGCAGAGCACATGCGGGTCGCTTCTCGCCGCCTGACTGACTACCGACTCCAAATCTATGCCACCCGGCAGTACCTTGACGAGTCTCCTCCCATACGAAGCCAGAAAGATCTCGAGCAGCATCCCTTCGTAGGGTATGTCGAGGATCTCCTGTTCGCCCCCCAGCTCAACTTTTCCAGTGGCTTGGAAGTAGACCTCGTCTCGCGCCTTCGTAGTACGAACCTGCTCACCCAGGTACATACAGTCTTGGGAGGGAAGGTGCTTGGCATCCTTCCGGCCTACATCGCAACGTCATTCCCTAAGCTGATCCCCGTCCTCCCGGACGAGGTCAGCATCAAGCGTTCCTTCTACATGCACGTTCATGAGGATCACAGGAAGGCAGCTCACATCCGCGAGGTGGCTAGGTTCATCGCAGAGCAGGTGGATGCCAATCGGGAGATCTTCCTCTGAAAAAATCACTGATGGCCCGCACCGCCATCAGTGAATTTTTGCACGCCGGATGTGTGTTTATTACGTTGTGAAGGCACAACCGGCGGGCGTACTGTAAATCCCATCGAGCGAAGACATTCTTAAATGCCTAAGTTCGAATGCAGATACCAGTCAATAATAATAGGTGCAGCATGCTATACGTCATCTACTGCAAGGATAATCCGTCTACTCCCACTAGGCGCGATGAATTCTATGATGCGCACCGCGCTTATTTGAAAAGCGCCCCCATCAAGATCTTGATCGCTGGGCCTTACACTTCGGTGGATAGCGACAAGAAAATCGGCAGCATGCTTGTTGTTGAAGCGGAAACGCTCGAGCAAGCCGTCGAGTTCCAGCACAATGACCCGTTCGCTCTGAACGATGTCTGGAGCGAAATCAGTGTTAATCCCTATCTGAAATCGATTGATCAGCGCTAAGTATTGATAGGTGCTATCAGCTGCCTCATGAAAGTTGCTTGATTATTCAGATGTTGCAAGTTAGTTGGTACAACCCCTCGTAGAGCAATGGAGAACAAAAATGAAGACTATCGCTTGGATCGGCCTCGGCTTCATGGGCAACCCGATGTCCAAACACATGATGAACGCTGGCTATGCCGTAAAAGGCGTGGACATCGACCCGGCTGCCTGTGAGCGCGCCGCCCAGAACGGTGTTCAGATCTGTTCGACCGTCGCTGAAGCCTGCAAAGGTGTAGAAGCTGTCTTCACCATGCTGCCAACCGGTACCGAAGTTAAAGAAGTCCTGGCCGGCCCGAATGGCGTCTTCGCCAGCATCGACCCGAACACCGTGGTCATCGACTGCTCCACCATCGGTATCGAGAATGCTCGCTCGCTGCACGCTTCCGCCAAGAAAGCTGGTCGCATCTTCGCCGAAGCCCCGGTCTCGGGCGGCACGGAAGGCGCCATCGACGCAACCCTGACCTTCATGATCGGCTGTGAAGATCCGCACGTTGCTCGCGTTAAAGAGCTGCTGAGCCCGATGGGGGAGTACGTTGCTCACGCCGGTGGCCCAGAAGCTGGCCAGGCTGCCAAGGTCGTGAACAACCTGATCATGGGTGTGTGCGTGGCCGTGAACTGCGAAGCCACCGCACTGGCTGAGCGTCTGGGCCTGAACCTGAAAGAGTTCTTCGAAATCGCCATTCGCTCCACCGCCGACAACTGGACTTTCCGTGTCTGGAACCCGGGCAAAGACGTTGTCGCGAGTGCTCCTGCCTCGAAGGGCTACAAGGCTGGCTTCAAGACCTGGCTGCTTGCCAAGGATCTGACCCTGGCCATGGACGCGGGCCGCGAAGTTGGTGCGACCATCGCCACCGCCGAAGCTGCGCACGCTCTGCTCAAGAAACACATCGAGAATGGCGGCGGCGACATGGACGCTACCTCCCTGGTGCTGGGCCTGAAAGAAGCTGCTGAGAAGGCTGTTCCTCAGAAAGCCATCGCCTGATTCGCCGTACATCTCACATCGAATGTCACCCTTTGGCCCGGAGCTCACCCTCCGGGCCGTTTTTTATCTGTCGGGAAACGCCCGAAAGGCCTATTCAGATTTGGCACGCAGAGTAGACCTTGGTAGGAGAATGACAGTTTTGGACTAAGCAGCCTGTCGCTCTCAACCAAGACACGCTCCACACCCAAGCCTATCCTCATCTGTAGAGCCTGCCTCTCGATGTCGGCAATTATCCAAGCCGCCATCGACTCACTCCTCTGGCGAGGGGGCGGCTGATGTAGGCGGTCTGGCCATAAAACCAACAGTAGCCTGACGGGGGGGAAAAATGATTGGGATTCATGATATAGGCGGCTTGCATCACCTTGGCCCTATCAATACTCGCGATGACGAGGTCTTTCATGAGCACTGGGAGGGTTTGACCTTCGCGTTGCTTTTGGTCTCGGGCACCGTGGGAACCTGGGCACTTGACGAGTTCCGTCACATCATCGAGCGCATGCCTCCAGCGGACTATCTCAAGACGCCATATTACGTGCACTGGCTCGAAGCGATTGAAGAGCTTTGCGTCCGTGATGGCCATGTAACTCGGGAAGAGCTGGAGCAGAGAAAGCAGGCAATTCTGTCCGGTCAGACGAAATTCCCAGAGTACGCCGGAACCTTGGATCAACAGGTTGTAGACAAGCTGATCGCCGGGGCCCGAAAGATCGCCTATGTAGGCCTGGAAGCTCGTCGCCCTGATCAACCTCAGTCGTTTGCCGTCGGCTCCAAAGTTCGCGCTCGTACCTTGGCTGTCCCAGGCCACACCCGCCTTCCACGATATCTTTGGGGCAAGGTCGGGGTGATCCTTTCCTACAGTGGTACCTATCCGCTGGCCGACACGGTCGCTCACCGGCGAGGTGAGCACGCTCAACCAACTTATGCGGTTCGCTTCGAGGGCAGTGAGATCTGGGGTGACAGTGCAGAGCCTAATACCTCCATCACCATAGATCTCTATGAGTGCTACATGGATCCAGTCACAGAACAATAAGCAAGAATTGAGGAACAGCTATGTCCGAGCACAAGCATCATCAGCATGACCTCTCGGAGGGGGAGGTCAGGGCGAAAGCACTGGAGTCTTTGCTGAAGGAAAAAGGAATTCTCCAAGGTGATGTAGTCGACAGCATCGTCTCCATGTACACCCAGGACATCGGGCCAATGAACGGTGCTAAAGCCATCGCTAAGGCTTGGCTTGATCCGGAGTACAAGAAGCGCCTCCTGGCCAATGCGACCAAGGCTGTGGCTGAGCTCGGTATCAGCGGCATGGAAGGCGAGAACCTGGTTGCGGTCGAGAATACTGATGAGGTTCATCATGTAATCGTCTGCACCCTGTGTTCTTGCTACCCCTGGCCTGTATTGGGCCTGCCCCCACGGTGGTACAAAGATGCGCCTTACCGTTCCCGGGTGGTGCGTGAGCCGCGCTCTGTCCTGGCCGAGTTTGGTACCGTGGTTCCTGAGTCGAAGGAAGTGAAAGTCCTGGATAGCAACGTCGAGGTACGCTACTTCATCATGCCTCAGCGACCTGTAGGCTCCGATGGTATGACCGAGAGTGAGTTGGCAGCTCTCATTACTCGCGACTCCATGGTTGGTGTCACTGTGCTCCCATCGGTAGTGAGGAAATAATCCATGTCCGTCGAGCCAAACATCAGTTGCCAGGCTGCCTCGCCAAGCGACGCTGTGAATCTTCAGATCAGTGCCATGTCGGGTGCTGAGTCCATGCCTCGAGAAAACGGCGAGCTCGTTTTTGACTCCCCTTGGCAGAGCCGTGCGTTCGGTATGGCCGTCAGCCTTTCTCAGCAAGGACTTTTCACCTGGGACAAATTCCGGGCTGAGTTAGCCAGTGCTATTAAGCGGAACAATCAAAACGGATTGACCGAGTATTATTTGTGCTGGCTGGAGGCGCTTGAAGTTTGCCTTACTCAAACCCAAACGCTCGATGCTGAAGCAATCTGCCAGCGCGAACACGAGTTTGAACATCACGAGCGCGATGAGGTTTTCTGAAGCGCCTAATAGTTAACTCCTGGGTCAGTTGTCACCCTGTGGGCGGTAACAATTGTTTCCTTGGTAAACATTCATTCATGCAGTACCTTTAAGGGGAGCAGATAGCTTGGCTATCTCTCCCCTTTTTTTGAATGGTAGATTGTTTAACTGCTCTCATCTGGTGCGCTTCGAACCAGTTTTGTGCGCCATTTTATTGATTAATCAGGTTTTTTTCTTCGTATGGCCGATTGCTGCTGAGATGAGATGGGGATGCGGCGTAAGGACATGCACTTGGCCTCGATTTTGCTACCTGAAAGGGGTGATGAACACGACTGGCTCAGCCGGGCGTAAGCTTTCGAGAGGATTGGAAAATGGCTAATTCAGTTTCTGGTGGCGTTGAGCTATTGCATGCTCCCCTAGGAGATTCGAAGATATCCAGCGGGCAATTTCTTTACGCAACGTCCTTAGTGGATACACCCAAGCGTTTTGAATATTGGCATCACGCCATTTGCACGCATTTCATTCCCGCGGAAAGTTGGAAGCCTAAGAGTAATGGCTTTGTCGGTGAGCTTAAAGGTCACAGTTTGGGTGGGCTGTTAGTCGGGCAGTATGATGCGAGCGAGCATTGCTGGCATAGGACTGCTAATAACGTCCGTTATAGTCCAGGTGATGATTTAGTCGCGTACTTCGTTGAGGATGGGTGTGTTCGGCTGGAGCAGAATGGCAACAATATTACTCTGAATTCCGGCGAGATCGCTCTGTATGACGCTGCTACACCCTTTATTCAAGAGGTTTCAGCGAAGTCGTTGTTACTTATGAGGATGCCGCGCGGAGCGCTGACAGCTCGAACTAATCGAGCCGAACGCATTGTTGGTATGAAAATCGGCAATCACAATGGTATGGCCAGCGTACTTGGCGGGCTGATGAAAGCCTCACTTTGCCTGCCTGGGGGTTCGGATAGCTCATCCCTGGCCCGCTTAGCTACAGCGTTCCTCGAAACCTTGTCGGTAGCAATTGACCTACAGGCGGGTGACGATTTTTCTCCCTCGCACGCTGATTCGCTTTACCTCAAAACCATGGCCTATCTCCAAGCCAACATTGAAGACGAGACGCTCAGCATGGAGTCGATCTCTTCTGCGATGCATGTGTCCGAGCGTACTTTGTTCCGAGCGTTCGCTAAGCACCAGTCAACACCCATGCAGCAGCTCTGGCTCGCTCGTCTGAAGCGCAGCTACGATTTGCTGGAGACAGGGCAGGTGAAGCTTGTTACACAGGCCGCCTATCAAAGCGGCTTCAGTGACGTGTCGCACTTCTGTCGTGTGTTCCGCAAAGAGTTTGGTGTAACCCCAGGTAAAGTTGTGGCGCGGATCTAGCCACTCCAGCGGTGCTTGGCACCGCTCTGTGCGTCTGAAGCTGTTGGCAGTTTTAGTCCAACAGATTGGCAGTGGCAGCCAAGCGGTGGTGACGGGCTTAGGTGATTCTGGACAGCGTACCCATCCCACATGCTTAGCTGGAGGCTGCCATGACCGTGAGTGCCATTTCCAATAACGAAATCTCTGTTCCTGCAATTCCTCTGCGTGACGTCATGCCATGGGCGATCTTTGCCGGTTTGATCCTGCTTCTCGCCTTGTATTTCGTTGGCGCTGAGCAGGGCGCCGTGTCGATGTTCGCCGGCACGGACATCCATGAGTTCGTGCACGATGGCCGGCATTCGCTTGGCTTCCCTTGCCACTAGGAGGGGTTAAGCAATGACTGGTCGTCTGCTCTATCGCGGAATGTTGGCGGGCCTGCTCGCTGGCCTTCTCGGATTCGGTTTCGCCATGGTTGTCGGTGAACCCCTTATTGACCGTGCCATCGCTCTTGAAGAAGCAGCTCCACACTCGCATGGTGTTGAGCATACTCATGAACATGCTGCGCCTGCTGATGAAGGGGTTAGCCGAGAGGTTCAGAAAACGCTAGGGCTCTTTGTTGCTATCGTGACCTACAGCATCGCTATGGGTGGAATTTTTGCCCTGGCCTACGCGTTCTGCATGGGGCGATTAGGCAAAGCAAATCCCAAGATGCTTCCGGTGCTGCTTGCTTTGTCAGCCTTTGTGATCATCTACCTGGTGCCAGCTCTCAAGTATCCCCCCAATCCACCCGCTATCGGAAATCCAGAGACATTCCAGGAGCGCACGGAGCTGTTCTTCATGATGATCCTCGTTTCAGTGGTTGCTGCTCTGATTGCCGTGAACGTCACTCGGAGGCTTTCTGGGTCGATGAGGCATGGTCGCTCGATTGCGGCAGGGGTGCTCAGTTACGCAATCATCATGGCGGCAGTTGGCGGTTCTTTCCCATCGTTCAGTGAAGTACCTGATCATTTCCCTGCTGATCTGCTATGGGATTTCAGGCTTGCGTCCATGGGTGTCCAGGCGCTGATGTGGGGGGGAATTGCGGTGGCATTCTCGCTCCTGTCCGACAGGTTGCTCGATGCTGTTCTGAATTCCAAGCCAGCCAACCCCAAACGAGCATAAACCTCGCTTCAAACCAAACTGCCGGCTAATGCCGGCAGTTTGCATTTATGGGCTTGAATGGTGTTTTGTCGACAATTACAGGGATCACTGAAGTTTTGTTGCTTCACTCCGTGCACAATACATCTGCATATGGCGCAGCCGCAGCTCGGCCTGTTTGTCATAAATACATGAAAATAAAGGATTTAATAGAGAATTCCTCATCGTTAAGTGGTGCGTTGTTGCCCTGTGGTGAAATCTAGGTGATGTTCGCATCTTTCAATGTGTCAACAATCTGGTAGTGTAGATCTCAATAAGGCGCGGCCAATTGGGGTCAGCCGGTGGCAGGTGTCGACACTATGGAACGAGCATTCAGTGCTTCTTCTGGCGGCGAACCAGAGACGATGTCCGAGCAGGTCTTCAGGCTGATTCAGTCAGCCATCGTCAAAGGTGACATCGCACCCGGCAGCAAGATTTCTGAGCCTGAGCTGGCGCGGGTCTACGGAGTAAGCCGGGGGCCATTGCGCGAGGCAATTCACAGACTGGAAGGCCAGCGGCTTTTGCTTCGTGTGCCCCATGTGGGTGCCAGGGTTGTGTCGCTGACACTTGAAGAGTTGGTTGAGCTCTATCAGATCAGAGAAGCCCTGGAGGGCCTGGCCTGTCGTCATGCCGCTGAGCGCATGAGCCAGTCAGAGGTTGATCAGCTTCGGTATGTGTTGGATGCCCATGAGAAGGATGCCGCCTTTCAAGCAGGTACTGGGTATTACCAGCAGGAAGGGGATGATGACTTTCATTACAAGATCATCCAGGGCAGCAAAAACCAGACTCTTACTCGCATGCTCTGCAATGAGCTTTACCAGCTCTTCCGGATGTACCGCATCCAGTTTTCAGCGACACCAAGTCGCCCGCATCACGCCTTCGCGGAGCACCACCGAATCCTAGACGCAATCTCCGATCGGGATGGTGAGTTAGCCGATCTTCTGATGCGCCGTCACATCGGTGCTTCGCGCCGCAACATCGAATTCCAGTTACTGAACACCGCTCAACAAAAATAATGGAGGTAGGTATGACTGCAATTTCTGCTGGTAAGCGTTTCCGTGAGGCCGTTGCTCAAGAACATCCACTGCAGATCGTAGGCGCTATCAACGCCAATCACGCGCTGCTGGCCAAGCGTGCGGGCTTCCGAGCCATTTACCTTTCCGGTGGTGGCGTGGCCGCAGGGTCGCTCGGTATCCCTGATCTGGGTATCAGCAGCCTGGATGATGTACTCACTGATGTAAGGCGCATCACCGACGTTTGCGACGTACCACTGTTGGTAGACGTAGACACTGGCTTCGGTTCTTCAGCCTTCAACATCGCTCGCACCGTCAAATCGATGATCAAGTTCGGCGCCGGCGCAATCCATATCGAAGACCAGGTTGGTGCCAAGCGCTGCGGTCATCGGCCCAACAAGGAAATTGTCAGCCAGCGCGAAATGATCGACCGGATCAAAGCGGCTGCAGATGCCCGCACGGACGATAGTTTCGTGATCATGGCTCGCACTGACGCACTTGCAGTCGAGGGCCTTGAGTCGGCTCTGGACAGGGCTGCGGCCTGTGTCGAAGCCGGTGCTGACATGGTGTTCCCAGAGGCCATCACCGAACTCTCCATGTACAAGCAATTTGCCGACCGCGTGGGGGCGCCCATCCTGGCCAACATCACCGAGTTCGGTTCGACTCCGCTATTCACGACCGATGAGTTGGCGTCCGTCGATGTGTCGATGGTGCTGTACCCGCTCTCGGCCTTCCGAGCTATGAACAAAGCGGCAGAAAACGTTTACCAATCCCTCCGCCAAAACGGCACTCAGAAGCACGTCGTGGACACCATGCAGACCCGTATGGAGCTGTACGCATCCATCGGTTATCACGACTTCGAGCAGAAGCTCGACGAACTCTTTGCACGTAGCCGGGCTTAACGGCCTGTTCCCAGACATCACGTTCAAGAACTGGAGTACGAAAATGGCCGAAGCAAAAAATTTGGGCGGAGCGGGTCTGCGCGGGCAGGTCGCTGGTCAAACTGCGCTGTCCACCGTTGGCCAGACTGGAGCTGGTCTGACCTATCGCGGGTATGACGTTCGCGAGCTGGCGCGAGGAGCGGTGTTTGAAGAAGTTGCTTACTTGCTGCTCTACGGTGAGCTCCCCACTCAGCTTCAACTGGATCAGTACCGCACCAAGCTGAAGGGGCTGCGGGAGCTGCCGCAAGCATTGAAGGAAGTGCTTGAGCGGATCCCGGCCAATGCTCATCCGATGGATGTTATGCGTACTGGCGCCTCGTTCCTGGGCAACCTTGAGCCAGAATTGAGCTTTGATCAGCAGCATGATGTTACCGATCGCCTGCTCGCCACCTTCCCGGCAATCATGTGCTACTGGTACCGATTTGCACATCAAGGTGTGCGGATCAACACCGTGAGTGAACAGCCCGGCGTAGCAGGGCATTTCCTCGAACTGCTGCATGGCAAAGCGCCGAGCGACCTGCACCGCCAGGTCATGGATGTCTCGCTGATCCTTTACGCTGAGCACGAGTTCAACGCTTCGACCTTCACTGGTCGGGTGTGCGCTTCCACGCTGCCGGACATGTATTCCTGCATCACCGGTGCGATCGGTTCCTTGCGCGGCCCGCTGCACGGCGGGGCGAACGAGGCTGCCATGGCGATGATCGAGAAGTTCTCGAGTGCAGACGAGGCTACTCGCGGCACCTTGGACATGCTTGAGCGCAAAGAGAAGATCATGGGCTTCGGCCATGCCATCTACCGCGACTCCGATCCTCGCAATGAGATCATCAAGGAATGGTCGAAGCGGCTGGCGGAAGAGAGCAGGGACACCGTGATTTTCCCTGTCTCTGAGGCCATTGACCGCGTCATGTGGGAGCAGAAGAAATTGTTCCCGAATGCGGACTTCTACCATGCATCCGCCTACCGCTTCATGGGTATTCCAACCGAGCTGTTCACTCCGATCTTCGTGTGCTCCCGCCTGACTGGTTGGGCTGCGCATGTCTTCGAGCAGCGTGCCAACAACCGAATCATTCGTCCTAGCGCCGAGTACACCGGGCACGCTGAGCGTCCGTTCGTAGCAATCAATCAACGCTGACTATATCCGCGAGCCGCTTCACGGCGGCTTGCCACTGCAATCCGTGAGCCCGCCTATGAACAACAATTATCGGAAGCAATTGCCAGGTACTCGCCTCGACTACTTCGATGCCCGTGAGGCTGTTGAGGCCATCGAACCGGGAGCATGGGCTGGCCTGCCTTACACCTCCCGTATCCATGCCGAGAACCTTGTGCGCCGCTGTGATCCGTCCACGCTGACGTCATCGCTGGAGCAGCTCATCTACCGCAAGCGCGACCTGGATTTTCCTTGGTTCCCGGCTCGTGTCGTATGCCACGACATCTTGGGCCAAACAGCATTGGTAGACCTCGCAGGCCTGCGCGATGCGATCGCTGCTCGCGGCGGCGATCCTTCCAAGGTCAACCCTGTGGTGCCGACTCAACTGATCGTTGACCACTCGCTTGCCGTTGAGTGTGGTGGCTACGATCCGGACGCATTCGTCAAGAATCGCGCGATCGAAGACCGCCGAAACGAAGACCGCTTCCACTTCATCGAGTGGACGAAGAAGTCCTTCAAGAACGTCGATGTGATTCCGCCTGGCAACGGGATCATGCACCAGATCAACCTGGAGAAGATGTCGCCAGTTATCCAGGTAAAAGAGGGCGTGGCGTTCCCGGACACGCTCGTCGGCACTGATAGCCACACCCCGCATGTCGATGCTCTCGGGGTCATCGCCGTGGGTGTCGGTGGCCTCGAGGCTGAGAACGTGATGCTGGGCCGCGCCTCTTGGATGCGACTACCCAATATCGTTGGGGTCGAGCTCCAGGGCCGGCACAACCCAGGGATCACTGCGACTGACATCGTCCTTGCGCTCACCGAGTTCTTGCGTAAGGAGAAGGTGGTCGGTGCCTACCTTGAGTTCTACGGTGAAGGTGCAAGATCGCTGACCATTGGTGACCGCGCCACCATCTCGAACATGGCTCCGGAATACGGGGCGACTGCGGCGATGTTCTCCATCGATGAGCAAACCCTGTCCTACCTGCGTCTGACGGGGCGGGAGGATGACCAGGTGCGTTTGGTGGAGACCTACGCCAAGGCCGCAGGAATTTGGGCTGATGATCTTGCTGACGCTGAATACGAGCGTGTCCTGACCTTCGATCTGTCGAAGGTAGGTCGCAATATGGCCGGCCCGTCGAATCCGCATGCACGTGTGGCTACTGCCGATCTGAAGAGCAAAGGCATTGCTGGCGACTGGACTGAAACCCCCGGCCAGCTTCCAGATGGGGCCGTCATTATCGCCGCCATCACGAGCTGCACGAACACGAGTAACCCCCGCAACGTCATTGCAGCTGGCCTGCTTGCACGTAACGCCAACCGCCTGGGGCTGACTAGGAAGCCGTGGGTCAAATCATCGCTGGCACCTGGTTCCAAGACCGTAGCGCTGTACCTCGAAGAGGCAGGCCTGTCTTCGGAACTGGAGGAGTTGGGCTTCGGGATTGTTGCCTTCGCATGCACTACCTGCAATGGCATGTCCGGAGCTCTCGATCCCGTCATCCAGCAGGAAATCATTGATCGTGACCTGTACGCTACAGCAGTCCTCTCGGGTAACCGCAACTTCGATGGTCGGATCCATCCGTATGCCAAGCAGGCTTTCCTTGCCTCGCCTCCATTGGTTGTGGCCTACGCCATAGCAGGCACTATCCGCTTCGACATCGAGAATGATGTCCTGGGCGTGGTAGACGGGCGCGAAATCAGGCTGAAGGACATCTGGCCGGACGACTCTGAAGTCGACGCTGTGGTGGCGGCAGCGGTGAAGCCAGATCAGTTCCGCAAGGTCTACATTCCGATGTTCGCCATTGAGGATGATCGTGGGCCGACAGTGGCCCCGCTTTACGAATGGCGCCCGCAAAGTACCTACATTCGTCGTCCACCCTACTGGGAGGGGGCTTTGGCCGGCGAACGCACTCTTCGAGGCATGCGTCCCCTGGCGGTGTTGCCAGACAACATCACGACAGACCACCTCTCTCCGTCGAACGCCATCATGGCGAACAGCGCAGCAGGCGAGTACCTGGCCAAGATGGGCCTGCCGGAAGAGGACTTCAACTCTTACGCCACCCACCGTGGCGATCACCTCACAGCTCAGCGCGCTACGTTTGCCAACCCCAAGCTGATCAACGAAATGGCTGTGGTCGATGGCCAGGTCAAGCAGGGCTCGTTGGCTCGTGTCGAGCCGGAAGGAAAGGTCATGCGCATGTGGGAAGCGATTGAGACTTACATGGATCGCAAGCAGCCACTGATCATCGTTGCCGGTGCTGACTACGGTCAGGGCTCCTCCCGCGACTGGGCGGCCAAGGGCGTGAGGTTGGCTGGAGTGGAAGCAATTGTCGCGGAAGGCTTCGAGCGGATCCACCGCACCAACCTCATCGGCATGGGTGTGCTGCCGCTCGAGTTCCTTCCAGGCACCACCCGCAAAACCCTCGGCATCGACGGCACCGAGCTCTATGACGTTGTTGGCGAGAGGACGCCCCGGGCCACACTGACATTGGTGGTTCGCCGTCGCAATGGCGAGTGCCTCGAGGTACCCGTGACGTGCCGTCTGGATACCGCCGAAGAAGTGTCGATCTACGAGGCAGGCGGTGTGCTGCAGCGGTTCGCTGATGACTTCCTTGAAGCCGCTTCAGCGTAGTAATTGGAGTAAGCAATCATGAGTTTTCAAGCACAGTTGCGAATCCCGGCTACCTATATGCGTGGGGGTACCAGCAAGGGCGTGTTCTTCTCCTTGGATGATTTGCCCCCTGAAGCCCAGCAGCCAGGGCGTGAACGAGACGCCCTTCTGATGCGTGTCATCGGTAGCCCAGATCCTTACGGTAAGCAGATCGATGGCATGGGCGGTGCCACGTCGAGTACGAGCAAGACGGTGATCGTGAGCCCGAGCCGTCGGCCTGGTCACGACATTGATTACCTGTTTGGGCAGGTCTCAATCGATCGTCCTTTTGTGGACTGGTCTGGGAACTGCGGAAACCTGTCCGCAGCGGTGGGTGCATTCGCCATTGCCAAAGGCCTTATGCCGTTCGAGCGCCTGCCTGAAAATGGAATGGCAACTGTCCGGATTTGGCAGGCGAATATCGGCAAAACCATCATCGCCGAGATACCGATCAGGAACGGCGAAGTGCAAGAGTTGGGGGACTTTGAGCTGGATGGGGTGACGTTCCCTGCCGCAGAAATTTCGCTCGCATTTCTAGACCCTGCTGCTGGAGAGGAGGGCGAGGGCGGAGCAATGTTCCCAACAGGAAAGGTTGTTGATGATCTCGATGTTCCGGGGATCGGTGTCATACAGGCCACCATGATCGACGCGGGAATTCCGACGATTTTCGTAGATGCAGAGAGCATTGGTTTCAAAGGCACTGAGCTGCAGGACGACATCAACGGGGATGCCGAGATACTCAAGCGATTTGAGTCCATTCGGGCCCATGGCGCTTTGCGGATGGGGTTGATTACGTCGCTCGATCAAGCCGTTGCCCGGCAGCATACGCCGAAAGTGGCCTTTGTCAGCAAACCGCAAGCCTATACATCGAGCAGTGGAAAGTCTGTAACTCCCGGTGATGTGGATCTGCTGGTTCGCGCTCTGTCCATGGGCAAGTTGCACCACGCCATGATGGGAACTGCTGCAGTTGCTATCGGCACGGCTGCTGCGGTGCCTGGAACGCTCGTCAATACCGCAGCCGGGGGCGGGCAGAGGGAATCGGTTTGCTTCGGTCATCCCTCGGGAACGCTTCGCGTCGGGGCGAGCGTTGAGCATGTAGACGGGGAGTGGAGAGTCACTCGCGCGGTGATGAGCCGTAGCGCAAGAGTCCTCATGGAGGGCGTCGTCTGCGTCCCTAAGACTTGGTAATGCCCGAAATGAGCGTCCCGGCGAGTGTGCTTGCCGGTAGACGTTCGATGCCTTGCGACCCAAATCAGGAATCACAACCGTGTTAGAACAATACCTGAACCATGTGCGTGAACGAGCTGTTGATGGTCTGCCGCCCCTTGCCTTGACCCCGGAGCAAACGTCGGGCTTGGTGGAGTTGCTGAAGTCTCCACCTGCAGGCCAAGAGCAACAGCTCTTGGATCTGATCACCCATCGGGTGCCGCCAGGAGTCGATGAGGCAGCCTACGTTAAAGCGGGCTTCCTCTCTGCTATCGCTAAGGGGAGTGCGCACTCGCCACTCATCGAGCCAAAGCGAGCCGTTGAGCTCTTGGGCACGATGCAAGGGGGTTACAACATCGAAACGCTCGTCGAGCTGCTGGATGATGATGAGCTCGCAGAGGCCGCTGCCGCACAGCTGAAGCACACCTTGCTCATGTTTGACGCATTTCATGACGTCGCTGATCGAGCAAAGTCAGGCCATCCATACGCAATGGATGTGCTCCGATCCTGGGCAGAGGGCGAGTGGTTCACCAAGCGCCAACCCATCGCTGAGAAGTACACGCTTACGGTATTCAAGGTGCCCGGTGAAACCAACACCGATGACCTGTCACCGGCCCCAGATGCTTGGTCGCGACCTGATATCCCGTTGCATGCTCGCGCGATGCTCAAGATGAGCCGAGATGGGATCGAGCCCGAAGTGCCAGGCGAGGTTGGCCCGCTCCAGCAAATTGAGAGCATTCGAGCCAAAGGCTACCCGGTTGCTTGTGTGGGGGATGTGGTAGGTACGGGATCGTCCCGAAAGTCGGCCACAAACTCGGTGCTATGGTTCTTTGGCGATGACATCCCCTACGTGCCGAACAAGCGGGCAGGCGGCTTCTGCTTCGGCAACAAAATCGCGCCAATCTTCTACAACACCATGGAAGACGCCGGGGCGCTGCCGATTGAGTTCGACGTCTCGGGCCTCAACATGGGCGACGTCATCGACGTGTACCCGCTGGCGGGTAAAGTCTGTCCACAAGGCTCCGATGATGTGCTGGCAACGTTCAGGCTTAAGACACCCGTCTTGCTGGATGAGGTTCGTGCAGGTGGCCGCATTCCGCTGATTATCGGTCGTGGTTTGACTGAGAAGGCGCGCGCCGAGCTTGGCCTGGAACCATCGACTCTGTTCCACAAGCCGGAGCAACCGGTTGATACCGGGAAGGGCTTCTCGCTCGCTCAGAAAATGGTGGGACGCGCTTGCGGTGTTGCAGGCATCCGTCCAGGTACTTACTGCGAGCCCAAGATGACGACGGTCGGGTCGCAGGATACGACTGGCCCTATGACACGTGACGAGCTGAAAGATCTGGCCTGCCTGGGCTTCTCAGCAGACTTGGTAATGCAGTCCTTCTGCCATACCGCTGCGTATCCCAAGCCTGTGGATGTGGTGACTCATCACATGCTTCCAGATTTCATGAAGAACCGAGGCGGCGTCTCGCTTCAGCCTGGTGACGGGATCATCCACAGCTGGTTGAACCGGATGCTCCTGCCCGACACTGTGGGCACGGGCGGTGACTCGCATACCCGCTTCCCCCTGGGCATTTCGTTCCCGGCAGGCTCCGGCCTCGTAGCCTTTGCGGCGGCTACCGGTGTGATGCCTCTCGACATGCCGGAGTCCGTTCTGGTGCGCTTCTCTGGCAAGCTTCAACCTGGGATTACCCTGCGTGACCTCGTCCATGCCATTCCTTACTACGCAATTAAGGAAGGCCTGCTGACTGTCGAGAAGAAGGGTAAGAAAAACGTTTTCTCCGGACGCATCTTGGAGATCGAAGGCCTCGATCACCTGACCGTCGAGCAAGCATTCGAGCTCTCGGACGCCTCCGCCGAGCGCTCTGCTGCCGGCTGCACGATTAAGCTCCCTGAGAAAGCGATTGCTGAGTACCTGAACTCGAACATCACGCTGCTGCGCTGGATGATCACCGAGGGTTACGGTGATGCCCGTTCACTGGAGCGCCGTGCCAAGGCGATGGAGGAGTGGCTGCGTGCACCTTCTCTCATGACAGCTGACGCCGACGCTGAATACGCCGCTGTCCTCGAGATCAATCTGAACGAGATTCGTGAGCCCATCCTTTGTGCTCCGAACGACCCTGACGATGCGAGGCTTTTGTCTGACGTCTTCGGTGACAAGATCGACGAGGTGTTCATCGGCTCGTGCATGACTAACATTGGTCACTTCCGGGCGGCCGGCAGGCTTCTGGATAGGGTTGTGGGTTCGATTCCGACACGGCTTTGGCTGTCGCCGCCGACTAAAATGGATCAGCATCAATTGATGCAGGAAGGATTCTATGGCGTCTTCAAACGGGTTGGGGCGCGTACTGAGATTCCAGGCTGCTCGCTTTGTATGGGCAATCAGGCTCGAGTGGCATCGAATTCCACCGTGGTGTCGACCTCGACGCGTAACTTCCCTAACCGCTTGGGCGACGGTGCAAACGTCTACCTGGCATCTGCTGAGCTGGCGTCCGTCGCTGCGATCCTTGGCAAGCTGCCAAGCCTGGACGAGTACATGCATTACGCTGAAGTGATCGAGAAAATGTCCGGTGACATCTACAAGTACCTCAGCTTCGACCAGATCGCGAGCTTCAAAATGGCTGCAGAAAAGGCCCGAATTTCGGCAATCTCTATGTAACCTGTGATGTGAACGAGTGCTCCACGATCTAAGTGGGGTACTCGCTCACAGCTCTTCGCCTTGCAAAGAGGCCACGCATGTTCGAATACAAGTCAGTCAAAACTGCGATTCTCGAAGTGGCCTACCTGGAGTGGAATCCTAACGGCACCAAGACCGCTGTGCTGATCCATGGGTGGCCTGATAGTCCCGCATCCTGGAAAAGCGTGGCCCCAGTGCTTGCTGACGCTGGCTATCGAGTGTTGGCGCCGGCGCTTCGAGGTTACTACCCCACCAGATTTCTTAAGCCAGAAACGCCGCGCAGCGGCCAGCTTTCTGCGTTAGGCCAGGACCTTCTCGATTTTCTCGACGCAATGAATATCAAGCGAGCAGCACTGATCGGTCATGATTGGGGCGCGCGTGCGGCAGCCAACGCATGTGGTCTGCGGGAGGGAATGGCAACTCATCTAGTGATGCTATCCGTTGGGTACGCTACTAATGGCCCCACGCAAACCCTGTCACTTAATCAGGCCCAGAACTTTTGGTATCAGTGGTACCTGGCAACGAAGCCTGGAGAACAAGCGCTTCGGGACGATCGCGTGGCCTTCGCCAAGCACATGTGGGATACCTGGTCACCCCCTGGATGGTACGACGATAGCGAGTTCCACGAGGCTGCTGAAGCTTTTCAGGGAGATGACTGGCATTTGATCGTAATGCATTCCTACCGGCATAGATGGGCCATGGCTGAAACCGATCCTGCTTATGCTGAGGCTGAAGCCGCCCTAAGCTCGCCCATTATTTTGTCTCTTCCGGCACTCATACTACATGGGGAGGCAGATAGGTGTACTCACCCCACTACCTCCGAAGGCAAGGAGAAGTTCTTCATCGGTAGGTATGAAAGATTTGTCTTGGCTGGAGTGGGGCACTTCCCACAACGTGAATCTCCGTTGTTGGTTGCGGAAAAGTTGCGTGAGTTCCTAGCTTGTAAAGAATAGCAGTCTAGAGAATGGTGCAACATCAAAAGGCCGCCTTAACAGGCGGCGAAATACCAAAATGCAGAATATATAGCGTAGATGAGTCGATGTAAGAGCAAGATTTTGTGGCTATAAGTAAGGGGAAGTGGTCCTGGTGTGGTGTTTCGCAAGTAACACTCGTATTTTGGTCTAGGCTTTTCAGCATTCGAAATGCCCTGGGGCAACGATATGAAAACCGGCCGTCCTGCTACCCCGATTGAGCTCAGCGACGAAGTACCATCGAACTGCTTCGTCGCTCCCGACAGCGTAAAGGCCCTGCTGAATCCCGCATTCGGGCCGAAATCATCTTGGCGTGCGCAGGTGGAGAGTCAGGTGCCTCGATCGCCCGCAGGCTCGGCATCTGTGTGCACACAGATGGACCTTAGACTGGGGGTATCATTTTCAAACCATCCAAAGCATACCCTCAGATTTGCCCCCAATGTAGCAAGCCACTGGAAGTGAGTGGAGCTCCAAGGTCTGTGGAAAGGCAGAAGCAATCAGATAAACAGCCTATCCAACGACACCTAAAGACTATCAGGGTCGCCAAAGAACATCTGTATCCGCGACCGCAACCACCGCTCAGCCGGGTCATTGTCCTGTGCGCCGCGCCAGGCCATGTGCAGCTCGAACGTACGCACCTCCATCGGCAGGTCTTCAGCGCGCAGCCCACCGGCTGCGGTCAAGGCATCGGCGGTGTAGTCCGGCACCGTGGCAACGATATCGGTGCCCGCCAGCAGACTCCCCAGACCGTTGAACTGCGGCACGGCCAGCACTACATGGCGCTTGCGGCCGATTTCTTCCAGTGCCTCGTCGATGAAGCCCGACAGGTCGCCGGCAAACGACACCAGCGCATGCGGCCGCTCGCAGAAGTCGTCGAGGGTGATGCTGCCTGGCACGCTGTCGGCGCGCAGCAGCTTGGGCTTGCTGCGCCTTAGCACCTTGCGCTTGGCATTGGCCGGCAGCTCGCTGGTGTAGCTGACGCCAACGGAAATTTCGCCCGAGGCCAGCAGGTTCGGCATCAGCAGGTAGTTGACCCGGCGCACCACCAGGACAATGCCTGGTGCTTCGGCGCGGATACGCTTGAGCAGCTGCGGCAGCAGTGCGAACTCGGCGTCGTCCGACAAGCCGATGCGGAATACCGCGTTGCTGGTCGCCGGGTCGAACTCGGCAGCGCGGCTGACTGCAGTGGAGATCGAATCCAGGGCCGGCGACAGCAGGGCGAAGATTTCATGAGCGCGTGCCGACGGCTCCATGCTGCGGCCGGTACGCACGAACAGCGGGTCGTCGAACAGGTTGCGCAGGCGCGACAAGGCCGCGCTGATCGCCGGCTGGCCGAGGAACAGCTTCTCGGCCGCACGGGTCACGCTACGCTCATGCATGAGGGTTTCGAACACGATCAGCAGGTTGAGGTCTACGCGACGCAGGTCGTTTCGATTCATCGGTGCGCTTCGCCTAAAGTGGGGCAGGGGTGAATCTTAAGGCCAAAGGCTGTTACCCTGCACCGATTTCCGGGGGCCAATGCACAGGAAAGTCAGGTGCCCAATCGATGACAGGCATGTCGACTATTAATAGCCACTGATGGTCTAACGGTAAAAGCCCGGATAAAGTCCGTGGTAATACGAGATTCACACAGGCGAGGTATGCGATGTCCCGCATGATCCGTTTCCACAAGTTCGGCGCTGCCGATGTGCTCCGTTGCGAGGAGCAGGCCGAACCGTCACCTGCCGTCGGCGAGGTGCAGATCCGCGTCGAAGCGATCGGCGTGAGCTGGTATGACGTGCTCTGGCGCCAGAACCTGGCACCCTCCCAAGCGCGTCTGCCTGCAGGGATCGGCCACGAGATGGCCGGTGTGGTGACGGCGGTTGGCGAAGGCGTCGACGACATCGTGGTGGGCGACCGGGTCGCCAGCTTCCCGGCCACCAGTGCCAACGAGCACCCGGTGTATGGCGATGTCATCGTCCTGCCGCGCACCGCAATCACCCGTTATCCGGAAATCCTCACGCCTGTCGAGGCCAGCGTGCATTACACGCCGCTGCTGATCGCTTACTTCGCCTACGTTGATCTGGCGCGCGCCAAGGCCGGGCAGACCGCACTGGTCACCGATGCCAGCCATTGTGCCGGGCCGGCCTTCGTGCAACTGGGCAAGGCGCTCGGCCTCAAGGTCTTCGCCGCCACAAAGGAGCCTGAGCAGCGTGAATACCTGCTGGGTCTGGGCGCCGACAAGGTGATCGTCACCGAAGAGCAGGACCTGCTGATGCAGGTGGGCAAGTACACCGACGGCCGCGGCGTCGACATGGTCCTCGATGGCATGGGCGGGCCGCAGATGTCGCTGCTCGGTGATGTGCTGGCGCCACGTGGCAGCCTGGTACTGTATGGCCTGCAGGGCGGTAACCAGACACCGTTCCCGGCCTGTGCGGCGTTCCAGAAGAACATCCAGTTCTACGTGCACTGTATCGGCAACTTCACGGGCAAGCCGGAACTGGGCATCAGCCAGGATCAGGTGGCATTGCAGCGGGCCTTGCGCGATATCAACCAGTTCACTGCCGACCAGTTGCTGACGCCGCAGATCATCAAGGTCTATCCGTTCGCCGAAGTGGTCGAGGCTCATCGCTACATGGACGAATGCCCCTGTGGTGGGCGAGTTGTACTGGATATGGCGCCGCGCTGACGGCATGTTTGGCAACGCAAAAAACCGGGCTGATGCCCGGTTTTCTGTATTTCGACTGTCTATATTTCATGCGCTCGAAGCGGTGAGCTTTGTAAGTTGATGTTGCTGGGTAATCGTTATCAATTCCTTAGTGGCCTTTTCTGGTCTATGCCCTGAGATTCGCCGATTTCTGAATGGTTTTTCCATCGGTATCTGTATCTTTAAATCCCTAATCAAGACTCGATAATGGAGTATTGATCGTTGGCGCAAGGAGCGTGCAGTGGAACAAGGCAGGTATGGCGGTGCGCGGTTGAAGGTGGTCGGGAGTAATCGAGCGGGCTCATATTTTTCAATGGTGTGGCGACAGCGTTTTGCAACTTATAAGTTTCCTGGCTGATTGTAGGAAATTTCTTCAAATTAAATCGCGGCGCCCAGGCCCTGATGGCGCGCTTTTGTGTTGAATGAAGTTGTGAGGTAACGCCGTGAGTATTGTTCACGATCAGGCGATGCACTTTATATATCAGCAGGTGCTGGAGCGTCTGTTGAATCATATGTCCAAGGAACAGCGCGTTTCGTTACAGCTGTTGATCCAGCGTTTACTGGTGACCGCTGGCGGGCCTGAATACATCGGTACGTTCAGGTTACTGGTGGTTCAGGGGGGAGACCGACGTAGCGCCCGGCTGTTGGCCATCCTGCGTGCTGCCCAGCTCAGCATCGCCTTGCGCGCACCGGTCACTTTCAAATTGCGGGTACTGGTGACCTGCCTGCCAGCATCCAGCAGCGCGATGCTGGAGCAGCATGACCGTATCTTCAATACCTTGTTCATGCATGACGATCCGCGGGTGCAACTGCAGATGGTCGAACAGGCCGCCGTGGTGCCTTTCTGCCGGCAGGCTGACGCTGCAGCCCAGCACCTGCCGTTGTCACGTGAAGCCTTGCTGTTGTTCGGCCATCTCGTCGATGCGCGCCCTGAAGCCCTGCTGGGCAGTCGGACGCATCTGGAGCTGGCCGACGCCATTCGTCTGGCACTGGTCGCCTACCCGGGCACTGATGCGCTGGTAACCGCCATGCCTGCCAGGCAGCGACGGCGCTTTGCAGCCTGGGCCCGGCGCAGCTTGCGCCTGGCAGGGGTAGCCAGGCCAGACTCGCTGCATCAATGCGTGTACAGCCTGGCCCGCTGGCTGGCCCCGTTGCATGCCGTCGCAGGTGCACCGGGTGAGGGGATCGGCACGCCGGACCTGATGCAGGAACGGGCTTTGCCGCTGCGGGTGCTGATGATCGACGATCTGCTTGCCCAGTTGCTCGGTGAAAGCGAACTGGACCGTGTGCTGGGCTGTGGCCTCGAACCGGTGCGCGAAAGCCCACCATTGTCGGTATTTGTCGACCCTCAGGCGTTGGCGCAGCTGCACGACATAGGCGGGCGCTGCAAGGCGCCTGGCGCGCCCAGGCAGGCATTGCGCCTGGTCAATCAGGATGTGCCAGGCAAGCCCCAGGCACCTCAGCAGCCGCGTTTCGCCAAGGCCTACGGGCTTGAAAACACCCAGCTCGCCTGCCTGTTGTACCGGCCGTTTGCCAACCAGGGAGCGGGGCTGGAGCGGTTTCTGCAATGTCGTCACGCCGACATGCTGGTCGCCTTGCCTTACCTGCATCGGGCCTTGCAAGGCAAACCTTGCCCCGATGCCGTCAAGGACTGGATCGTGAACACCAGTGGCCTGCCACTGGCGCAACTGCGCATGGTCTACAAGGGGCGTTTGGGGCCGGGTGTGCGCAAACTGCTGGCCAACCTCGCGCGCCGGGATGTGCAATTGCGGTTACTGGGCCGCCAGGTTGCGGTGGGCACTGCGACGCGCAAGGCTTCATCCTGATGGGACGCGAGTTCGCCTATCAGGCGGTCTACCGCTATCTGGTGGCCTTGATCGACGAAGCCGAGCGGGGCGGGCAGCCTCGCTTGCCGTCGCTGAGGGCGTTGTCCAGGCGCTTGCACGTCTCATTGGCCACGGTGCAGGCGGCCTACAGCTTGCTCGAGCACGAAGGGCGTGTGCAGTCGGTGCCCAAGTCCGGCTATTTTGCCCAGACGGGTGTGCAGGCTGGCCGGGACGATGTGGCCCCCGTGCTGCCCGTGCAGCCGCTGCTGGAGCGCGCGCTGTTCGCCCACGAGCGGCGCCTGGGGCGGCTGCGTGCGCGGCCCGTGCGGATACTGGGCGGGCCACGCTTGCGTGATGCCCTGGCAGAGCGCTACACCCGGTCTTCCCGCCTGTACTGGCGATCCGAGGATGTGCATCTGGGCCCTGATGTGCAGGCTTTGCTGGAAACGCTACTGCAGGCCCTGGCTCTGCGGGGCAGTACCGTGCTGGTCGCCTCACCGTGTTGCTGGCGTATCTTGCGCGCCTTGCAACGTTGCAACATGCGGGTCCTGGAGGTACCGCTGGATGCCTGCGGCAGTCCGGATATCGGCAGCCTGTCCAGGTTGCTGGGCTGCGAGCCGGTGCGCATGGTGATCATGCCTTCCTGTCTGAGTACCCCGGTCGGCCGCCTGGTCCCCCAGCGCGATCAGCAGCGGATCGCCGACTTGCTGGCCATGCACCCGGTCTGGTTGCTGGAGAACGATCTGGACAGCGAGCTGTGTTTCTCCCTGCCACCGAGTTCCCGCCTGCGTGACTGGGTGGACCCGCGCTGGCTGCTGGTGCTGGGTTCGCTGGAGGCGACAGTGGGGGGCGAGGCACCTTATGCCTACCTGCTGGGGCGCCATGCGGCCCTGGCAGAAACGTTCGCCCAGCGCGCCTTCCAGCTTGCCCCGATGCGGCAACAGGCGCTGGCGCAGATGATCATTTCAGGTGAGATCGATGAGCACCTGGCTCAGGCGCGGTTGGCATTGCAGGGGCGTATGGAGCAGCTGTGCCAGCACCTGCGCGCCGTGTTGGGCGGGCAGGTGGACTTCGACATGCCTGAGGGCGGGTATGCCTTGTGGGTGCGCCTGTCGCCGGCGATGGTGAGCGCTCAAGCCGTAGCGGCGACGGCGGAATCGGCCCTGCAGGTGTTGGCCGGTGAGCAGTTCAGCGCGCACGGGCGTTATCGGCAGTACCTGGCACTGACCTGGCTGGGTGAGCAGCCCAAGGCACTGAACGAGGCACTGGAGAGCCTGGCACGGGGGTTGGCGTTTGACGCCATTCGTCGGTAGGCCGGCGCAATGACCCATGGTACTTGCCTGCCTGTGTGGTCTGTATGTATAAACAGTGCTTACTCTTGCTGCCTGACCCCGTCTTGTGATCGCTCACTCCGTCGATGACCCGTTGTACTACCTGCACAATTTCCGCCAGGTGCTGCGGTGGGTCGAGTCACGTTATGCCGACCTGCTCGATGAGCAGGAACTGGCCTTCCTGCATGCCTTTGCCCAACTGGCGCAACCGGCCCAGGCGCTGATGGTGCGCATGGTGATGCGCAAGGGAGAGCTGTTTCGTTGCGACCGCCTGGACTATGCCGAAATCGGTGACAGTGCGGCTGCCTTGCAGCCGCTGTTGATGCTGGGCTGGGTTCGCGAGCCTGAGGCCCTTAGCCTCGAACAACTGTTCGCGCTGCTGCGCAAGGACGAGCTCGCCCTTGGCTTCGCCGGGCAACTGACCCGGCCGCGGGCGGCCAAGGGTGACCTTTTTGAACAACTGCGGCCGCTATCGTTGGGCCCCCGGCCTTTGAAGCAGTGGTTTGCCCGGGCCCCGGTGAATATCGTGCAGTGGTGCCTGCAACCGCTGTGCGATCGCATGCGCCTGCTGTTCTTCGGCAACCTCTACCAGGACTGGTCGGACTTCGTGCTGGCCGATATGGGCCTGCTGCGATTCGAACAGGTCCCCTTCAGCCCCGACTCACGTGCCCTGCAGCGGCGTAGCGAAGTCGACCAGGCCATGGCGTTGCACCAATGTGCCGAGCGTCTGGAACTGGGCGAGGAGCCGGCATCGGTCCTGGCAACACTGGCCAGCCTGACGATCGACAACCCCTGGCTGGCCCGGCGCCATGGCCGGCTGCTGTTCGCTGTGGGCCAGCAGTGCGAGCGCCGCGCAGACTGGGACCAGGCCCTGTCGGTGTATGCGCGTAGCAGTCATGCGCAAGCACGGGTCCGTCAGGTGCGTGTGTTAGAACGCAGCGAGCGCTGGGAGCAGGCCCACGCATTGGCCAGGCAGATGGCTGCCGCGCCGGCCAACGCGTTGGAAGTGCAAGCACTGGAGCGCATGTTGCCAAGGCTGGCCCGCAAGCTCGGCGGCCCTGCACAGCCACGACGGCGCGCTGCACCGTTGCAGCTGATCGAGCTGGAGCTGCCGCGCGAGCAGGCTGCGCTGGGTGTCGAGGAAGCGGTGCGCCAGTATCTGGAGCAAACGGGTGGGCAGGCCCACTACGTGGAGAACACGCTGTTCAACAGCCTGTTCGGCCTGTTGTGCTGGGAGGCGATCTTCGCTCCGGTGCCTGGGGCTTTTTTCAACCCTTTCCAGGCGGCGCCCCAGGACCTGCATGACAGCGATTTCCAGCAACGGCGCGAGGCACAATTGGCTGTCTGTCTGGGCCGTCTGGACGATGATTCCCATCGCCAGGCCATCCTCGACTGCTACGTGGCCAAGCAAGGCCTGCAATCGCCGTTCGTATTCTGGCCCATGCTCAGCGAAGCGTTGCTCGAGCAGGCGCTGGCGTGCCTGCCTGCCGCGCACCTGAAACACTGTTTCCTGCGCCTGTTGCAGGATATCCGCAACAACCGCGCCGGCATGCCGGACCTGATCCAGTTCTGGCCGGAGCAGCAGCGCTATCGGATGGTCGAGGTCAAGGGCCCCGGTGACCGCTTGCAGGACAATCAACTGCGCTGGTTGGCGTTCTGCGCCGAGCACGGCTTGCCCGTGGCGGTCTGCCATGTGCGCTGGAGCGAGCCCGCGTGAGCTATCGCGTGGCGGTGCGGGCGTTGTGCGAGTTCAGCGCCAAGGTCGGTGACCTGGATCTGCGCTTTACCCCGTCACCCACGGCGCAGGAGGGTATCGAAGGGCATCGCCGGGTGGTCGCCCTGCGCGCCGCAGGCTATGAGGCGGAAGTCGCCCTCGAGGGCGATTACCAAGGCTTGCAGGTACGCGGGCGCGCCGATGGTTACGACCCGGTCGCCAATCGCCTGGAGGAGATCAAGACCTACCGCGGCGACCTGGCGCGGCAGCCGGCCAATCACCGCCAGCTGCACTGGGCACAGGCCAAGGTCTATGCCTGGCTGCTGTGCCAGGCGCGGCAGTTGCCCGCCATCGAGGTGGCGTTGGTTTACCTGGATGTCGACAACGACAGCCAGACGCTGATCAGCGAGCACTACCGTGCCGATGCCTTGCAGTGCTTCTTCGAAACCCAGTGCCAACGGTTTCTTGCCTGGGCCCAGGCTCAGCAACAGCGTCTTGCCGAGCGCGACCGGGGCCTGCAGGCCCTCGGCTTTCCTTACCCGCAGTTCCGCCAGGGCCAGCGGCAGCTGGCCGAAACCTTGTACAAGGCCGTGAGTACGGGGCGCTGCCTGATGGCCCAGGCCAGCACCGGTATCGGCAAGACCCTCGGCACCTTGTTTCCACTGCTCAAGGCCATGGTGCCGCAGCAGATGGACAAGGTGTTTTTCCTCACGGCCAAGACTCCCGGCCGGGCGCTGGCGCTGGACGCGCTGGCGCAGATCAGTGCGGGTACGCCGCAACCGGCGTTGCGCACCCTTGAGCTGATTGCCCGGGACAAGGCCTGCGAATACCCGGGCAGCGCCTGCCATGGCGAGTCCTGCCCGTTGGCCCGAGGCTTCTACGACCGCCTGCCCGCTGCGCGCGAAGCAGCGGCAACGCGGCCCATGCTCGACCGCGCGGGCTTGCGCGAGGTGGCGTTGGCGCACCAGGTCTGCCCGTATTACCTCGGCCAGGAAATGGCCCGCTGGGTGGACGTGCTGGTGGCCGATTACAACTACTATTTCGACGCCCACGCCTTGCTGTTCAGCCTGACCCAGCTCAACCAGTGGCGGGTTGCGGTGCTGGTGGACGAGGCGCACAACCTGGTCGAGCGCGGCCGCGGCATGTACAGCGCCAGCCTCGACCAGGGCCAGCTGCTCGCCTTGCGCCAGAGCAAGCCGCAGGGGCTTGGTAGCGCCCTGGACCGGCTGAATCGGCAGTGGAACGCGCTGTACAAGGCGCAGCAGGCTCCGTATCAGGCCAGCGAGCAGTTGCCGGAGGCTTTTCTGCGTGCCTTGCAGCAATGCATCGGGTTGATCCAGGAACGCATGAACGAAAAGCCCGCCGAGGTCGATGCCCCGGTACTTCAGTTTTTCTACCAGGCGCTGCAGTTCAGCCGCGTGGCCGAGCTGTTCGATGAACATTTCCTGTTCGACGTCAGCCTGCGCGCAGGCCCGCGCAAACGGCGCCTGGCCACTCTTTGCCTGCGCAATGTCACCCCGGCCCGGCTGCTTGCCCCGCGCATGCAAGCGGCGCGCAGCGTGACGCTGTTTTCCGCCACCTTGAGCCCACGGCATTTCTATACCGACCTGCTCGGCATGCCGGCCGATACCGCCTGGCTGGAGGTGGCAGCCCCGTTCCGTGCCGAGCAGCTCCAGGTGCGCATCGCCAGCCAGGTCTCGACCCGCTATCGCCAGCGCCAGGCTTCATTGGCACCGATCACCGAGCTGATTGCCGAGCAGTATCAGCGCCAGCCAGGCAACTACCTGGCGTTCTTCAGCAGCTTCGAATACCTCCAGCAGGTAGCCAGCCTGTTCGCCGAACGTCATCCCGGCATCCCTGCATGGGCTCAGGCGCCGGGCATGGACGAAGCCGCGCGCCAGGCTTTTCTGGAGCGTTTCGTGGCAGACGGGCAGGGGGTGGGCTTTGCCGTGCTCGGCGGGGCGTTCGGCGAGGGCGTCGATTTGCCTGGAACGCGCCTGATCGGGGCCTTCGTCGCCACCCTCGGCCTGCCCCAGGTCAACCCGGTGAACGAGCAGTTCAAGCAGCGCCTGGGCCGGCAGTTTGGCGCCGGTTTCGACTACGCCTACCTGTATCCGGGCGTGCGCAAGGTGATCCAGGCCGCCGGGCGGGTCATTCGGGGCGACCAGGACCGCGGTGTGCTGGTGCTGATCGACGAACGCTTCGCTGAACAACGGGTGCAGCAGATGTTCCCCGCGTGGTGGCAGTTGGCCGTTAAATAATCCCTGGTAGCCCCATCGCACGGCATTGCAACTCCCAGTACACTGCGTGTTCAAACACCAACATCCGCTGAACTCGAGGTTTTTGCATGACGCTCAGTCCTTTGGCAGGCAAGCCGGCTCCGGCCAGCGTGCTGGTCGATATCCCCCGCCTGCTCACCGCCTACTACACCGGCCGCCCTGATGCAGCCGTGGCGGCCCAGCGTGTGGCCTTCGGCACCTCGGGGCACCGGGGCAGCTCGTTCGACCTGAGCTTCAACGAGCACCACGTGCTGGCCATCACCCAGGCCATTTGCCTGTACCGCCAGGAAAACGCCATCGACGGCCCGCTGTTCATCGGCGCCGACACCCACGCGCTGTCCGCGCCGGCCGCCGCCAGTGCCCTGGAAGTACTGGCCGCCAACGGCGTGCAGGTGATGCTGTCCAAGGACGACGAATATACCCCGACGCCGGCGGTGTCCCACGCCATCCTCTGCTACAACCGTGGCCGCAGTCAGGGCCTGGCCGATGGCATCGTCATCACCCCGTCGCATAACCCGCCACAGAGCGGTGGCTTCAAGTACAACCCGCCCAACGGCGGGCCGGCCGACAGCGATGTGACCAAGTGGATCGAGGCCAAGGCCAACGAACTGCTGGCCGCGGGCCTTGCCGGAGTAAAGCGCATCGAGCATGCCCAGGCCCTGCAAGCCAACACTACCCAGCGCCATGACTACGTGGCCACTTACGTGGCCGACCTGGAAAACGTCATCGACTTCGACGTCATTCGCAGCGCCAACCTGCGCCTGGGTGTCGATCCGCTGGGCGGGGCAGGGGTGCGCTACTGGTCGGCGATCGCCGAGCGCTACCAGTTGAACCTGGAAGTGGTGAATACCGAAGTCGACCCGACCTTCCGTTTCATGTGCGTGGACTGGGACGGCCAGATTCGCATGGACCCTTCCTCGCCTTACGCCATGCAAGGGCTGATCGGCCTGCGCGAGCGCTTCGACGTGGCGTTTGCCTGCGACCCCGACCACGACCGCCACGGCATTGTCACCGCGGACGGGCTGCTGCAGCCGAACAACTACCTGGCGGTGGCCATCGACTACCTGTATCGCCATCGCCCGCAATGGCGCAGCGATGCCGCGGTGGGCAAGACCGTGGTTTCCAGCGGCATGATCGACCGCGTCACCCAGCGCCTGGGCCGTGAATTGTACGAAGTGCCGGTGGGCTTCAAGTTCTTTGCCCAGGGCCTGTTTGATGGAACGCTCGGCTTCGGCGGTGAGGAAAGTGCCGGTGCGTCGTTCCTGCGCAAGGATGGTACGGTCTGGGCGACTGACAAGGACGGCCTGATTCCCGCGCTGCTGGCTGCCGAGATGACTGCCCGTACCGGGCGCAACCCGAGCCAGGCCTACAACGACCTGACTGCAGCGCTGGGCAAACCGTTCGCCACCCGTGTCGAAGCCAAGGCCGATGCGCGGCAGAAAGCGGCATTGAGCAAGCTGGCACCCGAGCAGGTGAAGTCGACGGAACTGGCGGGTGAGCCGATCGTGCAGATCCTGAGCAAGGCGCCGGGCAATGGCCAGGCGATCGGTGGCTTGAAGGTGATGACGGCCAACGGCTGGTTTGCCGCACGGCCTTCGGGGACCGAAGACATCTACAAGATCTACGCCGAGAGCTTTGTCGACGAGGCGCACCTCAAGCGCCTGGTGGAAGAGGCTCAGGTGCTGGTGGATGCGGCAATCGCCTGATTGAACCCATGGGGCCGCAAAGCGGCCCCACTGGTCCTGACAAGTCAGGCAACATCGACCAGCACGATTTCGCTGTCCTCGATGGCCGTCACGCGCAGTACTTCCTCCTGCTCGATCGCCACCCCATCCCGGCCCTTGGCCCGCAGCCCATTGACCTCTACCAGCCCCTTGGCCGGCACCAGATAACCCCGGCGCCCGGCATCGAAGCGGTATTCGGCGGTTTCACCAGCACGCAAGGTTGCTGCCAGCAAGCGAGCATCGGCGCGGATCTGCAGGCTGTCCTCATCTCCCGAACGGCCACTTGCCAGGGTCACGAAGCCCTCGCCACGCTCACCTTTGGGGAATGGGCGGACACCCCATGACGGTGCATCGCCAACCTTCTCAGGCACGATCCAGATCTGGAAGATGCGCGTGTCCACTTCTTCCCGGTTGTACTCGCTGTGCACGATGCCGCTACCGGCACTCATCACCTGCACATCGCCAGCCTCGGTACGGCCTTTGTTGCCCAGGCTGTCCTGGTGGGTAATGGCCCCTTCACGCACATACGTGATGATTTCCATGTCGCGGTGAGGGTGGGGCGGGAAGCCGCTGCCGGCAGCTATCAGGTCGTCGTTCCAGACCCGCAGGTTGCCCCAGTGCATACGCGCCGGGTCGTAGTATTCGGCGAACGAGAAGTGATGGTGGGCGTCGAGCCAGCCGTGGTTGGCGTGGCCAAGGCCTTCGAAGGGTCGCAGTTGCAGCATGGTCGTGCTCCGTTAATCAGTGGAATGAGGCCATGATGCGTCAAAGATAGATCGAAAATAAGCGTAAATATCGGCTTGATATTATCAGTTAAATGGATTGAAAGTAGCGATGTGGATTATGCGATTCATCGCCTAATCCACTGATCTGAAAGCATTCGCTGGCGATTTTCAGTGGATGCGGCGAACATGACCGCTGATTCGATTTACAACGGAGTGACCGTGGCCCACGAGCAACCCCTGGCCCCCGCCGAACTGACCCCGCCTGCCCAGTTGCCTTGGCTGCGCCGCTTTGTCGCCCGCCTGCTGGGCCGCGGCCTGAGCCGCCTGCAAGCGCAGCACCGCGAGTCCTGGAGCCTTGGCTACGAGGCCGGGCGCCAGGTGCTGGTGATTCGCGACGCACGCCCCGATGCCGCCGCCGTGCCCGGGCAGGACGACAGCCTGTTCGACGATTGGCGTTTGCCGCTGAGCGCCGAACTGAAAAAGCGCTTCAAGGCCGACGTTGCCCGACGCCTGCCCGCAGAGGCCCAGCCCAGTGCGGCGCAATGGAAGCTGATTTTCAGCGACACGCCGTCCACCTGTGTGGTGGCCGGCGCCGGGGCAGGCAAGTCGACCTCGCTGGTACTGCGCATCCTGCTGCTGCGTCAGTACCTGGGTTACGAGCTCGATGCGATGACCGTGGTCACCTTTACCCGCGAGTCGCGCAAGGATTTCATCAAGCGCCTGGTGCAGGTGTTCGCCCTTTGGCAGCTTGACCTGCAGCCGGCCAAGGCGCGCGAGCTGGTGCGCACATTTCATTCACGGATTCTGCCTCTGGTGCGCAGCCTGCCGGGCTTCGGCCAGGTGCGGGCGTTCGAAACGCTGGGTAACGAAATGCCAGCCGGGCGAGAGACCGAAGCCGACAGCAACCCGTTCGACCTGCGCCTGAACGATGCCCAGCGGCAACAGCTGAACCAGTGCTACAGCACCCTGCTGGGCGAGAGTCCACGCTTTGCCGAGCTGGTTGGCCAGTTGCGCAGCGAAGCGTTGCAGCTCAAGCCACTGGACCCCAACAACCCTGAGGTACAGAAGCGCGCACAGGTCACCCAGTTGGCCGCCCAGCGCGATGAAGAACTGTGCGACGTGATCGAGGACCTGTGGTTCGCCGCTGGCGTCTGGCCGATCAAGGGCATCGAGCCTTGCCGCGAAACAGTCGAGATCCGTGGCAGCCGCTTTCATGTGCATGGCCGCCTGGCCGGCCAAGGGCCTTTACTGGTGCTGGGCTTCGACCCGGCGGAAAGCGCCCAGTACCAGCGCCCCGGCGCCAAGCTGGCGGTGCGTGCCGAGTGGGCGGTCAAGCGCACCTTGCTGCAGGCGTTCTGCGACAAGCCCCTGATCTGGCTCGACAACTATGCCATGGCCCGGCGCCTGGCCGCGTCGCTGGCAGGCGATGCCGTGGCCGGGCCCGGTTTCGAATACAAGGTCAAAGGCGAGCTCGCCCCGGCGCCGCTGCTCGATGCCTTCGTCGGCGCCGCCAATTTCATCGAAAATCTTGGCCTTGAAGTGAACCCGGCCGTGGCCGCCATGAGCTTCCCGTCCGGCGATAGCGACGCGCTGTTCTTCGAAGCGTTGGCCCTGTACTGGAAAGCCTTGGAGGCGCACCTGCTGGACCAGTCGCCACCGGTGATGAGCTACAACCGCATGTTCGCCCTGTTCGGCGAGAACAACCCGGAGAACCTGCGGTTGCTTCCCGACCCGCTGTTGCGGCCAATGGCGCACCTGATGATCGACGAATTCCAGGATGTCTCGCCGCAAATCGTCAGCTGGCTGCGCGCCTGCCTTGTGGAAATCCGCCGTCGCGGTCCTGCCTTGCACACCGGGCGCAATGCTCAGCATGCTTCGCTGATGTGCGTGGGCGACGACTGGCAGTCGATCTACGGCTGGCGCGGCAGTTCGCCGAAGTACTTCATGGAATTCACCAAGGCCTTCCCGTCGCCGGCCAATACGCGTGTGATGCTGGTCGACAATTACCGATGCCAGCAGCAGGTGATCGATGCTGCCGAGCACCTGGTGAAAGGCACGCCAGCAATTGCCGGCAAGAAAGCCCGGGCCTGTGGCCCGGCGGCCGCATTGCCGAACTCGCCGGTGAAGGTGTTCGACCGTGACGAGGCGGCCCTGGGTGAAACGCTGATCGAGCATTACCAGAGGGGCGAAACAGTAATGATGCTGTACCGCAAGGGCAGCGACAGGGTGCTGATGAGCGAACACCTGCAAAGCGTCCTGCACGCCGAGGCGGCGCTGCCGGTCGAACAGCGCCGGCTGCGCCAGCTGACCTACCACAGTGCCAAGGGCTTGCAGGCCGACGCGGTGTTCATGCTGGGTGACTGCCAATACCTGACCAGCTCGCCCTACAAGAACCAGGTCTATCGGCAGGCCGGGCTGGGAAAGGCCGGTGATACCCAGCCGTTCGATACCGCCCAGAGAGAGGAAGTGCAGCGCCTGGCCTATGTCGCACTGACCCGCGCCGCGCAGCATTGTTACTGGCATGTGGAAGTAGCCAACGGTGACACGGCAACGGCGCCACGGGCATCAAGCCAGGTGGATGGCCGGCAGATCTTTTTCGAAGACCTGCGCGGCCAGTAGCAGATTACCTGTTGTTGCGATCCTGCTCGCCTGTGAGTTGCTCGAACAGCGCCTCGCGCTGCAGGTCACGCCCGGATTGCAACTGCCGACTGGCCTGCTGATAGAGTGCGCTGCTCAAGTCCACTCTTTGCAGAGTGCCGTTCGCCCCCAGTGATGCGCCGGGCAACGCTTCGCGCAATGCCTGGAAAACCGCGTCGTCCAGCGAGGTCACGGCTTCGCTTTCGGCATCCAGGCAGTAGTCCAGGTACTGCAACCCCAGGTACCAACGCTCATCCAGCGTCTCGAAACGGTTGCCGAAGCGCTGCATCAGGTAACGCTGCCAGATAGGCTGGCGTGCTATCCAGCCCCTGCGTTCGGCGGCCGTATCATCAAGCATCCGTACGGCTTGCTCGACGTTGCTCTCGACATTGCTCGAGATCATGGCGAGATCGCGATAGAGCATGCCTTCGCTGGCTTCAGGAAACTCAAGATACCGGTACAGCGATTGGCGTAATGCCAGTCGAATTTCAATCAGGTCAGTGCCGCCTCGCAGCAACGCTTCGTCATCGAGGTCGTCCAGGAGATCCAGGGCTGGCAGGGGCTGGGTATCATGTTGATTGTCGACAGCCAGCCGCTCCCGAGTTAGCGGGGCCTGCCGTGCGAGGCGCGCAAGCTGGATGCGCTCGCCCAATGCATTGACCATCTCGCGGCGGTACAGCTTCCTGAAATAATTGAACAAGAAATAGGGGCGGGGTGCTTCCTCGGCCAAAACCTTGAAAGTTTGCGCCTCCAACTGCAATGCACTGAAAGCATCAGCGCCAGCGTCCTCGCAGGTAGGCGGGTAATCTTGCGCAACCGTATTCAGATGTTTGCGCAGCGCCTGATCCTGCCTGGCCTGTTCGAGCAGTTGCCAGACCTGCCTGGCCATTCTGTCACGGCCGCGTAGCGCCTGGTCAGAACTTCCCGCGCGCTCGACAACGTCACGCAGGTGGCGATTTTCGTTTTCTTCGAACAAGTCTTGCCATAACCGTCGTTCCTCATCATTGGCCCCTTGGAGCCACGGGTGATCGGCAATGTCCGATACATCGCTGTCGATATCGATTTGCACGCCTGTTGCACGTAGCCGCTGAACGCTTGCGGCGTCGATGTCGTTGTCATTGAATTCCCAGTAGCTGCGGTTACGGGCTGTACGTAGGGTTTCGGCAAACGGGCTGGCCAAGATCTGGTCCAGCGCCTCGATCTGATTGATCGAGTTCGAACTCAGGTTCAGGTGGCGAAGCTGCGGAGCGTCTTGCAGCATCAGCTGGGTAAGGCCGGGTGGCCATGTTTGCAGCGCGCAGTTACGCAACTGCAGGTTTCGGAGTTGCACCAGTCGGGTGACGTCGGGTGGGGTGTGCAAAGGGTTGTTGCTCAGGCGCAGGTCACGCAATGTGTTCAGGTGGGTGAAACCCGATGCCAGCGGAGTGTCCAGGATGATAGCGTTATCTTCCAGGTCCAGAGCCTCGAGACGTAGCGGCGCCAGGGCTTGCAGATCATCGGCGGCAAGCCGCAGGGCATTGTGGCGCAGGTTAAGCGTCAGTAGGCGGGGCAGTGCGCCCAGACGTTGGCGCATACCCGTGGTCAACCTACCCAAAGCGTTATTGCCCAGTTCCAGCACTTCGAGATTCGGCGTGAATGCCAGCGCTCCGAACAAGCCTTCGAAGTCCAGTTCGGGGCATTGCACCAGGCGCAAGGTGCGCAGCGCTGGGAAACTCTGGAAAAACTCGGTCGGAATACGCCTGATACCGATTCGCCGGATGCTCAGTGTGGTGATGTGATCGAACCTGGCGGGCAACGATGGCAGTGCCTCGACGTCCAGCGCCTCCAAGGTCAAGCTGTCAGGATCGTCTCTGCGCCAGGCTGCGTTGATCAATTCGCGTACTTCGGTGCGCCCATCACGCTGATTTTCAGTGCCCTGTTCTTCCCATTGACGCAGAGTCGAGTCGAGCAAATTGCGCTCGCGCTCCAGCGCACCGAGCTGCTGCCCAATGTCACCGCGTTGGCGCAGTTGCCGTAGCATCGCATTGCGTTGGCTGGAATCCAGACTTGGATACAGTGCCTGCAAGCGACGATGCGCGGGGGACAGCCAGGACAGTCGGCCACTCAGCGAGTAACCAATGCGCCCGTGCGCCAGGCGCATCGGCGAGCGATAGCCAGGCCTGATCGGCTGTTGGCCAATCAGCCTGGCCGCAAGGGGCCGATCGGCCGCGGCATACTCCAGCCGCTGACTGGCGTCGGCGGCCGGGTGCTCGGATACCATGGCGGTGTCCAGCACAGTGCTGTCGGTATTGGCCAATGCCGGGCGATACATCCCTAGCAGTGCCTTGTTCAGGCGGGCGCGTGCCTGCAATGCTCGAGCTTCTTCGGCAATCCGCAGAGGCACCCGCCCACTGCTCAGGCGCGCGCGTTCATGGGCATCGGTATGGGCCATGATCTCCTCGACGGCGCGTCGAGGCAGCCCCTGGAACTGACTGGCCAGCACCTGTGCCGGTTCGGAAAGTGGGAGCTGTTCGTGAGTGTAAAACCTTTCGCGCAGCGTGCTCCGACGCTGCTCCAGATACAGGGCGAGCTTGGTGCTCAGTGCCTGGCTCTGCTCAGCGGCGCCAGTGCCAGCGGGCAGAAGCTGCGCCAGCGAGCGTTCGTCCAGTTGCGCGACGATTCTGGAGGCGAGCACGCCAGCGTCCAGTTCTCTGCGGTTGATGTGCACCTCTTGCGTCACAGCGTCCTCTGCAGTGGTGCTATAGAGCGTGCTAGGCCCCCAGTTTTCCGGCCCATTGTAGGCTCTGATCGCATATTCCTGCGGCCAGCCTTCCAGCTCGGTCAGGCTGGGCAGTGCGAAATTCCTGTGGGCGTACAAGGGCGATTGATCACGGACCCGCTGCACCAGGTCGTCCACCTGACGTTCGGACCGGAGCCGATCGAGCAGGTCGGCAAGCAATGCGGGTGGGCGTTGCCCGGCAACCTGGGCATAGCGCAAGGTTTCTTCCGATTCGCCCGAGCATTTCAGTGCCGCCTGCAACTCGTGTTCTTCCAAGCCGGCGCCGATGGGCCCCAGGCGCCTCAGCAGCAGGCGCTGATCCCATTCCACGGGTGACTCGTGCAAGCCCCGCCAGGCTCCTTCGCCATTGTCCAGCAGCGGCGGGCGATAGGCCTGCGGGTCGCGCGGGTGGGCAATATGCCAACGACCATGTTCCTGTTGCTGTTCGTACAGGGTGCCATCCAGCCGTATGAAGTGTCGGCCATTCAGCGTATAGCGGCCCTGGGCATCGGCTTCGATGTCATCGGGTATCTTGACCTCGCTGGCGTAATCTTCCAGGCCGGCGCGCCATAGCAGGTTCTTGCCGTCTTTGACGATGCTCTGCATTTCGTCGACAAAGCCCGATGCCTTCAATGCTGCCGCGCCAGCACCGACTGCAGCCACTACCCCAATGTTGATCAGGATCGACTCCAGCTGGGCCAACGCTTGTTGGTTGTCGCCTTCCTCCCAGGCGCTGATGCCTTCGAACACACTGTCCATGATCTGTGCCGCACCTACCGCCAGCATGAGCGTGTTCAGGCCAGGGACGAACATGGCTGCGACATTGAGGACGTTGAAACCAAGGTCCAGCCAGTACTCCAGGTTTCGTTCCCGTACTCGGGCGTCTACATCGGCGGTGGGTATCGCTATCGAACGGGCATCGGCCCTGAGCCTGGTCAGGTGATCCGACTCCAGCTCTGCCCAAGGCCGGCTCGAGCGTGCATGCTCCCCGGGGTCCAGGTGAGTCGAGTCGCGTGGCTGCAACGCGTTCGCATCCGCCTCCTGGGGGTTGCTGAACAGAGCACGCTTGAGCCGTTGGTTCAATTCCGCTTGCTGCCGTTGCAATGCCAGACCGACGAAGCGCTTGCGGTAGTCCGTTTGCAGAAGTTGCTCATGCAGGTGGCTGTAAACCTCTGCGAGGGAAGCAAACTGCCTGATCTGACCGTCGTTCGCTGGGTCATAGAGCACTACGGGGTCGTGTTTGCGAGTGTCTGCAGGTGCGATGAACAGCATTTCGTGGATGGGAATGCCGAACAGCGTCAGCTGCCAGCAACGCAATGGACGCTCTTTGTAGAGCGGGGCATCAGCAATATCCGCCGCCATTGCGTGCAAGGCTGCCCAGACGTCAACGTCGATCAGTTTCTTGCAGCGGGCGATTCGGGTCTGGACGCGAAACTCGTCACGTCGGGCGGCCACCGCCAGTGCTCTTGTGTGGCTCGCCTGCGGGCCTGCGAACACCTCGTTCAGGTGATCCTGATAGCGCTTGCCCAGATCCAGTTCGCGACATCGACTTATGAACTCGGCCAACGGCAGGCCAGAGATCGGCAGCGTGTCCTCGCGACTGCGTTGCAGTCGACTCAGCCGGGTGGTGTCGTTCGGGCCTTCGAAATTATGCAGGGCGGCTTCCAGAAGGCTGAGATACCGAGGCGCGCCTTTTGCTACGACCGTACCCAGCTCTGTGGGTGGCGGCAGGCCAACCGGCACGCCAACCGGGTGCTTGATCTCGACAGGTTGATGCACGTAGAGGGCCTGGCTCACCGGGATGTCGAGCTTCAATTGCGCTTGCAACAGTGGCGCGCAGTAATCGCTGATACTTTTGAGGTTGCTCAGCGCGGTTTGCAACGCCGAGCGGCTTTTGTCGCGCAGTGCAATGGCCCGTTGTATGCCTTCTTGCATGAGCGTATCGGCATTGCTGAACCACGGGTAGGGCACACCATCGGCATCCAGGTATTCCTTGCGCAGGCTCTGGACAATGCGGCTGGCATGGTCGGGGTGAAGTTGCTTGCTCCATTGCGGCAGGGATTGTTCGATCTGTTCACGGTGAAAAGGTGTGTAAGGCATGTGGCTCTCCTCTACTGGGCGCTCCATGAAGCACCGGAGTGCGCGGCACCGTGGGGTACATAGTTGCTCCCGTCTGTCGTCGTCGGTCACGCGTATGTGCCTGTCGGCTTGGGACCAGCGCAGTCCGGCAGGCTGGGCCAAGGTGGTTTGCCGGCCTGACGAGTACGCGCCAGGCCTCCGTCAGGGAGATAAGGAACATGCGCACGCCATTGCATCCCAGGGATCATCTGCTGGACCTGAACGGTATCGAAATTGCGGTGCGCACTTGGGGGCCAGAGGATGGCATTCCCGTGTTGGCCTTGCATGGCTGGCTGGACAATGCCGCATCGTTCGAGCGGCTGGCACCGATGCTCGATGGCTGTTTCGTGGTCGCACCGGACCTGGTCGGTCACGGCCGCTCTGACCATCGGCGCCATGACAGTGGCTATTACCTGTGGGAACACGCCGAGGACATGCTGGCGGTCACCGACAGCCTGGGCCTGTCCCGGTTTCACGTGCTCGCCCATGGCATGGGGACCGGTATCGCTTCGCTGCTGGCGGCCATGACCAGTGGCATTGCCAGCATGATTTTCTTCGATGGCATCGGTGCCCCATTCACCGTGGCCGAGGATGATCGCGTGCAGCACTTGGCACGCGCCTATCGTCTCAAGAAAATGGTTCAGCGCAGCCAGTTGCCAGGGTTTGCCGAACCCGACGGCAGCCGTTTCGACAACTTGGAAAGCGCGCTCGAGCAAGGTCGCAAGCGCCTGGAAGGTGAAATAGGTGAAGATGCCGCGCGGCTGCTAGCATTGCGCGACCTTTTGCAATTGCCCGACGGCTATTGCTGGCGACACGACCCGCGCCTGGTATTGCCTGAACCGATGCCGTTGACCGAGCGCGAGGCGTGCGACCTGCTGCGCGAAATTCGCTGCCCGTTGTACCTGATGTTCGGCAGGCAGGGCGCATTTGCCAGCAACGGTATCGAACATCGCCAGGCGGCGCTGCCACGTCAGGCCAAGGTATCCTGGCACCCAGGTGGGCACCATTTCCATCTGGAGGCGCCAGACCGCGCACTGGTCGATCAGGTTCTACGCATTCTCGCCCACCATGAGGGTGGCCTGCTGCAGCGCCTGGTGAATGAGTAGGCGTGATGGTCAGCGGGCCATGTACTGGGCTAAGGTGGCGACGTCCATGAGCAATCGCCACAAGGAGATCTGGCATGCGACCGTTCGCGATCAAACACATCGACCATCTGGTGCTGCGGGTCAGCGACCTGCAGCGCAGCGTGTCTTTTTACCGTGACCTGCTGGGTTGCTCGATCAGCCGTGAACGGCCGGACCTGGGCATGGTCCACTTGGCGACCGGTACGGCGATGATCGACCTGGTAACGCTCGACGGCCCCCTGGGCCTGCCCGGTGGTGCGGCGCCGGGGGCCGAAGGGCGCAACTTGCATCACTTCTGCCTGCGCATCGAACCGTTCGACGAGCCGGCATTGAGGGCTTACCTGCAGGCGGCGGGCGTGGCGGTCGAACCGGCAGAAAAACGCTATGGCGCCGAAGGTGAGGGGCTGTCGCTGTATTGCTACGATCCCGATGGCAACCAGGTCGAACTCAAGGGTGCGGTGGAGCCTGCGGCGTGATCAGGGGCGAGGCAGTTGGAAATTGGGCGATTACGATGCTGGCAAGTGGATATTGCGGCAAAGACGATTATGCTTCAGTTACCTTGCTGCGATCCGAGGCGGCTCGCCTCGTCGTGCTTCGCGCAACCAATGCAAGCCCTTGGGCCTGGGTGCGACGGTGAAATGGGTGTGAGGTACTCCGGCCTTCGATAACGACAAGACGGAGGCAACCCATGGCGGTTCTCGACAGCGCTTCCACGGGCAGTAGCGCGCCCCAGCGGGGCATCACCAAGGAGGAGCGCAAGGTCATCTTCGCCTCCTCACTGGGCACCGTGTTCGAATGGTACGATTTCTACCTGTACGGTTCGCTGGCGGCGATCATTGCCAAGCACTTCTTCGCCGGCGTCAATGAAACCACCTCGTTCATCTTCGCCTTGCTGGCCTTTGCCGCCGGCTTTGCCGTGCGGCCGTTCGGTGCCATTGTGTTCGGCCGCCTGGGGGACATGATCGGGCGCAAGCACACCTTCCTCATCACCATCGTCATCATGGGCCTGTCCACCGCTGTGGTGGGGCTGTTGCCCGGTTACGCGACCATCGGCGTGGCGGCACCGATCATCCTGATCACCCTGCGTCTGCTTCAGGGCCTGGCGTTGGGCGGTGAATACGGCGGTGCGGCGACCTATGTGGCCGAACACGCGCCCAAGGGCCGGCGTGGCTTCTTCACGGCATGGATCCAGACCACCGCCACGCTTGGCCTGTTCCTCTCGCTGCTGGTGATCCTTGCCTGCCGCACCCTCATGGGTACCGAGGTGTTCGAGGCCTGGGGCTGGCGGGTGCCGTTCCTGCTGTCGATCCTGCTGCTGGCGATCTCGGTGTACATCCGCATGCAGCTCAACGAGTCGCCGGTGTTCCTGAAAATGAAGGCCGAAGGCAAGGCGTGCAAGGCACCGCTGACCGAATCGTTCGCCCGTTGGGACAACCTCAAGGTGGTGATCATGTCGCTGCTCGGTGGCACTGCCGGGCAGGCGGTGGTGTGGTACACCGGGCAGTTCTACGCGCTGTTCTTCCTGTTGCAAATGCTCAAGATCGACCCGCAGACCGCCAACTTGCTGATCGCCGGCTCCCTGCTGATCGGCACGCCGTTTTTCATCTTCTTCGGCAGCCTGTCGGACCGCATCGGCCGCAAGAAGATCATCATGGCCGGTTGCATCATCGCCGCTTTGACCTACTTCCCCATCTTCAAGGCGCTGACCGAATACGGCAACCCCGACGTGTTCGTCGCCCAGGAGCAGAACCCGGTGGTGGTGGTCGCCGACCCTGGCCAGTGCGCGTTCCAGTTCGACCCGGTGGGCAAGGCCAAATTCACCAGCTCTTGCGACATCGCCAAGAGCCTGCTGGCCAAACGTGCGATTCCCTACACCAACCAGGCTGCCGAGCCTGGCAGCGTGGCGCAGATCCGCATCGGTGAACGGGTGATCCCGAGCTTCGACGGCAGTCGCCTGGCGGGCGCCGACTTCAAGACCCAAAGCGATGCCTTCACGGCGACCATGGCTGGCGCCCTGAAAGAGGCGGGTTACCCGGAAAAGGCCGACCCGGCGAAGATCCACTACCCCATGGTGCTGTTGCTGCTGACCATCCTGGTGATCTACGTGACCATGGTGTACGGGCCGATTGCTGCCTGGCTGGTTGAACTGTTCCCGGCGCGTATCCGCTACACCTCGATGTCGCTGCCTTACCACATTGGTAATGGCTGGTTCGGTGGCTTCCTGCCGACGGTTGCCTTCGCCATGGTGGCGGCGACCGGGGATATCTACTACGGGCTGTGGTACCCGATCGTGATTGCGGTCATGACGGCTGTGCTGGGGATCTTCTTCCTGCCGGAAACCAAGGACCGGGATATCAGTTAGGCAGGCCTGGCCTCTTCGCGGGCCAAGCCCGCGACGAGGCCGGCACAGGCAAAAGTCAGTCGAAATAGCCTCGCAGGCTGAAAGCGTACCCAGTATCCACCCCCTTGGCCTCACCCTGGTTCCAGCGCTTCTTGAGCACGAACTCGAATGCCGGTTCGTACAACCCATCCCTGATCAGCGCCCCCGCCAGCACCTCGACGTCATACCAGCCATTGTCCAGCTCGATGATCGGCCGCCCCGGCACCTGATAGCGGGCTATCAGGTCACCCAGCGTCTTGTTGGTGAAGTGTTGCAGGATGCGCCAGGTGTAGAGCATCACCGCCCGATTCTCGACTTGCAGCACATAGCCGTTGCGCCGGTGCTTGAGGCGGCTGCCGGGTTCGAGCAGGGCGGGCGTGTGGTTATCGAGGGTGAACAGGATGTGATAGGGCAGGTTGTCGACCCCCGCCAACGGTACTACCACACCCTCGGCCACGGCCTTGTCACCGCTGTCATTGCTGGTGAACTCGCGGGCCAGATCGTCTGACAGGTGGTTTTCGTGTTTGAAGCGTTCCAGCAGCTGGATATCGCCCAGCAGAAAGTAGTCGACCAGGTCGTTGAGTACTTCGCTGAATTCGTGGCGCATCTGTTTTCCTTATTGTGGCGCACGGGATACAGCTGCAATGTAGCCAATGGCAGCATCGGCTGCCATGGGCGTTGCTCAGTGTTTCTGGGCGATTTGAATCAGGTTGCCGCAGGTGTCGTCGAAGGTGGCGACGGTGACCGGGCCGAGGCGGGTGGGCTCCTGGGTGAACACCACGCCAGCTGCGCACAGGCGGGTGAACTCGGCCTGAATATCGCGCACGCCGAAGGACGTGGCGGGGATGCCGTCCTGCCTCAATGCAGCTTTGTAGATCTTCGCCGCTGGGTGCACGTCGGGTTCGAGCAACAACTCGACGCCGTTGGGGTCGCTGGGCGAGGTGAGCGTCAGCCAGCGGTGCTGGCCCATGGGGATATCGTGCTTGGGCATGAAACCCAGTACATAGTGGTAGAAAGCCAGGGCCTTGGCCTGGTCGTCGACGAGGATGCTGGTGACAACGATCTTCATAGGCGCACACCGTTCCTGCGGGTCGTTAACCACTAGTAAAGACGTTCTGGCCTGATTCACCAGTTGGCGCATCATGCCCTTACGTGGGACGTCAGATTTGTAATCCCTTTCGTTAACTCATGTAAGGCTGCTCTCTATCTCCTTCAAGCCGCCATTTTCCTCCGCGAACACTACTATCGTGCGGTTCCTCAATACCCATGCAAGGAACAGACATGAAGCTCAAATCCATGCTGGTTGCTGCCGCCATGAGCATTCCGGCCATCGCCAACGCAGCCGCTCCTACGCCGATCAAGGTCCCCGTTGGGAACCCCACAATGGTTCATCATCTGAAGTACGAGGTGATGTACAGCGAAAAGCCGTTTGAGCTGGCGACCATCTACTACTACGACAATGGTATCTACAAGATCGTGTCGCCTGGTGAAGATCACTATGGTGTCTACGTGATCGTGGGGCAGTCGACCGATACGGCCTACAAGATCAGCTACCTGTCACTGCCATCCGAAGATTGGGGCGCAAATGTCGCAAGGCACGATCTGACCTTCGACAATCAGAACGGGGTTTTCACTCAGCAAGCCCTCGCTCACACGGACCAGAACATCCCTCCGCAGCACGGCAGCTTCGTTCAGGCAGAGAACACGGCTATCGATCATTCCAGTGTTCACTGGCGTCAGCCCTGACGGCACGTTCTGACCCTTGACGCTGTACAAGGCCCTTCGCCGGTTTACGGGACTGCTGTCTTTCCAGAAGTGGACAAGTGCTGCGGCAGATCCTCTTTTCGACTGATGACGACGGGCTATCATTGCTTCGGGGCGAAGGGTCAGGACTGAAACATAAAAACCATCTTCAAGACTTAGGCAAATCCTTCATCACCCAGCGGCCCGTTGTATCAGGCCACAAGGTAAAGTGGCAGGAAAATTCCAGGCGCCCGTGAAGGGCGCCAACGAGGTGCCTGTGGCTTCCTACACCCTGCGACAACTCAAATACTTCGTCACCACCGTCGAGGCCGGCAGCGTTGCCGAGGCCTCGCGCCAGCTGTACATCGCCCAGCCGTCGATCTCCACGGCGATCAAGAGCCTGGAGGAAAGCTTCGGGGTGCAGCTGTTCATCCGCCACCATGCCCAAGGCGTGTCGCTGACCCCCAGTGGCAAGCGCTTCTATGCCAAGACCAAGTCGCTGTTGCAGATGGCCCATGAGTTCGAGCAGAACGCCCTGGCAGATAACGACACGGTGGCCGGGCAGATTGACATCGGTTGTTTCGAAACCGTGGCGCCGTTGTATCTGCCGCGGCTGATCGCCGGCTTTCGCGAGCGCTATCCCGGTGTGGACATCCGCCTGCGCGACGGCGAGCAGCAGGACCTGATCCAGGGCCTGACTGCCGGTACCTTCGACCTGGCGTTCCTGTATGACCACGATCTGGACGGCACCATCGAGGCCGAGCCCTTGATGCCGCCGCAGAAACCCTACGTGCTGCTGCCCGAGAAGCACCGCTTCGCCGGCCAGACGCAGGTATCGCTGCGCGACCTGTGCCCGGAGCCGATGATCCTGCTGGACGTGGCGCCGAGCCGGACCTATTTCGTCAGCCTGTTCAATGAGATGGGCCTGACGCCGAACATCGTCTTCAGTTCGCCGTCGATCGAGATGGTGCGCGGGATGGTGGGGCAGGGTTTTGGCTTTTCGTTGCTGGTGACCCGGCCACACTCGGAATGCACCTATGACGGGCAGAAGCTGGTGATGATCGACATCGCCGAGCCGGTGGCGTTGTCGGGGCTGGCGGCGGCGCACCTGAAGCGGGTGCAGCTGACCAAGCCTGCGCAGTTGTTCGTCGAGTTCTGCCGGGAAGAACTGGCCAAGTTCTGAAAAAGCTTCGCGGGACAAGTCGGAAGGGGGCGCATGGCGCCCCCATGGGCCTCACTGGATCACTGCTGATCCGGCACCACCGCAATCACATCGATTTCCATCAGCCACTCGGCCTGGGCCAACCCGGCCACCACCAGCCCGGTGGAAATCGGGAACACGCCCTTGAGCCACTTGCCCACTTCCTTGTACACCGGCTCGCGGAAGCGCGGGTCGGTGATATAGGTGGTGGTCTTGACGATGTGCGACAGATCGGAGCCTGCCTCTTCGAGGAGCTGCTTGACGTTCTTCATCGCCTGCTCGGTCTGCGCCTGAGGGTCACCCAGGCCTACCAGCTTGCCTTCGAAATCGGTGCCGACCTGACCGCGCACGTAAATGGTGTTACCGGCCCGCACGGCCTGGCACAGGTCGTTGTCCAGGGTCTGGTTAGGGTAGGTTTCCTTGGTGTTGAACATGCGGATGCGAGTATGGGTAGGCATCAGTGGGCTCCGAGGGTGCTGACGTTGCTGATCGTGTTGTGTTGCTGGTCTTGCGCCTCGCGCTGTTCGCGGTCGCGGTAGGCCAGGTAGGTGCGTTGCGTGGCGATGTGGCCGGCGATGTGCTTGGCGTCGTGCCACACGCCCCAGATGAACGACGAGCCGCGGCGTGACAGCCAGGGCAGGCCGAGGAAGTACACGCCCGGCTCGCGGGCCACGCCGCGCTGGTGCTGAGGCTTGCCGTTGGCGTTGAAGGTGTCGACCTGCAGCCAGCTGAAGTCCACGCCGTAGCCGGTGGCCCAGATGATGCTGGTGACGCCGGCCTGGGCCAGGTCCAGTTGCTTGAGCGGATGGGTCATGCATGCCGGGTCGGCCAGGCGCTTGCGCGCTTCGGGCTCTGGCGGCAGGTCCAGGCCGTTGCGCTCGACATAGGCGTCGGCGGCATCCAGCAGGGCCAGGTAGTTTTCGTCGCCGCGGTTGATGTTCTCGACCAGATTGTCCTGGAAGCGCGCCACTCCGTTGTCGAACGACTGGGTCAGGCCGACCAGGGTCATGCCCTGGTGGGCAAGGGCACGGAAGTCCACGGTGTGGCCGCCACGGGCGCCGCTGACGGCGATGGTCACGTGCTCGCGGCCCGGCTTGGCGATTTCCGCGTCCCACTCGCCCAGCACGCCCAGCCACCAGCAGAAGTCGCGGTTGCGGTAGGCCCGTGGTGGGCGGTCGTGGGCACCGACCGAGAGGTACACCTGGCGCCCGGCACGCATCAGTTCTTCGGCGATCTGCACACCGGAAGATCCGGCGCCCACCACCAGCACGGCGCCTTCAGGCAGTTGCTCAGGGTTGTAATAGGCGGCGGAGTGGATCTGGTGCAGGGTGGCGTCTTTTGGCGCGATGGCCGGGATGACCGGCTTCTGGAACGGGCCAGTAGCGGCAACCACGCGGTTGGCGCGGATCACGCCTTCGTTTGTTTCGATGGTGAAGCCTGGGCGATCGGCGTTGCGTACCACCTTCTTCACTTCGATACCGGTACGTACCGGCAGGTTGTACTTGCGAACGTACTGCTCGAAGTAGTCGGCGACCTGGTCCTTGCCGGCGAAGGCGTCGGCGTCGAGGTTGAATTCCAGCCCTGGGAAGCGGTCGTGCCAGACCGGGCCGTTGGCCACCAGCGAATCCCAGCGGCCGGTACGCCAGGCCTCGGCGATGCGCTTGCGCTCCAGCACCAGGTGCGGCACGCCAAGCTTGCTCAGGTGTTCGCTCATTGCCACGCCGGCCTGGCCGGCGCCAACCACGAGGGTGTCGATTTCGATGTTGTTCAGTGTCATGTCCGAGCCCTTGTTCAGGCGGTTTTTGTCAGGTCGGTTTTGGAGGACCGCCATTGCCTGGAGCCAGACTAGGGATGCCTGGAAATTCGCGAAAATAGTATTTAGCTGGGGCTTGCCGATAAAACGCCGAAGGCCCCGGTTTGCAAAGGCTTGGCAAGGCTTTCCGGGCATTTCGGGCGGTTTTTGCCGGCCTTAGTTTTTTCCTGTTCAAGGCACAGGAAAATGTTGGTTTCGTGGCCCTGAAGCTTGCGCCCAGAATGCAGTGCATCGCACAGAACAACAGGAGCTACACCATGACCTTCTCCATCATCGGTCGTTGCCAGGAAACCGGCCAGGTCGGTATCGCCATCAGCTCGTCGAGCATTGCCGTGGGCGCCCGCTGCCCGTGGGTGCGTGCAGGTGTCGGCGCCGTGTCCACCCAGAACATCACCCTGCCGGCACTCGGTCCGCAGATCCTTGATGCCCTGGAGCAAGGCCAGCTGCCGCCCGCCGCCGCGGTGGACCGGGTGCTCAGCGCCAATGGCTGGAGCGAGTACCGCCAGGTTACGGTGATCGACAGCCAGGGCCAGGTGGCGCTGTTCACCGGCAAGGAAGCGCTGGGTGTGCACAACGCCGTGGCGGGCGAGCAGTGCGCGGCCGCTGGCAACCTGTTGTCCTCGCTGCAGGTGATCGAAGCCATGGTGCAGGCCTTCGAGCAAGCTGGCGGGCACCTGGCGGATCGCCTGCTGGCCGCCATGCATGCTGCGATGGCGGCCGGTGGCGAGGCTGGCCCGGTGCATTCGGCGGCCCTGAAAATCGCTGGCGAGCTGACCTGGCCGCTGGTGGACCTGCGTGTGGACTGGGCGGAGCAGGACCCGATCGGTGTGCTCGATGGCCTGTGGCAGGCGTACCGCCCGCAGATGCAGGACTACGTCACCCGCGCCCTCGACCCGACCACCGCGCCGAGCTACGGGGTGCCGGGCGATGAGTGAATTCAGTAGCCGCGCCTTGCTGGAGCGGCTGATCGGCTTTCCCACGGTCAGCCGCGATCCCAACCTCGAGCTGATCGGTTTCATCCGCGATTACCTGGCCGGGCACGGTGTGGAATGCGAGCTTTTCCATAATCCGGAGGGCACCAAGGCCAACCTGTTCGCCACCATCGGCCCCAGGGATATTGGCGGTGTGGTGCTGTCCGGGCACACCGATGTAGTGCCGGTGGAGGGTCAGGCCTGGACGTTGCCACCCTTCGCCCTGACCGAGCGCGACGGCCGCCTGTATGGTCGTGGTACGGCCGATATGAAGGGGTTTATTGCTTCGGTGCTGGCAGCCGTGCCGGCGTTCCTTGCGCAGCCGCTGCGCATGCCGGTGCACCTGGCGTTTTCCTATGACGAGGAAGTGGGCTGCCTGGGCGTGCGCTCGATGCTGGCGGCACTGGAAAAGCGCCCGCACAAGCCGCGCTTGTGCCTGATTGGCGAACCCACCGAGCTCAAACCGGTGCTTGGCCACAAGGGCAAGCTGGCGATGCGCTGCGAAGTGCAGGGTGCAGCTTGTCACTCGGCCTACGCGCCTTACGGGGTGAATGCGATCGAATACGCCGCCAGGCTGATCGGCAAGCTGGGCGAGATCGGTGATGCCCTGGCGTTACCGGCGCATCACGATGAACGCTTCGACCCGCCATTCTCCACGGTACAGACTGGAGTGATCAAAGGGGGCAGGGCGCTGAATATCGTGCCGGAGGAATGTGCGTTCGATTTCGAAGTCCGTGCCTTGCCGGGTTATGAAGCCCAGGCGGTGGCCGACCAGCTGCAGACCTACGCCGAGGCCGAGCTGCTGCCGCGTATGCGCAAGGTGAATGCTGCCAGTTCCATTCGCCTGCAACCGTTGAGTGCGTACCCGGGGCTGGCCACGCCAGCCGACAGTGAGGCGGCGCGGTTGGTGGCATTGCTCAGCGGCTCGGATGCGTTCGGTACCGTTGCGTTCGGTACCGAAGGCGGTTTGTTTGACCAGGCCGGGATTCCGACTGTGGTGTGTGGGCCGGGTAGCATGGACCAAGGCCACAAGCCGGACGAGTTCGTCAGTGTCGAGCAGTTGCATGGCTGTGATGCGATGTTGCTGAGGCTGGTGGATCACCTCAGGCAGGCATGATGGTGTTGGCCTCTTCGCGGGTAAACCCGCTCCCACAGGGACCGCAGAGTGCTCAAGCCCTGCGCAGCACTTGTGGGAGCGGGTGTACCCGCGAAGAGGCCCTCAGCTTGATAATCAGATCTCGATCCCGCCGCTGACCAGTCCATACACCGCGATAACCGCTCCCAGCAGCACCACCGCGAACACCGCCCGCTCGAAGCCGTTGAACACCTGCCGCTGCTGTTCCATCCGAGCCTTGATGTACAGCAGCGTCCCCGGCCCATAGATCACGGCCGAGAGCAGCAGATACTTCATTCCGCCCGCCCATACCATCAGCACCGCATAGGCCGTCGCCAGCGCGGCGATCAGCAGGTCCTTGCCACGCTCCCGTGCATCATTTTCGTAGGTCTGCCGGCTAGCCGCCAGCTTCAACGCATAGGCTGCCACCAGCAGGTACGGGATCAATGTCAGCGAGCTGGTCAGCTCCAGTGCCAGGGTGAAGGCGTATTCAGTGAACCAGGTCAGCAACAGGAAGCATTGCACGAACAACGTGGTCAGCCACAGTGCGGCCGAAGGCACCTGATGCGGGTTCTCGCGAGTGAGAAAGGCTGGCATGGCCTGGTCGTGGGCGGCGGAGTACAGCACTTCGGCAGCCAGCAAGGTCCACGACAGGTAGGCGCCGAGCACCGAGATGATCAGCCCGATGCTGATGAAGATCGCCCCCCAGCGCCCGACGATGGCTTCCAGCACACCCGCCATCGACGGCTGGCGCAGGCCGGCCAGCTCCGGGCGTAGCATCACGCCGTAGCTGAGCAGGGTGATCAGCACCAGCAGGCACAGTACGCCGATGAAGCCCAGCACCGTGGCGATGCCGACGTCGCGACGATTGCGCGCGTAGCGCGAATAGACGCTGGCACCCTCGATGCCGAGAAACACGAACACGGTGACCAGCATGGTACTGCGTACCTGCTCGAACAGCGATTCGCTCGGCGACAGCATCTCGACGGCAGCATGCCCGACCCGGCCATAGTCATCGAGGTGCACCAGGTCTGCGGCAGGCCCCGCTGCAGCGGAGCCCCAGAAGTTCAGCGAGAACAGCTCGCTGTCGAAAGCGGCAATGATCACCACGATGAACACCAGGATCGGGATCATCTTCGCCACCGTGGCGATGCTGTTGATCACCGCAGCCTGTTGCACCCCGCGCAGCACCAGGAAATGGAAGGCCCATAGCAGCACCGATGAGACGGCGATGGCTGCCACCGTATTGCCTTCGCCAAACACTGGGAAGAAGGCGCCGAGGGTGGATTTGATGAGGATGAAGTAGGAGACGTTACCAATGCAGGTACCTGCCCAGAAGCCAAAAGCCGAGGCAAAGCCCAGGTAGCTGCCGAAGCCTGCGCTGGCGTAGGCGTAAATACCGGAGTCCAGGTCTGGGCGGCGGCGGGCGAGCGTCTGGAACACGAAGGCCAGCATGAGCATGCCGAAACCGGCGATGCACCAGGCGATGATCGCGCCCAGCCCTCCAGTGGCGCGGCCGAAGGTGGCCGGGAGGGAGAAGATGCCAGCACCGACCATGGAGCCGACGACCAGGGCGGTGAGCGCCCAGACGTTCAGTTTGCCTTCCGTTGCAGTGGTCATCGGGTTTGCTCCCCTTGCGCTGAAGGGTTGAGTAAAGACCGAGGGGCGTGGGTGTGCCAGCTGAGCGTGTTCTTCCAGTGGCGGCCCTTTCGCGGGTGAACCCGCTCCCACAGGTACGGCACTGCCCGCAAGGCATGTGAAACCCCTGTGGGAGCGGGGTCACCCGCGAATGGGCCGCAGAGCGGCCCCGGCAATCTAGAAGGTAGCCTTGACCTGCAGGCCCACCACCAGCGCGTTGTCGATGTCTTTCCCGGAGAACGCACCTGGCTCGATGATGTATTGCACATCCGGGCGCAGGTTCAGCCACGGCGTGGCCTGGTAGCCATAACTCAGTTCGATCAGCTGCTCGGCATTGTCGATGTTGGGGAACTGCTGACCGGCATTGAATGCGGCGTCTTCCAGCACATCGCGGCTACGAGGGTTCGGCACGGCGCGGCCATAGCCCAGGGCCACGGTATCGCGCGGGCGGCCTTCGAACGGTTTGTACAGCACCACGCCAGCGCCATACCACTTGGTGAATGGTGAGGCGGCCTTGCTCGACGCCGAGTACTGGCCAAAGGCATGCAGGCTGCGGCCCGGCGAGCCGGCGTCGTTCCACACCGCCTGGTCGACCAGCAGGTAGTGGCCTGCACGACCGGACACTTCCTTGTCACTGTCAACGCGCTTGACGTCGGAGCTGTCGTAGTAGTAACCCAGCTTGTATTCGCCCGGCAGTTCACTCTGCAGCTTGTATACCAGTTCCACGGGCACCACGGTGCCGGTCGTGTGCTTGGGACCCAGGTGCCAGGCACGGCTGGAGTTGCCATTGCTGTCCGGGTCGACGTTGAACGCCGCCACGCGCAGTTGCCAGGACGGCGACAGGTCGTACTTCACGCGCACGCCGAGGTGGGCGTTGGGGTAGTTGGTCCAGCCACTGCCGCCGGACATGTTCAGCGGGTGGCCGCAGAAGCCGGCGTTCATGAAGTTGCACAGGATGCCGCTGTCCAGGCCACCAAGGTCGTTGCCCATGGCCATGTAGCCGAGCTTGACGTTGAGCGCCGGGGTGAACAGGGTGCGCTCGTAGCTCAGTTCGGTCAGGCGGGTGTACAGGCCACCGTAGTTTTCCTGGATCGGCAGGCGGTTACCGACCAGGTCTTCCGAGGCGCTGTTGCCGCGGCGGTCGTTGATGGTCAACTGGACCTTGCCGGCGTTTTCCAGGCCGTACAGTTTCGACAGGTCGAACTGTGCGCCAAGCTTGATGTTCTGCGAGTAGCGCGCCGAACGGTGCAGGCCGCCGTGGGCGTTATAGGCGGTTTCACCGCTGTAGTCGCCGGTGATCTTGACGCCGTCTTCTTCGAGCTGGTGACGCAGGCCGCCCCAGTCACCGGTGAGGGTGTTGCGGGTCATCAGGTCGGCGTCGGCGAGGGCAGCGGTGCTGGCCAGGGCCAGCAGCAGGGCGGGGGTGATGCGGATTGCGGATGGCATTGCTGTGTCTCGGGTTGTTTTTGGGGGCCTGTTCGCGGGTGAACCCGCTCCCACAAGGACTGCGCCATCAGTATGGGCAGTGAAGATCCTGTGGGAGCGGGCTCACCCGCGAACGGAGTGACGCGGACTTACGGCAGAGCGTAAGAAATCACGTAGTCGCCACGATCGGTCGACTGGCGCGCACCGCCAGCGGTGACCACGACGTACTGTTTGCCGGTTTTTGGCGAAACGTAGGTCATAGGGCCACCCTGGCTGCCCACTGGCAGGCGGGCTTTCCAGATTTCGTTGCCGTTGCTGCTGTCGTAGGCGCGCAGGTAGAAGTCCTGGGTGCCGGCGATGAACACCAGGCCGCCTTGGGTCGACAGGGTGCCGCCGAGGGTCGGCAGGCCGATCTTGATCGGCAGGTGCATGCGGATGCCCAGGGGGCCGGTGTCTTCCACCGTGCCGACCGGTACCTGCCAGGCGATCTGGCGGGTCTTCATGTCGATGGCGGTCAGGGTGCCGAATGGCGGGGCCTGGCACGGAATGCCGGCAACTGACAGGAAGCGGTTCTTGTTCACCGCGTACGGGGTGCCCTTGAGCGGTACGGCGCCCATGCCGGTGTTCAGTGCTTCACCGCCAGCGGCGGCATCGCCCTTGTTCTGCGACGGGATCATCTGGATCCACAGGCCCAGGCGCATGTCGTTGACGAAGATGAAGCCATGTACCGGGTCGGTGGAGAGGCTGCCCCAGTTCATGCCACCCAGCGAACCTGGGAAACTCAGCGACAGGTCGGTACCTGGCGCGGTGTACAGGCCGTCGTAGCGCATCTTCTTGAAGTCGATACGGCACAGCAGCTGGTCGTACGGCGTGGCTCCCCACATGTCCGATTCGGTGAGGGTCTGCGCGCCGATCTGCGGCATGCCTACCGATTTGGGCTGGGTCGGGGAGTAGGGCTCGTTGGGGATATTGCTTGGCTTGACCGGCACTTCGTCGACCTGGGTCAGCGGTTTGCCGGTGGCGCGGTCGAGCACGTAGATCTGCCCGGCCTTGGTGCCGATCACCACCGCAGGCACGGCCTTGCCGTCTTCCTTGGTGAAGTCGATCAGGCTCGGCTGCATTGGCAGGTCGAAGTCCCAGAGGTCATTGTGCACGGTCTGGAATACCCACTTCTGGTTGCCGGTGGTGGCGTCCAGAGCCAGCACGGACGCGCCGTAGGTGTGGTCCAGCTTGCTGCGTTCAACGCCATAGATGTCGGTGGATGACGAGCCCATTGGCAGGAATACGGTGTTCATCGCCGGGTCGTAGGACATCGGTGCCCAGCTGTTCGGGGTGCTGCGCACGTAGGTGCTGTCGCCTGCTGGCGCCTGGCGATCCTCCGGGTTGCCTGGGTCGAAGGCCCAGCGCATTTCACCGGTGATCACGTCGAAGCCACGGATCACGCCGCCCGGCATGTCGGTCTGGACGTTGTCGGCGACGCGGCCGCCCACCACCACGGTGGTGCCGGCCATCAACGGCGCGGAGGACAGCTGGTAGTAGGAGTCCGGCACGTTGCCCAGGCCGGCCATCAGGTTGACCTGGCCATTGTTGCCGAAGCCCTGGCAGAACTCGCCATTGTCAGCGTCGACGGCAATCAGGCGGCCGTCGATGGTGTTGGTCAGCAGGCGACGCTGGCAGTTGGCACCGGCCGCAACGCTACCGCCAGTGATCGGCGAGCTGTTGGGCTGGGTCGGCTGGGCGATCGCGGTGGTGGCATCGAAGTAGGCCATGCCACGGCAACGCTGCCAGACCTTGGACTGGGCGTTGATCGCGTTCTTCCACAGCTCTTTGCCAGTGTCGGCGTCGAGTGCGATCAGGTTGTTGTGCGGGGTGCAGATGAACACCTTGTTGCCAACCTGCAGCGGCGTCAGTTGGTCTTCGGCACCGTTGCCGTCACTGATGGCGACGTCACCGGTGTGGTAAGTCCAGGCCACCTTGAGCTTGTCGACGTTGTCGCGATTGATCTGGTCCAGCGCGGCGAAGCGGCTGCCACCCTCGGTATTGCCGTAGTGGGCCCAGTCCTTCTGCTCCTTGCCGGCCTCGACCGGTGTCATGCCCGGACCTTTGCCGGTAGGGGCAACGCTTGGGTGGGCGACGAACATGTTGCCCGCAGCGATCACCAGCACCACAGCCAGCACGCCGGCGATGCCGTAGGCACCCCGGCCGGCGCTGGCGCCATTGGCACGGGCCAGCATCGGGTAGATCAGTGCCACCACCATGCCGATCGCACCGAACATGAACAGGCGCGAGAACAGCGGCCAGAACACCAGGCCAGCGTCGATCAGCGCCCAGACCGCGGTACCGATCAGGAACGCTGCATACAGCCAGGCGCCGGCCCGCTTGCGACGGGCGATGAGAATACCGGCGATGGCCATGGCCAGGCCGCCGATCAGGAAGTACCAGGAGCCGCCCAGGCCGGCGAGCTTGACGCCGCCGGCAGCCAGGAGAAGGCCGAGCAGGGCGACGATCACGCCCAAGCCGACCAGGATGATGTTTGTGGCGCCAGAGGCGCGCGGTGTTTCGTTCATGCCAGGGATCTCAGCAGGTGGAATGGGCGCAGTTTAAGCCCTTAGCTTGCTAATTAACAAGTTAGTACATAATTTTATGAGGCTGATTGTCGCAGGGCTGAACTTGCAGATTTGTGGTTAAAAGCTTAGATCAAGCGTCGAAAATTGCAGCAATTGCAGTGTTTTCCGTCATATCCATAAGGAGGTTTAGACTTTTGTAGCATGCGTCGGCTGTCTCAATGGCTTGGCCAAGGCGTGCCGATGCCATGAAACACGGCCAGCCAGATGGTCGGCTGCGTTATGGCAGTCCATTCCACGCGATGCCGGCAATGCGCCGGAATGTCCAGGCAGTCGCCAGGCACCAGCAAGCGGGTGAAGTCCTCATGCTCGAGGCGCAGCCCGGCGCTACCGGTCAATAGCATGATCCATTCGCCTTCGGCCTGGTCGTACCAGTATCCGGGCGGGCTGGCCTGGCCGCAGGAAACGATGCGTTCGATACGCAGGCCAGGGCGCTGCAGCAGTTCATCGACCCGCTCGGCGGCGGCAGGGTCGCAATGGGGCAGGGCATTGAGCAGATTGGCAAGGGGCATGGGAAGTGCTCGCACTGATGGAGGTGCTTCCACTATGGACCTGATCGCTCTGTGGTGCCCTTCTTGACCCGCTTCGCGGTTTGTAGGACTGTTCCGAGATTTGAAAATCGGGGTATCCATGGACAAGCTCCTGGCGATGAAGATGTTCACCGCAACGGTCGATGCCCAGGGTTTTTCTGCGGCGGCACGCAGGCTCGGCGTCGCTACCTCTTCGGTGACGCGGCTGGTCGATGCGCTGGAGTCGGAGCTTGGCACGACCTTGCTGAACCGCTCCACCCGCCAGGTCAGCCTGACCGAGGCAGGTGCACGCTACCTGGCGCGGGCCAGGGAAATCTTCGCCGCGCTGGAAGAGGCCGACGCCAGTGTCGCCGACCGCGGCAATGAACCGGTCGGCGTGCTGCGCCTGTGCCTGCCGGTCGAGTTCGGCCGGCGCGTTATTGCACCGCATCTGGGGCCATTCCTGGCAAGGCACCCATCGTTGGAGCTGGACATCGACATGAGCGACCGGCTCGATGACTTGCTCGACGGCCGCTACGACCTGTCGATTCGCCTCGGCGACCCGTCACCGAACGACGAACTGGTGTGCCGGCAACTCGGCCGCTTTCAGCGCTGGCTGGTGGCAAGCCCCGATTACCTGGCCAGTCGTGAAGCGCCATTGCATCCCGAGCAATTGCTGCAGCATGCCTGCTTGCGTTTTCGTTACGGGCAGAAGGCACGCGCCTGGCGCCTGCAACGAGCGGATGAGGCGCTGGAGCTGGACGTCAGCGGCCCGCTGCGCAGCGCCAACGCCGACCTGTTGCGTGAAGCGGCGCTGGCCGGCAGCGGTATCGCCTTGCTGGCCGACTGGCTGGTGCGTGAGGATGTCGCGGCCGGGCGCCTGCAGCGGCTGTTCGCCGACTGGGAGGTCAGCCCCGGCACCGCCAACGACAGCATCAATGCCTTGTACTTGCCCAACCACCGTGGCTCACGGCGGGTCAACGCCTTCATCGGCTTTTGCGAGGGCCTGCTCAAGGCCTGACGCCAGCGTTGCACCAGGCGCAACGCCCCGTTGCGCCTGGGCTGGATTCTCTCATCGGCAAGCGCCCGGTAAGGTGCCCGGCATATTCCAACCTGATGCCGAGGTCCCTTGCATGAATCCCTCCCTTGCTGCTGCCCGGCCGGTGCATGCCGGCCTGAGCCGAGCGCTGGTCGCGCTGCTGGCGTTCTGCTGTGGCGCGATCGTCGCCAACATCTACTATGCGCAGCCCATCGTCGGGCTGATCGCCCCGGACCTGGGGCTGTCCACCGAGCGCGCCAGCCTGATCGTGTCGCTGACCCAGCTCGGCTACGCGCTTGGCTTGCTGCTGCTGGTGCCGCTGGCCGACCTGGTGGAAAACCGCCGGTTGATGATCATCACCGCCGTGCTGGCCTGCGTCAGCCTGTTGCTGGCGGGGACCAGCAGCAGCGGCCAGGGGCAACTGTTCCTGGTCTATGCCTTGCTGATCGGCTTCAGTTCGGTGGCGGTGCAGATGCTCATTCCTTTGGCTGCCCATCTCGCACCCGAGCAGCAGCGCGGGCGGGTGGTAGGCAACATCATGGGTGGCCTGCTGCTGGGTATTCTGCTGGCACGGCCGTTGTCGAGCCTGGTCGCCGACCACTTTGGCTGGCGCGCGGTGTTCATCGGTGCTGCGGGCCTGATGTTGGCAATCATCCTGTTGCTGGCGCTGACCTTGCCGCGCCGGGTGCCCGAGCACAAGTCGAGCTATGCCGGCCTGATGCTGTCGTTGGTCGCCCTGCTGCGCCAGTACCCGGTGCTGCGCCAGCGATCGTTGTTCCAAGCACTGATGTTCGCGGCGTTCAGCCTCTATTGGACTGCAGTGCCGCTGGCCCTGGCCGGCGGGCACGGTCTGTCGCAAAGCCAGATCGCGCTGTTCGCACTGGTCGGCGCGGTGGGCGCCATCGCCGCACCCGTGGCGGGGCGCCTGGCCGACGCCGGTCACGCCCGTGCCGGTTCGTTGCTGGCGCTGGTGTTGGCACCGTTGGCGCTGTTGATGGGGTTGACCACGCCCGGCTACAGCGTGATCGGCCTGGGGCTGACCGGGGTGCTGCTGGATTTTGCAGTGCAGATGAACATGGTGATCGGCCAACGCGAGGTGTATGCACTGGACCCGGCCAGCCGCGGGCGGCTGAATGCGTTGTACATGACCAGCATCTTCATTGGCGGGGCCGCGGGGTCGGCGCTCGCCAGTGCGCTGTATGCACATCATGGCTGGCAGGCAGTGGCACTGGTGGGCGCTGCGTTGCCAGGCCTGGCGCTGGTGGTCTTTCTGCTGGTTTCGCGGCGCCGCTGAGGGGCCGGTGTCAGCGGCCCAGCGGCAAGGCAACGCCAATCAGTGCGAACAGGCTCCCGCAGCAACGATTGAAGCCCTTGCCGCCCTTGGCCAGCCATGGCCGGATTCGAAACGCCAGGCGTGCCAGCACATACTCGACCAGGCATTCCACGCTGGCAAAGGTGGCTGCCATGATCACGAACTGCAGCAACAGCCCACGCTGCGGGTCGATGAACTGCGGCAGAAAAGCACCGTAGAACAGCAGTACCTTGGGGTTGGCGATGGCCGACAGCAGGCCCTGGCGGAACATCCCCTGGTTGCTCAGCCGGGCAGCACGTTCGTCCACCTCCAGTTGCAGGGCAGGGCTACGCCAGAGTTGAATGCCCAGCCACACCAGGTAGGCCCCGCCCAGCCATTTGAGCACGGTCAGCACCGAGGCGGATGCCTGCAGCAGCGCCGTCAGCCCGAACATCGCCAAGGCAATCAGTGCACTGAAGCCGAACACGCCGCCGACGATGGTGAACAGTGTGCGGCGCGCGCCATACAGCGCGCCGTGGGTCAGGGCGAGCAGGCTGTTCGGGCCGGGGGTCAGCGACAGGCCGATGCTCGCCAGCAGGTAGATGAGCCAGGTATCAAGCGCCATGGTGGGTGCCTTTGGTGATCAGAGGCGGCCAGTGTAAGCGACGGCTGTACCATCAAAGGGTATGATCTGGACATTCAATGGTGTTTTCCGGACCTGTTTTGCATGAGCCCCGATATCCGCCTGTTGATCCTGCCATTGCCGGATTTTGCCTTGCTGCCATTCGGTGCGTTTCTCGACAAGCTGCGTTTCAGCGCCGACGACGAGGACTACAGCCAGCAGCGCTACTGTAGCTGGACCCTGGCCAGCCTCAGCGGCGCGCCAGTGCAGTCGAGCAGCGGGGCGGTGATGCAGGTCCAGGCCATGGCCGAAGCGTTGCACTGGCATGACTACGACTATCTGGTGCTGTTCGGCAGCCGCAATGCCGGGGCCACCGCCGCGTTGGCGCCGCAATACAGGCGCCTGCTCAAGCGTGCGGCCAAGGCAGGCGTGAAGCTGGTCGCCATCGACAACGCCGCCTTCCTGCTGGCAGCCTGCGGTCTGCTGGACGGGCACAAGGCCGTGGTGCACTGGCGTCACGAGGCCGAATTCCGGGCATCTTTCCCGCACTTGCAGGTGCTTCGCGAGCAGTTGTATTGCATTGATGGCGCACGCATAACCTGTGCCGGCGGCACGGCGGCCATCGACCTGGCGGTGGAGCTGCTGGCACGTGCCTGTGGGCGCGCCCGGGCGCTCAAGGGGCTGGCCGACATGCTGGTCGACGAGTCGCGTGACAGCCGTCATGCCCTGCGCTCGCTGGAGGCCGGTGGCGCGGGGCAGGGGCGCCAGGTGCAGCGCGCGCTGGCGCTGATGAGGCATCACCTGGGGGCGCGTTGGTCGATCGAACAGCTGGCGGGCGAGCTGGGTATCAGCCGTCGACAACTTGACCGGCAGTTTCAGGCCAGCCACGGCATGAGCGCCAAGGCCTGGTGGCTGGAAATGCGCTTGCAGCAGGCACGCTGGCGCTTGCTCAACGCCAGCCACAGCCTGGCGCAGATTGCCGATGAGGTGGGGCTGGGCGATGCCAGCTACCTGGGCAAATGCGTGCGCCGGCGGTTTGGCTGCACAGCGCTGGCGCTGCGCAGCTCAGGCGATCATTGCGGGGTGCCGAACAGGCCGGTCCAGTAGATCCCCGCATCGCTCTTCGGGTCCACCGCATAGGCCGCGCCCATTTCGCGGAAATCCGCGTTCATCAGGGTGGCGCAGTGACCGGGGCTGTCCAGCCAGCCATCCACCACCTTCTGCGCCGTATCGCGGCCGGCGGCGATGTTTTCGCCAATCTGCCGGTACAGGTAACCGGCAAGCTCTGCCCGGTCGCCCGGCGTGCGCCCGTCCTTGTCGATATGGTCGAAGAAGTTCTGGTTGGCCATCGCCCGCGTATGGTTCGCCGCCACGCCCGCCAGCGCCGTGCTCCAGCTCAATGCCGGCGCTGCCGGGAATGGCTGGCCACCGCACTGGCGTGGCGCCTTGCGCGCATTGTTGATGGCCTGCAGCAGCTTCTGCCCTTCGGCCTGCCAGTCGCCAAGGCGGCCGCTGAGCAAGGGCCGGGCAAGCACGATGCGCCAGTCGCGGCCTTCCTGGCTGACGCCGATATCGACGAACTGCGGGTCGAGCACCACCTGGCAGAAGCTCTCTTTGATGGCACCCATGGCCGCGTTCGCATCACGCGGGCCGGACAAGCTGATGGCCTGGACGTTGACCATTGGGTAGGCAGCGCGGCTCATGGCCTGCTGCAGGTCGCGGGTACCCTCCGGCGACAGTGCCAGGCGCGTGTCGCTATTGAGCGGCGGCAGTTCCACCGACACCTCGTCACCGCAGCGCTGGGCCTGGCTGCGGTAGGTATTGATCGAATCGATCAGCTGCGCCTCTTCGCCGGTGACGGCCAAGGCTGCGGTCGACATGACCAGGCCCAGCGACAAGACGGCAACGGATGACAGGACGCGCATGTGGATCTCCCTGTGACTGGCTGCGCCTTGGTATGCGCTGCTCATCCTACACAAGCGCAAGGCTTTTGGCCCCGCTCTCGTGCAAAGCAATGAAACGCCGGTAATTCGGCAAAAGAGGGGATAGACCACCGGTCGCCGAAAAAGTGCGACGGCTTGGTAATAATTCGTGTTTTCGACTAGAAACAATATTCGAATGCTATTCATTTCTCATCTGCCAGGAAGGCCCTCAAACTATTCCTGCGGGAGCCTTGCATGGCACGAAACCGTCCGTATCAATCGACCTTCCTGGCCATTTACTGTTCCGTTGCGCTGACCGCCCAGGCAGCCGATGGCACCATCGAACTGGATGCCACAGCCATCAATGCCGAAGCCGCACGCCCCAAGGGCGAGCCGCCGGAAGCGTTCGCCGGTGGCCAGGTCGCCCGCGGGGGGCAGATGGGCATACTGGGCAACCAGGACATGATGGACGTGCCCTTCACCATGACCAGCTACACCTCGCAACTGATCGAAGACCAGCAGGCCGAGGACATCGGCGATGTGCTGCTAAACGACCCCTCGGTGCGCCAGTCGTTCGGTTTCGGCAACCAGTCCCAGGTCTTCGTCATCCGCGGCTTGCCGCTCAATGGCGACGACGTGGCGTTCAACGGCCTGTACGGTGTGTTGCCGCGGCAGATGATTTCCACCGATGCGGTGGAACGGGTCGAGGTGCTCAAGGGGCCCAATGCCTTTCTCAACGGTGCCAGCCCAACCGGCACGGGCCTTGGCGGCAACGTCAACCTGCAGCCCAAGCGCGCGGGCGATACGCCGACCCGCCGTTACACCCAGGACATCAGCAGCGACGGGCGCCTTGGCGAACACCTGGACCTCGGTCAGCGTTTTGGCGAGGACAACCGCTTTGGCGTGCGCCTGAACCTGTCGCAGCGCGAAGGTGAGACGGCAGTCGAGGACCAGGACCAGCGCAGCAAGCTGTTCATCATCGGTCTTGACTACCGCGGCGACAAATTGCGCCTGTCCACCGACATCGGCTACCAGAAGCAGCGGGTCAACCACATGCGCAACAGCGTGCGCCTGGGCGCCGGCCTGACCGACATCCCCCGGGCCCCGGATGCCGACCACAACTATGGCCAGGACTGGTCGTGGACCGAGACCGAGGACACCTTCGGCATGGTCCGTGGCGACTATGACTTCAACGACAACTGGAGCGGCTACCTGGCCGGTGGTGTCAAGCACACCCACGAAAACGGTTTCTACGGCACCCCCATCCTGACCGACGCCGCCAGCGGCGCGGCCACCATCGGCGGTTCGCAGATCCCTCACAACGAGGACAACACCACGTTCATGGGCGGCATCAACGGGCGTTTGCAGACCGGCCCGCTCAGCCATCAGCTGAACATCGGTGCTGCCAGCATCTGGACCCAGCAGGAAAACGCGTTTGTCTTCTACAACTCGCAAGACACCAACATCTACCACACCGACCCGTTGCCCAAGCCGGCCACGCCGACTTTCACTGGCGGCAAGCTGGGTGATCCGGGGGTGACCGGCAAGACCCGTAACCGCAGCATTGCCGTGTCCGATACCGTCGGCGTGTTCGACGACAGCTTGCTGTTGACAGTGGGCGTGCGTCGCCAGCAACTTCGTGTCGAGGGTTACGCCTATGACGGCGAAGGGCCGGACCTGGGGCGCAACGCCTTCTACGACGAGTCGGTCACCACGCCGGTGTATGGCATCGTCTATAAGATCAACCCGTCGATCTCGCTGTACGCCAACCGCATCGAGGGCCTGGCCCAGGGGGCGACGGCCTCGGGCCAGGTGGTCAATGCCGGTGAAGTGTTCCCGCCGGCCAAGACCAAGCAGGTGGAGGCAGGGATCAAGCTCGACTACCAGACGTTCGGTGCCAACCTGGCGCTGTTCCGCATCGAGCGGCCTACTGACGGTTTCGTTCAGGGCGATGTGTTCGTGCAGGATGGCGAGCAGGTCAACAAAGGCATCGAACTGAGTGTGTTCGGCGAGCCGGTGCAAGGCTTGCGCCTGATGGCCGGTGGCACGCGCATGGACACTGAGCTGAAAAAGACTCTGAACGGCGCTGACGATGGCAACCATGCGGTGGGGGTGCCGACCTTCCAGCTCAATGCCAGCGTCGACTGGGATGTGCCAGGCCTGCAAGGGCTGGCGCTGAATGCGCGCATGCTCAGGACCGGCGGGCAGTACGCCAACCCGTCCAATACCCTCAGCCTGCCGACCTGGAACCGCTTCGACGCAGGCGCGCGTTACCGCTTCACCGTGCAGGACAAGGCGATTACCCTGCGCATGAACGTGGAAAACCTCACCGACAAGAATTACTGGGCTTCAGCCAACGGTGGTTATCTCACCCAGGGCGACCCGCGGCTGGTGAAGTTCTCCGGCACGATCGACTTCTAGCGCGCCAGTTCCTGATTCGGTTTGTAGAACATGAAGTGCCGGGTCTCGGCTGTCTTGCGGTAGGCCTTGGCCCAGCTTGGGTGCACTTTGCGATCATGGAAGTACAGCGCGCCGCCGGTGCTGTCCTTGAGCTGCTGGTTCAAGGCCTTGCGGGCAATTTCCTTGGCGATGTCATAGCGGTCCTTTTCCTCGACCTGATCCGGGCGGCCGTCACACCACCAGGAAAACTGGCAGGATTTGGTTTCCACGCCTTGCTTGACCACCCCGCAGATCGTGTTCGGGAAGCCATCCTTGCCCAGCCGGTTGATCACCACGCTTGCCACTGCGCTCATGTCTTTGTCATCGGCGCCCTTGGCTTCCCAATAGATGGTACGTGCCAGGCAGGTAATGCTGTCGTCCATCGGTGCCTGACCTGCCGGGTCCACCGCCTGCACTTCGCCTGGGGTGATGGTTTCCGGTTTTTTCGGCGGTGGGGCGTCTTCCACCACTTTCTTTTCCAGGTTTTGCGCCTTGTCCTCGGCGACCGCGGCCTTGGCACTGTCGGCGGCATTCAGAGGGCCTGTGAGCAGGGCCGAGGTCAAGCCGATTACCATCCACGAGAGGCGCATGGTCGAGCATCCGAAGTGTAGGATGAATCACAGTCTAGCCAAGCGGCTTCATTTCAGCGTAAGCATTAACACCAAGGGCAAGGTCACTGCGGCCAACACCGTCTGCAGGGCGATGATCGTCGCCATCAGCGGCGCGTTCCCGCCCATCTGCCGCGCCATCACATAGGAAGAGGATGCCGTCGGCAGCGCCTGGAACAGCACCGCCACCACTGCCGCCTGGCCACCCAGGCCGAGCAGGCGGCACAGGCCCCAGGTGGTCAGCGGCATGACCAGGAACTTGAAGGCCGAGGCGGCCATCAGCGGCCGCACTTGCTGGCCGAGGCTGGCGCCGCCGAGCGCCGCACCCACGCACAGTAGGCCCAGGGGCAGGGCTGCCTGGCCCAGCGCCTTGACGGTCGGCTCCAGGCCCGCCGGCAAACCCAGGCCGGTGACCCGCAGCAACAGGCCGCCGGCGCAACCAACGATCAGCGGGTTGGCGAAAATGGCCCGCAACACTGTTGTCGGGGAGCTGTGGCGTGCGCTGAAACGGGCGAACACCAGCACGCAGAGCAGGTTGACCAAGGGCACGATGGCCGCGTTGGCCACGGCTGCCAGGGCAATTCCGGCACTGCCGTAGATACCGGCGGCGAGGGTGGCGCCGATGTAGTTGTTGAAGCGCACGCCCCCCTGGAACACCGAGGTGAAATCGGCGCCCTCGTGGTTCACCGCGCCCTGGTAGAGCACCAGCAGCACGGCGCCGAGCAAGGTCGAAAGCATCAGGACGCCCACCATGCCCAGCACCGGCACACCGTCGAGATCGGCCGTGGCCAGGCCATGGAGGAACAGCGAGGGCAGCAGCACGTAGTAGCTCAGCCGTTCGGCACCAGGCCAGAACGACTCGGCGAGGAAGCCCCGGATGCGCAGGAAGGTACCCAGGGCGATCAGCAGAATGATGGGCAGCAGGGTAGTCAGCAGCAGATGGAGCATGGGTGTGATTCCGTGGTCGGGTACGGGCACAGGTTAGCGTGGCTGACTGATTGGGAAAAACGTTGATTTCTGCAGTGACCGATGAGAAAAACTGTACCTTTACGCGTCCAGGGCAGTCTTCAACACGGCACTCAGGTGCCGCCGCTGGCTCTTTTCATGTTCCAGCAACACTACCCGCCGCACCAGCTGCGGCTCGCCAAACGGCAGGCAGGTCGCCGCTGGCAGGCGCTGCAGGTCGTCATCGCCCATGGGAATGATCGCCACGCCCAGGCCCATCACCGCCATGCGCGCCAGCGCTTCCTGGCTGTCCAGCTCCATTTGTTCGCTGACCTGCAGATGCTGGCGGCGCAGCTCCTGCTCGATCTGCCGCCCGGCCCAGGCACGCTTGTCAAAGCGCAGGAACGGCTGGTTGGCCAGCAGCTGTGGCAGGTCCTGGCCAGCCAGGTCGGGGCTGGCGATGGCCCAGAATCGGTCCTCGAACAGCGGCGTGAAAATCAGGTTCTGCGGGTAGGGGCTGACCGGCTCGGTGGTGATCGCTGCATCCAGTTCACCATCCTCGACGCGCCGTGCAAGCTCTGCCGACATCCCTGAGTTGACGCTGATGTGCAGCTCCGGGTGATGTGCCTTGATCCACACCAGGGCCTTGGGCAGGCGCCGGGCCAGGACCGTGTGGATCGCCCCCAGGCGTAGCCGGCCACGCAGGCTCGGGCCGCTGGCCAAGGCATCGGCCAGCTCGTCGTAGGCGCCGAGGATGTGCTCGGCCCGCGCCACCGCCAGTTGCCCGGCTTCGGTCAGCACCACCTGGCGACGACTGCGGTCGAACAGCGGGACCTTGAGTTCATCTTCGAGGGTCTTGATGTGCAGGCTCACGGCCGAAGGGGTGAGACTGAGCAGGTCGGCGGCACGAGCGAAGGTGCCGTGGCGGGCGATGGTCACCAGGGTGCGCAGGGCTTTGAGGGACACGCGGACGGGCTCCGGGGCAAGGGAAGTGTTTCAGTCTGTGGCTGGATGGAATGGCTGGCAAGCGGCGCAGTCCCATTCGTTACGTGGGTACGAAACCCGCCTGCCCCAAGCCATGGAGAAACCCTATGAAAGCAGTAATCTTCACAGCATTGCTGGCCTCGGCCGGCCTCGCCCAGGCCGCGCAGACAGTTGAGCTGAAACTGGCCGGGCCGGATGGCCCGGGCAAGTCGATCGGCACCATCAGCATCGAACAGAACAAATACGGCGCGGTGCTCACTCCCGATCTCAAGGACCTGCCACCCGGTGTGCATGGCTTCCACCTGCACCAGAAGGCGTCCTGCGCAGCAGCGGAGGAAAACGGCAAACCGGTGCCGGCGGGCGCGGCCGGCGGGCACTGGGACCCAGACTCCACCAACGCCCACAAAGGCCCCTATGACGACAGCGGCCACCGCGGCGACCTGCCGGCGCTGTACGTCGGAGCCGACGGCAAGGCTACCTACCCGGTATTGGCGCCACGCCTGAAAGCCAGCGATTTCAAAGGCCACGCGCTGATGGTGCATGCCGGTGGCGATAACCACAGCGATCATCCGGAAAAGCTGGGCGGTGGTGGCGCCCGTGTGGCTTGCGGTGTGGCTCAGTAAGTCCGGTATGCCTGGAAGATAACCCTCACCCTGTGGGGGCTTTAGCCACGAAGCAAGCAACGCGGTGGATGGCACCGGCTTCGCCGGTGTTCACGGCTAAAGCCGCTTCCACAGGGTTCGTCTAGCTGCGCAACCACTCCACCAGCCCCAGCACCGTGGCCGTGGTGTCGCGGCCATGGGGCACCACCAGGTAGTACGCTTCGCGTGGCTTCACCACCAGGTCGGTCACGCGCACCAATTCGCCCGAGGCCAGCAGGTGATCAAGCATGCGCCCCCAGCCCAGCGCCACGCCGTGGCCGTGCAATGCAGCCTGGATGGTGTCGGTATACAGGTGGCAGCGCAGCCCGTAGTCGAGTTTCGGCGGGTTGCCGCCGAGGGCGCGGAACCAGGTCGGCCAGGTCATCCAGCCCTCGGTGGTGGCATCGGCGTCGAGCAGGTCGGCGTGGTACAGCGCTTCGAGCGAGTCGGGCATGGCATTGCGTGCCAGCCAGGACGGCGAACACACCGGAAATACCTCTTCCTCGAACAGCTCCAGCGCGGTGCCATCCTCCCAGCGACCATTACCGTAGCGCACCAGCAGGTCGACATCGTGGTTGCGCAGGTCGCCGGTGAACTGTTGAGTGGCCAGGCGCAGGCGGACCTGGGGCATGCTTGCACGCAGGTTGCTCAGGCGCGGCATCACCCGCAGCTGAGAGAAGGTCGCGGTGGTGCTGAGCACCAGTTCCTGTTCAGTGCCACCCTCGCTGAGGCGATCGAACACCGCGGCGACCTTCTGCAGCGACTCGGACATCACGGCGAACAGCGCCTGGCCTTCGCTGGTCAGGCGGATACCGCGGTGCAGGCGCTGGAACAGCTGCACCCCGAGGTTGTCCTCGAGTTGCCTGATCTGCTTGCTCACCGCTGCCTGGGTCACGCCCAGCTCACGGGCAGCCAGGGTGACACTGCTGTGCCGGGCGACTGCCTCGAATTCGAGGAGGGCGGTCATCGAAGGAATGATGCGCCGGTAGCCTTTGTGCGTATTGCCGTTTTCTTGTGTTTTCATGCGACGTCCTGGCAAGGCGCGACGCGCTGGTCCGCGCCGCGCGCAGACAGTGGCAGAAAACGCGCCGCGGCGATAGGGCTGCTCAGGGCTGGCGTTCGGCTACCGCACGCAAGGTACGCAGTGTCACCACCGGGGCATCGACGACGAACCGGTTCGCCAGCCAACCCGGCACATCCCCGGCCGGGTCGGCCCGCAGCTGGTAGGTGACCTCGGTTTCACGCTCGCCAAGCGGCTTCATGATCCATTCGCCCGTCAGGTGCTGCACGCGGATCAGCCCCGGTTCTTCCGGCACACGGTTCGGTTCGGCTGTCAGGTGGCGTACCAGGGTGCCATCGTCCAGGCGTTCGGTGGTGACCTTGATCACCATGTCACGCGGCATGGTGGGCCAGGGCAGGTTGGTGGTCAGGTACACCCAGGTGCTGTCGCCGTCCACTTCCACCAGGCGCATCTGCTCGCAGGCGTACAACCATTTGCACGCCACCCGCAGGTTTTCCTGCAGGTCGACCAGGGTGCGCACGCTGGCCTTGATGGTGCTGACGCCGCGGAACTGCTGATAGGCCGAGCCGGCCGTGCTGCTGAGGTAAACACGGATGCCTTCGCGGTCGTAGGCAATGTTCCAGTCGTCGGCAGCCAGGCAGGCGCTGGAGAGCAGCAGCGCGGCAATGAGCAGGCAGCGGTTCATGGCGAGTACCGCGCGGTCGGGGCAGGGCTTTTCAGTATGAGCGGCAAACAGAAAGCCCGCCAGGTGGCGGGCTTGCGGGCATCAGCCTGAACTCAACGCTGTGGGTTGAGGGTCAGGTGCACGTGACGGTTGACGTCCTTGTACAGCAGGTAGCTGAACGGCCCCGGGCCGCCGGAGTAGCAGGCTTGCGGGCAGAAGGCGCGCAGCCACATGAAGTCGCCGGCTTCCACTTCGACCCAGTCCTGGTTCAGGCGGTACACCGCCTTGCCTTCCAGCACATACAGGCCATGTTCCATGACGTGGGTTTCGGCGAACGGGATCACGCCGCCTGGCTGGAAGGTCACGATGTTGACGTGCATGTCGTGTCGCATGTCGGCCATGTCGACGAAGCGGGTGGTCTTCCACGCACCTTCGGTACCTGGCATCTCGATGACGGTGGCGTTGTCGCGGTGGGTGACGAACGACTCAGGCACGGCCAGGCCTTCGACCTTCTGGTAGTGCTTGCGCAGCCAGTGGAAGGTGACGTTGGCCTTGCTGTTGTTGCGCAGGCTCCACTCGGCGCCCGGGGCCAGGAAGGCATAGCCGCCTGGGGTCAGGGTGTGGTGCTTGCCTTCGACGGTGATGTCCAGTTCACCTTCGACGATGAACAGCACGGCTTCGGCGTTCGGGTCCAGCTCTGGGCGCTCGCTGCCGCCTTCCGGGGCCACTTCGACGATGTACTGCGAGAAGGTCTCGGCAAAACCGGTCAGCGGGCGGGCGATGACCCACATGCGCATCTTGTCCCAGAACGGCAGGTGGCTGGTGACGATGTCACGCATCACGCCTTTGGGGATGACGGCATAGGCTTCGGTGAACATGGCACGGTCAGTCAACAGCTCGGTCTGAGCTGGGTGCCCACCGTGGGGGGCGAAATAGGAGTGGTTCGACATGAGCGGTCTCGACTTGTTGTTCTCTCCCCGTGCCTTGGACCACACCGGCCGGTGCGTGCAGGGGATGTGCGAACAGCATAGGGGGCAGCCAGGGGCATCCACAAATTAAATGTTGAAATACTCCACATTCAGTTATTGAATGCGAATCTGGCGCCCCGGGTGGGCTTCGGGCAGCCGGTCGCCATGGCCGAACAGCTTGTGGCGCAAGGTGCCGTCGGCGTAGCTCAGAGGGTAGCGGCCACGGCGCTGCAGCTCCGGAATCAGTAGTTCGACGACGTTGGTCAAGTCTTCCGGTTGCACGGCGTAGGTGAGGTTGAAACCGTCGATGCCGGTCTGGTCGAGCCAGTGCTCCAGCTGGTCGGCAATCTCGGCGGGCGAGCCCACCAATACCGGGCCACGTCCGCCCAGGCCGACGAATTCGGCGGCTTCACGCACGGTCCAGCGGCGCTTCGGATCGGCGGCGGTGAACGCCGCCAGGGCGGCGCGGCCAGCATCGTTCTCGACATACTCGATGGGGGCATCCGGGTCGAGGCCGGCCAAGTCGATGCCGGTCCAACCCGAAAGCAGGGCAAGGGAGGCGTCCAGATCGACGTAGCGGCGGTATTCGGCAAAGCGTGCTTGGGCCTCTTGGGTGGTCGGCGCGACGATCAGCAGCGCCTGGGCATAAATCAGCACCTCGTCACGGCCCCGCCCGGCCACCTCGCTAGCCTGACGGATGCCGTCGGCGTAGCGGCGCAGCACGGTGGGCGTCGGGCCGCTGATGAACACGCACTCGGCATGGCGGGCGGCGAACTGCTGGCCGCGCGCCGAGGCGCCGGCCTGGAACAGTACCGGGGTGCGTTGGGGCGAAGGCTGGCACAGGTGCATGCCGGGCACCTGGAAGTGCTCGCCGGCATGCTGGATGGCGTGCACTTTCGACGGTTCGATGTAGCGGCCGGTTTCGCGCTCCAGCTGCACGGCATCGTCTTCCCAGCTTTTTTCCCAGAGTTTGTACAGCACCTCCAGGTATTCCTCGGCCACATCGTAGCGCTGGTCATGGCCCAGCTGGCGGGCCAGGCCGAGGTTGCGCGCGGCGCTGTCGAGGTAGCCGGTGACGATGTTCCAGCCGACCCGGCCATTGCTCAAGTGGTCCAGCGTGGACATGCGCCGGGCGAATGGATAAGGGTGCTCGTAGGTCAGCGAGAAGGTGACGCCGAACCCCAGGTGCTCGGTGATCCCGGCCATGGCCGGCACCAGCAGCAGCGGGTCGTTGACCGGCACCTGCACGCCACCGCGCAGGGCGGCGTGCGGGCCACCCTGGTAGACGTCGTAGATGCCCAGCACGTCGGCGATGAACAGCGCATCAAACAGCCCGCGCTCCAGCAGGCGCGCGAGGTCGGTCCAGTAGTCCAGGCGGTTGAATGCCACGCTGGTGTTGCGCGGGTGGCGCCACAGCCCCGGGGACTGGTGGCTGGCGGCGTTCATGCTGAAGGCGTTGAAACGGATGTGGCGGGGCATTTCTTCACTCCCTGGTCACGGCAATACAGAAGCTGGGTAGATGGCATCGGCCACCTGCAACTTGTGCGGGATCAGGCCCAGGCCCTGGAAGGTATCGGCGAGTTTCTGCTGCTCGGCAACGATCTGCGGGGTGATGGCCACGGCGTTGTAGTTGCGCCGCGCGCTGGCCACCTCCAGTACATTGGCGCTGATGCCCAGCTGTGGAGCCAGCAGCGCGGCGACTTCGGCGGGCTTGGCATTGGCCCACTGGCTGACCTTGCCGAGTTCGCCGAAGAAGGTCTTCAGCAGGTCGCGGTGCTGGTTGGCGAAGGCGGCGGTGGACAGGTAGAAGGTGCGGTTGTTGGTCAGGCCGCTGCCATCGCGCAGGTTCTTCAGGCCCGGCTGGCTTTCGGCCGCCGCTAGGAATGGGTCCCACAAAGTCACGGCCTGCACGCTGCCCGATTGCAGGGCAGCGACGGCATCGGCGGCGTTGTTGACATAGGCCGGGGTGATGTCCTGATAGCTCAGGCCGGCCTGCTCCAGGGCCACCGCCAGCAGGTATTGGGCATTCCAGCCGCGGCCGGTGGCCACGCGCTTGCCTTTGAGGTCCTGCAGCGAAGTGAGGTGATCCTGCTCGCGGACCACCAGGCCGATGCCGCGAGGGTAGGGTTGTTCGGCGGCCAGGTAGACTACCGGCTTGCCGGCGGCCTGGGCGAAGACCGAGGGCGCGTCGGCAGCATGGCCCAGGTCGATGGCGCCGGTGCTCAGCGCTTCGAGCAGTTGCGGGCCGGCGGCGAATTCGTGCCAGCTGACCTTCACGCCTTGCGGCGCCAGGGCTTTCTCCAGCGCGCCGCTGCCTTTGAGTATGTTGATACTGTTGAACTTCTGATAGCCGATACGCAAGGTCTTGGCGTCTTCGGCGAAAGCGCTGGACCAAGGCAGCAGGCTGCTGGCGACACTGGCCAGGATGCCGCCGACGAGCAGGCGGCGCAGAGAGGAGAAGGGCATGGGCGTGGGTCCTTGTGCAGGGGGGAAATGTTGTACCCAGCCTAAGGAGGTGGCGTTTGGCTTTCAATTTTTTAATTCCATTTAGTTAGATTGTTTTGTTCTTTTTATATCCTTTTGTGTTTTGGTTGTGTGATGACGACATTTTCGTATCCTCTTGCTAGGATTCGGGCCCACCTCAGCGGAGCCCTGTTCATGCCCATCCTGCGCCGGCGCAGCACCCGTATCGCCCTGACTGCCACCACCGGCCTGATGGCTGCCACCTTGGGCTTCTTCGCCTGGCAATCGTTCTACCCGGTGCAAGCCGCCAGTGGCTGGAGCGTCGAAGTGCTGCACCGCGACGTGGCCAAGGCCGCTTCATTGTTGCCCCAGGCTGACGGCAGCCTGCTGGTCAGCCGCGAGCTGGATGACGGCAAAGGCAGCATTCTCAAGATCACCGCCAGCGGCGAGCGCGTGGTGCTGATCGACCACCTGTCCAAGCCCGACGGCATGGTCGCGGCACAGGGTGGCTGGGTCTTCAGCCAGGAGGGCGGTCGCGCGCCGGTCAGCCTGTCCCGCGATGGCCAGGTCACCCAGCTGTTCGACGGCGACAGTGTGCAGGGGTTGTGGAACGACGGCGATCACCTGTATGCCATCGAAGACCGCAAGGGCAACGGCCGGCTGATGCGCTATGACTGGGCCAGCGGCCAGCTCGACGTGCTGCGCTCGGGGCTGACCGAGACCGAAGGGTTAACCCGCTGCGCCGACGGCCGCCTGCTGTACACCGAGAAAGGCACCGGCATCATTCGTGCGCTGTCCGACGATGGCAAGGACCCGGTGGTCGTCGAGGGCCTGCGCCATCCGACCTTCCTGATGTGCGACCGGCGCGGCCTGTGGATCAGCGAAGACAACACCCACCGCGCACGCCTGCTGCGCGTGGATGCCCAGGGTACCCAGCACGTGGTGCTGACTTTCCTCAAGGCGCCGCAGTCGATCGTGGCGGATGGCAAGGGTGGCTACCTGCTTGCCGAAGGCGGGCGCAATCGCGTGCTGCAGCTGACCCCGCCGGCAGACGAGGCCACTGCCCAGCGTTAACTGGGCAGGCGGCGCTTGCGCCCTGGCAGCAGGCCCAGCACCAGCAGGCAGCCGAGCAGGATCACCAGGCCGCCTGCGGCCTGCAGCAGGCTCAGCGCCTCGCCGAGGAACAGCGCGCCGACCAGCACGGCGACCAGGGTGACGACGAACTCGACGCTGATGGCGCGCGTCGCACCGATGCGCGCGACCAGGCCGAAGTACAGCACATAGGTGGTGGCGCTCATCACGCTGCCGCTGAGCAACAGATAGAGCCAGTCGCTGGCCTGTGGCAGGGTCGGCACCGGGACTATCAGCAGAAACGGCAAGGTCAGCAGGCCACCGGCCAGAAATGCGCCGCCCGTCACGGTCCACGGGTCCTGCCCGCGCAGGTGCAGGCTGGCGTAGTTGCTGCCGAAGGCCGCACACACACAGCCGAACAGCGAAGCCAGGCAGCCGTGGATGAAGTCCTCGGTCACCGGCTGCGCCGGGAAACCTACCAGCATGACAATGCCCAGCAGGCCCAGTAGCAGCCCGGCCAGGCCTTGCGAGCTGATCTTCTCCAGGCCCCACACCCGGCCGATGATCATCGAGAACAGCGGAATGGTCGCGACGAAGATCGCGGCCATCGCCGTGCCGATGCGCGGGGTGGCATAGGACAGGCCGATCAGCTGACCGGCGACGGTGGTGGCGCCGACCACCAGCAACGGTTTGATCAGCGGGCGCAGGCGCAAGGCCCGGCCCAGCAGGGCGGCGAGTATGGCCAGGGTGCCGCCGGCAATGAAGGCACGCAGGCTGACCGCGCCGACCCAGCCGAAGGCGTGTACCACCTTGAGCACCACCAGGAATGAAAAGCCCCAGGCGATGGCCAGGAACAGGTAGGCGGCGATATCGCGGGGTTGCATGGGGCAGGGTCCGTCCAGAGGGAGGATCGCAGGCTATCGGGTAGTTGATTGGGATTTCAAGAACGATGTTGTGAGTGCTAGCCTCTTCGCGGGTAAACCCACACAGCTACATCACAGGACCTCAGCGTTGCGCGATCCCTGTGGGAGCGGGTTTACCCGCGAAGAGGCCCGAACAGGCTATCCAGCAATCAGCAGCAACGATTGCGGTACCTGGCTCTGCGGATGCTGCGGCTCCTGCAGGCTCAGCAGCCTGAACCCCGCCATGTCCAGTGCATTCAACCAGCTGGCCAAGGTGCGGAAGTACCAGGGCATCGGCTGCCAGTCGCCAGTAAAGCCGGCAAACGACTCCTCACGCCAGCCGTCCTGATAATCGCCGCCCGCCACGCTCCAGGGGTGCAAGGTCTGAATCACCAGCGCACCGTCAGCCGCCAGCAGCCCCTTCATGGCCGTCAGCAACGGGATGATGTCTTGTTGCAGCAGGGCGAAGTTGGCGCAGATCAGCTCATAACCGCTGCCGATATCCACTTCACCTTCGGCCAGTTGGGCATAACTGGCCTGGTGCACCCGCGCCAAGCCAGCAGCCCGCGCAGCCTCGACCAGCGCGGCGTCGCCATCCACACCTGTCACGTCGATGCCACGATCGGCCAGGGCCCGCAGCAACCAGCCCTCGCCGCAGCCAAGGTCCAGCACCCGCTCGGGCTGGCGGCCGAGGATCGTCAGCAGGATGGCCTGGTCGGTGACCTGCCGGCGGCTCTCGATGGCGCCGCCACGCACCGCGTCTATCCAGGCCTGAGCATTGCGCTGCCAGCTGTGCAGCAGTGCGTCTTCGGGGTTGGGCATGTGCAGGCTCCTGAGCAGTGTGACTGCTCAAGCATAGGCACCCACCTCTGACTTGTCTGCGGCTACCCGCGGCGGTGCCTGGAGCGCCTCGCGCCCATAGAAGCCCAGGGCGCAGGCCCAGGTGGTCAGCCACACGAAAATCCCGGCCCAGAAGGTATGCGACATGTAGTGCCAGCCTTGCAGCACGCGGGTGGTGCCGTAGACAAAGCCGATCAGCAGAATGGCCACCAGCAGCTTGCGCGCATGCTGCCAGCGGTGGCGCAGCGCCACGAAGTACAGCGCCAGCAGGGTGAAGCCGCTGGATGCGTGGCCACCGGGCCAGCAGCGGCCTTCGCCGGCCTTGCTGAACCAGCTGAAGTTCTCGTACCACTCCACGCGTGCCTCGGGGCCGCCATAGAGGGTGGTTTCCACCGGGCAATACACGCTGGTGTGGCTTTTCAGGTAATGAATGACCGTGGTGCTCAGGGCAAATGCCACCACCACGAACAGGAAGTCGCGGCGATGACGGTGTGTGAAGCGCAGCACCGGGCTGATTCGGGCAGCATTCAGGCCGCGGGTGATCAGCGCGCCGGGGTGGTTTGCCAGACGTGGCCAGATGAACGACAGCAGCGAACCGATGATCGCTACCTCGCCGGTCCAGTTCGGCAGGATGCGCGGCCACTTGTGGGTCACTTGCTCGAACAGCTGGTCATGCAGCAGCGGGAACTGCCCGCTGACTGGGTCGAGCAGCAGGTTGCTGATACAGCGGTCGAGTTCGGTGAGGTCGAACAGCAGGAACGTGATCGCAGCCAGCAGCAGGGGCAATAGCAGGTTGTTGACGTAGAACGTGGTGCGTGATGAGCCGGGCATGCTTACTTCCCTGTGCTGCTGTTGAGTGTCTGCCATTGGTTGGCGTTGAGCTGCCCGAGCAGGTGGGCCTTGCCGTTGCTGTCTTTGCTGACGAACAGTGCACTGGTATAGCCGGCAACGCGTTCACCGTCGGCCACGCCCAGCTGCCGTTCGAGGTGGTCGATACAGCCACTGTGGGTGACCAGCACCAGGTTGTGGCCCTCGCGCTTGTGCGCAAGGGCGGCATTGGCGAACGTGCTGTCGCAGCGCGCCAGCCAGTCCTGAGTTTCGATGGCCTTGCCGAAAACGAACGAGGCGGTCTGCTGAGTGCGGACTTCCGGGCTGCTGAGGAAATCGGCATCGGCCAGACCCAGGCGACGGATACCGTCGCCGACGGCGGCCGCAGCATGGCTGCCGTTTACGGTGATGCCCGAGGGGTCACCCAGGCAGGCTTGCCTGGAGCGGTCGCAGCGCTCGGCGTGGCGGACCAGGACAATCACCTCGTCGCGGTTCCAGGCGCTGTAGACGCCATGCTCGCTCATCAGCTGCGCGCTGCCCAGATTGCTGACATGCGTGCGCAAGACGTGCCAGAGGCCGGACGCCGTGGCCACCAGCAACACGGCCAGCAACCAGGCAGCTGGCAGCTTCCGGCGTTTCAGGCGCGGGGCGTGCGGGCGCGTCGCAATAATATGTTCCAGCATGCTGCTACTCCGAGGACAAAGCTGGCAGCACCTTAACCTCGGGTTCGTGGCCCAACGGTGAAGCGGATGTGAAAATTGCCTTGGTATAGCCTGGAGTTCGAGTGAGTGCCTGGCTGTTCGCCTTGAGGCTTGTGGTGAGCGCCGCGCGGGCGGCGCTCGGTCTCCCAGGCACCACAACCCTCATGGCGAACACCTAAGGCCTCACCCCGAATCGAATCAAACCCCCACAGCAACTCCCACAGAGCCAGGTTCGCGACGAATGCTAGCCAGCGGCACAGCCACCAGCAGCAAGGTCAGCACCACCGTCACCCCAATCCCCCAAGCCGCCAGGCTGAACCCCCCCAGCGAAATCAACCCGCCAGAAATCGCCGGCCCCACCGCCAGTCCCAAGCTGAGGAAACTGCCGGCAGCCGCCACCACACGGCCTTCGCGGTCCAGCGCTGCAGCCAGGCCGGTGAGGTAGCTCAGGGCATAGAAATAGGTGATGCAGATCGTCATCACCCCAGCGGTGTACAAGGTCTTGGAATGCTCGCCCAGCACATAGCTCAGGCTCGTCGCACCGGTCAGCAGGATGGCCAGGATCACGGGCGTGCTCATGCCGAAGCGCTTGCCGACCATGGCGGCGATCAGCGGCCCGATCAGGCCGACGAACGACTGGAACGATAACAGCACGCCCAGTTCATCACCGCTGTAACCGACCAGGGTGCCGATCCGCTCGACGAAGGCCCAGCCCATGGTGTCGCGGGCCTGGAACACGAACATCGCCAGCATCATGCAGATGGCCGGCAGGCTCAGCAGGATATTGCCCGACGCCTGTTTGCCGGCAGGCACCTGCGGTGAAGGCTCGGCCATCGGTGCGCGTTGTGCCATCGCCGGAATGGCCAGCAGCATCACCGCCATGGTCGCGGCCATCGCGTAATACAAGCCGTGCAGGCCATCGGTGGCCATGACCTTGGCGTAGCCCAGCATCACCACGATCATCAGCACCACCGACAGCACGTTCATGTGCCCGGCAACCCGGTCCGGATGTTTGGCGCTGGACACCGCAGCGTTGCCACAGGCCAGTGCCAGGCCGGCGCCGATACCCGCAACACAACGTACCGCCGCCAGTGCATAGAGGCTGTCGACGTTGGCGCTGAGCACGTTAGCGGCAATCGCCAGCAACGTGCCGACCAGCGCCAGGGTACGCCGGGGTGCGCGGCCCATGAACGGGGCGACCAGCAGCGAGGCAAGCATGGTGAAGCCGAACTCGGCCGACATCAGCAGCCCGGCCTGGGCTTCGTTGAGCTGCAGGTCGTGAATGATGGCGCTGATCAGGAACGGCAAGGCCCACAGCCCGAGCAGGCCGACGCCGTAGGCAGACGCGGCGGCGGAGAACACCAGGCTCCAGCTCTCGGGCAAGCAGTGTTTTATTGTTTTCATTGGGTTAACCCTGAATGGCATGCACAGTGTTGGGTAGACGCGCGCCGGTTGTTGGCGCGCGCAGGGTACGGTTACTGCTGGCTTTCGTCGACCGGGGTGCCGTCATCGTACTGCGACAGCCAGGTGACCATGGCATCGCGGTAGCGGGTGAAACCCTTGTAGTCGACCAGTTGCTGGTCCAGGTCGCGGATCACCCGGTGCATGCGCTTGGCCCACTGCGGCGCGAATTCGGCCAGTTCCTGCAGGCTGACCAGGTAGGTGCGCACCGGGAACAGCACGGCGTTGCTGCGGGGCAGACGGTGCAGGGGCTGCAGTTCGATACGCAGGTTGACCCGTTCACCGGCGTTTTCGGCGGTGATGGTGGTGCGCTCCGGTGCCCAGTCGGGCAGGGTTTCGGCAGAGGTTTCCAGGCGCGGGTCGACGGTGATCGACCAGTTGGTGCGGCGCACCGGGTGGCCTGGGCGCAGGCGCAGGAGGAATTTCAGCGCCCGCTGCAGGATGCCCATTTCATGCAGTTTGGGTACCGGGCCGTGGAACTCCATGAAGCTCATGCCGAGGTTGAAGCGCAGCGAATAGTCGGCGCGCTGGGTGGCCATGCCGGCGCCCATCACCAAGGTGTCGTCCCGTTCTTCGAGGAGAATGAACTCGCCCTGTGCCTGACGAGTGATGTATTCCATCGGCTCCATCGGCAGGGTACTGGCGTCGCCGAAGGTGAAGGTCTGGTCGATCTGCAGTGGGCGGTTGATCCAGTGCCACTGGCTGCCTTTCTTCTCCAGGGTGAAGTGCTCGGGGTAGTCCCGCGAGTACGACTCCATCAGCAGCTCCAGCAGGTCCCACTGGGCTTCCATCATGTGCGGCAGGGCGGCGTAATGCACGCCCGGCTGGCTGTCGAGGGTGTGCGCACGGTGGTGGCATTCGGAGATGTAGTGTTCGTCGATGTCGAACTGCCCGCGCAGTGCGCCGGTGCCGAACGGCACATGCGGCTCGACGTTCATCGAGTACATGTATTGGTCTTCCGGATACGGGAAAGGCAGGCGCAACACGGCTTCGCGGCTGTTGGCGTAGCTGTGGCCCTGGCCTGCATCGGCGTAGGTCTCGATCGGCTTGAATACGGTCATGTTGTTGTTTCCTGTCTCAGAGGTCTACGACCAGGCGGCTGCAGTTGGCGCGGGATACGCAGGGCATGAATTTGCGCTTGCTCAGCTTGTCTTCCTCGCTGAGCCAATCATCGCGATGGTCGAGTTCGCCATCGAGGTCCAGTACTTCGGTCTCGCAGTAACCGCAGGCACCGCCGCGGCACAGGTACGGCACCTTGTAGCCGGCCTGTTCGGCGGCTTCGAGCAGCGACTGTTCGGCCGGCACTTCGATCGTTACCCCCTGGCGTGCCAGGGTGACGCTGAACGGCTGGCCGCTGGACCCTTGCTCGACGAAGCGCTCGTAATGAATGTGGCTGTCGGTCCAGCCCAGCGCATGAGCGCTGTCGAGGGTGTCGTCGATCATGCTGTCCGGGCCGCAGACATACACGTGGCTACCCAGCGGGCGGCCTTCGAGGATGTGGCGGATGTCCATGCGTGCATCGACGCCTTGCACGTACAGGTGCACGCGCTCGCCGAAGCGTGCCTGCAGCTCCAGGCCCAGGGCGGTGTGTTCGGGGCCACGCACGGCCAGGTGCAACTCGAAGGTGGCCTGCTTGAGCTGCAGTTCTTCCAGTTGCGAATAGACCGGGGTAATACCCACCCCGCCGGCAATGAACACGTGCTGGCGGGCATGCTTGGCCAGCGGGAACAGGTTGGCAGGCTGCAGGATCTGCACCAGGTCGCCTTCAGCGACACGATCGTGCAGGAAGCGCGAGCCACCCCGGCCCTCACTGACCCGGCGCACGGCGATCTGGTAGGCGCTGGAGTCGTAGGGCGAGCTCATCAGCGAGTAGGCGTTGCGGTGAGTCTTGTCGCCGTCTTCAAGGACCACCACCACATGACTGCCGCCGGAAAACGCCGGCAGGTGCTTGCCGGTCGGGTCGACCAGGGTGAAGCGGGTGATTTCCGGAGTGAGCGCTTCGATGCGGGCGACGCGCACGCTGAGGGTGCCGTTATGGGTATTCATGTGTCGAGCTCCTCGGCTGCTGGCAGTTCGCCCGGGACTTCGCCATCGGCCTTGATGCCCTGGAAGGCGGCCAGGCGACGGGAATAGTGGTCGCGCACCACCAGATCGAGCTGGCAACCGGGGCAGGTGAACACGCGCTGGGTGACGTTCTCGGTGTAGGTGTCGCAGTGCGCGCACCAGACGCGGCGCACCAGCGTGCCACTGTGCTCGCGCAGCACCTCGTCACGGTTCAGGTCGACCGCATTGGCGGCCTGCATCGCGGTGCCGATGAAGCTTTCCGAGCCACTGAGGTACAGGCGTGTGCCCATGTGGGCCTGGCCCAGCCGTTCGCGCAGGGCGGCGATCAGCGCCTGGTTGCTGGGAAATACTTCGAGCCCGGCCGCTTCTGCAGCTTGCAGGGCCGTCAGGTGATCGTGCCCGGAAAATGACTCGGTGGAGTAGAGCAGGGTGCTGTGCGCGCGCTGAGCGGGGGACATGTCCGCGATCAGGCGCAGCATGGCCGCGCCGCCGCTGCCCTGGCCCGCGACCAAGTGGCGCAGGCCGCCTGCCATGGGCCGCAGCTGGTCATAGACCGGGCGGCTTTTGATGCCGGTGATAAGCATGGTGACACACCTCGTAAGCCCGAACCCCCGGCCTGTGCCGGAAGGTAACGTTGACGGCTGTTTTCAGGCTTGGGCACGGGTGAAAGCAGAACCCATGCCATATTGCCTATGGTTTTATATGTTTTATGACCAAAGTCGACGATCAGTGCTTGAACATCACGTGGCGCACGCAGGTGTAGTCTTCCAGGCCGTACATGGACATATCCTTGCCATAGCCCGACTGCTTCATGCCGCCGTGGGGCATTTCGCTGACCAGCATGAAGTGCGTGTTGACCCAGGTGCAGCCATATTGCAGGCGTGCCGCCAGGCGGTTGGCGCGGCCGACGTCGCGGGTCCATACCGACGAGGCCAGGCCATAGTCGGAGTCGTTGGCGTAGGCCAGGGCCTGGGCCTCGTCGGTAAATGGGGTGATGCTGACCACCGGGCCGAACACTTCGCGCTGGACGATCTCATCGTCCTGGCGAGCATCGGCCAGCACGGTCGGCTCGAAGAAATAGCCATCGCCAGCACCGCGTTGCCCGCCGGTGACCAGGCGAATGTGCGGCTGGGCTTTGGCGCGCTCGACAAACCCTTCCACTCGCTCCAGATGCTCGCGGGTGATCAGAGGGCCGAGTTCGGTTTGCGGGTCGTCCTGCAGGCCCATGCGCAGGCTGGCCACAGCTTCGCCCAGCTTGCTCACGAACTGCTCGTAGACGCCTTGCTGGACATACAGGCGGCAGGCTGCGGTGCAGTCCTGGCCGGCGTTGTAGAAGCCAAACGCACGGATGCCTTCGACTGCAGCCTCGATGTCGGCGTCGTCGAAGATCAGCACCGGCGCCTTGCCGCCCAATTCCATGTGGGTGCGCTTCACGCTGCTGGCGGTGCTGGCGATGATCCGTGCGCCGGTGGCCACGGAACCGGTCAGCGACACCAGGCGCACCTTGGGGTGGTTGACCAGCGGCTCGCCAACGCTCGGGCCACGGCCGAACAGGATATTCACCACGCCGGCAGGGAACAGCTCGGCCATGATCTCGCCCAGCGCCAGGGCGGTCAGCGGGGTTTGCTCGGAAGGCTTGAGCACCACGCAGTTCCCGGCAGCCAGCGCGGGGGCGAGCTTCCAGGCGACCATCATCAGCGGGTAGTTCCACGGCGCGATGGAGGCGACTACGCCGAGCGGGTCACGGCGGATCATCGAGGTGTGGCCCGGCAGGTACTCGCCACCGGCCGAGCCCGACAGGCAACGGCTGGCGCCGGCAAAGTAGCGGAACACGTCGGCGATGGCCGGGATTTCATCGTTCAGCGCTGCCTGGTAAGGCTTGCCGCAGTTCTGCGACTCCAGGCGGGCGAGGGTGGCGGCTTCGGCTTCGATGCGGTCGGCCAGCTTGAGCAGCAGCTGGGCGCGATCCTTGGGCGCGGTCTGCGACCAGCTGGTGAAGGCCTGGTCGGCTGCCTGCACAGCGGCATCCACCTGGGCAGCGCTGGCTTCGGCGATGCTCACCAGCACGGTGCCTTCGGACGGGTTGTACACGGCGTACGGGCTGCCTTGCCCATCGACCAACTGGCCGTTGATCAGGAGTTTGGTTTGCATGGCGGATTCCTTGGTCGGTCTTATTGGTAGAAATCTAAACCTATGAAACCATATCTTAATATTTTTACTTTGCCAACCACTGCGAAAACCCGCTCCCAGGCGGTAGAATGGCCCGTCAATCGGTATCGGGCACTGGCCCGTTAGCTATAAGATGCGAAACTGAACCTTTTAGCCGAGGCCCGTGCCAAGCCTGGGAATGCTCGATAGGGAGAGGCAATGACTGCCCTGAATAGTGCTCGTAACACCGCCTTCATCCGGTTGCGCCAGGAAGGGCGGACCGATGAAGTGGCGCGCCGCCTGGTGGAGGCGATCGAGTTGGGGATGTTCGCTGAAGGGCAGCAACTGCCCAGTGAGTCGGAACTGGCCCTGCAACTGGGCGTCGCCACGGTGACCCTGCGTGAAGCGCTGGTTGTTCTGCGCCAGCGTGGCCTGATCGAAACCCGCCGTGGGCGCAATGGCGGCAGCTTCGTCTGCGCGCCGGTGGAGCTGCCCGAAGCGCTGCTGCTGCAACGCCTGCGTGACATGAGCGGCCCCGACCTGCGTGACCTGGGTGACGAGCAGACGGCGATCTCCGGCACTGCGGCGCGTCTGGCCGCCAGGCGCAGCTCGCCAGAGCAGCAGGCGCGCATCGCCCAGCATATCGAAACCCTTAGCCAAGCCAGTTCGCGCCTGGCCCGGCACCGCGCCGATGCACGTTTTCATATCGAAGTGGCCGCCGCCGCGCAGTCGCTGCGCCTGACCAGCGCGGAGATGCGCCTGCAATCGGAGGTCGGCGAGCTGTTGTGGATGGAGGCCGCCGGCGGCAGTGACGTGACGGTGGTCGAGCATGAGCACCGGGCGATTCTCGAGGCGCTGGTCGCCGGCGATGCGGTGCTGGCTGGCGCCTTGGCCGAAGCCCATGTCAGCCGCGGCATCAAGCGCCTGATCAGCCTGCGTCTGGAGCTGCTGGCCGACGGCCAGGACTGAGCCGTCCATAACAACAAAGCTGTACCTGCGTGAGGTAATGCCATGTTTGCTCAGAGCGACAACGACCCGCTGTCAGCCTGTGCCCAGCAGCTGGACCACACCCTGGGGACCATCTTCGGCCAGGTTCGCCAATTGGTGGAAGAAACCCGAGCGTTATGGGAGCGGGTCCTGGACGAAGGCCGCCAGCCGAGTGCCAAGGACCTCGCGACCCTGCGCCCGGCCATCGACCAGCAGTTGCTGACCACGGGTGCCTTTGGCTGTGGCGGCGGCATCATTGTCGAGCCCAACGGCCTGGCCGACCGTGAGATGCACCTGGAATGGTGGTACCTGGCCGACGGCGGCAAGACCCTGCCGCTACGCCCGAACTTCGACCGGCGCCGCGAAAACTACTACGACTACACCGAAATGCCCTGGTACAGCCGGCCGATGAAGACCGGCAAGAGCGTGGTCGAAGGGCCTTACGTGGACCTGTACGGCACCAACATGTACGTGCTGACCTTCACCATGCCGATCGAGGTGCAGGGCCGGTTCATCGGCGTGGCCGGTCTGGACCTGTCGCTGCACAATGTCGAACGCCTGCTGGTGCGCAGCCTGATGCGCCTGGAGCATGAGGCGGTGCTGATCTCGGCGGACGGGCGGGTTATTGCCTCGAACACGGCGAACTGGATGGTCGGTGACCTGGCGCAAGCCTTGTTGAACACCTTGCCGCGCGACGGCATTCGCCTGGCGTTGGCCGAGTCCGAGGCGGGCTGGTCGCTGGTGCGGTTGCCGGTGCTCAGGCGCAAGTGAGTAGTTGCCTGGGCCGGCCTCTTCGCGGGCATGCCCGCTCCCACAGGAGTATCGCTGGCTTCAAGTTTGGCGCAGCCCCTGTGGGAGCGGGCGCGCCCGCGAAGAGGCCGCATCAGACGTCACAAGGCTTTGCGCATGAACACCCGGGCAAAACCTTGCGCCTCGGCCCGGTGTGTCTCGACATAGCCAAGCTTGCGATAGATCTCGATGTTCTCGGTCATCCGCTCATGGGTATACAGCCGCACGGCATTGCACCCCACCTGCCGTGACCGGGCCTCACAATACCGCATCAGCACCTTGCCAATCCCCCGGCCCTTGCACTCGGGCAACACCGCAACATTGGCCAGCAGCATCTCGTCGCCTTCGCGCTCCAGCACCAGCACGCCCACCATCTGCGAGCCATCCAGCGCCACACGCACTTCTGCACTCGCTATCACCTGGCGATAGTCATCCTGCATCGGCGCTGGCGGTTTGCCGATGCGTGCAATGTAGGGCGAGTAGGCCGCCCGGACCAGATCGGTGATGGCCTCGACGTCAGTGAGCTCGGCCCTGCGAAGGGTGAGGGGTGTGTGCATGCTGTGTTCTCCGCAAGGTCGCTGCGCTGATTGTGCGCCGGCCTGCAAGGATAATAGTTATGAGTCTGCATCGCTTTACTCCGCAGCTTTCATACCCATGCGGCAGATACCCCGTGATAAAAATCTGGCCTGAGCCGATCCATAAAAACAACCGGAATACCCGATGTCCTCAAACCACCCCTCTGGCAACGGCCTGTTCGCCACCTTCTGCCTGAGCAGTTACCTGCTATCCCTGTCGTACGGCACCACCTTCCTGCTGGCGATGACGCTGCGCGCACATGGCGCCAGCGAGGCCGATGCCGGCACGGTGATCTCTGCAGCGATGCTCAGCACCTTCCTGGCCGTGATTTTCTCCGGGCACCTGACCGACCTGATCGGCGCGCCCAAGGCCGTGGCCGGTGGCGCGGTGTTTCTCGCCGCGGCCTGTCTGGGCTTTGCTGCCGCCCCCGGGTTCGGCACGGCCATGGTGCTGTGTGGCCTGCTGCTGGGCTTCGGTTGGGGCGTGTTCTACACGCTGGGGCCGATCATCGTGGCGATGCTCATCGAGCCGGCGCGGCGGGTGAAATACTTCGCCTTGCTCTCGGGCAGCATGATGACCGGTATCGGCACTGGGCCGCTGCTGGGGCGAGCGGCGCAGGCGCTGGGTTATCCGGTGGAGGCTGCTTTCGTCGCGGCTGCCGCGGCGAGTCTGCTGGGTGGCGTGCTGTTTCTGCTGATGGGGCCGCGCATGCAGCAGCTGAAGAACGGCGCCGTCGCGGTGTGCAAGATCACGCCGGCCGCAGCGCGTTCGGTGCTGTCTTCCAAGGCGGCCTTCGCCATCCTCATGGTTGGCCTGGGTGGCGCGATCTTCGGTGGTTTGTCGAGCTTCCAGACCTCCTTCGCCAGCGCCAGGCAGCTGGACTACTCGCTGTTCTTCCTCGGTTTCATGTCGGCCGCGATCTCCTGCCGACTGCTGATTGCCGGCTTCATCGTCAAGCGTGACCCGTACCGCATGGCCTGCCTGCTGACGGCGCTGATGGTACTGTCGGTGCTGATGTTCATGTACGCCGTCGACAGCGCGGCGGCCTATGTGCTGGCAGCAGTGGTGCTGGGCGTCGGCTATGGCCTGACCTATTCAGTGATCAATGGCCTGGCGGCCAACGAAGCACCTGCCGGGCAGACCGCCCAGTCGCTGGTGCTGTTCAGCCTGGCCTATTTCGTTGGCGTGTTCGGGTTTCCGTTGTTGGCCGGCAAGGTCATCGTCGAGGCTGGTATGTCCGCGCTGCTGCAACTGCTGCTGGCGATTGCGCTGGCCAATTGGTCGATCACCTTTTGCCGTCTGGCCTGGCGCCGTGGGAGCCGTCGCCCCGTGGTGGGGCGCATTTGAGCACGCGCACTATGCCGGTGCGCCTACTCAGAGGGTCAGTCGTTGGGACGTGCGAATCGTTAGCTTGCATACGAGTTGGCGTGCAACTTGCTATCACCTTGCCATCTGATGTCGTGCGTGGTGAAAATAATGTCGCTTTCCAGTAGTTCCATGCAGTTGTCATCGAGCGAGAAGGGGTGGCTGCCCTGGTTCGGCAAAGCCGGCAAACTCCGCATGGGCTGGGCTTGCCGCCTCAACCGCTCGAACTACCCGGTGATCGAGCAAACTTTCGAAACCATCGCCCATACCCGCGTACAGTTGCTGCAGGATTGGGCCCAGGAGCAATGGGAACATCTGGCCGAACTGGCGGAGCTCATGGCAGCAGGCGGCAGCGAGGTGCACCGCCAGCTCTTGCTCGACAAGCTGGCCCAGGCCGAAGACTTTTCCGAGCTGTGCGTGGTCGACACCGCCGGCAATGTCATCGCCTCTACCTGGGCAAAGCGTGGCAACGCGCGCATCGAACAGATGCCGGCATTGGCCCAGGGCCTCAAGGCGCCATTTCTGCACGGCCCCTACAGCGACCCGCTTACCGTGGATATCGGCCCGTCATCGTCGCGTTTCCATGATGAAGTGACGCTGATGTTCTACCAGCCGCTCAAGTGCGATGGCAAAGTCGTCGGCTGCCTATGCGCACGGGTGCCCAATGATGTGCTGGGCGATCTGATCCAGCGTGAAGCCGGGCATATATTTGCCGAGTCCGGCGACAACTACCTGTTCATGGCGCAATCACATTTCGACCGAAGCATTCAGCCAGGTACCGCGTTGTCCCGTTCGCGTTTCGAGGACGGCACCTTCACCCACGGCGAGAACCTCAAGGGCGGTGTGCACACACCCTGGAGCACGGTGCAGGTCAAGCGCCACACCGAACTGGAACTGCGGTTCACCGACCCGTCGACCCGCGAGCTGCACCCCGGTGTGCGGGAGACCATCCGCCACGGCGCCAACCTGTTCGTCACCTACCCAGGCTATTCGGACTATCGCCACGTGCCGGTGGTTGGCAAGGGCGTCACCTTCCAGCTGCCGGGCTCGCCAGACCGCTGGGGAATGATGTGCGAAGCCGACCTGGAAGAAGTCTACCGCCGCCGCTCGCTCAGCTACGGGCTGATGAAACCCTACGTTGCGACCATGGCCGGGTTGTTCGGTTGCAACTACCTGGTGCAGCACTACGCCGGCCTGTCGCAAGGGTTGAACGATGCCATCGTGGCCCTGAGCATGATCGCTGCCACTTTGCTGTTCAGCCGGCTTGGCCCGAGGCGGCTGGCGGCTCGACTGAATGGCATGAGCAATGTGCTACGTACCATCGCCGAGGGCGAAGGCAACCTGCGCCAGCGCCTGGATATCGGCACAATGGCCAACGACGAAAGCGGGGACATGGCGCGCTGGATCAACAGCTTCATCGATCGCCTGGACGCCGTGGTAGGGCAGGTGGTCAAGGCCAGCCGCACGGTGGGCAGCACCAACCAGATGATGCTCGGTCGCAGCCAGGAAGCGAGCGTGACGTCGACCGACGTGGCCAAAGCCGTGCACCAGATGATGATGATCATGGAAGAGCAGCTCGGCGAGCTGCAGCAAGCCTCGGTCAGTGCCGAGCAGATGAAATTGGCCATGGACGAAGTGGTCAGCCGTGCCCGTGAGCAGTTCCAGGCGGTGCAGGCCGGCACCCAATCGATCCGCGACGTGGTGGCCCGTTCGTCGTCCAGCGTGCAGATGCTCGACAGCCGCATGGGCCAGATCGGCAACATCACCGGGCTGATCAGCGACATCACCAACCAGACCAACCTGCTGGCCCTGAATGCCGCCATCGAGGCGGCCCGGGCCGGGGAACATGGGCGTGGCTTCGCGGTGGTGGCCGACGAGGTGCGCAGCCTGGCGGCGCGTACTTCGCGTGCTGCCGATGACATCCGGGGCATGGTCGAAGGCCTGCAGAACGAAACCCAGCAGGCGCTGAGCTTTATGGAGAAGGGCGTGCAGGATGTCGATAACAGCCTGCGCCTGGCCGAGGATGCCTCGTCTGAGAACGTGCAACTGCATCAGGCGGTGGAGGCAATGTTCGCGATCATCCAGCAGCTCAACCGGCGCAGCGTGGAGTACGGCAAGACCATCGAGCAGGTCAACCAGTCATCCAGCGAAATGCGCCAGACGGCTGTGGTGTTGCAGAACAGTGCCGAGACGGTGAAGGCCAACGCCAGCAAGTTGCAGAAGCTGGTGGGGCAGTTCGAGGTCAGCGGCGACTCGGGACGGGCTGCTGCTTAAATGCCGCTGGTCGATCCCCTGATGATATGATCCGCGGCCATGATTGGAGCCCACCATGGCCAAAGACATCGAAAACCCCTGCGTCTCGCTTTGCCAGCTGAACAGCGAGCTGTGCGTGAGCTGCGGGCGCACCCGTGAGGAGATCCGCAAATGGCGGGGCATGAAACGCCCGGAAAAGATGGCGACCGTGCAACGCGCCGTCACGCGGATGAAGGCCATCAACAAGAAGAACGCCAAACGCCAGGGCGAAGACTGAAACCGTGAGGCGTTCATCAGGGGCAGCGGCACGCGAGGGTAATGGAAATGACGTTTCGCCTCAGACCCGCAACGGTTGTCGATCTTCCCGCTATCTATCGAGGCGAGGAACTCTACATCCGTACCTGGGAGCCTGATCACGAAGCGCAGTGGCGCCTGAATCTGGAGCGACACTTGACCCGCTGGGTTGAGAATTTCGATCGGTTGACCGTCGCTGTCGTTGATGACGACGTGGCCGGTTATGCCTTGTGGGGCCCTGAAGATGACTTCGCCGAGCTGTGCACGGTGAGCGTGCAGCAAGACCACAGGCGAGCCGGCATCGGCATGGCGCTCGTGCAAGCCTACATGCGGGATGCAGCGTGGCAAGGTTTCACGAAATTGCGGTTGAGCGTACGGCCTGACAATCCTGCGAAATTGATGTACGAGAGGGCGGGTTTTTCATGCACCGGTACAGGGGCAAACGGTTACCTGACGTACGAGCGGCAAGTGGGGGGGCGAACGTGATGCTGTTCGTGAACCATTTCAAAATTTTTCGGCCAAGTCTAAAAAGATCAGATTTACCCCCTTTCTTGTAGTCCATTTCCCAAAGATACTCTTCCCGCCTTAATTTCGTTGCAGCCGCTTGGGCACCGCTTTAGTCTCGGCAGGTCGCTGCTCATCAGCGACACGGCTTTGACAGGCCGTTTCGACAGTTAAGGTATGGCTTACCTTTATGGTGGCTGTGTGTGGGGCACCTTCGTGTGCGCCGGGTTGTTACCTCTGTCGACCGGTCTGTCAACCCATGCACAGCTGCCACCCAATTGTTTGACAGCAATAGGTGTCAGCCTCATCGACAGAGGTATGCACATGCTCAAGATTGTCCCCGATCCACCCCACGACTTACATTCCCTCGAAGACACGCTGACCCAGGCTGCGGATTACGCGCTCTGTGCAGCGACCGTGGTGCAGCAGGCGTTGCTGCTACAGCCCAAATCACCGTCGGCGATCCTGATGATGACCTCGATGCATGAAATGGAAGCGCTGCGGGCTTTGCTCGAATCGGCGTTGATCCAGGTGCAGATGCCCAGCGAGCCTCGGACCTTGCACTGAGGCTTAGTTGGTGTGCCGCCAGTTCTGGCCCTTTCGCGGGTGAACCCGCTCCCACAGGTAGGGTGCAGCCTTCAGGCCTGCAGCGATCCCAGTGGGAGCGGGTTCACCCGCGAAAAGGCCAGGCCTGGCAGTCGAGAAGTTTCAGGGAGATGAAAAATGACAACAGACAACACCCAATGCACCGTCGGCAAGACCACCTTCTGCCAAGGTGAAAACCAGACCCACCCACTGTTCCGCATCGAGCCCGGCATCCCCTGCCGCGATGCCCGCGAGCAGGCTTCTGAACTCATGGGCTATGTGCGCGAGCTGACCATCCTTGGCCTGATGGATGACAAGCCAATGATGATCTGGGCCTCGCACTACCTGAGCGCTATGGCCAAGGCATTGATGGACGACGCAGAACTCGGCATGACGCATTGACCCATGCCGAGCGCTCTGGCTGATCAGCCCTGATCGGCAGGTGTATCGGTGCCGGTCACGGCATGCGCTTCGGATTCAAGCTTCAACCGGTCGGCCTTGCTGATGTACTTCGGCTTGTTGCTCTTGGGCGCCAGCTTGGCATTGGCCTTTTTCTGGTGGGCCTTGAGCAGTTGTTTGAGTTTCTTCTGGCGGTTCATTGTGTATCTCTGATGTGCAGCGTAGGTCGTGCATTGTATCCATTGGAACAGGAATTGCTCGTGCTGCTTGAAACCTCACCAGACTGGGGATAGGCGCTTCCAAACCTGAGACGGTCGCGGTAGCCTCGGCAGACATCGGCCAATAGAAATTCCATTCCCATGCCTGCAGGTTTCCCCGGGTTGCCCTCACTCAACGCGCTGCGTGTGTTCGAGGTGGTGGCGCGTCAGCTCAACTTCCGCCTGGCCGCCGAGGAGCTGGGCGTGACCCAGGCGGCCGTCGCCCAGCAGGTGCGTGGGCTGGAAGCCAGCCTGCAGGTACGCCTGTTCGAGCGCCTGCCACGGGGCGTTGGCCTGACCGATGCCGGGCATGGCTATGCGGCAAGCATCCGCAGCGCCCTGGTGATGATCGACGAAGCGACCCGGCTGCTGTGCCCGGCGCCGTCCCGGCTCACGATCAGCGTAACGCCTACCTTCGCGTCGAAATGGCTGATTCCCAGGCTCGGCCACTTCGCCGAGGCCCACCCGGACATTGATCTGCGGGTGCTGGCCACCGACCGACTTTCACATTTCCATGCCGATAGCGTCGACCTCGCCGTGCGCTACGGTCAATCCTCGTTCGGCAGCGGGCTGAACGCCGAGCTGCTCATGGAGCAACGAGTCGTCGCGGTGGCGAGCCCGGCATTGCTGGCCGAAACCGGCAAGCCAGAAAGCTTTGCCGCCTTGCAGGGTTATGTCGCCTTGCACGATGCTCACAACTTCTGGCCGCAGTTCACGGCCGTCTTGTTCCCTGAACATCCGAAGCCGGCTGCGAGGACCGTTCGGTTCAACCAGACTTCACTGGCCATCGACGCCGCCATAGGTGGGCAGGGTATCACCCTTGCCAGTTACGCCTTCGTCAAGGACGACATCGCCGCCGGCAGGCTGGAGCAGGTGTTCCCCCAGCAGCTGTCGCTGGACAAGGCGTTCTACCTGGTATGGCCACGCAAGGCGCAGGAGGCACCAGCACTGGGCCTTGTCAGAAGCTGGCTCAAAGCTCAGGTAGACGAAAGTTAAACTACTGGCTGCTCAAACTTTGCCTGTCTGCCTCGCCTCGCTGGGGGCTGCTAGTGTGATGAAACTTGCGATAGCGCAGTTCCATGCCGAAGGAGGCAACATGTCTGTAGAAAAAGTGGCAATCATCACCGCCGGTGGCAGCGGCATGGGCGCGGCAGCGGCACGTCGGCTGGCGGCAGACGGTTTCAAGGTCGGGATCCTGTCCTCTTCCGGCAAGGGCGAGGCGCTGGCCAACGAACTCGGCGGCATCGGCGTCACCGGCAGCAACCAGTCGGTCGAAGACCTGCAGCGCCTGGTGGATGCCGTGGTCGAGAAATGGGGACGCATCGACGTGCTGGTCAACAGCGCAGGCCACGGCCCTCGCGCGCCGATCCTGGAGATCAGCGACGAGGACTGGCACAAGGGCATGGACACCTACCTGCTCAATGTCATCCGCCCGACGCGCCTGGTGACGCCCTACATGCAAAAACAGAAGGGCGGAGTGATCATCAACATCTCCACCGCCTGGGCGTTCGAGCCTGTTGACCTGTTCCCCACGTCCGCCGTGTTCCGCTCGGGCCTGGCAGCCTTTACCAAGATTTTCGCCGACCAGTTCGCCGGCGACAACGTGCGCATCAACAACGTGCTTCCAGGTTGGATAGACAGCCTGCCAGCTACGGAGCAGCGCCGCGACAGCGTGCCCCTCAAACGCTATGGCACCAGCGAAGAGATCGCCGCCACCATCGCCTTCCTCGCCGGCGACGGTGCGGCCTATATCACCGGGCAGAACATCAGGGTCGACGGTGGCGTGACGCGCAGCGTCTGATCATTCGTGGTCACATCGCTTTGCTGAATTTGCCGGAAGCTGGCCGCGATCGTGCGGATCAGTTGCGCATCATCGACCGGGTCCAGCCCCGGATACGGCTTGCCGTGGTAATCGCCGTCATGGGTCAGCACTGCCTCGACCTGCTCGTCATTGGCTTTGTACAGCTGTTTGATCAGCTGTACTTCAGGGTCCTTGGGGGCATTACTGCGCAACGCATAGTGGATCGCCAGCGCGGCACCAAACGCAAGGGCCGGCGCGGCTATCCCATGCTTGCCGGCCAGGTCGATGCTGCTCAGGATGCGCTCGTTGCGCTGCAGCTTGCGCATCGGATCGCGGCCCACGCGGGCACAAGGGTCTTTGAACGAACTTTTGCACCGTTCAAGGAATGCAGTGGCAAACCGCTCGACCACCTCGGCCATATGCGGGTGCTCCGCCACCAGGGCGGGGGCGACTTCCTGGTGGATCAGGCGCTCGGCTAGCGCGCTCACGCGTTCGTCGCCCATGCCCTGGCCAACCCAGGTGTAGCCCAGCAGGCTGGCATACCAGGCGATGATGGCATGCGGGCCGTTCCACAAACGGTTCTTGATGATCTGGATCTGGGTGATGTCGCTGACGGTTTTCACCTGCCGCAGCCGTTCCAGCAGATCGCCGCCACGCTCGACGTAAAGCGGCATGTCCGGCTCGCTGTTGAACAGCACCAGGTGCAACTGGCTCAGGGCATTGCTGGATTGGGCGAAGGGGCTGAACCGGCCGATCAGACGTTGGTACTCGGCGGTAGGCGCTGTGGAGGCCGGTTCATTATCAAGACTGTTCTGGAACATCTGCGACTTGATGCGCAATTGCCGGACCAGCGCGTCATTGCTGATCTTGGAGACGATGCGGCTGACCACCGTTTCGGCGAAGTGGGTCTTTTCCAGTACCTGTTTGCAGATATCCGGTGCACACAGCAACGCCAACTGCGCCTGTACCTGCCGGCGCACGAACGCGGCGCCGCCGATCTTGTTCAGCACGATCAGCAGAGTCAGCTCCCGGCCACGGCGCTCGAAACGCTGCAGCAAACCCTTGGCAATCACGTTGGCCTGCTGCTGGATCGCCTGTTCGGGCAGGCTCAGGCCGATGATTTCGGCGGCGTTGTACATCTCGATCACCGCGTCCTCATCGTCCATGTCGATCATGCGCACATTTTCGATGGTCTGGTCGAACGCGCTGGCACCGTAACGCACACTGTAACGGCCGAACGCAGCAACGGTTTCCCTGAGCATGCGCGAGCGGGTCGCGGCGATGATTTCGCAAGGCCGGGTGTAGCCGTCCCAATGGGCGAACACCTGGGTCAGGTAACCGCCGCCAATGGCGCCGAAGCCATGAATGCCGACTCGGAACTGGTTGAGCGAGGCCGGGAAGGGCTCGGCAAGTTCCGGCATGCCCAGGTCAGGCACGCACTCGCTCAGGTCGGCGAGGAACTCGTGCATGCTGTGGTAGGCCTTGAGCGCACCCGCCTTGACCTCGGGCGCAGGTGGCTTGATGTCTTCGATGAGAATGGCCTGACCTTCGGCGTGGGTGGCCGACAGCAGGCCGTTTTCCGAATCTTCGACCATGAAGCACTGAGCGGGCTCGCAATTCAGTGCGCCGGCCGCCCGCAGGAATATCTCCGGGTGCGGTTTGCCTTGGCTGACTTCATCGCCACAGACGGTGATGTCGAAGTACTTGAGCACGTTGGCATTGATCAAGTATTCCTCGGCAATCGCACGGCGGCTGGAGGTGGCCACCGCCATGGTCAGGCCTGATTTGCGCAAGCGCTCCAGCACTTCCAGCAAGCCTGCCTTGATCGGCACGCCATGATTGCGCACGTACTCCAGCTCCAGCTCATCGGCGCGCTGACGAATCTGCGCGTAAGGGAAATCTTCGCCGTTGTGGGCCTTGGCAAGAGCTTCGGCCTTTTTCGCACTCAAGCCCAGCGAGCCGATCAGTGTCTGCTCGCTCAAGGCTTTGCCGAAGATTTCCAGCGAGGCCTGCTTCAACGTCTTGAAACGCAAGCGCTCGGTGTCGAACATCGTGCCATCCATATCGAAGATGGCGCTGAGAATTTTTTTACCCTGAAACAAGATCATTGCGTGTTGCCCCTTTTTCTGGCGTGAAATACCTCGCCTCCAGCGATGGAGTGGCGAGTCAATGCGCGTCGACTGCAGCGTGGTGCAGTCAGGTAGGGGGCATGCGATCTACAGGGAGGCGCTCGGGCTTGACCCAGAGGTAGGGCGGAACGGCGCGAGGCGTGCAGAGGAGGGTGACGAGCTTCGAGATGATGCGGGCGCTGAGTGAGACTTTGAATTCACGCCCACTGGCTGCAGCTTCGCTGGCAGACAATGGGCGCACATAGCGATGGATACGTGTGATTCCAAGCATGAGGTGCTGTTCTTCCTTTTCTGGTGACTGACGTTCCTTTTTTACCCTTGCACGTATGCGCGGGCAGATGCAAGGCGCAAGCGCACCGGTGGGCAGCTTATCTCGCTACCGAGTGACGCCGCTTGTTGCGGTACATGTCGTCATCGGCACAGTTGAGCAGGGTGTCGATGTCTGCGCCGTCATCCGGGTAGCAGGCCACGCCGATGCTGCAGGACGGCATGGGCAGTGCAAGGTGCTCGCTAGCTAGCGGAACGGCCATGGCGGCGAGGATCTGGGCGATTTTTTGGGCGACAGCGCTCACTGAGCTCAAATCGGTCAGGAGCACGGTGAATTCGTCACCCCCCATTCTCGCCACCGTGTCCTGCGCGCTGACACAGGCTTCCAGGCGGCGCGCGACCGCGCACAGCACCTGGTCGCCGACGGCATGCCCGTGCACATCGTTGATGCCCTTGAAGTCATTGATGTCCACGAACAGCAGCGCAAACGGCTGCGCCCGGTGCAAGGCACTGGCCAGCCGCTCGTTGAACAGCGAGCGGTTGCCCAGCCGGGTCAGCGGGTCGTGGTGGGCGAGAAAGCGCAACGCTTGCTCGGCCTGGGCGAGCGCCGTGACGTTGCGCGCCACGCCAATGCGCGCACCCAGTTCTTCGGACCAGAACGCCGACCAGAGGATGTGCACCAGGCCACCGTCCTTGCGCAGGTAACGGTTGCGAAAATCGCTATGGGATTGGCCATTCATTACACGGATGATCGAGGCGCGCGTGGCTTCCAGGTCCTCGGGGTGCATGTAGCGGGTGATCGGGGTGCCGATCAGCTCGTCGGCGCGGTAACCGAGCAACGCCTCGCAGGCATTGCTGACGAACACGATGGTGTTGTCCCGGTCGACCACGAACACAGTGTCCAGCATCAGCTGGATCAGCTTGGGATAAAGTGCTTGCAGGTCAACAGGCATAGGGGCGTCCGCTGCATCGGGCTCGGGCGTGGCCAGCATACACAGGGGCGGGCAGGTTCCACCAGCGGCCATTCAAACAGATATACTCCGCGGTCGTTTTGAGCATTCAGGAGTCGTTCATGCAGCAGGTTCTGCTCGTCGTTGATGTCCAGTCCACCTTCAGCCCGCCCGAGTGGCTGGTGGACGGGATTCGTCTGTTGTCAGCGACGATTCCGTCAATCGCCTCGGTGGAATTGCACGATGAGCAGGTGACGCCTTTCCAGCGCCAGCTCGGCTGGCACCCGGCGGCCGAAGATGAGTGCCTGGTTGAAGTGGACCAGGTGTTCGTCAAGCATGGCTATGGCCAGCCCGCGCAGGTCATCGACTACATCAGGCAACTGGGCGTGGAGCGCGTGCTGGTCTGTGGCATGCAGACCGAAACCTGCGTGCTGGCGGCAGGCTTCGCACTGTTCGATGCAGGGCTCTGCCCGACGCTGGTCACCGACCTTACCGTCGGCTCATCGCTGGACCGCTCCGGCAAGCTGGGCATGGACCTCTGGAAGCACCACTTCGGTAACGTGATTACGCGGGCCGAGGTAATGGCCGGGATCGCAGAGTCCGGCCGCTGAGAAAACCGCGAAAAGCCTGCGCGCATCGTTTAGCATGGGGACGCCGATGTACCTGGCCTCTCTTCTTATCGAAACGCGCTAGCTCCCCATGACTGCCTTCTACCTCAAGTTTCTCATCACCCCCACGCTCATGCTGGCCATTTCGCTAGCAGCCAAGCGGTGGGGTACGCAAATCGGCGGCCTGCTCTCCGGGCTGCCGGTCACTTCAGCCCTGGTCGTATTGTTTCTCAGCCTTGAACAGGGCCCGGGCTTTGCCCTGCAGGCAGTGCCTGGGGCATTGGCCGGCCTGGCGGCGGTCCAGGCGACCTACCTGTTCTATTACCGCGTGACGCGACGGGTCGGCGCCTTGCCTGGCTGCATTGCCGCGTTGGTGGTTTATGCGGCCATGGCGGCACTGATGAGCCACCTGGGCTCGGTGGTGTTGTCGGTGCTGGTGACGCTGGCCCTGCTGAGCCTGATCATCGCCGTCACCTCGCAAGCGGCGCCGGCCGGCGACGCCAAGGTGGTGCAACTGCCGCGCTGGGTGATCCCGATGCGCATGCTCACGGCCACCGCGTTGCTGGTGGCGATCACTGCCAGCGCCGAATGGCTCGGGCCGGTGGCCAGCGGCCTGCTGGCGCCGATCCCGGTGATCGCCTGGCCGCTGGCGGTGTTCGCCCACGTTCAGGGCGGGCACCATGAACTGGGCGCGATCGTGCGCGGCAACGCCATCGGCGCGGTGGGCGTATTGGGCTTCTACCTGGCGGTGAAGAGCACCCTCGTGCTGTGGGGCACAGTGCCGTCGATTGCCTTCGCCGTGGTGCTGGCCGTAGTGGCCACCTTCGCCCTGGCCAAGTTGCTGGACCGTCACCGGGCGTAATCGTCACGGCTCGTCGCGTAGCCACTGTGTGTCCGACGTCGTATCGAGGTGTGCGCAAGCGACGCTCCATCCATCTTTGGCGCCTGGTGAATGTATCACTGTGTATCAATGCGCCCGCCACACCGATTCACATACAAATCCTCCCGCTCCTGATACGCCCTGGATACATCCCTGAGGCCAAATGAGCCAGCCCGAACGCACAAGCCCAACGGCCTGCGTTCCCTGGCTCTTACGCCTTTGAGGCATGACCGTACAACTATCAGGAGATACACCATGTCCCGTATCCAGTTCCCTAACAAAACCCGTCTCGGCCTGCTCGGCATCGCCCTGGTGGGAGGGATCAATCTGGCTTCTTCGGCCTTCGCCGTCGAGGCACTGCCGCAGGGCTACCAACTGGCAGCTGCGGAAAAAGCCGGTGAAGGCAAGTGCGGTGAAGGCAAGTGCGGCGCCAGCGGTGCCAAGGCAAAGGCCGCCCAAGGCGAAGGCAAGTGTGGTGAAGGCAAGTGCGGCGCCAGCGGCGCCAAGGCAAAGGCCACCCACGGCGAAGGCAAATGCGGTGAAGGCAAGTGCGGCGCCAGCGGTGCCAAGGCGAAGGCCACCCAGGCCGAAGGCAAGTGCGGTGAAGGCAAGTGCGGCGACGCATCGTTTGCCCGCACCGACGCCGACCATGACGGCCGCGTTTCCCGTGCCGAACTGCTGGCGGTCGCGCCAAAGGCCGGCGCCGAGTTCGATGCGATCGATGCCAACCACGACGGCTACCTGTCCGAGGCCGAGGTCTACCAGTTCCGCAAGCACCAGTTCGACGCCAACGGCAATCCATTCCCGAGCGATCTGTACAGCAAGCTGAGCCAGGCCAGGAACTGACCCTCGGCGGCATCCTCCCAGGCTGCGGGCCGGGGAGGGCGCTGCACCACACGGAGCATGCCGATGAACACTTCATTTGCCCTGCAGGGCGCGGGCCTGGGCTTGCGCCGTGGGCTGCTGCCCGAACTGCTGAACATGGACGCCGGCGCCGTGGACTTTCTCGAATGCGCCCCGGACAACTGGATCGGTGTCGGCGGCGCCTTCGGCGAAGGCCTGGCGCAACTGGCCGAGCGCTACCCGCTGGCCTGCCACGGCCTGTCGTTGTCGCTGGGCGGCCCGGCACCGCTGGACCAGGGCTTCCTGCGCCAGATCCGCGATTTTCTCGACCGTCATCAGGTGCCGCTGTTCAGTGAACACTTGAGCTACTGCGCCGATGACGGCCATCTGTACGACCTCATTCCGATGCCATTCACCGACGAAGCGGTGCGCCACACTGCCCGGCGTATCGCTGAAGTCCAGGATGCCCTCGGCCGGCGCATTGCCGTAGAGAATATCTCGTACTACGCCGCACCGTATCAGGCGATGAGCGAGATCGAGTTTCTGAAGGCGGTGTTGAGCGAAGCCGACTGCGACCTGCTGCTGGACATCAACAATATCGTGGTCAATGCCTGCAATCATCGCTACGACGCCGTCGGGTTTCTCGCTCAGGTGCCGGCCGAGCGGGTGGTCTGCCTGCATGTGGCCGGGCACTACGACGAAGCCCCCGACCTGAAGATCGACACCCATGGTGCCAGCGTCAAGCCGGATGTATGGGGCCTGCTGGCCAGTGCCTACCAGCACCTGGGGCCGGTGCCGACCTTGCTCGAACGCGACTTCAACCTGCCACCGCTGGCCGAACTGCTGGCCGAGGTGGATCACATTCGCAGCCTGCAACCGGTAGCGCGGACCCTGGCGGTGCGCCATGGCTGACTCGTTGCGCGAACAGCAACTGCGCATGGCCGGCCATATCCGCGATCCCCAGGCCAACCCGCCGCCGCCCGGTATCGAAGCGCGGCGCCTGGCGGTGTACCGGCAACTGTTCTTCGGCAACCTGCAGTCCTTGCTGGCCGGGAGCTTTCCGGTGCTGCATGCCAGTCTCGCCGCCGAGCAGTGGCAGGCATTGAGCGAAGACTTCTATGCCAACCATCGCTGCCATACGCCGCTGTTCACCGAAGTGGGCGGCGAGTGGGTCGAGTACCTGCAGGCGCGAACCGATCAGCCTGGGTGGGTCGCCGAACTGGCCCATTACGAATGGATAGAAACGGCATTGCTGCTGAGCGATGCTGCCGAGACCGAGCATGACCCGGAAGGTGATCTGCTCGATGGCGTGCCTTTGCTGTCGAGCCTCGCCGTGCCGCTGGCCTATGCCTGGCCGGTCAGCCACATCGGGCCGGACCATCTGCCAAATGGGACGCCTGTCGCGCCAACGTTGCTGCTGGCGCATCGCGGCGCCGGCCACAAGGTGTCCTTCTCGCGCCTTGCACCGCTGGCCCATGCATTGCTGGTGGCGCTGCAGGATCAGCCGCTGAGCGGCCGTGAACACCTGGCGGCGCTGGCTGAGGTTATCGGCATCGAGGTCGCCGTCATCGAGGCCCAGGGCCTTGCCCTGCTGCACGCCCTCAGGGCCCAGGGTGTCGTGCTCGGCACGCGCCGAGGTTAGGCTGGCGCCAGCCCGTTGAGCAACAAGCGCAACGATGAATCCGCTGCTGCCTGGTAGTCGACACGTTGCCCGGCCTGGTTGGGGGCGTGCCAGCCCAGGCCCAGGCACGACTGGGCGATGGCCCACACCGACGGCAACACATGCTCCGGGTTCACCGGCGCCAGTTTGCCGCTGCTGATCCACTGGCGCACATGCTCGGTGTTCTCCCGTGCCTGCTGCGCCCAGTGTTCGAGGAAATTGCCGGGAATACGCTGGCCACCTTCCTTGAGCTCCTGCAGCAGCACCTTCGAGGCGAACGGCCGGTGCTCGAACAGGCTGATCAGCGCCGTGACTGTGCGGCTCAGCGCCTGCAGCGGTTCGTCTTCGCCGGTGAACGGCGCGCAGGCTTGCAGGTAGCAGGGGGCGATATCCTCCAGCACCTTGCTGTAAATGTTGGCCTTGGACTTGAAGTAGTAGAGCACGTTGGAGCGGGGCAGGCTGGCCAGCAAGGCGATCGCCGAGAGCTTGGTGGCGGCATAGCCCTGTTGGGCGAACGCCTCGCCAGCGGCGTCGAGGATGACTCGGTGCACCGGTGTGCTCAGGGCGTCCTCGGTTAGTCGCGGCAATTCGAACGGCATGATGTACACGGCAACGGTTCCTGGCTGCGCCGGGTGCGTTGACCGGGGCGCTGAACGAATGAATATGCGAAATATACAAAAATATATAGCGATAGTGGGCAGAAATCTTGCCCTGGCGGTCAGGTGATCGCCCTGGCGGCCGTCAGCACCAGCCCGCGCAGCCACTTGGAGGATTGCGCCCGGTGCTTGCGCGCATGCCACAGCTGGTAATAGCGCAGCGGCTGCGCGCTCACCGGGAAGGGTTCTATACGCACCGGTAGCAGTTCGGCGTAGTGCCTGGCGAAGGCGCGCGTGGTGGTGAACACCAGGTTGGACTTCACCAGTACATAGGGCGCCAGGCAGAAGTACGGCAGGGTGGTGGTGACCCGCCGGGCCAGGCCACTCTTGTCCAGTTCGGCGCCGATCGTGCCCTGTCCGCAGGCACCCAGGGTCAGCACATCGAGGTGGTCGGCCTGCAGGTAGGCCTCACGGGTCAGGCCCCCGAGCGGGATCGGGTGATCGTCGCGCACCAGGCAGACCAGGTCGTCGTCGCACAGGGCCTGCAGGTGCAGGTGTTGCGCGGGGCTGCGCCAGTTGCCAATCACCAGGTCCAGCGAGCCGTCTTCCAGCCCGCGGGTGTAACCGCCTTCGGCCTGCAGGTGGGTCAGCTCCAGGGTGGCCAGCGGAGCCTGGGCGTGGAAGCGTTCGATGATTGCTGGCACGAAGAACACGCTGAGGTAGTCCGGCGTGCTGATGCGAAAATGCTGGCGGGTGCTGGCAGGGTCGAAATGGTCGATCGGGTTCAGCACCTGCTCGATCCCGGCCAGGGCCTGGCCCAGGGGTTCTATCAGGTTTTCGCCATGGCTGGTCAGCACCATGCGGCTGCCACTGCGCACCAGCAGTGGGTCGCCGGTGAGCTGACGCAGGCGGCGCAGGGCCACGCTGACGGCCGGTTGGCTCTGGCCGAGGCGTTCGGCGGTACGCGACACGCTGCATTCGGACAACAAGGTATGCAGCGTGCGCAGCAGCTGGGTGTCGCAATTCGGCATGGCTTTGGCCACAGCAGCCTCACTCAGGCCCGGGGCATGTGCGCAATGCGCCGGGCCGATTTTCTGGTCATTGTCTCGCTATATACTAAACAATATATCGAGCCGTGGCCTGCGCAATCATCTCCAGTCCGGCAACCCTTTGAGCAGGTCGGCTTTCTCGCCGGTGGCCGCGCCCATCAGCACGAAGCCCTGCACTTGCCGATGAGGGTCATGGAACAGCGCACGCACCTTGGCAAAGCCCCGGTCGCAGTGGCCCAGCAGCTCCGTCGACCAGCTCCCCTGATCCGCCAAGGGTGAAGCCACGACGGTGGGCAGTACGCTGGTTTTCACCGTCACCGGCATGGCCGGGTAGGCCACCGGCGTCAGCTGGCCGGCCAGTGTGCGCGCGAGGGCGCGGGCCTGGAGCATGATCGGCAGCACGTACGGCAACACCAGGCCGTGCACCTCGGCGCAGTCGCCCAGGGCGTAGATGTTGCGGGCGCTGGTCTGCAGACAAGCATCGGTGACGATGCCGCTGGCAACCGCAATCCCGGCACTGCGTGCCAGTTCCACCCGGGGGGCAAGGCCGATGGCGCTGAGCACGTAGTCCACTTCCAGCACTTGATGATCGGCCATCAGCACCTGCAACGCCGCACCCTGGCGCTGCACTGCGACGGGTGTCGTGCCCAGTGCCAGCGTGACGCCCAGAGTGGTCAGGGCGTTTGCCATCGCCGCACCGGCCGGTTCCGGCAGCAGCCGGCTCAATGGCCAGGAGGCCCGGTCGACGAGGGTCACCACATGGCCGGCGTGCCCCAGGTCATTGGCGAACTCGCAGCCGATCAGCCCGGCGCCCAGGATCGCGACCCGGCTGGCCTGGGCGATCTGCTGGCGAAAGTGGCGGTAGTCGTCCAGGTCGTTGACGGTAATGATCGCCGGCACACCGTCACCTGCGAGCGCCGGGCGCCGAGGGTCCGCACCCAACGCCAGCACCAGTGCGCTGTAGCGCTGCGCCTGACCGCCTACATACACACACTGGCCTTGGCTGTCGATGCGTTCCACGCGGCTGTCGGTAACCACGCTGGCAGCCAGTTGTTCGGCCATCTGCGCGGCGCTGGCGGTGACCAGCTGCTCGGGTAGCCTGCCACTTTGCAGGGCGTTGGAAAGCGCGGGCTTGGAGTAGAGCTCGCCGCCATCGCGGGTGATGATCATGATCGGTACCCCGGCGTCGAGCTTGCGCAGTTCACGCGCCACGGTGTAACCGGCCAGCCCCGAGCCGAGGATCACCACCGGGTCCGGCGCCTGAGCGGCAAGCGCTTGTGCCGCTTGGGCATCCAGCGGCAGGCGGATCATGTCGAAGTCACCCTTGCCCACGCCGCATTCCGGGCAGAACCAGTCCTGCGGTATATCCTCCCAGCGGGTGCCCGCCGCGATGCCATCGTCCGGTATTCCCACGGCTTCGTCGTAGATGAAGCCGCACACCAGGCATTCCCATTTGTACATGTTCGATACTCCCTCGCAGGTATGCCGGTCAGCTGGTGAAGGCGCGGCCCAGGCCCAAGGCGCTCAGGGCCCGACGGTAGGCGGTGGAGGAACGGTCGGCCGGGATATGGATTTCCAGCGAAAGGTCCAGGGGCAGGTCTTCGGGGCGACACAGCTCGACGATGTCGCGGTCTTCCTCGAACACTTGCTGGTTGAATGCATACACATCGTCCAGTGGCAGGTGCTGGTCGAAGTTGCGGGTGATGGCGCAGAACATCCGAGTCTGACGCGCCGAGATCGGGCTGGCGGCGTTGAGGATCACCAGGCGTTGCTCAGGGTCAGGGAAATTCACGGCCAGGCGTGCGGTGAACGGTGCGAACACGTCGAAGGTGCGCTTCCACTGGAAGCCTGCGGGTGCGCGGTGCTGCAGCTGCTTGGGGAAATTGCTGACACTGCTGATGTATTCGGCGTGCATGCCGTGGCCGGTAAGTTCGGCCCTGTAGGTCGGCACCACCGGGTTGTCGCGGTCGGCGAAAGCGTCGTGGTGGATCCAGGCGAAGTGGGCGACATCGATGAACCCCTCGACCTGGCGCCCGGCCGAGGCGGCGATGTCGATCGACGGCGGCAGGATGCGCTGGTAGCTGTCATCGTGCCAGGACGGCATCTCGGGGAACGGCGCGTCGCTGCCGGCCATCAGTACCCAGACCAGCCCGTAGTCCTCGCGGGCGGTGTACATCTGGATGCGGTGGCGTTCGGTGAGGTTGGCATTGGGCTCCGAGGGGATCCGCGTGCAGCGGCCATCGGTGCCGAAGTGCAAGCCGTGATACGGGCAGATGATGTTCTCGCCCTGCACCCAGCCGCGGCTCAGCGGTGCGCCACGGTGGCTGCAGATATCGCGGGCCGCGTTGAGCTTGCCACCGGCGCGGTACAGCACGATGGGCTCATCGAGCAGGGTTACGGCATAGGGCTTGTCGGCCACGTCTGCGCTGAAGGCCACCGGGTGCCAGTGGCGGGTGAGAATTTCACGGTCGTGGGCGCTGAAGGAGCTGGTCTTGGTGATCGGGTTCCAGGTCACGCTCTGACAGGCTGTGGCGGTAGCAGGCATTTCGCTTCTCCTTGTCTTGTATGGCTGGGGGCCATGCTAGGGAAGCGTTGCCGGCCTGCCCATGGCGGGGCAGGCATGTTGTTCATGTGCAAGTGGTTATGAGCGGCTTACTGGTACTTGATCACGATCGCCTTGAGCTTGCGCCCTTCGACACTGCGGATGTCGCGATCCCACAGCGGCCCTTCGACATAGGCCGCAACCGGCTGGATGCGGTCGTACACCACCACAGCGGCATCGCCGCCAATGGAGGCGGTTTCTTCGCGCAGTTTCTGTTCAACGTCGGTGATGGCAGGTGGCGGCTCGACGCTGGCGTCGACCAGCACCTCACCGAGACGCACATGTGGGCGGGTCGGTTCGCGGCGCAATACCTCGACATTGGCTGCGTTACTCGGGGCGAAGTGCGGCACGCCGACATATTCGGTGGTATGGGCGTTGATCGTGCTGCAACCGGCCAGCGCCAGCAACGCTGCACCGGCCAGGCCGTGGAGGAGTGGGGAGAAGCTGAACCGGTTGGTTTTCATGCGCGGTAGTCCCTTCGCTGTCGAGCCAGTTGCTGGCTGCAGTGAACATAGTCGAAGGAACTGCCTGGCACAAATGGCCGCGAGGGCTTAGCGGCGATAGTGGTCGTGGTCGCGATCGTAATGGTGGGCGCGCTCATGACGGCGCTCCCACTCGTGGCGGCGCTCGGCCTCACGACGTGCCTGCTCCCGGCGCCATTGTGCCCGGCGCCATTCTTCACGGCGGCGGTCTTCGCCCCGGTAATGCCAGCGACCGTCGCGCCAGTAGCGATCGTCATGGGCCAGCAGCGGCCCTTGCTGGCCATCGGCGATGCTGGCCAAGTCTGGCCAGGGGCTCTGGGCAGCTTTGGTCGGTGCCTGAGCGATGGTCTCGGGGGCCAAAGTCGTCTTTATGGCGTGCATTGGCATGGCGGACGCAGAACCGACAGCGACCAGGGCGAACAGGCCGGCAAGCAGGCATTTCGGGATAGGGAACTTCATGAGCGTAGGCAACCCCCAAGGTTGTCATTGAACAGGCGGTTGCACAGCCTCCTGAGGCCGCACACCCGCGTGCGTGGGCATGTCCAGATAGACAAGATATTGGGGAAAAGTTCTGTTTGCTCAGCGTCTTAGTGGCTATAGGTCGCGCAGCCAGACCAGCGGGCGGCCCGGCTCGTCGCTGCCCATGCGGGCGAAGGTATCCGACTCGAGCATGGCTTTGACCTGCCCGCCGAGTGCCAGCAGCCGTTCGGCAAAACCCGGGCCGATGGCGCCGCTGTCTTCCAGCGACAGGCCAGTCTGGCTGTGCTGGATTGCCAGGTGATAGTGGCCGGCGTTGTCCCCGCTGGCGGCGAGCATGACCGTGTAACTTGGGCCCAGCACGCGACTGAGGCGCTGCTGCACAAGGTCGAGCAGCGAGGCGTGGGTTTCGTCGCGCAATGCCGAGGCCAGGGCGGTGGGGGCGAAGGGAGGCATGGGGTTACCTGCAAGGCATGATCATATGTATCTCAGCTTAGGCAAGGTGACGGTCAACTTGGCTCAAGCGAGGTTAAAAACCGGTAATTTGTGCGCCGGGTCAAAAGGTCTGCCCCAGCGAGAACTGGAAGATCTGCGTCTCGGCGTTGTCCGGCTTTTTCAGCGGCGCCGCCAGGCTGAAACTCAGCGGCCCCATCGGGCTGTACCAGGTCACCCCCACGCCCAGCGACACCGCCAGCTGATTGAGGTCGACATTGCCGCAGCCCTGGGTGGTCGACAGGTAGCAGGTGTCGGCGTAGACGTTGCCGGCGTCGACGAACACCGAGCTGCGCAGCTGGCTCTGGTTCTTGATGAACGGTAGCGGGAAGATGTACTCGGCGCCGCCGGTGACCAGGATGTTGCCGCCGAGCACGTCGGTGTCGCGGTCCGAGTAATAGGCCTGGCCGGCGCTTGAGTAAGTGCCGGTGGCCGGGGTACTGCGGGGGCCGAGGGTACCGTCCTTGAAACCACGTACCGAGCCCTGGCCGCCGGCGGTGTAGCTTTCGTAGAAGGGCAGCCCGTCGGTGGAACCGTAGCCGTTGCCATAGCCAAGGGTGGTGTGCAGGCGCAGAGTGGTGTCTTTGCTCACGGGCAGGAAGGTCTGGCCGTTGTAGTCGAGCTTGTAGAACGACAGGTCGCTGCCCGGCGTGGTGGCCATCAGGGTCAGGGCCTGGGAATGGCCACGGGTGGCCAGCACGCCTTTGTTCAGGGTCGATTCGGACCAGCCGATCGAGGCCTTGAGGTTATTGAAACTCTTGCCTTCGCGCTGGATGAAGTCGTAGATCTCGTCGGCGCTGTAGGTACCCGGGCTGATGTCGTCGTGCTGCAGGGTCAGGCCGTAGGTCAGGCGCGAGGTTTCGTTGATCGGGTAGCCGAAGTTGACGCCCGCGCCGTAGCTGTTGATGGCGTAATAGGACACGCCGTCATCGTAATAGTCGCTGTAGTCGGTGCTGCTGTAGAACAGGTTGTAACCCAGGCTTACGCCGTCTTCGGTGAAGTAGGGGTTGACGAAGCCGAAGTTGTATTTGGTCTGGTATTCCGAACGGGTCAGGCCGATGGACACCTTGTTGCCGGTACCGAGGAAGTTGCTCTGGCTGATCGACCCGCCGAGGATCAGGCCGGCGCTCTGGGCGAAACCGACGCTGGCGGTGATCGAGCCGGAGGCTTGCTCTTCGACGCTGTAGTTGACGTCGACCTGGTCATCGGTGCCGGGCACCGGCGGGGTCTCGACGTTGACTTCCTTGAAGAAGCCCAGGCGCTCGAGGCGGGTCTTGGATTGGTCGATCAGGTAGGTCGAAGCCCAGCCACCTTCCATCTGGCGCATTTCGCGGCGCAGCACTTCGTCTTCGGTCTTGGTGTTGCCCCGGTAGTTGATGCGGTTGACGTAGGCACGCTTGCCCGGGTCGACCACAAACATGATGTCGACGGTGTGGTCTTCATCATTCGGCTGCGGCACGCCGTTGACGTTGGCGAAGGTGTAGCCTTCGTTGCCCAGGCGACGGGTGATCAGCTCGGAGGTGGTGGTCATCACCTTGCGCGAGAACACCTGGCCCGGCTGCACCAGCAGCAGCGATTTGACCTGGTCTTCCGGCACCTTCAGGTCACCCGACAGCTTCACGTCGCGAACGGTGTACTTCTCGCCTTCGTTGACGTTGACGGTGATGTAGACGTGCTTCTTGTCCGGGGTGATCGACACCTGGGTAGAGGCGATGTCCATGTTGATGTAGCCGCGGTCCAGGTAGTAGGAACGCAGGCGCTCCAGGTCACCGGAGAGTTTCTCGCGGGCGTACTTGTCGTCGTTCTTGAAGAACGACAGCCAGTTGGTGGTCTTCAGCTCGAACAGTTGCGCCAGCTCTTCATCGTCGAACACGGTGTTGCCGACGATGTTGATGTGCTGGATGGCGGCGACGGTGCCTTCGTTGATCTTGATCTTCAAGGCCACGCGGTTGCGCGGCTGCGGCACCACCTCGGCGTCGACCTCGGCCGAGTAGCGGCCCTGGGCCACATACTGGCGCTGCAGTTCGTTGCGCACGCCTTCAAGGGTGGCGCGCTGGAAGATTTCGCCCTCGGCCAGGCCCGACTGCTTCAGGCCTTTCATCAGGTCTTCGGTGCTGATCGCCTTGTTGCCTTCGATCTCGATGCTCGACACCGACGGGCGCTCGACCACGTTGATGATCAGGACGTTGCCATCGCGGTTCAGCTGGATGTCCTGGAAGAAGCCGGTCTTGAACAGCGAGCGGGTGGAATCCACCAGACGACGGTCGTCAGCCTGGTCGCCGACGTTGAGCGGCAAGGCGCCGAACACGCTGCCGGCGGATACCCGCTGCAGGCCGTTGATGCGGATGTCTGCGATCCTGAACGGCGCGGCCTGGGCCATGGAGGCATTGAGCAGCAGGATGGAGAGCAACAATCGCGGGTAGTTCATCGAGGGTTCCAGGCGGGCGTAGAAGAGCAGCGCGGGGCTGCCGGGAAGCGGGCGATGAGCATACGGGCGGGCTGTGTTCGGCGCGGTTAACCGAGGGTAAAGATGTGTAAAGTTCGCCCACGGTCCGCTACGACGGGGCGATCATGACGCTTTTGCAGAACCTGGCACCTTACCCATCATGATCCCCGTACTGCTGGTCGACGACGACCGCGAACTGACCGAAATGCTCGCCTTGTACCTGGCCCGTGAGGGCTTCCAGGCCACCGCCGTGGCCACGGGTGAGGAGGGCGAGGCCCGCGCCTTGAGCGGGCTTTACCGCCTGGTGGTGCTGGACGTGATGCTGCCGGGCATTTCGGGCATCGAAGTGCTGCGGCGCATTCGCGCGCGCAGCCAGGTACCGGTGCTGCTGCTGACCGCACGGGGTGACAACATCGACCGCATCGCCGGCCTGGAACTGGGCGCCGACGACTATGTGCCCAAGCCCAGCTCGCCGGGTGAGCTGGTGGCGCGGCTGCGGGCGATCCTGCGCCGCATGCATCCACAGATGCTGGCCGAAAGTCAGGGTGTCGAGTCAATTGGGCGCGGCGCGCTGACCCTGTGGCCTGGCCGGCGCAAGGCGCAGTGGGGGCCAATACCGCTGGACCTGACCGGTACCGAATTCAGCCTGCTTGAAGCCCTGGCCCGCCAGGCTGGGCAACTGGTAAGTAAACAGGACCTGTCGTTGAACGCCCTGGGCCGGCCACTGACCCGTTATGACCGGCGCATCGACGTGCATATCAGCAGCATCCGCCAGAAGCTCGGCCCGCGTGACGATGGCAGCAGCTGGATCCAGAGTGTGCGGGGCATGGGTTACATGCTGATCGTCGAATGATGCGCCGGCGCCTGTTCTGGAAGCTGTTCCTGGCGTTCTGGCTGGCCAACAGCCTGACCTTCCTGGTCGGTGCCGGGGCTTTCATGCTCGACGAGCTGCGCGGTGACACCCCCGGGTTGCGGGCGATGCTGGCCACTGAACTGAACCTGTTGCACCGCTATGGCGAGCAGGCTGGCCGCCAGTACCTGCAGGTGTCACCGCAGCCGCCGGACGTGCAGGTGGGCTTGTATGACGGCACCGGTCACTTGCTGGCCGGGCGTGCAGTGGACACGCCGCGCTTCGAGCGAGCGCTGCTCGACGAGGGCGGCCAGGCTCTTGTGCTGAGGGCTTCCGTGGCCACCCGCCTGGATGAGGCGCCGCGCCCGCGGACCATGGGGCCGCTGCTGACCGGCGCGCTGATGAGTGCCGTGTTCGCCTTGCTCTGCAGCCTCTACCTGACCCGGCCGCTGACCTGGCTGCGCGAGGCCATGGGCCAGGTTGCCCAGGGCCGTTTCGACGTACGCGTGCGCCCGCGCCTGGGGCGGCGACGCGACGAAATCGTCGAGCTGGCCGAAGACTGTGACCGCATGGCCGGGCAGCTCAAGGCGCTGGTCGAGGCGCAGCAGCAGTTGCTGCATGACATCTCCCACGAGCTGCGCTCGCCGCTGACCCGCCTGCATGTCGCTATCGGCCTGCTGCGCCAGCAGCCAGAGCGCGAGGCAATGCTCGGGCGCATCGAACGTGAATCACGGCGCATGGATGACCTGATCGAGCAGTTGCTGACCCTGGCGCGGGTGCAGTCGCAGCAAAGCCAGAGCGAGCATGGTGAACTGGATGCCGTCGAGGTACTGGCGCAGATCGTCGAAGATGCCCGTTTCGAGGCAGGCATGAAGCAGGCGCAGGTCAGCTTGCTGGGCGCCGGCACCTTCGTCACCCGTGGCCATGAAGAGCTGCTGTACCGCGCTTTCGAGAACGTGATCCGCAACGCGGTGCGCTATACCGCGCCGGGCAGCGAAGTGCGCGTGGAGGCGGTGCTGGTTGGAGGCGGGGAACAATTGCAGGTGCACATCGTCGATCAGGGGCCAGGGGTCGAGCCGACTCGCCTGCAGAGCATCTTCGAGCCGTTCGACCGAGGTGGGCACAGCGGCGCCGATGGCTTCGGCCTGGGGCTGGCCATCGCCCGGCGCGCCATCGGGCTGCACCAGGGCAGCATCAGCGCGACGGCGGGCAAGGCGGGTGGTTTGAGCGTGGCGATCCTGTTGCCGCGCGCGCCTTGAATTATCATGCGCACAACATGTGGGAGCGGCCTTGTGTCGCGAAAGGGCCGCGCAGCGGCCCCGGCAATCCATGGGGCGAAGCTGAAATCCCGGGGGCGCTTCGCACCCCTTTCGCGACGCAAGGCCGCTCCCACAAAAGCAGGCACCGCTGAGCCGTCAAGGCCGGCCATTGCGTGCTGGGTTTCTAAAGCCCAAGCGCGGTCCTTTGTAGGAGCGGCCTCGTGTCGCGAAAGGGCCGCAAAGCGGCCCCAGCAATCCATAGGGCGAAGCTGAAATCCCGGGGGCGCTTCGCACCCCTTTCGCGACGCAAGGCCGCTCCTACAAGAGCAGGCTCCGCTGAGCCGTCTGTGCAGGCCGTTGCGTGCACGCCGGGCACCTACTCGGGTTTCTAAAGCACAAGCGCGGTCCTTTGTAGGAGCGGCCTTGTGTCGCGAAAGGGCCGCGCAGCGGCCCCGGCAATCTCGAAGTGAAGTAGAGATCGTGGGGCCGCTGCGCAGCCCTTTCGCGACACAAGGCCGCTCCCATATTTTTTACCGCGTTAACCCACCCAGATCAGCGCCCGAGCATCACGGTCTGCAGCTGCGCCTGAGCCTTCTGGACGGTCTTTGCCTGAGTCGTCAGGTCTTGCAGCAAGGCATTCAGCTCAGCCTGCACCTTCGGGTCATTGACCTTGACGATCGACCCGTTGATCTCGATCTGCGCCTTGTGCGCGTCCACGTAGTCGGCCACTTTCAGGCTGCTGTCGAGGGTGCCGTTGATCTGCGGCAGCACCTGCAGGAAGGTGTCGGCCGGGACGCTGACGGTACGGTCGTAAGCCTTGTCGTAGACCACCTTGAGGTCGTCCGGCTGCTTGAGTTGGGCATGCGCGCTGTCGGCCTTGGCTTTCTGCTCCTGCAACTGGGTACCCATGTCGTTCAGGCCGGTCTGCACCGCCTTGATGTCGTCACGGCGGCTGGTGATATCGTTCAGCGAACGCACCGCGCCTTTCTGCAGCAGGCTGCCCAGGGGTTTCACCGCGCTATCCATGGCGCCGTTGAAGTTTGTGATCACCGCGTAATGGTCGTTGTAGGGGCCAAACGCCTTGGCTTCGTCGGCGCTCGGCTTTGGCACGTGAACGCCGGGCTTGTCGACGATACGGGTTTGCAGGAAATCGCTGAAGGCAGCGCGCTGCTCGGGTTCTTTGTCACCGCAGGCAGCGAGGGCCAGAGGCAGGGCGAGGGCAAGCAGCCACTGGGGGCGGAACGAGACGTTCATGTCGGTGAATCTCCATATGCGATTTGAGAGCGCCAGCGCGAAGGATCGCGTGGCGGGCAAGGGTAGCGCTTTTTCAGGTGTTGATCCAATCACGCCAGTGGCAGCGCAAACCCTTAGATCCCCCGCTCAAGTTTCAGCGCCTGATCCTGCAGCACCCGCATCAGCTGCAGCGCCGACTGCGATGGCGGCTCGAAGCGCGAGTAGACGAAGCTGATATCGAAATGGATTTCGTCGGCCAGGGGTACCACATGCAGGCCGCTGTCCTGGGCAACGAATTCGTCGATCACGCTGACCCCCATCCCTTGCTTGACCAGCGCCACGGCTTCGTTGGCATTGGTGAATGACAGCAACGATTCCAGCTGCAGGCCGCGCCGCTGGATATGCTCGGCCAACAGCTGGCCGAACGGCATGTCCGGGCGGAACAGCAGCAGCGCGTGGCCCTGCAGTTGTTGCAGGGTCAATGAAGGCTGCTCTGCCAAGGCATGCCCGGCCGGCATCACCACCACCATGCGCCCGCGCATGAAGGCCTGGGAGTGCAGGTGATCGTGGACCACCGGCAATGCGGCAATCGACAGGTCGACGGTCTTCGACAGGATCTGGTTGGGCATGGCGTGCATCAGCGAGGTCTGCCACTCGATGTGCAGTGACGGTGCTTCGCGTTTGAGCTGCGCCAGCGCGGCAGGGATGACGACGGTCGATAGCGAGGCACTGCAGGAGATGCGCAGCGTGCGGTGAGTACCGGCGGCCAGGGAATGGGCGCACGCGTTCACCTGCAAGGCCGCTTGGTATACCCGCTCGACCTCGCGGTACAGCACCTGTGCCTCGGCCGTGGGCACAAGGCGGTTGTTGATGCGCTCGAACAGCCGGTAGCTCAGGCGCCCCTCGATATAGCCGATCAGCTTGCTCACTGCCGGCTGGGAAACGTAAAGCATCTTCGCTGCCGCGCTGATCGAGCCGGTCAGCATCACCGCACGGAACACTTCCATGTGCCGCAGCTTGAACACCATCGTTGTGCCGTAGGGGTTTTCCTGTGCGGGGATCATGCCCATTACCTTCGGTTATGGTCTTCGCCATCTGTGTATGAGCGCAGTGCAATCGCGCGCAGTATCGTGAGCCCAGGCAAAATCGCCCTGGCGGCGAACAATAACAAGATCTGCAGGCAAGCGCAGTGGCGCTTGAAGGAATCGCGCTTGAACATCTACGACGAACCCAAGATCGACTGCCATAACCATTTGTTTGACCCCGCACGCTTCGCTTACCACCGTGACGCCCCGTATGCGCCCTCCGGCCAGGAGGTCGCCACCCTGGCCCAGTTCGACCAGGTGATGGATGCCTATGGTGTGCGCCATGCCTTGCTGGTGGGGCCGAACAGTGGCTACCACACCGACAACACCCTGCTGCTGCACGCACTGGCCGCTGGCCAGGGGCGCTTCAAGGGGATCGCAGTGGTCGAGCGGCAGATCGGCCTGGACGCCCTGGCCGCGTTGCAGGAACAGGGCGTGGTCGGTGTGGCCTTCAACCCGGCGCTGTACGGTGTGGCGAGCATGCGCGATGCCGAGCCGCTGTTCGGCAAGCTGGCCGAGCTTGGCCTGTTCGCCCAGGTGCAGGTCTGCGAAGACCAGTTGCTGGAACTGCAGTGGCTGATCGACAACACTTCGGTGCGCCTGTTGATAGACCACTGCGGCCGCCCGGATGCCGCCGGGGGGCTGCGCCAGGCCGGGTTCCAGGCCCTGCTGCGGCTGGCCCGCAGCGGGCGGGCGAGCGTCAAGCTGTCAGGCATGCAGAAGTTCGCCGAGGCCGATGGACTGTATGAGCAAAGTCACGATTACGTGCGGGTGCTGCTCGAGGCGTTCGGCCCGGACGCCTGCGTGTGGGGCTCGGACTGGCCGTTCATCCGCCAGCATTCACGGGTTGATTACGGCCCGCTGCTGAAACTGGCCGAACGCCTGATGCCGGATGCCCGCCTGCGCCGCAAGGTGATGTGGGACACCCCGCGGCGGCTGTTCGGCTTTGCCTGATTCCTTGCACTTGCCATTCCAATAACAAGAGAGCAATCGCCATGAGTCTCATGGAACACATCACAACTATATGATTTAACGAGGACTCTATGGGAGCGGCTTCAGCCGCGAACACCGGCCAAGCCGGTGCCATCCACCGCGTCGCCTGCTTCGCGGCTAAAGCCGCTCCCACAGGGTATGGCAGCGTCCTTGCGGACATTGTTCCGTCTGCGACAGCGGTACCCAGGCCAGGCTTGGGATTGCCCGCAGGCTGGCGAACGTCGGTTCGAGCCAGGCTTCGGCTTCGGCCACCAGGATCGGTGCCGCCGCCTTGGAGGCCGTCGCATCCTCGGCAGTCGGCTGCGGGCTGGAGAGGTCGGTACGCGACAGCTGCAGCTTGGCCACATCCAGCGGCAGCCTGTATTCCTCTGCCAGCAGCTGAGCAAATTGATCTGGGTGCGCGACCGCCCAGTGGCGGGCTTTTTCATACGCCTTGATGACCGTGGCGATGGTCTGTGGATGCTCTTTGGCGAAGGTCTCGGTGACGCTGATCACGCCATAGCTGTTGAAATCCTTGTTGCGGTAAAGCAGGCGTGAGCCTGCTTGCAGCTCGCTGGCCGCCATGTGCGGGTCGAGGCCGGCCCAGGCGTCGACATCGCCTTTTTCCAGAGCGGTACGGCCGTCCGGGTGCACACTTCCACAGGATGGGAATCGCATTCACCGCATAGCCGCGCGCTGCGTTCAATGTGCCGTGCGCAACGGCACCTCGCGCAACAACCACGACAACGCGAACGCCACGCTGGTAATCACTGCCGCCACCAGGAACACCCCGTGCATGGCCGTGGAGAACGCCGCCAGATAAGCCTGCTGCAGCGGTGCCGCCAGGGCATGTACCGCTGTTGGCGACAGGCTCGCGGCGCCGCCGCTGCTGGCCGCGAAATCACTCGGCAGACCGTCGAGCAGCGCATGGGAAAACAACGCGCCGAACACCGAGACTCCCACCGAACCGCCAATCGAGCGGAACAGCGTAGCCCCGGACGTCGCCACGCCCATGTGTCGCCGCTCGACGCTGTTCTGCACTGCCAGGATCAGCACCTGCATGACCATCCCCAGGCCGGCGCCAAGCAGGCCCATGTACAGGTTCATCCGCCACATCGGTGTATCCAGTTCCAGGCGGCTGAGCAGCCCCAGGGCGACCACCTGCAGCAGCGTGCCGACAATCGGGAACACCCGATAGCGACCCCAGCGGCTGATCAGCCGCCCGGTAATCGCCGACACCACCAGCAGGCCGCCCATCAATGGCAGCATCTGCAGGCCGGCACTGGTCGGCGAGGCATCCTTGACCACCTGCATGTATAACGGCAGGAACGTCACCGAGCCGAACAGCGACACACCGACGATCAGCCCGATCAACCCGGCCAACACGAAGGTGCGGTGGCGGAACAGGTGCAGCGGCATGATCGGCTCGGCCGCGCGGCGTTGCTCGAACACGAAGCCGATCAGGCCGATCACCGCGAACAGTGCCAGGCACAGGATGTCCAGCGAAGCCCAGGGCAGCAGGCTGCCGCCCAGGCTAGTGATCAGTACCAGGGCGCCCAGGGTGATCGTGAGGAAGAACGCGCCGATGTAGTCGACCACATGCTTGACCGGGGCTACGTGCGGGCGGAATACGCTGCCGATCACCACCACTGCCAGCAGGCCCAGCGGCAGGTTGATGAAGAAGATCCAGTGCCAGGACAGGTGTTCGACCAGAAAACCGCCGATCAACGGGCCAACCACGGTGGCCAGGCCGAACACACCGCCGAACAGGCCCTGATAGCGGCCGCGTTCGGCGGGCGGTATGACGTCGCCGATGGCGGCCATGGCGACCACCATCAGGCCGCCTCCGCCCAGGCCTTGCAGGGTGCGGAACAGGATCAGCTGGGTCATGTCCTGGGCCAGCCCGCACAGCGCCGAGCCGATCAGGAACAAGGCGATGGCGATCTGCAGGACGCGCTTGCGGCCATAGAGGTCGCCGAACTTGCCGTACAACGGCACGACCACGGTAGAAGCCAGCAGATAGGCGGTGACCACCCACGACAGCCAGCGCAGGCCGCCGAGGTCGCTGACGATGGTCGGCAGCGCGGTGGAGACGATGGTCTGGTCGAGTGCCGCGAGGAACATCACCAGCATCAACGCGCCGAGCAGCAGCGGGATGGAGGCCTGGGTGCCCGGTTCGGACTGGGCGGAGGAGGGCGTGTCAGCAGTATTCGGTTGCATGGGGTTGCCTTGAGCCTGTGGGTGCGATGGGGCGTCCATGTGCGTTCAGTGGCCCTTGCCCTGGGCGTGCTGGCGGCCGGCTTCCTGCAGGCCGGCCAGGGCGAAGCTGTATAGCTGGGCAGAGACTGCTTCGGCAGGCATGCCAAGGATTTCGTGCAGCGTGCCGGTGGACCCGCGCGGGCCGATCAACAGCATTGCCCAGGGCGCGGTGACACAGAGGATGCAGCGGGTCAGCGCCGGGTCGTCCTGTGGGATGGCGGTGATTTCACTGAACAGGCCCTTCAGCAGCGACAGCCTCAACGGTGTTTCGGCCTGCATGTGTGCCTGGCCATGCGGACTGGGGGCGAGGATTTCTGCGGCTAGCACGCGCAAGTGCCAGTTGTCGCGGCTCTGTGTGGCCTTGCGCACCACCAGCTCGATCAGCGACCGCAACTTTTCCACCGCCGGCTGCTCGCCCAGGGCGATGCGCTGCAGGTCGGTGATGTCCATAAAGCGCCGCCGCGCTTCGTCGAGCACGGCCAGGTACAAACCATTGCGGCTGCCGAAGTGGTAGTTGATCGAGGCCAGGTCGACCTCGGCCTTGGCAGCGACGGCTTTATTGCTGGCCTCGGCATAACCCACGAGGGCGAACAGTTCGCCAGCGGCCTGGAGGATGCGCGTGCGGGTGGCTTCGCCGTCCTTGCGTGGTTCGCGTGGTGAGGTGGCCATGGTGCAGTGCTCTCGGAACGTTGCGATGTCAGGCAGCGTGATCCACTTTCAAATTAAATTCAATTTAAATTTAATGGTTGCTGCCGTCTTGCGACAGAAGGCCTCACTGCGGTGTACCCGGATGGCGCACGCCACTAGGGATAGAGGCCCTAATTGTGGTATACAACTGAATCACTCACTCCACCTTCGCTAGCAGCCGGATGCGTCGCGGCTGGCGGGTGATTGCCTTGCACTTTGCTCCTTTTACCGTGAAACGGAGATTCGAAGATGACCGCCACCGACCGTCTGAGCCTGCTGCAGTACGAGCATCTGGGCCTGGACGATGTTGCCGCCGCCGAGTTCAAGGTGGCCCTGGAGGCGCTGCGCAAGCTGGCGCTGGAGGACCGTTACGAACACCCCGCCGCCCTGTACCTGGGCGATATCGCCGAAGCCGAAAATCGCAAGGAGCTGGCCGAGACCAAAAACTGGGGCACCGGTTTTCTGCAAGGGCTGACCTGCGCCAAGGCGTTGACCGAGGATCAGCTGGAGGCGATGCGCAAGGTGTTTCAGGCAGCTGCGGAGCGCGCGGTGAAGCGCATGTGCAGGTGATCCGCCACACCGCTGGCAGCCGCTTCGCCTGATCCGCAAGGCCGGGCGCCGATGTAACCCATCGGTGCCCGGCCTTTGTTCTGTCAGGGGTATTGGATCCGCAATGCACCCTCAGGCGACGCAATGCAACTTTCCCGTCTACGCTTGCTCATGTCGACGCTCGGCCCTGCGTCAATCAACGGCTGACTGCACGCCTAGAGACTTGCATCCGGGAATACCGCATGAGCCAGACCGAGCCCCTGATCATCTGTGAATATTGCGATGCCGTGTATCGGCGCGAGCCCCTGCAGCGCCATCAGCGTGCCCTTTGCCCGCGCTGCGCCGGCGTGCTCTACCGGCATGGCGGCCTGAGCCTTCAGCAACGCCTGGCCCTGAGCATCACCGGCGGTGTCTTGCTGCTGTTCGCCAACCTGTATCCGGTCATGACCATCGGCATGCAAGGGTTGAGCAATTCCGCCACGCTATGGGATGCGGTGATGATCCTCAGCAGTGGCAGCATCACCTTCATCGCCCTGGTCATGGCACTGGCGATCATCTTCGCGCCCGTGCTGCAGATCACGCTGCTGTGCTGGTTGCTGAGTTTTGCCCTGGCCGGGCGACGAGCGCCAGGCTTCGCCTTGAGCATGCGCTGCCTGGAGGGGCTGCGCCCCTGGAGCATGCTGGAAGTCTGCCTGCTCGGCGCATTGGTGGCCGTCATCAAACTGGCCGGCCTGCTCGATGTCATCCCGGGCATCGGCCTGATCGCCCTGGCCGCCCTCAGCATGCTGATCATCTACATTGCCGGTCGCGATATTCGCGACCTCTGGGAGCAGGTATGAGCAGCCCGGCATTGGCAGATGACGTCGGCCTGTGCCTGTGCCACGGTTGCGGGCTGGCTTGTGAACTGGGCAAGGGCCATTCATGCCCGCGCTGCGGTGCGCCCCTGCACCGGCGCAAGGCCAACGCCATCACCCGTGGCTGGGCCTTCCTGCTGGCCGCGCTGGTGTTCTACATACCCGCCAACCTGTTACCGGTCATGCACACCGAAATGCTCGGCAGTGGCAGTGACAGCACCATCGGTGGCGGCGTGCTGGAATTCTGGGAGGCGGGCGCCTGGGACATCGCCCTGATCATCTTCATCGCCAGTATTGGCGTGCCAGCGATCAAATTCTTCTCACTTGGCCTGCTGCTGTTCACCGCCCAACGCCGCTCGAGCTGGGCGCGCCGGCAGCGTTCGCAGCTGTATCGCGGCGTCGAGTTGATCGGTTACTGGTCGATGCTGGATGTCATCGTCGTGGCGTTGGTCGCCGCGCTGGTGCAGTTGCGCGGCCTGGGCACCATCGAACCGCGCCCGGGTATCCTGTTTTTCGGCATGGTCGTGGTGCTGACCATGTTTTCGGCAATGAGCTTCGACCCACGCCTGATCTGGGATCACGCTGACAACGATGGAGGTCGCACCGATGGTGCAAGCGAGTGACGCGCGAAATGGGCCCGGGCAGGCGGAGGTCCGCACCCGGCGCTGGAATGTTTCACTGGTGTGGATCGTGCCGATCCTGGCGATCCTGGTGGGGGCCTCGCTGGTGGTACGCAACTGGATGCAGCAGGGGCCGGTGATTTCCATTTCCTTTCGCTCCGGCGAAGGGCTGGTGGCGCACAAGACGCAGGTCAAGTACCGCAGCGTGGTGATTGGCGAAGTGACCAGTGTCGACCTTGCCGAAGACCACAACAGCGTCATCGTCAACGTGCAACTGGACAACGACGCGCGCTCGTTCGCCACCGAGGGGGCGCGCTTCTGGGTGGTACGGCCGCGGATCGGTGCAGGCGGGGTTTCCGGTGTGGATACCTTGTTCTCCGGCAGCTTCATCGGTGCCGATGCCGGTGAGTCGAAAACGGTTGAAAAGACCTTCACCGGCCTGGAACTGCCACCGCCTATCACCTATGGCGAAAAGGGCAAGCGTTTCGTCCTGAGCGCCGAAGACCTGGGTTCGCTGGATATCGGTGCATCCGTCTATTACCGCAAGATCCCGGTGGGTGAGGTGGTGTCCTATGCCTTGCAGGACGATGGCAAAGGCGTCGACATCGGTGTGTTCGTGCAGTCGCCCTACGACGCCTTCGTCACGGCTGATAGCCGTTTCTGGAATGCCAGTGGCGTGGACATGCAGATCGGCGCCAATGGCCTGAAGGTCGATACCGAGTCGCTGTCATCGATTCTGGTCGGCGGGCTGGCATTCGGCGCCCCCGATTTTGCCCCGGACGCCCAACCGGCCGAGGACCAGGCGCATTTTCAACTGTTCGCCGACCGTGAAGCCGCATTGGCCCCGGCCAATGGCCAGGGCCAGTACCTGCAGCTGCGCTTCGACCAGTCCATGCGTGGCCTTTCGGTGGGAGCGCCGGTCGAGTTCAAGGGCGTGGAGTTCGGCAAGGTCACCTCGGTCAAGCTCGATTACGACCCGGTAAAGCAGATTTTCCCGGTGGTGGTGGATGCAGTGATCTATCCCAGGCGCCTGGGCCCGGTGCACCAGAAAATGTTGGCAGCGTTCAAGCACACCGAGGGTGACATCAACGGCGCGCGACAGCTGATCGGCACCTTTGTCGAACATGGCCTGCGCGCGCAGGCGCGCAGCGGCAACCTGATCACCGGGCAGATGTTCATTTCCCTGGACTTCTACCCGGACGCGCCCAAGGTCGCGTTCGACATGACCGCCGAGCCGATCGTCATCCCCACCATGCCGGGGAGCCTGGAAAAGCTCCAGGAGCAGTTGCAGCACTTCATCGAGCGTATCGGCAAGCTGCCGCTGGAAAGCATTGCCGGCAACCTCGATGGCAGCCTGCGTGACTTGCGTGCCAACCTCAAGCAGATCAACGGCCAGACGTTGCCTGGGGTGAAAGCCACCCTCGACGACATGCAGAAGACGTTGAAGGCTGCCAACGCCACCATCGACAAGGATTCGCCGGAGCGCGAACGGCTGGGCGAGACGCTGGACGAGCTGGAGCGCATGTCGCGTTCGTTGCGCGACCTGACCGACTACCTGGGGCGCCACCCCGAGTCGCTGATTCGAGGTCGGCCGAAAGCGGCCGGCGCGCAAGACTTGAGACCTTGAAAGTGAAAGGCCAAAGGAGTGTCAGCTGATGCATCGAGTGCGCAACCTGTGCGGGGCCAGCCTGCTGATCTGGCTGAGCGGCTGCAGCAGTACCCCGAACAACTACCACACCCTGGTCCCGGCCCAGCCGGTGCAAGGCGCGAACCAGCACGTGCAGGTGAGCCGGGTCAGCCTGCCGCCGCAGGTGGACCGCCCGCAACTGGTGGTACGCCAGGGCGGCAGCGGCCTGGCGATCCTGGAAACCGAATGGTGGGGCGCCAACCTGGTGGATGAGTTCCGCAGTGCGTTGCAGGACATGCTGGGCGGCCCGGTGCCTGGCCCCGGCAGTGTGCTGCGGGTCGATGTGCAGCGCTTCGACAGCGTGCCGGGCCAATACGCTTCGCTCGATACACTGTGGCGCCTGAAGCGGCCGGGCGAGCCTGAACTCACTTGCCGCACTTCGGTGCAGACTGGCGCTGACAACAGCATCGAAAACCTGGTCAATGCTCACCAGGCCAATTTGCGCAAGCTGGCTGAGGCCGTGCGGGCGGCGGCGGCACCGGGCAGGCCATGCCCGGCCACCTGATACGGGCGAGCAACGGTACGAGGAGCCCGCATGAAGTTACGCACACGACTGCTCTGGCTGTTCGTACCACCGTTGTTGTTGGTGTTGTCACTGGTGTATTTCGCGGCCCAGGGCATGTTGCTGGCGCGCCTGGACAAGCAGGACGAGCGGCTGTTGGTCGCCGAGGCCGAGCGCCTGCGCGCCCTGCTGAGCAACAGTTTCGAGCGTGACGCCAACCGCCTGCGACAATGGGCACAGGCCATTCCAGGGGCGGTGCCATCGGCATTCCCGCTCGATGCCGCCACGCTGGGCCGCAGTGGCTTCGACTTCATCCTTTATTTCGCCAATGGCGAGCAACGGGTGAGTTGGCGGCCGCTGGACCTGGCATCGCTGGAGCGCCCGGCCGGCGCTCAACCACTGACGCTGCAGGCGCTGCATGACGGTGTCGCTGAACAACTGGCGCGCCTGCTGCAGCCACAGGACGTGGCGCCGCCTGCGCAATTGCTGGCAGTGCTCAGGGTGCCGCTGATTCTGGTGGCCGTGGATACCGCACGCAGCGGCGAAAGCCCCGGCGCAGTATTGCTGGCGGGTACTTTTCTGGACAGCAAGCGCATTGCCATGCTGCAACAACAGTTGGGCGGCGAGCTTACCTGGCTGCCGTCGGCCACCGACCGGCCGCCGCCCGTGCTGCAGGCTGAACTCATGAGCATCGGCAATCGCCAGGTGGTCGATGGCCGCCACCAGAGTATCGACCTGCTGTTCCAGGACAGCCTGGGCGAGCCACAGCTGCGCCTGCAATTGACCCGCGAACGTCATCTGTACCTGGAAGGCGAGCAGCAGCTCAATATGTTCCTTGGGGTTACGGGGGGGCTCATCGGTCTGGCCTGGTTGCTGATCTACCTCGCGCTGGATGTCACCTTGCTGCGGCGCATTGCCCGCCTGCACGGTGAGCTCCTGGCCATCGGCCCGGCGGCGGCAGGACGGCGCCTGACCGACGACGGGCGCGACGAGCTGGGCAAGCTGGCGCGTGAAGCGAACCGTGCGCTGGACCGCCTGGAGCAGAGCGAAGCGCGCGACCGGGCGATCCTGGACGCCATGGAAGACGGCTACTTCGAACTCGACGAGCTGGCCAGGATCGAGTCGGTGAACCCAGCCTTCTGCAGGTTGCTCGGTTACCCGGCGGCCCAGGTTGTCGGGCGCACCTTTGCCTCGCTGCAGGAAGAGCAGGAACCCGCCACGGCGCCAGAGCCCGTGATTGCCGAAACCGAGCCCGGTGCGCCACTCTCGGCTCGCCTGCGGCGTGCTGACGGCAGCATTGGTCACTTCGAGACCCAGATATCCAGGCGGCACAACGCCGGCGGCCGACTGATCGGCTATCGCGGCATCCTGCATGACGTCAGCGAGCATGTGCTGCATCAGCGGCAGCTGTTCGATCTGGCCCATCAGGATGCCCTGACTGGCTTGGGCAATCGCAAGGCGTTCCTTGAGGACCTTGCCCGCCATCTGCAGGGCGGTGCAATGCCGCTGGCGTTGATCTTCCTCGATCTTGACCGGTTCAAGCAGGTCAACGACCGTTTCGGCCATGATGTCGGCGATGCCCTGCTCGTGTGCATGGCCGAGCGCTTGAACAACGCCCTGCGCCAGCCGGACACGGTCTATCGACTCGGCGGGGACGAATTCACGGTGATCGTCCCGGGCACCCGGTTTCAGGCCGCCAGTGCCCTGGCCGAGCGTTTGCTCAAGGTCCTGGCCGAACCGGTAAGCGTCAGTGGGGTGACCATCGACTTTGTCACCCCAAGCATCGGCCTGGCCCTTGCGCCTGCCCATGCCAGCCAGGTGGATGCACTGGTAAAGGCAGCCGATCAGGCGATGTACGAGGCCAAGCGGCATCGCGGACGAGTCTGCGTTTACCAGCCCGACGCATTTCGAGGGCTGTAGATGATCGAGCGTTTTCGTGGGGCGAGGTGGTCGCCTTTGGATGTTTGGCACCTGTGAGACCGAGCGCCAATCACCTAAAGGCGAACACCCCCAGCCCGAACATCAACCTCCCGCGCACGCTTTGCCTCACTGACATTGACTGCACCAGGCAAGTCGACGCTGTTCTTGGTCGCCAGAATCTCGGCCATGACGCTGACGGCAATCTCGGCCGGGGTCTTGCTGCCGATATAGATGCCAATCGGCCCGTGCAGGCGCCGCAGTGACGCCTCGCTTTCGCCAAAGTGCTCGATCAGGCGTTCCCGGCGCAAAAGGTTATTGCGTCGGGAACCAATCACGCCAATGTAGAACGCCGGGCTGTGCAAGGCTTCGAGCAGGGCCAGGTCGTCCAGCTTGGGATCGTGGCTGAGGCCGACGATGCAGCTGCGCAGGTCGGGGGCGAACGCGCGCACCACGTCATCCGGCATACCGACGATCTTCTCTACGCCAGCGACATTCCACCCGCCCATGTATTCAGGGCGCGGGTCGCAGACCGCCACCTTGAAACCGTTGAACAGCGCCATGGTCGCCAGGTACTCGGCCAGCACCCCGGCGCCGATCAGCAACATGCGATAACCAGGGCCCAAGGTGTTGAGCATGCGCTGACCATCGAAACTGAACTGCTCCGGAGCACGGGTGGTTGTCAGTTGCACCTGGCCGTTTTGCAGGTGTAGTTCACGCCGCACCAAGTGGCCGCTGTCCAGCAATGGCAGCAATTGCTCCAGGCTCGCCAGTGGCGGAGCAAATTCGAGGATCAGCTCCAGGGTGCCGCCACAGGGCAGGCCGAAGCGATGAGCCTCATCGGCGCTGACGCCGTAACGCACTACGTCCGGCAAGCCTTGGGGCATGCCGTCGCCCTGGTACGCCGTGGTGTAGCGGTGGATGAGGTCGTCCTCGATGCAGCCGCCAGAAACGCTGCCGACCACCCGGCCATCGCCGCGCAGGGCCATCATCGAGCCGACTGGCCGTGGCGATGAGCCCCAGGTGCGGGCGACGGTGGCCAGCAGCACCCGCTCGCCAGCCAGCAACCAGTCACGGGCGGTACGCAAGACCAGCAGGTCGATGCTTTCCATGGAAGCCTCTTGTTAAAACCAGATTCAATCAATACCGGTACTGGCCTCTTCGCGGCTAAAGCCGCTCCCACAGGTACAGCGCAGCACTTGAGCATAGTGTTGACCCTGTGGGAGCGGCTTCAGCCGCGAAGAGGCCGGCACAGGCAACATCTTCTACCGCATGTGCAAGATGATCGGGCTGCTGCTGGCCGGGTCGGTGTGCCCGCGCAGCTTGCCCACTGCCTGCGCATCCACCGCCCCCCCCGCGTTGCCCCAAGTACTGCGCACGAAGCTCAACACGTCGGCAATCTCCTGGTCCGACAGCTGCTCGCGGAACGCCGGCATGCGGTAGGCATCCGGCAGGCCGGCAGCAACGATGCGCTGCGAGCCATTGAGGGTGATGTTGATCGCCGAGGCGTTTTCCCTGGCCAGCGCCGAGGTGGCGCCGGCCAGCGGTGGCATCCACTCGGCCTGGCCCTTGCCATCCAGCCCGTGGCAGGTGGCGCAACGTGTGACATAGGTATGGGCGCCAGGGCTGGCCAAGCGTGCGTCGGCGGACACGGCCTGATACTGCCAAGGTGCACCGTCACGCTGTGGGTCACCGGGTAGCGACTTGAGGTAGCGGGCGATGGCGCCCAAGTCCTCGTCGCTCATGAACTGCGTGGAGTTGTTGAACGCTTCGGTCATCGACCCATACACCACCGCATGCCGGTTGCGCCCGGTCTTGAGAAACTGCACGATCTCGGCCTCGCTCCAGCGGCCAAGCCCGGTGTTGTGGTCGTTGCGCAGGCTGGGCGCGTACCAGCCATCGAGCAGGGCACCGGCAAGGAACGGCGTACCGGCTTCATCCAGGGCTTTCTCGTTGAACGCCAGGCCCCGTGGCGTGTGGCAACTGCCGCAGTGGCCAGGCCCCTGGACGATATAGGCGCCGCGGTTCCACAGCGCGTCCTGTGCAGGTTTGGCCGAGTAAGGCGTGTCGGCGGCGAACAGGCCGTTCCACAGGGCGATGGGCCAGCGCAGGTTCAACGGCCAGGGGATATCACTGGGGATGTTCGGCTGATGCGCCGGCTGCACACCGTTCATGAAGAAGGCGTACAGCGCCTGCACATCGTCATTGCTGAGCTTGGCGTACGAAGGGTAAGGCATGGCCGGGTACAAGCGCCGGCCGCCTGGCGCGACGCCATGGCGCACGGCGCGGTCGAAGTCGGCCAGGCTGTAGTTGCCGATGCCGGTCTCCCGGTCGGGGGTCACGTTGGTGGCGTGGATCGTGCCCAGCGGCGTGGCCATTGCCAGCCCCCCGGCAAACGGCTTGCCGTCGGGCAGGCTGTGGCAGGCCACGCAGTCGCTCAGCCGGGCGACATATTCGCCACGGCTGACCAGCGCGGGGTCAATGTGTTCGCTGCTCAAGGGCGAGGCAGGCTCGCGGGTCACGTACCAGGCCAGCAGGCCGGCCGCGACCAGGCACGGCACGGCCAGCCAGCCAGCGGTTCTGGCGAAACGGCTGTGGGTCATGGGGCGTTCCTTGTCCGGTCAGCTGAAGGAGTGGCGGCTCAGGGGCAGGCTACGCACCCGCTGGCCGGTGAGCTGGGCCACGGCGTTGGCCACGGCAGGCGCCACCGCCGGCAAGGGCGGCTCGCCGATACCGCCCATCTTCGCCCCGCTTTCGACAATGCGCACATGCACCCGGGCCATGCGTGACGGTGGCAGGATCGGGTACAGATCGTAGTTGCGCGCACGGGGCTTGCCGTCGATGAACACCGCTTCCTCCAGCAGCGTCTGTGACAGCCCCAGGGCCACCGCACCGTTGACCTGGTGCTCGATGATCGCTGGGTTGACGATGCTGCCGGGGTCGATCGCCTGCCAGATGTCATGCACCTTGACCTGGCCGTTCTCGATCGACACCTCGGCGATTGCCGCAGCCTCGGAGCCGAATGGCGAGGCCATGGCGATGCCACGGGCACGTTTGCTGCCATCTTCTGCCGTGAACGGCCCGCGCTTCCAGCCGCCGGACAACTCGGCCACCGCATGCAGCAGGTTGGTCAGGCGCTGGTTGTCGCGCAGCAGGTGCAGGCGCAGCTGGTAAGGGTCCTTGCCGCCCTTGTCGGCCAACTCGTCGAGGAACGACTCGTAGAAAAAGTCGTTCAGCGAATTGCCCACCGAGCGCCAGTAGCCGAGCATGGCCGGGCCCTTGACGTAGATCTGGGCGATGCGTTTGTTGGCAATGGCGTAGGCCTTGCCCGACAGCCCTTCGAGGGCCGTGGGGTCGATCTTCTCGCCTTGCTTGCCGGCGAGGGCTTCGGTTGGGCCTTCGGTGGCGCTTACCGCTTCGATGGCCACCGGCAGCCCGTCGGCATCCAGCCCGGCGCGGAACTTGACCACGGCGACCGGCCGCAGCACGTCGCGCAGGAACTCTTCCTCGCGGCTCCAGATCAGCTTGACTGGGCGGCCGACCGCCTTGGCCAGGGCGATGGCCTGTGGGTAGGGGTTGGCGGAGTCATACAGGAAATGGCGGCCGAAGAAGCCTCCAAGCAGCGGCGAATGCAAGGTGATCTGCGCAGGGTCCAGGCCGGTGCGCTTGGCGATGTCGGCGCGGAACATGTCTGGCGCCTGGTTGGGCAGCCAGACGTCCAGGCTGCCGTCGGAGTTGAAGCGGGCGAGGGCGGACGGCGGCTCCAGCTGCGCGTGGTTGAGGTACTGGTTGTGGTAGCTGGCTTCGACCTTGGTCTTGGCATTGGCCAGGGCGCCGGCGATATCCCCTTCGTTCTCTTCGTCGCGGGCCGGCCCTTCAACGGTGGCCAGATGCTCGCGCCAGCCGTCACTGGAAAAGTCTGCCGGCATCGGCCGCACCTTGCTGTCGGCCCCCGGCTCTTTCCAGTCCACCTGAATTGCCTCGACCGCGCGCTTGGCGTGCCACCAGCGTTCGGCAACCACGGCCACGGCACCGGGCAACTGATGCACCGAATGCACGCCTTTCATGCCCTTGACCTGTTCCTCGTTGCGCAGGCTGCCCACGGTCATGCCCAGGCGTGGCGCGTGCTGCACGGCGGCGTGGAGCATGCCGTCGACCTTGATGTCGATGCAGTACAACGCTTTACCGGTGGACTTGTCGTAGGCGTCCAGGCGCCGCACCGGCTTGCCGATCCAGCGGAACTGGCTGGGGTCGCGCAGCTTGATGCTGGCAGGGTCCGGCACCGGCAGGTCCATCGCACGGCTGGCCAGTTCGCCATAGGCCAGCGAGCGGCCGGAGGCGGCGTGAATGACCTTGCCGGGCTCGGTGGACAGCTCGCCGACCGGCACGCCCCATTGCTCGGCCGCAGCCTGCAGCAGCATGGCCCTGGCCAGGCCGCCGAGGCGGCGCATGGTCGGGTAGCTCATGCGTACCGACATGCTGCCACCGGTGATGCGCAGGCCGTTTTCCATCACCACATAGGCTTCTCCGGGCGGCGCGCTATCGACCAGGAAGTTGGCCGGGTCGACGTCCAGTTCCTCGCCGACAATCTGTGCCATGGCGGTGAACGGGCCCTGGCCGCCCTCCATGAACGGGCTGAGCAGGCGCACCTTGCCGTCCGGGCGGATTTCCAGGAACGCCGGCACCTGGGTGCCGCGCTCCGGGGCAGCGGCCGCCGCTGCCTGCACCCGGGCCGAGCCCATCGGCAGGCCGAAGCCCAGCACCAGGGCACCTACGGCGGTGCCGGCCAGGAAGCGCCGTCGCGACAGGTTGACGGTTTCGCCCAGTTGCAGCCTGAGCAGTTCGGCAGGGGTATCGACGGGCGTGTTCATCAGGCCGGCTCCCCTTGGGCCAGTGCATGCACGGCGGCATGGATGGCGTTGTAGGTGCCACAGCGGCAGAGGTTGACCATCGCCGCGCTGATCTGCTCATCGCTGGGCTTGGGGCTGTGCTTGAGCAGCGCCGTGGCGGCCATCACCTGGCCGGACTGGCAATAGCCGCACTGCGCGACCTGGTGCTCGACCCAGGCCGCCACTACGCGCTTGCCCACCGGGTCAGCCTCGACCGCTTCGATGGTGGTCACTTCACGCCCCACCACGCCGGCCACGGGGGTGACACAGGCCCGCACGACGTTGCCGTCGACCAGCACCGAGCAGGCCCCGCACTGGGCCAGGCCACAGCCATACTTGGTGCCAGTCATGCCCAGGTCGTCACGCAGCACCCACAGCAGAGGTGTGTCGGCATCGGCGTCGACCTGATAGGTCTTCTGGTTGATACGAAGTTCCATGGCTTACCTGCTGATCATCGGTTGTGGGCGTCTATGGTCCGCTGGGGAATACGTTGTTCCCCAATCCAGAAACGCTAGCACAGAGGTACGGCCACTGGTCTGGTGGCGGGCGCAGGTCCGCAGGATCAGGCAAGCAATCCGTTGGATTGTGTAGGTGCGTATGGAAGCAGGGGGGGACTTGCGGGGCGAAAACCCGGATAATGCCGGCCAATTTCGTTTTGCCCGCTTAACTCACGGTAATCCCCGCATGGAAATCAAGGTCAATTTTCTCGACAACCTTCGTCTTGAAGCCAAGTTCGACGACTTCACGGTGATCGCCGACCAACCGATCCGCTACAAGGGCGACGGTTCGGCCCCAGGCCCGTTCGACTATTTCCTGGCCTCGTCGGCCCTGTGCGCGGCGTACTTCGTCAAGCTGTACTGCCAGACCCGCGATATCCCCACCGAGAATATCCGCCTGTCGCAGAACAACATCGTCGACCCGGAGAACCGCTACAACCAGATCTTCAAGATCCAGGTCGAGCTGCCCGAGGATATTTCCGAGAAGGACCGCCAGGGCATCCTGCGTTCCATTGACCGCTGCACCGTGAAAAAGGTGGTGCAGACCGGCCCAGAGTTCATCATCGAAGAGGTCGACAACCTCGACGCCGATGCCCAGGGCCTGCTGATGCCGGTGGCCGACACCACCACCTACATCCCCGGCAAGGACCTGCCGCTGGAGCAGACCATCGCCAACATGTCGGGCATTCTCGCCGGCCTGGGCATGAAGATCGAGATCGCCTCGTGGCGCAATATCGTGCCCAACGTCTGGTCGCTGCACGTGCGCGACGCGCAGTCGCCGATGTGCTTCACCAACGGCAAGGGTTCGACCAAGGAGGCCGCACTGGCTTCGGCGCTGGGTGAGTTCATCGAGCGTCTGAACTGCAACTTCTTCTACAACGACCAGTTCTGGGGCGAAGACATCGCCAACGCGCCGTTCGTGCATTACCCGGACGAGCAGTGGTTCAAGCCAGGGCCAAAGGATGAGCTGCCGGCGCAGATCCTCGACGAAAACTGCCTGGAGATCTACAACGCCGACGGCGAGCTGCGCGGCTCGCACCTGTACGACACCAACTCGGGCAACACCGAGCGCGGCATCTGTTCGCTGCCGTTCGTGCGCCAGTCCGACGAACAGGTGGTGTACTTCCCGTCCAACCTGATCGAAAACCTGTTCCTCAGCAACGGCATGAGCGCCGGCAATACCCTGGCCGAAGCTCAGGTGCAGTGCCTGTCGGAAATCTTCGAACGCGCGGTCAAGCGTGAAATCCTCGAAGGCGAGCTGGCCCTGCCGGACGTTCCCCAGGACGTTCTGGCCAAGTACCCGGGTATCCTCGCCGGTATTCAGGGCCTGGAAGAGCAGGGCTTCCCGGTGCTGGTCAAGGATGCCTCGCTGGGCGGTGAGTTCCCGGTGATGTGCGTGACCTTGATGAACCCGCGCACTGGCGGCGTGTTCGCCTCGTTTGGCGCTCACCCAAGCTTTGAAGTGGCGCTGGAGCGCAGCCTCACCGAGCTGCTGCAAGGCCGCAGCTTCGAGGGCCTCAACGACCTGCCACAACCGACCTTCGAAAGCCATGCGCTGACCGAGCCGAACAACTTCGTCGAACACTTCATCGACTCCAGCGGTGTGGTGTCGTGGCGCTTCTTCAGTGCCAAGGCCGATTTCGAGTTCGTCGAGTGGGACTTCTCCGGCCATGGCGAGGACTCCAACATTCAGGAGGCCGCGACCCTGTTCGGCATCCTCGAAGACCTCGGCAAAGAGGTGTACATGGCCGTGTACGACACCCTCGGCGCCACCGCGTGCCGCATCCTGGTACCGGGTTATTCCGAGATCTATCCGGTCGAGGACCTGATCTGGGACAACACCAACCGCGCCTTGGGCTTCCGTGCCGACATCCTCAACCTGCACAGCCTCGAAGACCGCGCGCTGCGCGCGCTGCGTCGGCGCCTGGACAAATGCGAGGTGGATGACTACACCACCATCACCACGCTGATCGGCGTCGAGTTCGACGAGAACACGGTATGGGGCCAGCTGACCATTCTTGAGCTGAAGCTGCTGATCTGCCTGGCGCTCAAGCGCTTCGAAGATGCCAAGGAACTGGTCGAGGCGTTCCTGCAGTTCAACGACAACACCGTCGAGCGCGGCCTGTTCTACCAGGCGCTGAACGTGGTGTTGGAAGTGCAGCTGGATGACGAACTGGAACTGGCCGACTACGAAGCCAATTTCCGCCGCATGTTCGGCAACCCGCGGATGGACGCCGTGCTGGGTTCGGTCGATGGTAGCGTGCGCTTCCATGGGCTGACGCCGACCAGCATGAAGCTTGAGGGGCTGGATCGTCACCTGCGCCTGATCGAGAGCTACAAGAAGCTGCATGCTGCGCGGGCCAGGTTTGCCTGACCCATCCTGGGGGCGCGTTGCGCCCCTTTCGCGACACAAGGCCGCTCCTACAGATGACCGCGCACTCTTGTAGGAGCGGCCTTGCGTCGCGAAAGGGCTGCAAAGCAGCCCCCTATAACCCGTAGTTGCTGCAGTTATTGCCAATTGATATTGCCCTGTACTTGCCGCTTCCCCACATCAGCGCTTAGCTGTATGCCGCTCACAACCATCCCATTTCATGGCGCGCAGACCGCCAGAAGGACCTCGGCCGCGCACAACAAGAAGGCGCAGACCATGAGCACTCCTCTGGATACCAATGCACTGAAGGCCCGCCAGCAAGCGGCTTGGGCCAGCGGCGACTACGCGGTGATCGGCACCACCTTGCAACTGGTCGGTGAACGCCTGGCCGAGGCCTGCGATTTGCGCTGGGACGAGCAGGTGCTGGATGTCGCGGCCGGCAATGGCAACGCCACCCTGGCCGCCGCCCGGCGCGGCTGCCGGGTCACGTCCACCGACTATGTGGCCGAACTGCTCAAGCGCGGTGAAGAACGCGCCCGTGCGGAGCACTTCAAGATCGATTTCGAAGTGGCCGATGCCGAAGCGCTGCCGTACCAGGACGCTATCTTCGACGTCGTGCTGTCTACCTTTGGCGTGATGTTCGCCCCCGACCAGGCCCAGGCGGCCCGGGAAATGGCCCGTGTCTGCCGCCCGGGCGGGCGCATCGGGCTGGCCAACTGGACACCGCAGGGTTTCATCGGGCAGATGTTCAAGACCCTTGGCAAGCATGTGCCACCACCACCTGGCGCTTTACCGCCGTCGCGCTGGGGCGATGAAGAACAATTGCGCGAGATGTTTGCCGGCAAGATCGGTGCATTGGACGTGAGTCGCCAGCAATTCAACTTCCGCTACCGTTCGGCGGCGCATTTCATCGAGGTGTTCCGCACCTGGTACGGGCCGGTGCACAAGGCCTTCGCGGCGTTGCCTGCGCAGGCGGCGCAAGCGCTGGAGGCGGACCTGACGGCGTTGCTGAACGAGCACAACCAGGCGGGGGCATCCTCATTGGTGGTGCCCAGCGAGTACCTGGAAGTGGTGATCATCCGCTATTGAACGGCGCGGTGCTTGCCTCAGTTCTTGCACTTGGCCAGCACCACCTGGCAGGTATTTGGCGTACCACCGGAGCGGCCGGCATAGCGGATGCAGTTGTTCAGCGACTTCTGCTTGGCAATGCCCAGTGTGTTGCCCCAGGCCAGGCCGCCTTCGCCGATGCTTGGCAACGCCTTGGCGTAACAGTTGGAGCCCGGCGCGGCAGCGTAGTGGCGGGCCTTGCTGGTCTTGCTCGAACACCCGGCATTGATCACCAGGCTGATGACCAGCAGTGCATGCGCAGTCCAGTACGCGTAGGGTCGTGAGCTGCAAGTGTTCATGGTATCCCTCGTTCCGGCGCGCAAAGTCTTTCAGGATATTTCTATCAAGCCAAGCGGTGAACTATCCGAACGTCAAGGTGATCCTTTCTTAAGCGCACCCTGCGCACGCCTGACGGACCAGGCCACCGCGCCTCCGTCAGCCCCGGGTCACCGACTGATTAGGAGGCGCCGTGACCGCTACAGAGCAAACCCTCTACCGATGCACGCCCAGCCCGCTCCACGCGATCCTGCTGGCCGGCACGGTCCCGCTGTTTCTCGGCGCGCTGCTGAGCGACATTGCCTACTTCAAGAGCTACCAGATCCAGTGGAGCAACTTTGCCGCCTGGTTGATTGCCGGCGGCCTGCTGTTCTGCGGGCTGGCCCTGTTGTTCGCGCTGGCCAACCTGATCCGCGCGCCGCACAAAGGCGGGCGGCCGACCTTGTACTTCCTGCTGTTGCTGGTGACCTGGGTGCTGGGGTTGATCAACGCCTTCGAACACGCCAAGGACGCCTGGGCAGTGATGCCGACGGGCCTGGTGCTGTCGCTGATCGTGACCGTGCTGGCCTGCGTGGCCGCATGGCTGGGCATGAGCAACCTGCGCTCGGGAGGTGAGGCATGAAACCCTTGCACGCAATGTCGTTGTTGAGCATGGCACTGCTGCTGGCCGCCTGTGGCGGTGACGGCGAGCCCACTCAGGCGCTGGGCCCTGACCCGAAACTGCCGGCCCCGGAGCGCGGCCTGCTGCCGAGCATGAAGATCGCGCAACCGGCGCAGTGGGGGGATCAGAAGCCCACCGTGCCTGAGGGCTTCAGCATCAGCGCCATCGCCACCGAACTGAAGATCCCGCGCCAGAGCCTGGTACTGCCCAATGGCGATATTCTCGTCGCCGAGGGGCGCGGGGGCAGTGCCGCCAAGCTCAAGCCCAAGGATGTGATCGCCAGCCAGATCAAGGCCAAGGGCAATACCCAGGTCAAGGGCGGCAACCGGCTGACCCTGCTGCGCGATGCCGATGGTGATGGCACCTACGAGCTGCAGACGGTGTTTGCCGAAGGCCTCAATGCCCCTTATGGCCTGGCGTTTGCCGATGGCAAGCTGTACGTGGCCAACCAGGATGCGCTGGTGCGTTTCGACTACCAGGACGGACAGACCAAAGCCGGCGGCCCGCCGACCAAGCTCACCGACCTGCCGGCCGAAATCAACCACCACTGGACCAAGGCGCTGACCATCAGCCCTGACGGCCGCTACCTGTACGTGGGCATCGGCTCGAACAGCAACATCACCGAGCGCGGTATGGAAGTGGAGATCGACCGCGCCATGGTCTGGCAGATCGACGCCGTGACCGGCGCGCACAAGCCTTACGCCACCGGCTTGCGAAACCCGACGGCGTTGACCATTCAACCGGGCACCGGGCAGCTTTGGACGGTGGTCAACGAGCGTGACGAACTGGGCCCGGACCTGGTGCCGGACTACCTCACCTCGGTGCGCGAAGGTGCCTTCTATGGCTGGCCTTACAGCTACTGGGGGCAAAACGTCGATGAGCGGGTGAAGCCGCAGAACCCGGACAAGGTGGCTGCCGCGATCAAGCCGGATTACAGCCTGGGCTCCCACGTCGCCGCGTTGGGTGTGGACTTTTCCATCCCGGCCATGGGCGAACGGTTTGCCGACGGCGTGTTCGTGGGTGAGCACGGCAGCTGGAACCGCCCGAACCCGGTGGGTTACAAGGTGATCTTCGTGCCGTTCAAGGCGGGCAAGCCGGCCGGTGAGCCGATTGACTTCGCCACGGGCTTTCGCGCAGAGGATGGCAAGACCCGGGGCCGCCCGGTTGGGGTGACGGTCGACCCCAAGGGCGCGCTGATCATTGCCGATGACCTGGCCAATACCGTGTGGCGAGTGACGCGCAATCGGTAACTCCAGCTATGGTGTAGGAGCGGTGCGTGAAGCGTTCACGCGCCAATCCGGTCTTGATCACAGGGAAGCAAGCCTATGAATCCAATTTGCACGCTCGCTCGCGCCGTCGCCCTTGCCACGTTGATGTCCGCTGCCACCTTCACGGTGCAGGCTGCCGAGATTCCGATTGGCAGTGAGGCACTGGAAAGCCATGTCAAAACCCAGGTCACTGCCATCGACCTGGCCAACCGCCAAGTCACGGTCAAGGGGCCTAACGACAAGGATGTAACCTTGCAACTGACCGAGAAGGCCAAAGCGCTGCCCAATTTGAAGGTCGGTGACAACGTCGATATCTACGTCACCCGGGCAATCGCCTATGTGCTCAATAGCGATGTAGGCGGAGCGCCGAAGGCTACCGAGGAATCCGGGGCTATCCGTGCTACCAAGGACAACCCCAACCCCGGCGGCGAAGCCTTCCGCCAGGTTCGGGTAACCTCGCAGATCAAGAAGATCGACCTGAAAACCCATGAAGTGACCCTGCTCCCGCCAGAAGGCAAGTTGCAGGTGGTCAAGGTCGAGAACCCTGACCTGCAGGCAAGGATGAAGAACCTCAAGGTCGGCCAGACCGTCGATGCGATCTACACCGAAGTGCTGCGGGTCGATACCTGGCGCTGAAGCTGCTGGCCATTCGCGGTTCACGCTGCTCCCATATGGGAGCGGCTTCAGCCGCGAAAGGGCCGGGGCATGACATTCCGGCTGATGCATGGTGCGAATATTTCAAGTGCACCATTTCTATTTCCATAAGCATTGTCGATTGCCGATCATGCTCTCATTCTGACTTCAGATGAGACCCCTCATGTCCTACAAGACCTTGTTGCTGGCATTCCTTCCCGTGCTGATGGCCCTGGTTGCGGGCTTCGTGCTGCCTTACCAGGCCGCCAGCAACGCCGCCGTCGGCCGTGCGCTGGGGCACTGGCTGTGGGGCGCGTTCACCTCGCTGACGGTCAGTTCGGTGGTGGTCATCGCGGCGTTGCTGATTCTGCGGGTGCCCCTGCCTGACCTGAACAAGGCAGTGCAAGGCCCATGGTGGCTGTGGATCGGTGGCGTGCTGGGTGCGCTTTATGTCGCCGGTGCTGCGGCGTTGACACCCAAGCTGGGCACGGCGGGCTTTCTGGTGCTGGTGGTGGCAGGGCAGATTCTGACCTCGGTGATCGTCGATCACTTCGGGCTGATGGGCGTTGCCAGCAAGCCAGTGAACCTGGCCAGGGTTGCCGGGGTGCTGCTGATTCTCGGCGGCGTATTGCTGGTCCAGGGTGGCTGGACGTCCACCCCGTCGCCCGACCAGGCCGTGACCGAACGCTGATCACTGCCCGGGCTGGCTGCACGCCCAGACGGCTTCGCGCAGCCAGCGATGGCCGGGGTCGCTGTCCTTGCGCGCGTGCCAGGCCTGTTGATAGGCGATGGCGGGGATCGGCAACGGCGGTGTGAACTGGCGCAGGGAAGGGTGCTGGCGCATCGGTCCGACCGCACGCTGGGCCACCGTCAGGATCAGGTCGGTGCCCGCAAGGACTTCGACAGCAGCGCTCCAGTGCGGCAGCGCCAGGGCGATGTGGCGACGCTGGCCCTGCTCGGCGAGGGCGCGCTCGATCTCGTCATGGGCATCCGGATGCATGGCCATTAGCACGTGCGGTCGCGCCAGCCATTGATCCAGGGCCAGCCCGCCCTTTTCTGGCAGCACCTGGCGATCGGCGACGCTGACGAACCGGTCTTCGAACAAGGTTTGTGCGGGGATGTCCGCTGGCAGTTCCGGGAAGATGCCAAGGGCCAGGTCGAGTTCGCCATCGAGCAACTGCGCGAGCATGGTTTCGCGGCTGGCCTGGCTGATCGCCAGGTCGACGCCGGGGGCGACCTGGCGCAAGTGGCGAACCAGGGGCGGCAAAATGATGCGCGAAGAATAGTCGGACAGCGACAACCTGAAGCGGCGGCGGGCTTGGGCTGGGTCGAACTGCGGCGCGGCCAGAAGGCCGTTGAGGCTGCCGAGGGCATCTTGCAGCGGTTTGGCCAGGGATTGAGCGCGGGCGCTCAGGGCCATCTGGCCGTGCTGGCGGATCAGCAACGGGTCGTCGAAGTGCGCACGTAGCTGCGCCAGAGCGTGGCTGACGGCAGGTTGGCTGCGGTGCAGGCGCAGGGCGGCGCGGGTCACGTGCCTTTCACTGAGCAGGGCGTGCAGGGTGAGCAGCAGGTTGAGGTCGATCTTGCGCAGTTCATCCATGGGGCGAATGCTTCTGGTGGCTTTGGCATCGGTTAATCAGCCTAACAGATGGGCTGGCCTCTTAATGGGTAAACCCGCTGGGAGCGGGTTTACCCATTAAGAGGCCAGTGCAGGCAACACAATCCACCTTTGGGGTTATACTCGCCCCCCCGTTTCACTGTAATCCGAGTATTTCAATGGGTCTTTCCGCAACCGCCACACCCGAACCGCGCCGCCTCGGTGCGCCCTTGATCGCACTGGCCCTGCTGCTGGCCGGTGCCTGGTTCCTCAACCTCAACGCTGGCTTCAAGCAGGTGCTGCTGCTGATGGTCGGCGCTGCCCTGGGCCTGACGCTCTATCACGCCGCTTTCGGCTTCACCTCGGCCTGGCGTGTGTTCATCAACGAGCGCCGCGGCGCCGGCTTGCGTGCGCAGATGGTCATGCTGACTCTGGCCGTGCTGCTGTTCTTCCCGGCGCTGTCGGCCGGCAGCCTGTTCGGCACTCCGGTTACCGGCCTGGTCGCGCCGGCGGGTGTGTCGGTGGTGTTCGGTGCCTTCATCTTCGGCATCGGCATGCAACTGGGCGGTGGCTGTGCCTCGGGCACGCTGTTCACGGTCGGCGGCGGCAATGCGCGGATGCTGGTGACTTTGCTGTTCTTCATCATCGGTTCAGTCACTGCCACTCACCATGCCGACTGGTGGTTCGCACTGCCATCGTTCCCGGCCACTTCGATTGTCCAGGCCTGGGGCGTGATCCCAGCGCTGCTGGTCAGCGTTGCCGTGTTCGCATTGATCGCCTGGGCCACAGTGGTGATGGAAAAGCGCCGCCACGGCGCCCTGGAGGCCCCGGTGAGCAGCGAGCACCAGGGCCTGCGCCGCTTCCTGCGTGGCCCATGGCCGCTGCTGTGGGGCGCGATTGCCCTGGCCTTGCTCAACTACACCACCCTGGCCCTGGCCGGTCGCCCCTGGGGCATCACGTCAGCCTTTGCACTGTGGGGCGCCAAGACGCTTTCCAGTTTTGGTGTCGACGTCGGCAGTTGGGTGTTCTGGCAGGCCCCGGCCAATGCCAAGGCACTGGCTGCGCCGCTGTGGCAGGACATCACCACGGTGATGGACATCGGCATCGTGCTTGGCGCGTTGTTGGCGGCAGGCCTGGCCGGCCGCTTCGCGCCCAGCCTGAAAATCCCGCTGCCATCGCTGATTGCCGCGGTGATCGGTGGCCTGTTGCTGGGCTATGGTTCGCGCCTGGCCTACGGCTGTAACATCGGCGCCTACTTCAGCGGTATCGCTTCGGGTAGCGTGCACGGCTGGCTGTGGCTGATCGCGGCTTACGCCGGCAACCTGATCGGCGTGCGCCTGCGCCCGCTGTTCTTTGCCGGCGAACGCCGCCCGGTGGCACTCAGCGGCTGCTGAAACGATGTGATCAATTGGACAAGGAGGTTCGAATGGCGCAATACACCGCCCATGTGGCCTGGGCTCGCGACGGCCAGGATTTTCTCGGTAACCAGTACAGCCGCCGGCACCTGTGGCGCTTTGACGGCGGCATCGAGGTGCCGGGGTCGTCGTCGCCCCATGTGGTGCCGTTGCCCATGTCCGATGCCTCGGCCGTGGACCCGGAAGAGGCGTTCATCGCCGCGCTGTCCAGCTGCCACATGCTGTGGTTCCTGTCGCTGGCGGCCAAGCAGCGCTTTTGCGTCGAGCACTATGCCGATGACGCAGAGGGAGTGATGGCACGTAATGAGACAGGGCGCATGGCAATGACCGTGGTCACCCTGCGGCCACGGGTCGAATTCTCCGGCGGGCGCCAGCCCACGCCGGAGGAGCTTGAACACTTGCATCATCTCGCCCATGAGGAATGCTTCATCGCCAATTCGGTGAAGACCAAGGTGCGTTGCAAGCCGGTCTATCTCACCTGAAATCTTAAATAAATCGCATTAGTTTTGTGTTCTAACTAATTGATTTCATTCAGCTATCGTTGCACGAGCGTGTGCTGTATGCACTGTTCGTAGTACGTCTGCCTGATCGCCGCTGGCTTGAGTTGTGAACGGCTGTTGTAGGTCTGTTCGGTAATCCCCATGGCGGTCATGCGCATCCAAGGTTTGGCGAACCGGCGCACCTGCAGCTTTTTGCGGGTGGCGTAAAGGGTGACGCCAGAGAGTTTGGCCTGCTGCGCCTCGGCGGCGATCTGCGAGCCCCATCCACAGGTTTGGCGGTCATTCTGGCTAAGCGCTTTGGCCTGGGCGCCAAAGGCGGCAGTGGCCAGCAGGCAGCCGGCCATCGTTGCTAGAAATACTCGCATGTTGCTGTCCTAAGCATTTGAAGATGAACGGAGTTTGCCTTCGCTTCAGATGCCTGGGGGCCAGTATTTTCGAATCAGGTAGTGGCGATGCGAAAGCGATTTGCCAGTGCCGGGTACAGGCTGCACAGCGCCAGGCCGGCGATCCATATCACCGACACGCCATAATTCAAACGCTGATACAGCCCGAACAACTGCCCGCTCTGGGCGGCTTGGGCCATAAGCACAGCGGTGACCACCGCGGCAATCAGGCACACCAGGGAAAACCAGCCCAGGGCCTTTGAACCGGCCAGGCGCTTGCCTAGCCGTACCCATAGTGCGCTGGCCAGGGTCAACGAGAGAAACATCACCAAGCCGCAGAGGTTGTGCAGTTGCTGCGACCTCGACGGCTCGGCGGGCGCGCAACCCTGGTCGCAAGGAAAAAGACCCGTGCCGAGGCTGCCCAGGCCGTGCAGCAGGATCAGAGCAGCGCTTAGCATTGCCAGCTTCGATGTGCGCCAGCGTCGCGCAAGGCCCAGGGCGAACAGGACGAAAAGCAAGGCGAGGGGGAAGTTGTTGAGCAGTGGTGACCAGTCTTGGGTCGGGGCACCTGTGGCGCCGAGCTGACTCATGGCTTGTTGCAAATGGTCATAGCCGGGGTAGGCCTGCGCCGTCAGCCAGACGCCGGTCAGCAGCCAGAACGGGATGAGCAGGCCGCAGGTGAGCAGAGCACGGTCGAGCGATTTCATGCGGGACGTTTCCTTCCTTGGAAAGACACCTACTTTACTGACTTCACCCGTGCCTGTCCCGGGCCTATCGCTGGCAAGCCGGTTGCCACAGGTACTGTACTGCGAGAAATACCGCGTCGGGTGTATGTGATCGTACAACTGCTTGCGCTATCATGACGGCTGTCTTTCAAGGTGAAATACAGGGCATGACAGAGCAGCAGGTACAGGCAAGGACCCGGCGCAAGCCGCGCAGTCTGGCCCAGGAACTGGTCACGGTGCTGACCGAACGCATTCGCAGCGGCCAACTCAAGCGCGGCGACAAGCTGCCGACCGAATCGCAGATCATGGCCGAAGAGGGCGTCAGCCGCACCGTGGTGCGTGAGGCGATCTCCCGGCTGCAGGCGGCCGGGCAGGTCGAGACTCGCCATGGCATCGGTACTTTCGTGCTGGATACACCGGCGACCGGCGGCTTCCGTATCGACCCGGCGACCGTGGTGACCTTGCGCGAGGTGCTGGCGGTGCTGGAGCTGCGTATCGCCCTGGAAATCGAATCGGCGGGCCTGGCGGCGCAACGGCGCAGCGACGAAGAGCTGGCCGGCATGCGTGCAGCGCTGGATGAGCTCAACGAAGGTGCGGCGCATGCCACCGATGCAGTGTCGGCGGATTTCCAGTTCCACCTGCGCATCGCCCAGGCCAGCGGCAATCACTACTTCGCCGACATCATCAACCACCTGGGGACCAGCATCATTCCGCGTACCCGGTTGAATTCGGCGCGCTTGGCCCACGATGACCAGGCCCATTACATGAGCCGGCTGATGCACGAGCATGAGGCCATCTATGAGGCCATTGCCAGGCGCGACAGCGAAGGGGCGAAGATGGCCATGCGCATGCACCTGAGCAATAGCCGTGAGCGCTTGCGCCAGGCCCATGAAGAAGCCGAGGCACAAGGGGCCTGAGCCCTGTCGAGTACAGGACCCAGGCGGCAGCTTAAAACTGTCCAACTTGTGGGGGGGCAGTCCACTCTGTGGGAGCGGGTTTACCCGCGAAGAGGCCAGAACAGGCGATAAAGAAAAGCCCCGCATGTGCGGGGCTTTGTCATTTCAGGGCATTCAGATCGAACCCTCGCTCCACTGCCCATTGACCAGGCGGCGCAGCCCCAGCGGGTTGCCGTCACGCAGTGCTTCCGGCAGCAGCGCCTGCGGGTAGTTCTGGTAGCACACCGGGCGCAGGAAGCGGTCGATGGCCAGGGTGCCGACCGAGGTGCCACGGCCATCGGAGGTGGCCGGATACGGGCCGCCATGGACCATCGCGTCACACACTTCCACACCGGTCGGGTAACCATTGACCAGGATGCGGCCGACTTTCTCTTCCAGCAGCGTCACCAGCCAGGCGTAGGCTTCGAAGTCCTCCGGCTCGCCGATCAGGGTCGCGGTCAGCTGGCCACGCAGGCCGAGCAGGGCGTCACGCAGTTGCGCATCGTCCTTGACCTCCACCGCCACGGTGGTGGGGCCGAACACTTCTTCCTGCAGCAGCGGGTCGGCCTCTACCAGCAGGCGGGCATCGGCCTTGAACAACTGGGCACGGGCCTGGCTGCCTTCCTGAGCCTGGCCGGCCAGGTGCTCGATACCAGCGTGGGCGTGCAAGTGCTCCAGGCCGCCCACATAACTGCGCAGGCCGCCGGCATTGAGCATCGTCTGCCCGGCCTGTTGGTCCAGGTGCTGGCCAAGGTCGGCGAGCAGCTGGCTGTATTGCGTCGACTGCAGGCCGATCACCAGGCCCGGGTTGGTGCAGAACTGCCCGGCACCCATGCACACGGAGCCGGCCAGCTCACGGGCGATGGCTTCACCGCGCTTGACCAGGGCGCCAGGCAGGATGATCACCGGGTTGATGCTGGACATCTCGGCGAACACCGGGATCGGCTGTGGGCGCTCGGCGGCCATGCGGCACAGGGCATCACCGCCCTTGAGCGACCCGGTAAAGCCGACAGCCTGGATGGCCGGGTGCTTGACCAGCGGCTCGCCGACACCCGCGCCGAACACCATGTTGAACACACCCTTGGGCATGCCGGTACGCTCTGCAGCGCGCTGGATGGCGCAGCCGACCAGGTCGGCGGTGGCCATGTGGCCGCTGTGCGCCTTGAACACTACCGGGCAACCGGCGGCCAGGGCCGCAGCGGTATCACCCCCAGCGGTGGAGAAGGCCAGCGGGAAGTTGCTGGCACCGAACACGGCGACAGGGCCTACGCCGATGCGCATCTGGCGCAGGTCCACCCGCGGCAACGGTTGGCGCTCGGGCAGGGCCAGGTCGATACGGGCACCGAGGAAGTCGCCACGGCGCAGTACCTGGGCGAACAGGCGCATCTGGCCGCTGGTGCGGCCGCGCTCGCCCTGGATACGGGCGGCAGGCAGGGCGGTTTCACGGCAGACGATGGCGACGAAGGCGTCGTCTAGTTCGTCCAGTTCGGCAGCGATGGCGTCGAGGAACTCGGCGCGGCGAGCGGGCTTCAGGTTGCGGAACTCGACGAAGGCGGCAGCGGCGGCCTTGGCCGCCTGGTCCACTTCGCCTTCGGTGGCTTGGGCGAAGCTGTAGGGCAGGGCCTCGCCGGTGGTGGCGTCCAGGCTCTGCAGGCGCTCTGGGCCAGCGGCGCTGCGCAGGCCGGCAATGAAGTTGTGGCCGAGGATCTCAGGCATGGGGTGCTCCTCTAGATAGGTGAAGGTAAAAGCGTGATTGGCGGGTTTGCTTGACCCCTGTGGGAGCGGGCAAGCCCGCGAACACCGGCGGAGCCGGTGCCATGCACCGTGTTGGCTGCTTCGCGGGCACGCCCGCTCCCACAGGGGAGGCGAGCAAGCCCCAGGCATCAGGTAATCGGTGCGGGATTGAACAGGGTGATGTCGTTGTGCAGGCGGTGCTGTTCGGCCCAGGTCTGTTTACGGCCGCTGGCCACGTCCAGGTAGTAGTGGAACAGCTCCCAGCCCAGCTCCTCGATGGTCGAGCGGCCGCTGGCGATGCGCCCGGCATCGATGTCGATCAGGTCGGGCCAGCGCTGGGCCAGTTCGGTACGGGTGCAGACCTTGACCACCGGTGCCATGGCCAGGCCATACGGCGTGCCGCGGCCGGTGGTGAACACGTGCAGGTTCATGCCGGCGGCCAGTTGCAGAGTGCCGCAGACGAAGTCGCTGGCCGGAGTGGCGCAGAAGATCAGGCCCTTGCGGTTGACCCGCTCGCCTGGGCCGAGCACGCCCTGGATAGCGCCGCTACCGGACTTGACGATCGAACCGAGGGACTTCTCGACGATGTTCGACAGGCCGCCTTTCTTGTTGCCCGGCGTGGTGTTGGCACTGCGATCCGCCGCGCCTTGCTGCAGGTAACGGTCGTACCAGTCCATCTCGCGCACCAGGGCATCGGCGACGTCCTGGTTTTCGGCGCGTGAGGTGAGCATGTAGATGGCATCGCGCACTTCGGTCACTTCCGAGAACAGCACGGTGGCGCCAGCGCGCACCAGCAGGTCGGCGGCGTAGCCGAGTGCCGGGTTGGCGGTGATGCCGGAAAACGCGTCACTGCCGCCGCATTGCATGCCGAGGATCAGTTCGCTGGCCGGCACGGTCTCGCGGCGGCGCTGGTCGAGCTTCTTCAGGCGGGTTTCGGCCAGTTCCATGATCTGTTCGATCATTTCCACGAAGCCCAGGCTGGCGTCCTGCAGGCGGTACAACCAGGGCTCGCTGAGGTCCACCGACGGGTCGTTGTCGTGCATGACCTGGCCGGCCTGGAGCTTTTCGCAGCCCAGGCTGATCACCAGCGCCTCGCCACCGAGGTTGGGGTTGCGCGCCAGGTTACGCACGGTGCGGATCGGGATATAGGCGTCGCGGGCGTTGATCGCCACGCCGCAGCCGTAGCTGTGGGTGAGGGCGACCACGTCATCGACGTTGGGGTATTTGGGCAGCAGTTCGCTGCGGATACGCTTGACCGCGTGTTCCAGCACGCCGGTCACGCATTGCACGGTGGTGGTGATGCCGAGGATGTTGCGGGTGCCGACGGTGCCGTCGGCATTGCGGTAGCCTTCGAAGGTAAAGCCGTCCAGCGGCGGCAGGGCGTCCGGTACCGCGTCGCAGCGTGGCAGGCTGTCCAGTTCGGGGGCGGCGGGCATGGCCAGCTGGCTTTCCTGTACCCAGCTGCCCTGGCGCAGGTCTTCCAGCGCATACCCGATGATCTGCCCGTAGCGGCGCACCGGCTCGCCCTTGGCGATCAGCACGGTGGCAACCTTGTGGCTCTGTGGCACGCCTTCGACCAGGGTCAGGCCATCGGCGAAGCGGGCGCCTTCGCCCAGGCCGCCGTCGTTGACCACCACCACGACGTTGTCGTCGTCGTGCAGGCGGACGTAGCGGGGCGAGTCGGAATGTTCGATCAACTGCATGTTGGGGCCCTACTTGTCAGGTTCTCAGGCTTTTTGTACATCCGCCCGCACAGGCTGGAGCCTGCGCGGGCGTGTTCACTCAGTGCCGCGAGCTGGCCAGTTCGCCATTGGCGGCCGGCTCAGGCCGAGGCTTCGGGGCCTCGTCGCGCAACTCGATACGCTTGATCGGGCCAACGATGACCAGGTAGCTGAACACTGCCACCAGGGCGTTGGCGCCCACATACACCAGGGCCCACTTGAACGAGCCGGTGGCGCTGATGATGTAGCCGATCACGATCGGGGTGGTGATCGAGGCGATGTTGCCGAACGTGTTGAACAGGCCACCGGACAGCCCGGCGATCTGCTTGGGCGAGGTGTCTGCCACCACCGCCCAGCCCAGCGCGCCGATGCCTTTGCCGAAGAATGCCAGGGTCATGAAGCCAACCACCATCCACTCGGCGTCGACATAGTTGCAGAAGACCATGGTGGTCGACAGCAACAGGCCGCAGACGATCGGCAGTTTGCGCGAGAAGGTCAGCGAGTTGCCGCGACGCAGCAGCCAGTCGGAGATCACTCCGCCCAACACGCCACCGATGAAGCCGCACACCGCCGGCAGCGACGCGATGAAGCCGGCCTTGAGGATGGTCATGCCACGTTCCTGCACCAGGTACACCGGGAACCAGGTGAGGAAGAAATAGGTGATGGCGTTGATGCAGTACTGGCCCAGGTACACGCCCAGCAGCATGCGGCTGGTCAGCAGTTGCTTGATGTAGCCCCATTTCGGGCCGTCGTTGCCGCGCTTCTGGTCCATGTCGACCAGGCCGCCGTTCTGCTCGATGTGTTCGAGTTCGCTCTGGCCGATGCGTGGGTGCTGGCGCGGGTTGTAGATGGTCTTCAGCCATACCATGGAGAACACGATGCCCAGTGCGCCCATGACCACGAACACGTGCTCCCAGCCGAAGCTGAACACGATCCAGCCCATGATCGGGGCGAACAGGGCGGTGGCGAAGTACTGCGCCGAGTTGAAGATCGCCGAGGCGGTGCCGCGTTCCTGGGTCGGGAACCAGGCCGCGACGATCCGGGCGTTACCCGGGAACGACGGGGCTTCGGCGAAGCCGACGAGAAAGCGCAGGGTGAACAAGGTGACCACGGCCCAGGCCACCGGCAGGCCGCCGACAAAGCCCTGCAGCAGGGTGAACAGCGACCAGGTGAAGATGCTGAAGGCGTAGACATTTTTCGAGCCGAAGCGGTCCAGCAGCCAGCCACCGGGGATCTGCCCGGCCACGTAAGCCCATCCGAAGGCGGAGAAAACATAACCCAGGGTGACGGCGTCGATGCCGAGGTCTTTCTGCAGGCTGGAGCCTGCGATGGCGATGGTTGCGCGGTCTGCGTAGTTGATCGTGGTCACCAGGAACAGCATGAACAGGATCAGGTAGCGCACATGCGTCTTTTTAGTCGCTTGCATGCTGGCAATACTCCCACTAGTTATTTTTGTGCGGGCTCACGAGTTGTAGCCGGAGCGGGGCAGGCCCACTCCGGTTGCGGCAATGGCAGGCCGCAGGGTGCGCTTATTGCGGACCCATCTTGTCCATCAGTGCTGCGAGCATTTCGTACTCTTCAGCGGTCAGGTCGGTCAGCGGGGTGCGCACCGGGCCTGCGTCGTAACCGGCGATCTTGGCGCCGGCCTTGACGATGCTCACGGCGTAGCCGGCCTTGCGGTTGCGGATGTCCAGGTACGGCAGGAAGAAATCGTCGATGATCTTGGCCACGGTGGCGTGATCGTCGCGGGCGATGGCGTGGTAGAAGTCCATCGCGGTCTTGGGAATGAAGTTGAACACCGCCGACGAGTAAACCGGTACACCCAGTGCCTTGTAGGCCGCAGCATACACCTCGGCGGTCGGCAGGCCACCCAGGTAGCTGAAGCGGTCACCCATGCGACGACGGATCGACACCATCAGTTCGATGTCGCCCAGGCCGTCCTTGTAGCCGATCAGGTTCGGGCAGCGCTCGGCCAGTTGCTCCAGCAGGTTGGCGTTCAGGCGGCAGACGTTGCGGTTGTACACCACCACACCGATGTTGACCGATTTGCACACGGCTTCGACGTGGGCGGCGACACCGTCCTGGCTGGCTTCGGTGAGGTAGTGCGGCAGCAGCAGCAGGCCCTTGGCGCCCAGGCGCTCGGCTTCTTGCGCGTATTCGATGGCCTGGCGGGTGGAGCCGCCGACGCCGGCGAGAATCGGCACCGATTTGGCGCAGGTGTCGACTGCGGTCTTGATTACCTGGCTGTATTCGCTGGCAGCCAAGGAGAAGAACTCGCCGGTGCCACCGGCGGCGAACAGGGCGCTGGCGCCGTACGGGGCGAGCCATTCCAGACGCTTGATGTAGCCAGCCTGGTTGAAGTCGCCCTGGGCATTGAAGTCGGTGACCGGGAAAGACAGCAGGCCGTGGGAGAGGATGGATTTCAGTTCTTGTGGATTCATTGTTGTAGGCATCCTGTGGCGCTTGGGGTGTAGGGTGTTGTTCTGCGTTGGAGGTAAGTTATCGTACAACTTGCACGATGACTAGTCCCCCTGCAGAAAATTTTTGTGAGGGCGCCCAGGTGATCGGTTCAAGATTTGTTTTGGTGCGGATATCGAGCGCCGCGCGGGCGGCGCTCGAACTCGCAGGCGCAGAAAATCTGACGACTATCACTTAGTAGTCATCGTATCTCTTCAGGGGGGAAGGAAAAAACGATCGCGGAGACAGGCACAAGCCCGCCGCCCGCTTCCACGGGAAGTATTCTGGGACCAGCAGAGGGTGACCGGGGAAGCGGGGGCGACCTTGCGCCGCCCCGCGATCAAAGCTAACGAAGCTGAAACCGAGTGTCAGGCAGCCTGCTGGCGCTTGATCTGGCTTTTGCGCACCTGGGCGCGGCAGGCATCACCGAAGGCCTTGAAGATCTTGATCGAATCAGGGTTCTTCGCCGCTTGCCATTCCGGGTGCCACTGCACGGCAAACAGGAACGGCGAGAGGCTCGGGGCGTGGATCGCCTCGACCAGGCCGTCTTCGGCGTGGGCGATCGGTTCGATGCCGGCACCCAGGTTACGCAGGCCCTGGCCATGCAGCGAGTTCACACGGATCTCGTCGGTACCCAGGGTCTCACGCAGCCAGCTGCCTGGCTTGATCTTCACACCATGCACCTGGGCGTATTGCACGTCTACCGGATCTTCCGGGTTTTCCCGGTGGTCGTTGAAGCCAGGCTCGGCGTAGACCTTCTGGTAGATGTCGCCGCCCAGGGCAACGTTGATTTCCTGCATGCCACGGCAAACGCCGAAGATCGGCAGGCCGCGCTTGATCGCAGCCTTGACCAGCGGGATGTCGAACAGGTCGCGGTTCTTGTCCTGGCCCTTGCCGGGGGTTTCGTTCTCCTGACCGTACAGGGCCGGGTCGATGTTGCTGCCGGCACCGGTCAGGTACACGCCGTCGGCCATGTCCAGATAGGTCTCGAGGTCTTCGATGCCACAGCAGGTGGGCACCAGGACCGGGACGCAATCGGCGAAGTCGACCAGCGGGGTGATGTATTTGTGGGTCATGACCTGATAGTCATGGCCTTTGCGCTCTTGGCTGCCCATGGTCATCAGGACGACGGGTTTGCGCAGGGAAGGTTGCTTGTTGCCAATGTTGCTGTTGGACATATGTCACCTTATGACAGGGCTCTGCCTGTCGTTGTTGTGCAGGTGCACGGCCGTTGGCCAAGATGTGCTACCTGAAACCCCGAGCACTGCCGGCTCGTCACTGGAAGATTCCGGTCGGGGCTTGTAGATAGCTTGCCAGAGCCGTTCGATATGTCAAACGAGCAAAAAGCGGTTAAGGCGCCTAAATTCGGGGGCTGACCCCTTGCGAGCCTGAGCCGGCAAGGGTTTGGCAGGGGGTAAGGTCAATTATATTTAACGACGCAGTTGGTTCATTGCAGCGCTGCAATAATCGCATTCCACCAGTTGCCCTCCAGGCCTTGCATTGCGTACCCCGAGGTTGGCATAACCCATCGAGCGGCAGAAACGTCCCGTCATTCCAATTCCAAGAAAGGAGCTACAGATGTCCGCACCCTCCGCCAGCCCATTAGTGCGCGTGCCCTTCGACGAACTGCAGGGGCTGTTGCAAGCGATTTTCCAGCGCCACGGCTGCAGTGAAGCGGTGGCCAGCGTGCTGGCCCACAACTGCGCCAGCGCCCAGCGCGATGGCGCCCACAGCCATGGCGTATTTCGTATCCCCGGTTACGTCTCGACCCTGGCCAGCGGCTGGGTCGATGGCCATGCCACACCGCAAGTGACCGATGTGGCACCCGGCTACGTGCGCGTGGATGCCGCCGGTGGCTTCGCCCAGCCTGCCCTGGCAGCGGCGCGGGGGCTGCTGGTTGAAAAGGCTCGCAGCGCCGGCATCGCCGTGCTGGCGATCCACAATTCGCACCATTTCGCCGCGCTGTGGCCCGATGTCGAGCCCTTTGCCGATGAGGGCCTGGTGGCATTGAGCGTGGTCAACAGCATGACCTGCGTGGTACCCCACGGTGCGCGCAAGCCGTTGTTCGGTACCAACCCGATCGCCTTCGCCGCGCCGTGCGCCGGGCATGATCCGATTGTCTTCGACATGGCCACCAGCGCCATGGCCCATGGCGACGTGCAGATTGCCGCACGCGCCGGCCAGCGATTGCCCGAAGGCATGGGCGTGGATGCCCAGGGCCAGCCGACCACCGACCCCAAGGCGATTCTCGAAGGCGGCGCGCTGTTGCCGTTTGGCGGGCACAAGGGCTCGGCGCTGTCGATGATGGTCGAGTTGCTGGCGGCGGCGCTGACCGGCGGGCATTTCTCCTGGGAGTTCGACTGGTCGGGCCACCCTGGGGCGAAAACCCCTTGGACCGGGCAGCTGATCATCGTTATCGACCCGGGCAAGGCCGAAGGTGACCGGTTTGCCCTGCGCAGCCGGGACCTGGTCGAGCATATGCAAGGCGCCGGGCTGTCGCGCATGCCGGGCGAGCGCCGCTACCGTGAGCGCGAAGTGGCTGAGCGGGAAGGGGTGGCGGTGACTGAACAAGAGTTGCACGGCCTGAAAGAACTGCTTGGCTGAGCCGGCCCTTTCGCGGGTAAACCCGCTTGTATGGTAGGACTTGAAGGGAGGAGGAGGGACATAGCTCGCTTCTGACTGTTCGCAGCAGTACAGACCGTGGGAGA